>NZ_JBIFFS010000009.1:0-209264 GCF_043557255.1 Sulfitobacter sp. 1A13353 | reverse complement strand
CTTGCGCGGCGTGGCGTGATATTAAACTGCGGCTTTCGTTTTGAAAAGGCACCGCCTGACAGGGAGTTAGGGCGGTTTGGCGAAAGTGAAGGCCGCAGCGCGAACCTTTCGCCCGTGTCGTGCGATGTGGCAGAACCGCCGCTTGTTGCGCGTGGCCCGAACGGTGGGTTGTCAGGCTGGCAAGACTTCCTTCTCACAGTCTCAGGCGACCCATAACGCGGAGAGCCCCGATGCCCGACACCTCTGAGCGCCTATCCCTGCCCTATTTGATGCCCGCACAGGCGCAAAAACATGTGACCCATAACGAAGCGCTGCAACGGCTCGATCTTCTGGTGCAGCTTGCAGTCGAAGGCTTTGACGCCAACACGCCGCCCGCCCTGCCGCAGGCGGGGGAGATTTACGCCCTCGGTGATGCGCCGACAGAGGTTTGGGCGGGTCATCCCGGTGAACTCGCCGCGTGGGTCGGAGAGACCTGGCAGTTCACCGCCCCGCAAGACGGCTGGGTCGCCTTAGATAAATCGACCGGGATTCTGCACCGTTGGGGGGCTGGGGCTTGGACCGAGGTCGCGCCTCCCGAGCTGGCGAACCTCCCCGGGCTGGGGGTTAATACGGATCATGACAGTGGCAATCGCTTGTCGGTCTCCTCCCCGGCGAGCCTGTTTACCCACGAAGGGGCGGGGCATCAGCTAAAGCTCAACAAGGCCAGCGCCGCCGATACCGCGAGCCTGCTGTTCCAAACCGATTGGTCTGGCCGTGCCGAGATGGGCACGGCGGGGCAGGATGATTTCGCCATCAAGGTCAGCGCCGATGGCAGCAGTTGGACCACCGCACTGGCCTTTGACGCAGCGAGCGGCATCGCTTCAGGCGCGGCGCTGACACAGGGCGTGGGTGATGCGACCGTAGGCCGTTTGCTGCGGGTCGGGGATTTCGGCATCGGCGCTGACGCAGGGCCGCTGGTGACGGACCTCGACACGCATGATCTTTCTGGCAGTTTTTCAAGCTATGGCGGCGCCCATGCGCAGGCGCCTGCCGGGGCCAACCCTTTCCCGGCCCTGAATGGGGTCTTCGGCCTGCTCTGCGGCAATAGCACCTTAGGCGGGCAGAGCGCCTATCTGTGGCAGATCGCCTTGGGGATCGACACGCCGGGTCTGGCCTTTCGTGTCCGGGCGACGGGGACATGGGGCGCGTGGCAGCCCATTTGGTCCGGCGCGAATACGACCGTGGATGCCAATGGGTTCATCAAGGAAGCCAGCCCGATCGTGCGCCTGTTCCGCGATGGCAGTGAAGAGCCTGCGGTGCCTTTGGGTGCAGGGTTCGAACGGATCGGGCTTGGCCATTACCGATTGTCGAATGTGCCGCCGCTCGCCAGCCGCGGTTGGCAGATCGAAGCGCCGCAGGATGCGAATGGCAATCGGCTGGTTCATGTCGCGTGCAGCTATGATGCGGGGACGCTCGATATCCGCACCCGCGAGGTGATCTGGCAGGACGGCTGGGCGGGCGGCGCGCCGCGGGATATTCCCGAAGGCCGCTGGGTCGACCTGCGGTTCGACATGGACTGAGGGGAAATGGCCGGGTGGCCGTTAAATGATGCCGCGCAACTGCTCGACCTCATAATTGCCACCGCATAGCAGAACGACAGAGGTCTGGCCCGCGTAGTTCCGCGGCCCTGCCAGATAGGCCGCCAGCGCCAAAGCGGCGGCCCCTTCGACCAGCAAGTTCTCTTCCCAAGCCAACACTTTTAACGCTTCGGCGATCTGATCCTCGTCGCAATGGACGATCTCGTCAATCACCGCGCTTGCGAGCGGCAGGGTCATCGAGCCAGCATCGACCCCGCCCGCCACGCCATCGGCCAGCGTGTCGAGATGTTCCGTTTCGACGATCTTGCCCGCTTTGATCGACGCGGCCAGCGCGCAGCTATTCGCGGCACTCACACCGATCACGCGGGTCTGCGGCGAGAATTCCTTGATCACCGATCCCATGCCCGAGATCAGCCCACCGCCGCCCATCGAGACGAAGACATTGTCGATGCCTTCGATCTGGTCGAGCAGTTCCAGCGCGGCGGTGCCCTGCCCCGCGATTACCTCGGCATCGTTGTAGGGTGAGATATAGGTATAGCCCTCTCCCTCAGCCAAACTCTGCGCATGCAGCTCTGAGACCGAGGCATCGGCCCCATGGATCACGACCCTCGTGCCGTAGCTTTCGATGATCTTGCGTTTCTTGGCGACGACGGTTTCGGGCAGCACCACGATCAACTCATGCCCCGTGGTCTGGGCCGCAAGCGAACAGGCGATGCCGTGGTTGCCGGAGGATGCGGTGATGACAGGCCGGTCGAGCGGCACCGTCGTCAGCTTTGCACTGGCGCCGCGCAGTTTGAATGACCCGGTATGTTGGAAGTTCTCGGTCTTGTAGAACAGCCGCGAGCCCTCTGCCATTGGCAAGCGGGAGGCGATCACCGGGGTGCGGTAAACCGCGCCCGCGATCTTGCGATGAACCACGCAGGAACGCGCGGCGCTTTGGGCGATCAGGTCTGAGGCTGACGGCATGATGGGCTCCATCTAGCTTGACTGTGCTGCACCGTGACGCGCGAGGAAAGCGGAGACACGCGCCAATCCGTCGCGCAAGTCCGCCGTCGAATTGGCGAAACCGATGCGCAGCCAGCCCTCCATGTCCATGGCGCTGCCGGGGGTGAAGAGGACGCCCTCTTCCTCCAGTAGCTGCGTGCAGAAATCGCGGGAGGGCAGCGGCAGGTCGTATTTCAGCAGCGCCGTGGTGCCCGCTTGCGGCTTCACCCATGAGATCAACGGCTCGGCCTCGACCCAATCCGACAGGATCGCGAGGTTCTCGCGGGTGATCCGATGCGCGCGGTCGAGGATCTGGGCGCGGTTTTCGAGGGCGAGGGCCGCGAAATACTCATCAATCCGCCCAACGGAGATCGTGTTGTAATCGCGGTGGATCATGATGTCTTCCAGCAGGGCCTTCGGCCCCGCGACCCAGCCCACGCGCAGCCCGGCCAGCGAATAGGCCTTGGACATCCCCGCCGTGCTGATGCCCCGCTCGTACAAATCGCAGATCGAGGCGGTATAGCCGTTCCCCGCCTGATCGGTGCCGCGATAGACCTCATCGCAGAGCACCCATGCGCCGCTGCCGCGCGCGATATCGGCAATCTCAGCCAGCATCGCGCGATCCATCAGCGCGCCGGTCGGGTTGTTGGGGTTGTTGGTGGCAATCATCCGCGTGTCGGGCCGCATCATCGCGCGCAGCTCGTCAAGGTCGGGCAGGAAGCCGTTCTCGGGGCGCAGATGCAGCAGTTCGACCTCGGCGCCGATGCTTTCGGGGATCGAGTAATGCTGCTGGTAGGTCGGCACGATGGCGATGACATGATCGCCGCGGCTAACCAGCGTCTGATGAACCAGCGCATTGGCCCCGATGGTGCCGTGGGTGGTCAGCACGTTCTCGCGGGACTGGGTCTCGTAGAGCCCCGTCACCGCGTCGCGCAGCCGGTCCGAGCCCTCGATCGCGCCATAGCCCATGCGCATGCCGCGCAACTCGCCCAGCACGGAATTGTCGACGCCCGCCATGTCGATCAGCTCACCCAAGGTGATCGAGTCCACGCAGGTCTCGGCGAGGTTGTAGCGGCAGTGGTTCTCGAATTCGTTCATCCACATCTCGACGCCGAAGGTCTTGATATGCATTGTTTTTCCTTTCGTGTCAGCTCTCAGTCAGCGCGGCGAAGAGCCGGCGGAGGAATTGCGGCGTGGCGGTCGGCGCGAGCCAGCGCATCACCGCGACGATTTCCTGCTCGGGCGCGATCCAGATCGTATGGCCGCCCGCGCCCTGCGCGCTGAAGGCGGTATCGGGCAGTTTCGGATCGGCTTCCGCCCCGCGGTTCAGCCACCACAGGAAGCCGTATTTGTCGAGCGTCGGCGTGGGCGTCAGGGACCGCTGCATCCAGTCCACGGGCAGAATTTGTTCGCCGTTCCACGCGCCGTTCTGGCAGATGAACTGGCCGAATTTTGCGTGATCCTCGGCAGAAATGAAAAGCCCGCCGCCCCAATGCCCGCCGCCGGTGACCGATTGCATCCGGGTGCCATCCACCTCGACCCATGAGGTCGAATAACCCTCCCATCGCCAGTCAGCGGAGGCCCCGATCGGATCAATGATCCTTTCGCGCAGCACCTCGGGCAAGGGCCGGCGGAAGCGCATCATCAGCGCATAGGCCAGCGCGTTCACCCGCACGTCGTTGTACTCATAGTGGCTGCCCGGTTCGCCGACCGCGCGCAGCTGCCCCTTGCGGCTGTTGTCGGCGCCGGGGCCGATTTGGCGGTAGTGGTCGACCTGATCGTCCTTGCCGAAAATCTCGCCCCGCCATTCGCTGTTCATCTGCAGCAGATGCCGCCAAGTGATGCGTCCGTTGTGATCGCCCGCGAAATGCGGCCCCGGCACGCTGTCGCCCACGGGCGCGTCGAGGTCATCGATCAGCCCGTCCTTCACCGCCAGCCCCGCCAGCACCGACAGGTAGCTCTTGGCGATGGAGAAGGTCATATCGGCGCGTGTCGTATCACCCCAATCGGCCACGCGCTGGCCGCGGTGCAGGATCACCCCGGCAGGGCCGCCGCGCGGTTTGACGGGGCCCACGATCTCGGTCCAAGGGCCGCTTTCGTTCCACTCGCGGTTGCCGACATAGGCTCCATCGGCATGGTACATCGAGCGGGGCCAGTCGGTCTCATGCGCTTGCGCATGGTCGACGACGGCTTGCAAGGCGGGGGTGGCGGCGAATGTCATGGGGGCTCCTCGGGGCTTCGGGCGAACATTTCCCAAGGGGGGCGGAATTGTAAACCGGTTAAATGTCTCCTGCGCCCTCAATCGCCGATGTCGGGATAGACCTGAGAGCGTTTGACCACGCCGTAGACAAAACTGGTGTCGATCGACCCGATGCCGCCGATGGGATGCAGCCGCGCGCGCACGAAGCGTTCATAGTCCTCGAGATCGCCCACCACGACGCGCAGCAGGTAGTCCGACAGCCCGCTCATCACGAAACATTCCAGCACCTCGGGGATCGCCTTGATCTGGTTCTCGAAGCGCTGCACCGTGCCCTCGTCGTGACCGTCCAGCGTCACGCGCACCATGACCGTCACCGGCAGCCCGTAGGCCTTGGCGTCGACCTCCACGCTGTAGCCGCGGATCGCGCCGTTTTTCTCCAGCGCGCGCAGACGCCGCAGGCAGGGCGAGGGCGACAGGCCAACTTCATCCGCCAGATCGAGGTTGGTCATCCGGCCATTGCGTTGCAGCGCGCGGATGATCCGGCGGTCGGTGGCGTCCAATCGGGGCGTTTGGGGCATGATATGCCAAATCTCCTTAAATTTGAGCATATATTAGCAACCAAATGCCTTTCAAGCCATCGGATCATGCCCTCAAATTCAGACAGGGGCCAGCCATGACCGAGAACCAGAAATCCTTTGCCACCCGCGCCATCCACCACGGCTATGACGCGCAGGACGAACAGGGCGCGCTGAACCCGCCCATCTACATGAGCTCGACCTTCACCTTCGAGACTGCCGAAGCCGGCGGCGACATGTTCGCGGGCGAGCGCGAAGGGCATTTCTACACCCGCATCAGCAACCCGACGCTGGACCATCTGGAAAAGCGCATCGCCAACCTCGAAGGGGCCGAGGCCGGGCTTGCCACCGCTTCGGGCATGGGGGCGATCACCTCGACGCTCTGGACCTTCCTGCAGGCGGGCGACGAGATCATCATCGACAAAACGCTTTATGGCTGCACCTTTGCTTTCATGACCCACGGGTTGCCGCGCTTTGGCGTCAAGGTGACGCTGGTCGACATGACCGAGCCTGCAAACCTCGCCGAGGTGATCAGCGACCAGACCAAGGTGGTCTATTTCGAGACCCCCGCGAACCCCAACAACCGGCTGGTGGACATCGCCGCCATCTCAGACATCGCGCATCGCGCGGGCGCCAAGGTGGTGGTCGACAACACCTATGCCACGCCGGTCATCACCCGGCCCATCGAACATGGCGCCGACATCGTGCTGCATTCGGCGACGAAGTTCCTTTCCGGCCATGGCGACGTGGTCGCGGGCCTCGTGGTGGGCAATGCCGAGGACATGATGCAGGTGCGGCTCGTGGGTCTGAAAGACATGACCGGCGCGGTGATGTCGCCGCTCACCGCCATGCTGCTGCTGCGCGGGATCAAGACGTTGGAGCTGCGCATGAAGCGTCACTGTGCCACCGCCGCCAAGGTCGCCGAGGCGCTGGAGCAGCACCCGGCGGTGCTGCATGTCGCCTACCCGGGGCTGGCAAGCTTCCCTCAGGCCGAGCTTGCGCGGCGGCAGATGGGCAACTTCGGCGGCATGATCCCCTTCGAGGTCAAGGGCGGCAAGGCGGGCGGCATCGCTTTCATGAACCGGCTGAACCTCATTCAGCGCGCGGTGAGCCTTGGCGATGCGGAGAGCCTGATCCAGCATCCCGCCAGCATGACCCATTCCACCTATTCCCCCGAGGAACGCGCCGAACACGGCATCGCCGAGGGGTTGGTGCGGCTTTCGGTCGGGCTGGAATCGGCGGAAGACATCATTGATGACCTTTACGCCGCGCTCGGGGCGCATAACATGCAAGCGGCCTGATCCGGCACGAACCGGACCAGTCGCGGGTGGTGTCGAGGAGGGCACCGCCCGAGGGATCCTCAGAATGAAAGACCTGCCATGACCGCTCTCGCCCCTGAACAGCTGAAGACCATCGAACAACGTCTCCTGTGGCTGTCGCACTGGATGATCCACAACGCGAACCACATTCGGCCCAAGGTCGACGGCATCAAAGTGGGCGGGCATCAGGCGTCTTCGGCCTCGATGGTGTCGATCATGACGGCGCTTTACTTCAGTGCCCTGCGGCCCGAGGACCGGGTGGCGGTAAAGCCGCATGCCTCGCCGATCTTCCATGCGATGCAATACCTGATGGGCAACCAGACCCGCGAGAAGATGGAGGATTTCCGCGGGTTCCAAGGCGTGCAGAGCTACCCCAGCCGCACCAAAGACGTGGATGACGTGGATTTCTCCACCGGGTCGGTCGGGCTTGGGGTGGCGGTGACCTCCTTCGCCTCGCTGGTGCAGGACTACATCACCGCGAAAGACTGGGGCGGGGACGTTGATCTGGGCCGCATGGTGGCGCTGGTCGGCGATGCCGAACTCGACGAGGGCAATATCTACGAGGCGCTGCAAGAGGGCTGGAAGAACGACCTGCGCAACACCTGGTGGATCATCGACTACAACCGCCAGTCGCTCGACGGGGTGGTGCGCGAGGGGCTGTTCAAACGCATCGAGCAGATTTTCGACGCCTTCGGCTGGGACGTGGTGAAGGTGAAATACGGCGCTTTGCAGCGCGCTGCCTTTGACGAGCCGGGCGGCGACAAGCTGCGCGACTGGATCGACAATTGCCCCAACCAGCTCTACTCGGCGCTGACCTATCAGGGTGGCGCGGTCTGGCGCGAGCGGCTGATGGAGGCGCTTGGCGATCAGGGTGATGTCACGGCGCTCATCGACGCGCGCAGCGATGACGAACTAGCCGAGCTGATGGAAAACCTCGGCGGCAACTGTGTTGAGACCATGGCCGAGACCTTCGCCGCCATCGACCACGACCGCCCGGTCTGCTTCCTCGCCTATACCATCAAGGGGTGGGGCACACCGATTGCGGGGCACAAGGACAACCACGGCGGTCTGATGACCAAAAGCCAGATGGCCGACTGGCAGAAACACATGGGCGTGGCCGAGGGGGAGGAATGGGAGCCTTTCGCCACCATCGAGAACCCGCAAGCGTTGCAAGCGGCACTCGACCGCGTGCCCTTCTTCGCCAAGGGCCGCCGCCGCTACAATGACACGACACTGCCGGTACCGCAGATCGAACTGTCGAGCGACCGCGAAATCTCCACGCAGATGGCCTTCGGCAAGATCCTCGACGATCTGTCGAAGGGCGACAGCGATCTCGCCTCCCGCATCGTGACCATGTCGCCGGACGTGACCGGCACCACGAACCTTGGGCCATGGGTGAACCGGCGCAAACTCTTCGCGCGCAGCGAACAGGCCGACACTTTCATCAACGAGAAGATCCCCTCCACCGCGAAATGGGAATTCACGCCCGAGGGCCAGCATATCGAGTTGGGCATCGCCGAAATGAACCTCTTTCTGCTTTTGGGCGCGGCGGGCCTGTCGCATTCGCTCTTCGGCAAACGGGTCATTCCCATCGGCACGGTCTACGACCCCTTCGTCGCGCGCGCCTTGGACGCGCTGAACTACGCCTGCTACCAAGACGCGCGCTTCATGATCGTCGGCACCCCCTCGGGCGTGACGTTGGCGCCCGAAGGCGGGGCGCATCAATCGATCGGCACGCCGCTCATCGGGATGAGCCAGGACGGGCTGGCGAGCTTTGAGCCGGCCTTCGCCGATGAGCTAGCCGTCATCATGCAATGGGCCTTCGACTACCTGCAACGCGACGGCGAAGGCGACCCGGACGAGCGCACTTGGCTGCGGGATGAGACCGGAGGTTCGGTCTATCTGAGGCTGACCACGAACCCCATCGAGCAGCCCGGCAAACGCGTCGACGAGGACTTCCGCCAAGGCGCCATCGACGGAGCCTATTGGTTGCGCAAGCCGGGGCCGAACTGCGATGTGGTGATCGCCTACCAAGGCGCCGTAGCACCCGAAGCGATCAAGGCCGCGGGTAGCATCGCCGAAGGCCGCCGCGACGTGGGTGTGTTGGCGGTGACCTCCGCCGACCGGCTGAATGCCGGCTGGACCGCGGCACAGCGCGCCCGGGCGCGCGGCAATCACGCGGCGCAGAGTCATATCGAAACGCTGTTAGGTCAGCTGCCGCGCGACTGCAAGCTGGTGACGGTGATCGACGGCCATCCGGCGACGCTGTCCTGGCTGGGCGCGGTCGTGGGCCATCAGACGGTGCCGCTCGGGGTCGAGCATTTTGGCCAGACCGGCACCATCGCCGACCTCTACCGGCATTTCGGCATCGACGCGCGCTCGATCGTGGAAAAGGTGCAGGGCCTGACCCCGGGCCGCCAGATGTTGCACCGGGTAGCGGGCTAAGGTTCGAAGGGGGGGGGGCAAACTGCCCCCCTCATCACCTGCCGAACTTGGCTTCCAGATAGGCCAGATAGGCCGTCGGGTCGTAGGCCCCGGCCCCGATCCCCGCGAGGATCTCGGCCCGGCTGCGCGACCGACCATGCTGCCAGACCAGATCGCCCAATGCCGCGTGAAGCGGCGCGTAGTCGCCCGCCGTCACGCCCGCGCGCACCTCGGGCTGCGTGGCATCCAGATGCGCCATGATCTGCGCGGCGGTCGAATTGCCCACGGTATAAGTCGGGAAGGAGCCGATGTAGCCGTGCGACCAATGCACGTCCTGCAGACAGCCCGCGCCGTTGTCCGGCACCTCCAGCCCCAGATCCTCGCGCATCGCCGCGTTCCACGCCTCGGGAACGTCGGCGACCTTCAGCGAGCCGTCCACCAGCGCCATCTCGATCTTCACCCGCAGCATGACATGCAGATCATAGGTCAGCTCGTCCGCCTCGACCCGGGTGAGGCCGGGGGAGACGCGGTTGATGGCGGCGACGAATTCCTCTTCGCTCACGTCGCCGAGCTGCTCGGGGAAGGTGTCGCGCAGGCGCCCGTAATGCACTGCCCAGAAGGCGGGCGACCGGCCGATGTGGTTTTCCAGCAGGCGCGACTGGCTTTCGTGCATCCCGAAACTGGTGCCCGCCACGGCATAGAGCCCGATCATGTCGGTCGCATGCGCCCCGCGCGTGAGCGCCGGATCGGCGCCCATCTCGTAGAGCGCATGGCCCGCCTCGTGGATCGTGCCGAAGATCGACATTGGCAGGTAGTTCGGGTTCCAGCGCGAGGTGATCCGCACGTCGTTGCGGGTCATGGAGATCTCGAAAGGATGCACCGCCGTATCGAGACGCCCGCGGTCCATGTCATAGCCCAGGGCCTCGGCGATATAGGCGCAGAAGGCCTGCTGGCCGGCGACGGGATAGTCGCGGAACAGGAAATCGCTGCGCGGCGCGGGCCGGGCAAACGCCGCGTCGAGGATCGGGCGGATGCCGTCGCGGAGCTGGTCGAAGAACCGGGTGAGCTGCACCGCGGTGGCGCCGGGCTCGAAAACATCGGCCATTGGATCGTAGGGGTGGCCGTCATGGCCGAGCGCCTCAGCCTTCTCGCGCGCCAGATCGACGATGCTTTGAAGATGCGGCTGGAACAGGGCGAAATCGCCGGTGCGGCGGGCCTCGGTCCAGGCGGCGCCGGCGGTGATCGATTGCTCGGCCTGTCGGCGCAGCAGGGCGGCGGGGATGCGGGCGTGATGGGTGCGCGCCTCCTGCACCGATTGCGCGGCGCGGCGCTCGATCTCGGGCGCGTCGCTCTTGAGCACGGCTTCGGCGGCCTTGCCCATCTCGGGGTCGAGGATCATCTCACGCGCGATGCCCATCAAGGTGGCGATCTGGTGGCCGCGCGTCTCGGCCCCGCCCTTGGGCATCATCACCCGCGCGTCCCAGTTCAGCAGGTTTACCGAGACGAGCACGTCGTTCAGCCGCCCCACGCGGTCGGTCAGGGTCAGGCTCATGCGGCGGCTCCTGTTTCGGCGCCGGTGCCCCCGTCATGCAGGTGGCAGGCGACGCTGCGGTTGTCTTTCGGGTTCACGAGGCGCGGCACCTCGGTTTTGCAGCGCGGCCCTGCAAGCGGGCAGCGCGGATGGAAAGCGCAGCCCTTGGGCGGGTTGATCGGCGAGGGGATCTCGCCTTTGATCGGGTGGAAGTGGGCGCGCCCGGTGCCGAGGGTCGGCACGGAGGCAAAGAGCGCCTCGGTATAAGGATGCAGCGGCTTGGCGTAGAGTTCATCCGCCGGCGCGGTCTCGACCACGCGGCCGAGGTACATGATCGCCACCCGGTCGCAAACGTGACGCACGACCGACAGGTCATGGCTGATGAACAGCGCCGTGAGGTCGAGCTCGCGCCGCAGCTTCATGAAGAGGTTCAACACCTGCGCCTGGATGGAGACGTCGAGCGAGGCCACGGCTTCGTCCAGCACCAGAAGCTCGGGCTGCATGGCGAGCGCGCGGGCGATGGCGACGCGCTGGCGCTGCCCGCCGGAGAACTGGTGCGGCAGGCGGTTGGCATAGGCGCCCTCCAGGCCGACCTGCTCCAGCAGGCTGCGCACCCGTTCCTGCACCTCACGCGCCGGGATCAGCCCGTGGATGCGCGGGCCTTCTGCGATTATTTCGCCCACCTTCATGCGGGGGTTGAGGCTCGCGAAAGGGTCCTGGTGGATCATCTGCACGCGGGTCGTGAGCTTGTCGACATTGCCGCGATGGTCGCGCGCCACCGGCTGGCCTTCGAGCGTCACCGTGCCCTCACTCGGCGCATAGATGCCCGAGACGACGCGCCCCAAGGTGGACTTGCCGCAGCCGCTCTCACCGACGATGCCCAGCACCTCGCCGCGCGGAACGCTTAAATTGACGTCGTTCACGGCATGGACGGTCTGGGTGGAGTCGCGCCCCGACAGGCGGTCCAGCCCCCGGACCACCAGCCCCGGCTTGCGGGTGAACCGTTTGGAGACGCCCTCGATTTTCAGAATGGGATCGGTCATGTCGCCTCGATCGGATGGTGGCACAGGACGGAATGTGCCTCGGTTCCAGTGTTGGGTGGGAGCGTCGCGCAGATGTCCGTGGCGCGCGGGCAGCGTGGGCGGAACGGGCAGCCCGAGGGCAGGTTCGCGAGCTGCGGGGTCGAGCCCGGGATCTGCGGCAGGTCGCGGCCCGGTTCGTGCAGGCCGGGGACCGAGTCGATCAACCCGCGCGTATAGGGGTGACGCGGGTGAGCGATAACCTCCTCCGCCGTGCCGCTTTCGACGATCCGACCCGCGTACATCACCGCGATATCGTCGGCGAGCGAAGAGACCACGGCGAGGTCATGGGTGACCCAGACGATGGCGGTGCCGGTCTCATCCGCCAGACGCCGCACTTCGGCAAGGATCTGACCTTGGATCGAGACGTCGAGCGCGGTGGTCGGCTCATCGGCGAGGATCACGGCAGGCCGGTGCAGCAGGGCCGTGGCAATCGCCACGCGCTGACGCATGCCGCCAGAGAGCTGGTGCGGATAGGCTTGCAGCCGCTCGGCGGGGGCCGGGATGCCGACGATCTCAAGCGCCTCGCGGGCCCGCTCCCATGCGGCGGCCTTGCTGACCTTGTCGTGCACGCGCACCGCCATGGCCATCTGGTCGCCCACCCGCAGCACCGGGTTGAGGGTCATCATCGGGTCCTGAAACACCATCGAGATGTTGCGGCCGCGCATTTGGCGTCGGCCCTCGGCGCTGAGGCTGCGCATATCGGTGCCCTGCACCAGAACCTCGCCTGCGGTGATCCGGCCGGGTGCGTGGATGAGCCCCATGATCGAAAACCCGGTGACGCTCTTGCCCGAGCCGCTTTCTCCCACCAGCCCGAGGATGCGCCCCGGCTGGACCGAAAAGCTCACGTCATTGACGGCGGTGACGGCCCCCTTGCGGGTGCTGAATTGCGTGGTCAGTCCCCTGACCTCCAGTGCGGCGCTCATCGGCTGTTCCTCGGGTCGAGCACCTTGCGGACCTGATCGCCCACGAGGTTGATTGCGACAACGGTCACCATCAGTGCCAATCCGGGATAGATCGACAGCCAGTAGCGGTCCGAATGGATGTATTTGAACCCGTTGGAGATCAGCGATCCCAACGAAGGTTCAGTGAGCGGCAGGCCCACGCCGAGGAAGGACAGCGTCGCCTCCAGCGCGATCGCGCTCGCCACCTGCACCGTCGCCACGACGATGAGCGGCGGCAGCACGTTGGGCAGCAGGTGCCGGAACAGCACCCGGCGGGTCGGCAGCGGGGTGGAGCGCGCGGCCTCGATATAGTCCTTGCCGCGTTCGACCTTGGCCGCGCCATGGGTGGTGCGCGCGAAATAGGCATATTGCGCGACAACGAGGGCGAGGATGATCTGACCGATCCCCTGCCCCAGCATCGCCACCAGCACCAATGCCAACAGGATCGCGGGCATCGACAGTTGCAGATCGACGATCCGCATCAAGAGCGCCTCGATCCGACCTCCGAAATAGGCCGCCGTGAGACCCACGGCGATGCCCACCAGCAGCGCCAGCGCTCCCGCCGACAGGCCGATCACGAAGCTGGTGCGCAGCCCGTAGAAGATGGCCGAGAGCATGTCGCGGCCCGCGTTGTCGGTGCCCAGCAGATGGACGTAGCCGCCCGATCCTTCGGTGCCCGGGCGCAGGAAGGCGTCGAGCCAATCGAGCGCGGCCATGTCATAGGGGTCCTGCGGCGAGACCAGCGGCGCGCCGAAGGAGAGGAACAGAAGCAAGGCAATCACGGTGAGCGCGCCCACGGCGACCCAGCTTTCGCGGAAGTCCGACCAGAAGTTGCGCAGCCGCTCGGCGCGCGTCTCCACCGGCGGGGCCGAGGGCACGGCCATGGTGTTTTCAGCGACGATCTCGGGCATCATGCGCCTCCTTTCAGGCGGACCCGCGGGTCCAGACGGGCGTAGACCAGATCAACCACGAGGTTGATGAGGACAAAGAGGATCACGACCATGATAAGGTAAGAGACCATCACCGGCCGGTCGAGTTGCAGGATCGAGTCGATGATCAGCTTGCCAACGCCGGGCCAGTTGAACACGCTCTCGGTCACCACCGCGAAGGCCAGCGTCGAGCCGAGCTCGAGCCCCAGCACCGTGACGATTGGGATCGAGATGTTGCGCAGGATGTGGCGGAATACGATCTGCCGGTCCGGCAGACCCTGCGCGCGGGCGAACTTGACGTAATCGGTGCCCATGGCCTCGACCATGCCGGCGCGGGTGAGGCGGATCATCAGGCCCATCTTGAACAGCGACAGGTTGATCGCGGGCATGATGACATGGCTCCAGCCATCGGGGGTGAAAAGCGAGGAGGTGATGCCGAAGACCGTCGCCTCGTCGCCGCGCCCGCCCGAGGGCAGCCAGCCAAGCTCGACGGCGAAGCCCATGATCAGCAACATGCCGATCCAGAAGGTCGGCACCGAGAAGCCCAGAACCGACAGCGCCATGATCATCTTGGCGCCAAGGCTCTCGGGACGGTAACCGGCCCAGAGACCGGCGGGAATGCCCACACCCACGGCGATCAGCACCGAGACAAGCACCAGCTCCAGCGTTGCCGGAAAGCGGGAGAACACAAGGTCGACGACAGGGATGTTATAGACCATCGAGTTGCCCAGATCGCCCTGGGCCACGTTCTGGAGGAAGGTCCAGTACTGCACGACCAGCGGTTGATCGAGCCCGTATTGCTCGATCAGCTTCTGGCGGATCTCGGCGGTGGCGCCCGGATCGATCATCACGTCGATCGGATTGCCGATGGCAAAGACGCCGACAAAGACGATCACCGACATGGCAAAGACCACGACAACCGCCTGTGCCAACCGGGTTACAAAATAGCTGAGCATTCGACCTCGCCCATCAGACTTGGAAAATAGAGGCGCCCGCCGGCAAGCAGCGGGCGCCCGGTGCGTTATGCCGCCTTATTCGACCGGGGTGATCGCATAGGCGCGGGTTTCCTGATCGACGCGGGGCGTCATCTCGATGGTGTCGGCATTAGCCGCCCAGACGGTCTGCAAGATCACCGTCGGGATCAGCGCGCGGTCTTCCATCGCGATGAAGGAGGCCTCTTCATAGAGCTTCTTGCGCGCTTCCGGGTCGAGGGTCTGGGCGCCTTCGCCGAAGACCTTGTCGAACTCGGGGTTGGAATAGCCCGCGCGGTTGAAGTTGCCGAAGCCCTTCTCGGGGTCCTTTGTGTGCACCAGCGCGCCGTAGGTATAGGCGGCCTCGCCGGTGAGCGTGCCCCAAGCGGACATGGTCATGGTGTATTCCTCACGCGCGGCGGCGGGGAAGAAGACGGTGCCGTTCAGCGCCTGTGCGTTCACCTTAAGACCCAGACGCGACCACATCTGTGCCAGCGCCTCGCAGACCACGGCATCGCCGGGCACGCGGTTATTGGTGCAGGTGAAATCGATCTCGAAACCCTCGGGGTAGCCGGCCTGGGCCAGCAGTTCCTTGGCTTTCTCGATGTCATATTCGCGCTCGCCCAGTTCCGGGCTGTAGCCAAAGAAACCTTCGGGCATCAGCTGGTTGGCGGGCGTGCCCAGACCTTCGAGCACCACGTTCACGAGCACGTCGCGGTTGATCGCCAGGTCCAGCGCCTTGCGCACGCGCAGATCCTGCAGCGGATTGCCCTCGACCTCTTCGCCGTTGACCTTGATCGGCTGCGGCTCTTCGTCCTTCACCGACGGTGCGATGTTGAGGATATAGACCGAGTCAGACACGAATGTTTCGATGTCGCCATCGTTCTTCATGGCGAGGTAGTCGGATGCGGGCACGTAGTTGATGAGGTCAACCTCACCCGAACGCAGTGCCGCAACGCGCGAAGTGTCCTCGGGGATCTCGCGACGGGTGACGGTTTCCCAAGCGGCCTGACCGCCCCAGTAGTCGTCGAAACGCTCGAGCACCAGATCGCCCTTGGGCTGCCAAGAGACGAAGGTGTAGGGACCGGTGCCGATCGCCTTCTCGCCCGAGTTGAACTCATCGTTACCCGCTTCCATGCCAGTCTCAGAGGGCACGACGAAGAGACGGGTGAAGTCGTTCGGCAGCGAAGGCGCCATGCCCTTGGTCTTCACGCGCAGAGTATAGTCGTCGACCACTTCGACGCTGTCGACATACTTGGTGTAGAGGGTCATCGGCATCGGGCCGGTCACCTGCGGGATGCGCTCGATCGAGAATTTCGCGTCCTCGGCGGTGAAGTCGGTGCCATCATGGAATTTCACGCCTTCGCGCATCTTGAATTCCCATGTGGTGTCGTCGATCGGCTCCCAGCTGACGGCGAGGCCGGGCTTCAACTGCAGCTTCTCGTCGACGTCGACCAGCGTGTCGAAGACATGGCGCAGGGCTTCGGCTTGCGAGCCCAAGGTCGACCAATGCGGGTCAATCGAATCCGGGCCGGCGCGCAGGCCGATCACCAGATCGGCGGCCATCGCTGCTGGCGCGGCAGCGATCAGCGCCAGTGCGGCGACGGCGGATTTCAGGGTAAGCTTCTTCATTGGTCAAAACCTCCATGTGTTATATCTTGCAGTTACACTAGACAGCTATAATTGTGACGGTCAACACAAATATGTAACATTGCAATCTTTTCCTGCCGTATAAGCCCAATATATAAGCTTGTCGCGCCACGGCTTTTGAGGCAGTGTTACAAACATGAGTGACAAACAGGCAAAATTTGAACGGGCAATGGATCGAATCGTACAGGCGATGGATCGCAGCTCGTCCGTATCTCTTTCCGTTCAGCTCCGCGGAGCGCTGGAATTCGGGATTGCGTCGGGCGAATTGCCCTCCGACGCGCGCCTGCCCTCGGTCCGCGCTTTGGCCGCACGGATGAAGATTTCCCCGGTCACGGTCAGCAATGTCTACGCCGCGCTGCAATCCTCGGGGTTGGTCGAGGGGCGTGTCGGCTCGGGTACATTCGTCAGCGGCGGTGGCAGCCGCGCCCACGACGGGCGCTTTCGTCAGCTTGATCAACAGATCGCTGAACTGTTGAGCCTCGCGAAATCCTGTGGCGTCAGCGCGTCGGAACTGGCTGTGCGCATTTCCATGGCCAGCAGCGCCAGCCCGCGCCCGCTGCGCATTCTGATGGTCGGCAATTTCATCGACGCGACCCGCGCTTATGCCGATGAACTGCGCCAGCATCTGCCCGAGGGCGATGAGATCGACGCCGCCGTTCTGGATGAGATCTCACCCAATCCGCCCAAGGACATCGACCTGATTATCGCGCCCAAAACTCTGCTGTCCAAAACGCGAGAAATCTTGCCGAATGTCGAGGTGCTGGGCCTGACGCTCATCCCCAACGAGGCGACCCGCGTGGCGCTGGCTTCGATCCCGCCTGACGCCAAGACGCTCGCTTACTCCTATTTTCCCGGCTTCGTTACGATCATGAAAGCGGGCATCCTGCGGTTTGCCCCCCATGTCACGCAGTTGACCATGAAGGTTCGTGACGAGAATGGCCTGTCATCGGCCATGCGCGAGGCAGATGTGGTCATCTATGCCACCGGTGCCGACTACCTTCGTGGCGCGTTGCGCCCCGAGCAGACCGCTTTTGAATACCGTCACACCCCAGACGTGCACGCCATCCGTTCAGAAATCCTGCCCGCCATTGAGACATGCCGGGCCTCTCTCAAATCCGCAAAGGCCGCCGAAGAATGAAGATATCCGAAAGCAATTGGTTCGAGATCGAAGAATACCTCAAGACCGACGACCGCTGCGTCCTCCCCTTGGGCAGCACCGAGCAGCACGCCTACCTCAGCCTCTCGGTCGATTCGATCCTATCGGAAAAGGTCGCCGCCGATGCCGCCGAACCTCTGGGCGTGCCGGTGTTTCCGGCCGTGGCCTACGGTCTGACGCCCTATTTCATGGGTTTCCCCGGCTCGGTCTCGCTGAAGCTTTCGACCTATGCGGCGCTTTTGCGCGACATCCTCGACAGCCTCTATGCCACCGGCTTCCGCCGCGTGCTGATCGTCAACGGTCACGGCGGCAACAGCCCGGTCCAGCCCGTCACGATGGAGTGGATGGAGGCCAACGAAGGCGCCCGCTGCCGCTTCCACGACTGGTGGCGCGCGCCCGAGACGTGGAACTGCGTGCAGGAGATCGACCCCGTCGCCTCCCACGCCTCCTGGATGGAGAACTTCCCCTGGACCCGCCTGCCCGGCCGCGAACTGCCGGACGAGCAAAAACCCTTCGTCGACTTCGACCGCCTGCGCGA
Source organism: Sulfitobacter sp. 1A13353 (assembly GCF_043557255.1). NCBI lineage: Bacteria > Pseudomonadati > Pseudomonadota > Alphaproteobacteria > Rhodobacterales > Roseobacteraceae > Sulfitobacter > Sulfitobacter sp. 1A13353. The sequence continues at coordinate 191,387 of NZ_JBIFFS010000009.1, read as the reverse complement.
CCGCAACGCTGCCGGCGTGCGTGCGCTCATCGGAGACGGCAACTACGGCGGCGTCTACCAGAAGCCGGACGCAGATACCGACCGGCTGTGGGAGATCGCCGTGCGCGAGACCCGCGCGCAGCTCGAGGGGGATTGGGCATGAGCGAGACCCCGATCCTGATCTGGGGCGCCGGTGCCATCGGCGGCATCCTCGGCGCCTATTTCGCCCGCGCGGGTCATGTCGTGCATATGGTCGATGTCGTGGAAGAGCATGTCGAAGCCATGCGCAGCAGCGGACTGCGCATTGAAGGCCCGGTCGAAGCATTTACTCAAGTCCTCCCGGCCAGCACGCCGGACGAACTGACTGGCCAATACGACCGCATTTTCCTCTGCGTGAAGGCGCACCACACCGCCGCCGCTTTGGAGATGCTTGCCCCCCATCTCGCGCCGGGCGGCTATGTCGTCTCGGCCCAGAACGGGCTCAACGAAAAGGTCATCGCCGCACGCATCGGGGCCGAGAACACGGTGGGCTGTTTCGTGAACTACGGCGCCGACTGGCTGGAGCCGGGCCGCATCCTCTTCGGCAACCGCGCCGCCGTAGCTGTGGGGGAACTCGACGGGCGCATGAGCGACCGCGTGGCCGAGGTGCATGGCCTTTTGCAACTGGTCGAACCCGAAGCCGTCGCCACCGACAACATCTGGGGCTACCTCTGGGGCAAGATGGGCTACGGCGCGTTGCTGTTCTGCACCGCCCTCACCCCCGACAGCATGTCCGACGCCATGGCCCGCGACGAACACCGCGCCGCCTACCGCGCGCTTGGCCACGAGGTGATGACACTGGCCGCGCATGAGGGCGTCTCCCCTCTCGGCTTCAACGGGTTCGACCCGGAAGCCTTCCGCACCAATGACACCGCCGCCATCGACGCCGCGATGCAGAAAATGATCGCCCACAACCGCAAGACCGCCAAGACCCACTCCGGCATCTGGCGCGACCTCGCGGTGCGCAAGCGCAAGACCGAGGTCGACGCGCAAATCGGGGTTATGGTCGACTTGGGCCGGGAGGCAGGCATCTCGGTGCCGACACTGGCGCGCATGGTGGACCTCATCCACGACATCGAGGACGGCAAGCGCGCCCAATCCGCCGACCTCGTCAATTTGCTGGTGGCGGCATGAAGATCGATCTGACCGGCAAGGTCTTTGCCGTAACGGGCGCAGCACAGGGCATCGGCGCCGCGATCCTATCCGAACTGCGCGCCGCCGGGGCCACCGTGGCCGCGATGGACATCGACGTCGCGGGCCTCGCCCCGCTGAAGGCCGAGGGCGTGACGCTGCATAGCGGCGATCTGGGCAACCGCGAAACAACCCTCGCGCTCTGCGCCGAGATCCTCGAACGTCACGGACGGATCGACGGGCTGGTGACTTCCGCCGGCGGCGTGCGCGGTCAGGTCGGCCGCCCGCTGGAGGAGATCGGCGAGGCCGACTGGCAGGCGATCTTTAAAGCCAATGTCGATGCCGCCATGTGGTGTGCGCAAGGTTTCGCGCCCGCGATGAAGAGCGCGGGGTCGGGCCGGATCGTCACCATCTCCTCCGGCGCGGGGCTGAAGCCCAGCCTCACCGGCATTCAGGCCTATGCGGCGGCGAAACACGCGCTGCTCGGCCTGACCAAGCAGCTCGCGCTGGAGCTTGGGCCGCAGGGCATCACCGTGAATTCCGTGGCCCCCGGCTTTGTCCTGTCGAACCCCTCGACGGAAAAGCAATGGGACGCCTTCGGCCCCGAGCGGCAGAAGCAGATCATCGGCGGCATCCACATGCGCCGTCTGGGCCGCGCGCAGGACATCGCCGACGCAGTCACCTTCCTCTGCTCCGACCGCGCCGGTTGGATCACGGGGCAAATCCTTTCCGTCGACGGAGGCCACGCATGAGCGAGCCGCATGAATGGGACGAGCCGCATTGGCGGGGGCTGGTCGAACAGGTCCGAGCAGGGCAAAACCTGTTGCCGAAATCCTGGCCCGGCGGCGCGCGCTGTGCCGTGGCGTTGAGTTTCGACAGCGATCACGAAACCAACGAGCTACGCGACGGCGGCACAAGCATTGCGCGCCTCGGCTGGGGCGAATACGGCGCACGGCGTGGCATCCCCCGCATCCGCCGCGTCCTTGACCGGCATGGGGTGAAGGCGAGCTTCTTCGTGCCCGCCGTCTCCGCCCTGCTGCACCCCGAGGAGCAGCGCAGCCTTGCCGAGGAGGGCCACGAGATCGGCCTTCACGGCTGGATCCACGAGCGCAACACGCAGGTGCCGCCGGAGGCCGAGCGCGATCTGATGCTGCGCGCCTCGGACACGCTGGAAAAGATCACCGGCATCCGCCCCGTCGGCATGCGCACGCCGTCCTGGGACTACAGTGCCCACACGCTCTCGATCGCCCGCGAGATGGGGCTTCTCTACGACAGCTCCCTGTTCTCGGACGACGACCCCTACGAAATCGTCGAGAAGGGCGAGGCGACCGGCATCGTCGAACTGCCGGTGGAGTGGATTCGCGACGACGCCGTCTATTTCATGATGAACCGTTTTGGCGCGCAGAGGCCCTATACGCCGCCCGCGGATGTGCTCGACATTTTCCGGCGCGAGTTCGACGGCGCTTATGACGAGGGCGGTCTGTTTCTCTTGACCATGCACCCGCATGTGACAGGCTACCGCTCGCGTATCTTCATCCTTGACGAGCTGATCGACCACATCAAATCCCGCGGCGATTGCTGGATCGCCACCCATGCCGAGATCGCAGCCTATTGCGCCGAACAGGCCGGATTGAAAGGACACACATGACCTATTCCCTTGCCATTCACGGCGGTGCCGGAACCATCCTCAAGGAAAACATGACGCCCGAAAAGGAGGCCGCCTACCACGACGGCCTCGCCCGGGCGCTGGAAGCAGGCGAAGCGGTGCTGCGCGACGGTGGCAGCGCGATGGACGCGGTGGTGGCCGCTGTCTGCGCGCTCGAAGACGAGCCGCTGTTCAACGCAGGGCGCGGCGCGGTCTATACTTCCGAGGGCCTGCAGGAGATGGACGCCGCCGTGATGGATGGCGCCGACCGGCGCGCAGGCTCGGTCGCCGGGGTCTTCGGGCCGAAGAACCCGGTGAAACTGGCGCGCGCCGTCATGGAACGGACCGAGCATGTCACCCTCATCGGCCCCAACGCGCTGGAGATCGCGCGGCAGGCGGGCCTCGAGTTCGCCGACCGTGACTACTTCTTCACCCAGTCCCGCTGGGATGCCTTGCAGGAGACGCTTGAGATGCGCGCCCGGGGCGAGGTTTCGGACGACCCGGCGCGGCGGCATGGCACCGTGGGGGCCGTGGCGCGCGACGCGGCGGGCAACATTGCCGCCGCCACCTCAACGGGGGGCATGACCGCCAAGGCCCCAGGCCGGGTTGGCGACACGCCGATGATCGGCGCGGGCACTTTCGCGGACAACGAGACCTGCGCCGTCTCCGCCACCGGGCATGGCGAGATTTTCATCCGCTGGAACGCCGCCGGGGAGATCGCCGCGCGGATGCGCCACGCGGGCGAGGATCTGGCCACCGCCGCCGAACATGTGGTGATGCAGGATCTGGCACCCAACGACGGCTCCGGCGGGATCATCGCGGTGGATGCGGCGGGCAATATCGCTATGCCCTTCAACTCGCAGGGCATGTACCGCGGCATGGTGCGTAAAGGCAGCGCGCCCGAGACCAGTATCTATTGAGCGGCGCGGCCCTTCGGTTGCCTTCCTGCCACGGGAAGGCGCCAAATGCAGCCGGGAAGAGCCGCCCGCCATCTAAATCTTGACATTTTGTCCCCTCCCTTTGATTGACGATCAAACGAACTTGACGGGAGAGGGGACAAGGTGCGTTTTTTAGCAGCAATTGCCAGGGTGATCTGCGCGGTGAATTTGGTCATCGGCAATCTCTTCTCATGGCTCGCACTCGGCATCGTGTTGGTCTGTTTCACCGTGGTCGTGCAGCGCTATGTCTTCGCGATCAGCTTCGTTTGGATGCAAGACCTTTATATCTGGCTCAACGGCGCGATGTTCACGGCCGTGGCCGGCTTTGCGCTGCTGCGCGATGACCATGTGCGCGTCGACATCTTCTACCGCCCCGCCACCATGGCCCGCCGCGCGCTCATTGACCTGATCGGTGTCATCGTCTTTCTGCTGCCCTTCTGCTGGATCGTCTACACCTATTCGATCCCCTTCGTGATCCGCGCTTGGGGCTATCAGGAAGGGTCGGCCAATGTGGGCGGCATGCCGGGGCTTTACATTCTCAAAGCCTTCATCATCGGCTTCGCATTTCTACTCGCAATTCAAGGGATTGCATGGATCATCCGCTCCATCCTCGTGCTTAGCGGCAATGCTGAGCTGGTGCCCAAATCCATGCAATACAGCCGGGACCAAATCCCCGCAGACCATCCGCAGGGAGCCGTTTGATGGATCCGATTTTCATTGGCGAGATGCTCGCCGCGCTCATGTTCTTTGGCGTGATCGGCTTTTTGCTGCTCGGCTTTCCGGTGGCTTTCACACTTGCGGGCGTGTCGCTGCTGTTTGGCGCCGTGGGCATGGGGTTCGGCGTTTTCGATCCCTCGAACTTCGGCTCGTTGCCGAACCGCTATATCGGCTTCATGACCAACGAAGTCTTGGTCGCCGTGCCGCTCTTTATCTTCATGGGGGTGATGCTGGAACGCAGCCAGATCGCCGAGCAGCTTTTGCTCACCATGGGCAAACTTTTCGGCAATATGCGCGGCGGTTTGGGGATTTCGGTGGTGCTTGTGGGCGCGATGCTCGCGGCATCCACGGGCGTCGTGGGGGCGACGGTTGTCACCATGGGCCTCATCTCGCTGCCCGCGATGTTGCGGGCGGGCTATGACCCCAAGCTTGCCACTGGGGTGATCTGCGCCAGCGGCACCTTGGGTCAGATCATTCCGCCCTCCACCGTGTTGATCTTCATGGGCGACATGCTTTCGGGCATTAACTCTCAGGTGCAGATGGCCAAGGGCAACTTTGCCCCCACGCCCGTCTCGGTCGGGGATCTTTTCGCCGGGGCGCTGCTGCCGGGGATTTTGCTGGTTTCGCTTTACCTGAGCTACGTTCTGTTCAAAGCCGCGACCGCGCCAGCCTCCTGCCCCGCGACGCCAGTTCCGGCGGATGAGAAAAGCCAGCTGGTGCGAGATTTCTTTGTCGCCCTGATGCCGCCGCTCTTGCTGATCCTCGCCGTGCTGGGCTCGATCCTCGGCGGCATCGCCACCCCGACCGAGGCGGCCTCTGTCGGTGCTGTGGGGGCGATGGTGCTTGCGGCCATGCGCTGGCGTCTGTCCTTCCGCATCCTGCGGGAGACGATGATCGCCACGGCCACGATCACCAGCATGGTCTTTGTCATTCTGTTGGGGGCTTCGGTCTTTTCCATCGTGTTCCGCATGATGGGCGGCGACAATCTGGTGCATGAGTTCCTCAGCAACCTGCCCGGCGGCCCCTTGGCCGCAGTGGCGGTGGTGATGATCATCATGTTCTTCTTGGGCTTCATCCTCGATACCTTTGAGATCATCTTTATCGTGATCCCGATCACCGCGCCGGTGCTGTTGATGCTGGACATCGATCCGATCTGGCTGGGTGTCTTGGTCGGGGTGAACTTGCAGACATCCTTCCTGACGCCGCCCTTCGGCTTTGCGCTGTTCTATCTGCGCGGGGTGGCCCCGTCGGATCTGCCGACGAGCGCGATTTACAAAGGTATCCTGCCCTTCGTGATGTTGCAGGTGGTGGCGATTGCGATCTTGTTTGCCTTCCCGCAGATCGTGACTTGGTTGCCTAAGGTGATCGCAGGGTGAGATAGCCCCCCTCGACGTTCAAAGGCCCGGCAGCAACGCCGGGCCTTTTTTTGTTTTCCAAACATCCGCCAATGTCCCGCCCGGCGGCACGCCGGGCATCGCCCTCCCTCCCCCCGGAGGGCGATGCCCTTCGTGCTCAAACGAAAAAGGGCCCGGCGTTACCACCGGGCCCTTCCAATCAGCGCGAAGCTCAGTACTTCAGGAACTTCTGACGCGCCTGCACATAGGGGCTGTCGATGTTCTCGGTCCGGGTGCGGACGAGGTTCAGCGCTTCGACAAAGCTCTCGGCGGTCTTCTTGACCAGCGGGTCGTCGCTGTTGCGCAGTTCTTCGACCACTTCGACCGAGGCTTTGGCACCGGCTTCCATGATGTCGTCGGGGAAGTTGCGCACGGTCACGCCATGCTCTTCCTGCAGGGTCTTCAGCGCGCGCGGATCGTTCGCGTAGAAGTCCGCAGCGACTTGGTCGTATTCCGCTTGGCTGACGTCACGGATGATCGCCTGCAGGTTCTCGGGCAGTTCCTGATACTTCTTCTTGTCGACGACAAGCTCGGTCGCCAGACCCGATTCCACGAAGGACGGCATGTAGTAGTTCTTGGCCACCTGATGGAAGCCGAGCGCCAGATCGTTGTAGGGGCCGACGAATTCCGCAGCGTCGAGCGTGCCCGACTGAAGCGCTTGGAAGATCTCGCCCGCGGCCATGTTGGTCACGGTCGCGCCCAGTTTCTCCCACACGCGGCCACCAAGGCCCGGCGTCCGGAAGCGTACGCCTTTGACGTCGTCGAGGCTTTTCAGCTCATCGCGGAACCAGCCGCCGGTCTGCGTGCCGGTGTTGCCCGACAAGAAACCCTGAACGCCGAACTGGTCATAGATCTCGTCCCAGATTTCCTGACCGCCCATGTAGCGCATCCATGCGGTCAATTCCGGCGTCGTCATGCCGTAGGGCACGCCGGTGAAGAACGACAGCGCGGGGGATTTGTTCTGCCAGTAGTAGGCGGCGCCATGGCTCATCTCGGCGGTGCCGTCGATCACGGCGTCGAGCGATTGCAGCGGGGGCACCATCTCACCAGCCGAGAAGACCTGAATGGTCAGCTCGCCACCCGAGGCGGCGGTGATCCGGTCGGCCAGACGCTGCGCGCCGACACCCAGACCGGGGAAGTTCTTGGGCCATGTGGTGACCATGCGCCAGGTGATGTTGCCCTGCGCAATAGCGGGCGCTGCAAGTGTCGTGGCGGCGGCACCTGCCCCCATCACACCGGCTTTGCGGATAAATGAACGACGATCCATGTTTTTCCTCCCAAACGGATATTTGCTTAGCCTCCCCCGACGTCGACGCGGAGGGCCATGCGCAGCAGATAATCGTCGCTTTTCGAAAATGTCCATGGCTTAGGCAAATTGAAATCTCACCTTCTGGACAATCCCGCCCCAAGCCGCATACGTAGTGCTACTTAAAGCAGCATTATTAATGGTCTTTTGCCTTGTTTTCGGCAGAAAGGCCAATAATGTGCGAGCTGCCAGGGAGGGCTCAGATCTTGATAAAATTCATCGACCAGATGAACGAATTCGTCGGGCGCATCGTGTCGGTCGTCGCCGTCATTTTCGCCGCAATCATCATCTATGACGTCTTCATGCGCTATGCGCTGAATGACCCGACCCGCTGGGCCTTTGACGTCACGAAACAACTTTATGGCTTCTATTTCGTGATGCTGGGCGGCTATGCGCTGCGCCATCAGGCCCATGTGCGGGTCGATCTGATCACCGAAACTCTTGGCCCCAGCCTGCGCCGCTGGGTCGAAGCGGCGGGCTATGTGATCTTTTTCTTCCCCTTCGCCTGGATCTTCACCACCCGCTCTTATGAATTCGCCATGCGCTCCTATGCCCAAGGTGAGACGACATATGGCTCGGTCCAGCTGCCGGTCTATCCGCTCAAAATGGCCATGGCCCTCGCTGCCGGTCTTTTGCTGCTGCAAGGCGTAGCGGAATTTTTGAAACTCGTACTTAACCGTCAGGAACTGACCCGTGACGCCTGAACTCATTGCTCTCACCATGTTCGGCCTGCTTCTGCTGGGCCTTTTCATGGGCCACCCGCTGGCCTTCGTTCTGGGCGGCACCGCCGTTTTGGGCGCTGTCATCGCCGGCAAACCGATGGTGCTGGGCATCGTCATCAACCGGATTTTCGGCGATGTGCTGGACAACTTCACGCTGATCGCGATTCCGCTCTTTATCTTGATGGCACGGTTCCTGTCCGATTCGGGCGTGACGGATAAGATGTTCGAATCACTGCGACTTTTGATGTCGAACATTCGCGGCGGTCTGGCGCTGGCGGTGGTTTTTATTTCGATCCTGCTCGCCGCGACCACGGGTATCATCGGCGCCTCGATCACCGTGATGGGCGTGATGGCCCTGCGCCCGATGCTGCAATATGGCTATAGCCCGACCCTGACCACCGGGGTCATCGCCGCCTCGGGCTGTTTGGGCATTCTGATCCCGCCGTCGATCATGTTGATCCTCATGGCCTCTTATTCCCCCCTCTCGGTGGGAGAGCTTTTCGCGGGCGCCATGGTGCCGGGCGTGGTGCTGGGGCTGCTCTATGCGGTCTGGGTTTTCGTCGTCGCCGTGGTCCGACCCGACATGGCCCCCGCCGTCGAGCCGGATGAGAAAATCTCGAAACCCGCGCTTGTTCGCATGCTGCTGATCGAAGCCGTGCCGCCGCTGGTGCTGATCCTCGGCATTCTGGGCTCTCTGCTCGCGGGCATCGCCACGGCGACAGAAGCTTCCGCCATCGGTGCGGCGCTGGCGCTGGTCATCGTCATCATGCGCGGCAAGTTCAGCTGGGCCTCTTTCTACGGCGCGATGCTGGAAACAGGGCGCACCTCGGCGATGATCCTGTTTATCGTCGTGGGCGCCACGGCCTTTACCGGCGTGTTCAACATCACCGGGGGTCTGCGCGCGACGCAGGAGATCATCCGCAACCTCGACATGGCGCCTTGGCTCTTGATCGCGATGATGATGTTCATCGTCTTCATCCTCGGGGCCTTCCTCGACTGGACCGGCATCGTGCTGCTGTCCTTCCCGATCTTCCTGCCGATCGTGCAGGAGATGGACGTGAGCCTGTTGTGGTTCGTCGTCCTGATGTCGGTGGTTCTGCAAACGTCCTTTTTGACCCCGCCCTTTGGATATGCGCTCTTCTACCTGCGCGCCATTGCCCCGCGTGAGGTCAAGACGTCGCATATCATCGTCGGCGTGCTGCCTTTCATCGGTCTGATCCTGATGATGTGCGTGGCCATCGCCCTGTTCCCGCAGCTTGTCACCTGGCTGCCGGAAACGCTCTATACAAAATAATCAACGGAGGAGAGAGATTATGAAATTGAAATCAACCCTTGCCGGTCTGGCACTCTGCGCGGGCGTTGCCACGCAGGCCGCGGCCCAAGACAGCTGGACCATGACCACCACATGGCCCACTTCGCTGGAACTGATCGAGATCGACAAGCATTTCGTCGATCTGGCCAACAAGCTGACCGGCGACGACCTGACCATCGAGTTCTTCGAAGGCGGCTCCCTCGTGCCCGCGGGCGAAGTGTTCGGCGCGGTTGAATCCAACACCGTGCAGGCTGGCGCCGACTGGCCCGGTTACTGGGCGGGCCGCAACTCTGCCTTCTCGCCGCTGGCGACCACGGCGAGCCTGTTCAACGCGGTGGACTACGTCAACTGGATCGAGCAATGGGGCGGCAAAGAGCTTTATAACGAAATCTACGGCAAGTTCGGCATGGTCTATCTGCCCTACGGCGTGACCAACAACGAATCCGGCTTCCGCACCAACGAGCAGATCGTCACGCTGGAAGACCTCAAGGGCAAGCGTCTGCGTCTGTCGGGTCTGGAGCAGGGCCGTCTGTTGGAAAAACTAGGCGGGTCGCAGGTCTCCATGGCTGGTGGCGAAATCTATCAGTCGCTTGAGCGCGGCGTGATCGATGGCGCGGAATTCTCGACCCCGAACGTCGACTTCTCGGGTGGTTTCCAGCAGGTCACCAAATACTGGGCGACACCGGGCTGGCACCAGTCTGCTTCGATCTTCGGCGTGATGATCAACAAAGGCGCATGGGACGCCCTGTCGGACGAGACCCGCGAAGCGCTTGAGATTGCGGCGCAGGCCAACCTCGTTTGGTCGCTGTCCTTCACTGAAAAGCGCGCGACCGAAGCCTACCAGCAGTTTCTCGACGCGGGCATCGAAATCAACCGCTATGATGACGAGACGCTGACCAAGGTTCAGGAGATGGCGAACGAGACCATCGAAGAGACCGCCTGCGAGAATCCCGATTCCGCCAAGGTCTACCTGAGCCAGCTGGAGTATCTGAACGACTACGCCAAATGGCGTGACGCGTCGGCTCCGTTCAACCTTGGCCGCACGCCGAATGGACCGGACATCGAGAAGATCCGCGCCTGCGCGGAGTGATTTGAGCCGTCAGGTTTAAACGGAAAGGCCCGCCAAATGGCGGGCCTTTTTACGTTTGGGGAAGAAGATCGAGGGCCATCGCCTGCCCGCGGGTCGGCGATCTGACAGATGTTCGGTCGCACTTCATGGTTCAACCATGATGTGCCTTCGCGAGGTTGCACCCAGCCTCACCAAATCGCCTACCCGGGGGGCGGGCAGGCGATGGCCCGGCGCCTGCGGCTTGTCCCGGGCCCGGGTGGCAAAATCACCCTACCCCTCAACCCGTTTCAAGAACTTCTGCAAACGCGCATCCTTCGGCGCGCCAAAAATCTCCGACGGCGCACCGCTCTCAACAATCTTCCCGCCGTCCATAAAGATCACCCGATCTGCGATCTCGCGGGCGAACTGCATCTCATGAGTCACGATCAGCATGGTCTGCTTGCGCTCCGCCACCGCGCGCATAAGGTCGAGCACCTCCCCCACCCATTCCGGATCGAGCGCCGAGGTCGGCTCATCGAACAACATCAGTTCCGCCCCGAGTGCCATGGCGCGACCGATGCCAACACGCTGTTGCTGCCCACCGGACAACGCCGCCGGGAAACTGTCAGCCTTATCGGCCAAGCCGGTCTCAGCCAAAACCGCGAGCGCGCGTTCTTCGGCCTCGGCCTTGGGGCGTTTCTGCACCGTGACGAGCGCTTCCATGATGTTCTCTTTCGCCGTCCTATTGGCGAAAAGCGCGTAGTTCTGGAACACCATCGCCGTCCGGCGGCGCAGCGCCAGAATATCCGCTTTGCGCGCCTTGGCGGCGTCGACGGTCACATCGCCGATGCGAATGACCCCCTCTTGCGGCACGTCGAGAAAATTGAGACAGCGCAACAGGGTCGACTTGCCGGTGCCCGAGGGGCCAATCACAACCACCCGCTCGCCCTCGGCAATCTGCAAATCAATGCCGTTCAGAACCGGCGCGCCGCCGAAATCTTTGGTCAGGCCAGTGATATCGATCATCGCACGAACGCCTTATTCAGATAGGTTTCAAGCCGCTTTTGCACTTGGCTTAGCGCTTCGACGATGACCCAATAGATCATGGCGACAACGAGATAGGCCTCGAAATAAAGGAAACTTCCGGCGGCTTCTTTCTGGGCCGCGCCCATCATCTCGGTCACGCCGAGGGTAAAGGCGAGCGACGTGCCTTTGATCATGTCGATGAAATAATTCACCAACGTCGGCGCGGCGATCCGGGCGGCCTGTGGCAGGATGATCCGCCACATCATCTGACCTTGGGTCATGCCGATGGACTGGGCGGCCTCCCATTGGCTGCGGTCCACCCCCATGATCGCGGCGCGGATGCTTTCGGCCATATAGGCGGCGAAATGCAGGGTCAGCCCCATGATGGCGGCAGTCACACCGCTGATATTGGTCAGGAACGACAGCACCTGCGGCAGACCGAAGTAGAAGAGAAACAGTTGCACCAGCAGCGGCGTGCCGCGGAAGAAGCTGATGAAAACGATCACGAGCCAGTCGAGCACGGGCACTTTCACAACCCGTTCAACCGCCAAAAGCGAGGCAAGGATGAGTGCGAACACCATCCCCGCCACCGCCATGAACAAGGTCAGCGGTACGTAGCCCAATATGACGGGCACCAGCCCCAGCATGTAGTCAAGGTCTAGCGCCCGCATGGGTTACTCCGCTTTGGTGATGTCTGTGCCGAACCACTTGTCCGAGATTTTGGCCAGTGTACCGTCTTCGCGCAGGGATTCCAGCGCGGTGTCGACACGGTCACGCAGCGCGCGGCCTTCGTCATTGTCTTGGAACGGCAGGGCGTTGCGGATCTCAGAGAAAGGCTTGCCCGCCAGTTGCAACGGCAGGGGGCTTTCCTGAATAAGCTGCGCCGAAGAAACCCGGTCCATCACAAAGGCATCGACCCGGCCAAGCGCGGTATCTTGGGCGATGTTGGCCTCATAGGTCTTGATCTCGATCTCATCCGCGAAGGCGAGTTCGTTCAAAAGCTGCTCGAAGTTCGACCCGAGGTTCACCGCAACGGTTTTGCCACGCAGGTCTTCGACGCCGCCGATCTCTTCGTTGCCCTCTTTGGTCACGACCTGCGCACCGTCAAAGACATAAGGCGCGGTAAAGGCGAACTTTTCCTGACGCTCGGGCGTGATGGTGATCTGGTTGGCGATCGTGTCAATGCGGCCTGCGTCCAGCGCGCCGATCAGGCCGGAGAACGCCATAGTCTCGAACTCGACCTCAAAACCCGCCTCTCCGCCGACGGCGTTCATGACATCGACTTCAAAACCCTGAAGCACGTCTTGCTTCACGAAGGTGAAGGGGAAATAGCCGCCCGACATGCCGACGCGGAGCGTGTCATTGTCTTGGGCAAAGGCTGCGGTGCCGGTAACCGCGGCGTGCGCGGTGGCGGTAACGATCTGTTTCAGCATTGAATTTACTCCTCTAACGCTTGCGCTTCAGATGTCACTGGGCGCCGCCCGCTTCAACACCGTCGCTGAAACAGGAACGTTTGACGGGCAGGATCGGTTCAGATGGAATAACGGGTTTAGGAGAGCGCCCCCGTCGGGGATACCCTCCCAGTCACAGTGTATGTGACGGAACAATATTCTGCGAATTTGAAGCAGATTCCTCATATGCGGAACAGATATGCGCAATTGGCATAGCTTTATCCGTCAAAACGCCTCGATATCCAACCCTTCGGCAGCCCAAGCGGCGAGCTTGCGGTCGACGGTTTTGCGAGACACGCCCAAGCGGCGCGCGGCCTCGGCCCGGTTGCCATTCGACAGATCAAGGATGTGCAACATATGGCGCTGCGTGACCAGTTCGAGGTCTTCAATCGCCCGCGGCCCATCGACCGCGCCATGGCCCGCAAAGGCTTCGGGCAGGCTGCCGAGGATCACCGAGCGTTCGATCAGATTGCGCAATTCGCGCACATTTCCGGGCCAGTCGTAACGGCGCAGTTTCAGCAAAGTCTCCGCATCCAAACGCAGCGCGGGCATGCCAAGCGCGGTCGAAAACTGCTGCATGAACATCGCTGCCAGTTCGACGATATCCTCAGACCGGTCCTTGAGCGGCGGCATCGCGACTTCAACCACGTTCATGCGGTGATAGAGGTCGGCGCGAAAACGCCCCTCTCCCACCGCCTTGGGCAGGTCGGCGTTGGTGGCGAACAGGAACCGCAGGTTCAGCGGAATCTCCCGCTCTGCCCCGTCGGGCCGGATGCGCTGGTCTTCCAACACCCGCAAAAGCGCCGCCTGTAGCTGCTCCGGCATCTGCGCCACTTCGTCCAGAAACAACGTGCCGCCGTCGGCCAAAAGGAACAGCCCCGGTTGCAGGGTCTCGTTCCCCTCCACCGCGCCAAAGAGTTCGGGCACGATCCGGTCCGGCGTAATGGCGGCGCAGTTCACCGCGACGAAGGGATTATCGGCGCGGTCGGACATTTGGTGCAACTGCCGCGCGGCCAACTCCTTGCCCGTGCCGCTGGGACCGGTGAAGAGCACCGGCGTCGGCACCGGGGCTAGACGGTTGAGCATGCCGCGGACCTTCGACAGCGCCTCGGACTTGCCGAGCATCTGCACTGCCGTGCCACCCTGCAACTCGCGCCTGAGCAGGGTATTGTCGCGGCGCAGGTTCTTGCGGTCCAATGTGCGCGACACCGCGCCGAGGATTTGATTTGCCCGGAAGGGTTTCAGCACGAAATCACTCACGCCCGCCCGGAGTGCGGCAATGGCGGTTTCAAGATCGGCATAGGCGGTGATCAGGACCGTGTCGGCGTAGAACCCCTTGCGGCGCTGTTCGACGACCCATTCCAACCCGGTTTTGCCGGGCATCACGTTGTCCAGAACGACCACATCGAAATGCGCTTCATCCAAGAGTTTGGTGGCCTCCGCAGGAGAGGCCGCTTGCGCCACGCGTTTGACGCGGGGCTCCAATATCTTGGTGAGGAAATGGCGCATCCCCGGTTCATCGTCGATCACAAGGATCGACGCGCCTTCGAGCGTGCCGCCGTATTCATCGCCTGCCACCATGATATGCCTCTTTGGTGTCAGTCCAGCCGGACGTTTTCACCTGAATAGACCTCGGCGGAGGAAAAGCCTATCTCATGCAGCCCGAAATAGGCCACGACGCCGATCACCGCGACGCCCAGAAACCCTGCCAACATGGCTTTCATCGCGCGACTCCTTTGATTTGAACGCCGCCGCCCGTCATTCTGCGGGGGTCCGTTTGTCTTGTTTGACCTCATCAAGCCAGAGCGAGTGGTGCTGTTCGGCCCAACGCTCATCGACCTCGCCATTGCCCATGGCGTCAAAGGCGCCTTCCATGCCGAGCGTCCCGATATAGATGTGCCCCAAGATCACCGCCATCATCAAAAAGCCGATGATCGCGTGCCACAATTGGGCATATTGCATTTCGGCATGCGGGGTCAGGTCGTCCTGCAGTGGGCCCATGCCGGCCAATTCTGCCATGCCGACGTCGTTGATGATGCCGAAGGTATGACCGAAAAGCTGGATCTCGAAGGGAAAGAGCAGCGACAGCCCCGAGAGCGAGACCGAGAAGCCCAGCAGGATCACGGCCCAGAAGACGATCTTTTGGCCGAAGTTGAACTTCTTGGCGGGCGGGTGTTTGTCACCGATGAAACCGCCACCCTGTTTGATCCAGACCCAATCCGTCTTGTTCGGGATATTGTGCCAAATCCACATGACGAAGACCATGACGAGCGCGATCATGAAGGCCCATGAGACGTTGTTGTGGATGAACTTCGACCCGGTCAGCAGGGTCGAGTTGAACTCATGCCCCAGCAGAGGGATGACGACCTTGCGACCAAAGAGCGTGGCCAAGCCCGTCAGCGCGAGCAGGATGAACGAGCCCGCCAGCATCCAATGCGCGAAACGCTCAATGGCTTTAAAGCGGGTGACGGTGCGCCCGACCTTTCCGCCTTCGATCCGGATCCGGCCCCGCAAAAGGTAAAAGAGCAGCAGAACGGCCAGCGTTCCGGCGAGCAGCCAAGCGCCATAGGTCGCAAGTGGGCCTTCGCGGAATTGCTGCCACCACATCCCGTTGTCTTGAACAAGGACGCGGCCCGTCTTGTTCATCGTGCTCACGCGCACGGGCAATTCGTTATAGCGGATGCCGCGCCAGAGGTCGGGGTCGGAGCGTCCGCCGAGCGGGCCAAGGCTTGGCACCGTGGCCGCATCGCCGCCCAGATTGTTGCGCCTGAACCCATCGTCGATCTCTGCGCCGTTCTGACGCCGTTCGATATCGGCCAAGTTCTGCGCGCCGCCGGTGCTGGCGCGGTCGATGGCCAAAGGGGTCGCGTTCTCAGGCAGGCGCACGTCCTGCGCCGTGACGCTGACCGGCAGCGCGGCCAAGGCGAGAATGAAAAGAGCCATCAGGTGGCGCAGCATGGGAAATCCCCCGGCTAGACAGATATGGAGAAAAGGGACGGCCCGATCAGGCCGCCCCCGAAAGCCGTTACTGGCCCTTTTGCTCGTAAGCCGTGCCCCAGCCCCAAGCGCCGGAGCCGAAGCCGCGTGCGACAACGCGCTCGCGGTAGATGTCCGAGACCATGTCCCCGTCACCGGCCAGAAGCGCCTTGGTCGAACACATCTCGGCGCAGATCGGCAGTTTGCCTTCGGCGATCCGGTTGCGGCCATACTTCTGGAACTCGGCTTGGCTGTGGTTTTCCTCGGGGCCGCCGGCGCAGAAGGTACATTTGTCCATCTTGCCACGGCTGCCGAAGTTGCCGGCCTGCGGATACTGCGGCGCGCCGAAGGGGCAGGCGTAGAAGCAGTAGCCGCAGCCGATGCAGAGGTCTTTGGAGTGCAGCACGATGCCGTCGTCGGTCTGGTAAAAACAATCCACCGGGCAGACCGCCATGCAGGGCGCGTCTGAGCAGTGCATACAGGCGACCGAAATCGAGCGTTCGCCCGGCTGGCCGTCCTGAATGGTCACCACGCGGCGGCGGTTGATGCCCCAAGGGACTTCGTGTTCGTTCTTACAAGCCGTAACGCAGGCGTTGCATTCAATGCAGCGCTCGGCATCGCAGAGAAACTTTGCTCTTGCCATTCTCTTGTCTCCTTACGCTGGCATGATCTTGCAGAGAGTCGCTTTGGTCTCCTGCATTTGCGTGACTGAATCGTAGCCGTAAGTCTGCACGGTGTTGGTGCTTTCGCCCAGCACGATCGGGTCGGCCCCATCGGGGTATTTGTCCCGCAGGCTGACGCCGCCCATGTGCCCGCCGAAGTGGAAGGGCATGAAGGCCACCCCCTCGCCGACACGTTCGGTCACCATCGCCATCACCTTGATCTTGCCGCCCTCCGGGCCTTCGACCCAGACATCGGACCCGTCGCGCACGCCGAGGTTGTTGGCGTCACGGGTATTGATCTCAATGAACATGTTCTGTTGCAGCTCGGCCAGCCATGGGTTCGACCGGGTCTCATCCCCGCCGCCCTCATATTCGACCAGACGGCCAGATGTGAGGATGATCGGGAATTCCTGCGAGAAGTCGTTCTTTTGGATCGACGCATAGAGCGTCGGCACCCGCCAGAAGGTCTTGTCGTCATAGGTCGGATAATCCGCCACCAGATCACGCCGGTTGGAATAAAGCGGTTCGCGGTGTTTCGGCACCGGATCGGGGAAGGTCCAGACCACGCAGCGGGCCTTGGCGTTGCCGAATGGGGCGCAGCCATGCGCGATCGCCACCCGCTGGATGCCGCCCGACAGGTCGGTCTTCCAGTTGATGCCGCCAACTTGGGCCACGTAATCGGAATCGATCTCACCCTGTTGCGAGGTTTCACCGACTTCCGCCTGCCCGTCATCGGCGTTTTGCGGCGCTTCATAACCGGCGACGGCTTCGATGATGCGACGCTCATCCGCTGTCAGATCACTGTCCCAACCCAAGTCAATCAGCATCTGCATGGTGAATTCGGGATAGCCATCCTTGATCTCGGACCCTTTGGAATAGACGCCCTCGGCCAGAAGGTTCTCACCATCACGTTCCACGCCGAAACGGGCGCGGAAGGTCAGACCGCCATCTGCCACCGGCAGCGACATGTCGTAGAGGTTCGCGGTGCCGGGGTGCTTCATCTCGGGCGTGCCCCAGCAGGGCCACGGCATACCGTAGTAATCGCCATCCGCCGGGCCACCAACGGCACGCAGGGTGGTTTTGTCGAAAGTATGCTGGTTCTGCATGTGCATCTTCATCCGCTCGGGCGACTGCCCGGTGTAGCCGATGGTCCACATGCCCTTGTTGAACTCGCGTGTCAGATCCTCGATGAGCGGCTCTTCACCATTCACCTCGATGTTGCGGAACATGCGATCTTCAAAGCCGAACTTCTTGGCGAACTTATAGAGGATCGTGTGGTCGGGCAGGCTTTCGAACAGCGGCTCCACGACCTTTTCGCGCCACTGGAGCGAGCGGTTGGATGCGGTGACCGAGCCAGAGGTTTCAAACTGCGTACAGGCCGGCAGAAGATAGGTGTCTTCGGTGCGGTCATGCAGAACGGCGGAAACGGTGGGGTATGGGTCGACCACGACCAAGAGGTCGAGTTTCTCCATCGCCGTTTTCATCTCGCCCTGACGGGTTTGCGAGTTCGGCGCGTGGCCCCAGAGCACCATCGCTTTGGTGTTGTCGGGCTGTTCGAGGTTCTCACGATCCTCAAGCACGCCGTCGATCCAACGCGATACCGGGATGCCGGTGAGGTTGATCATGCGCTGCTCTTCGCCTGCGCCATCGGTCCAAGCGGCGAAACGGCTCTGGATCCATTCAAGATCCTCGCCCCAAACGCGCGCCCAATGCGCCCAAGAGCCATCGGACAGACCGTAGTAGCCCGGCAGCGTATCGGCCAGAACGCCAAGGTCGGTGGCACCCTGCACGTTGTCGTGGCCGCGGAAGATGTTGGTGCCGCCGCCCGCGGTGCCCATGTTGCCAAGGGCCAGCTGCAGGATGCAGTAGGCGCGGGTGTTGTTGTTGCCGTTGGTGTGCTGCGTGCCACCCATGCACCAGATCACGGTGCCGGGACGGTGGTTGGCCAGCGTGCGCGCGACGCGCTCAAGCTGGGAGCCGGGCACGCCGGTGACGCGCTCGACCTCGTCCGGGGTCCAGTTGGCGACTTCCTTGCGGATCTCATCCATGCCCCAAACGCGGGTGCGGATGAATTCCTCATCCTCCCAGCCGTTCTCGAAGATGTGGTAGAGGATGCCCCAGACCAGCGCCACGTCCGAGCCGGGACGCATGCGCACATATTCGTCGGCATGGGCCGCGGTGCGGGTGAAACGCGGATCGCAGACGATGAGCGGCGCGTTGTTTTCCTCTTTCGCCTTCAGCACGTGCTGAAGCGAAACGGGGTGCGCCTCGGCAGGGTTGCCGCCGATAATGAAGATCGCACGCGACTTGTGGATGTCGTTGTAGCTGTTGGTCATGGCGCCGTAGCCCCATGTGTTCGCCACGCCCGCCACGGTGGTGGAGTGGCAGATCCGCGCCTGGTGGTCGACGTTGTTGGTGCCCCAGTAGGCCGCGAACTTGCGGAACAGATAGGCCTGTTCGTTGGAGTGTTTCGCCGAGCCCAGCCAATAGACCGAATCCGGGCCGGAGGTGTCGCGGATCGACAGCATCTTGTCGCCGATCTCATTGATCGCCTGATCCCAAGAAATCCGCTGCCATTCGCCGCCGACCTTTTTCATCGGGTACTTCAGGCGGCGTTCGCCATGGGCGTGCTCACGGACCGAAGCACCCTTGGCGCAATGCGCACCGAGGTTGAAGGGGCTGTCCCAACCGGGTTCCTGACCCAGCCAAACACCGTCCGACACTTCGGCGATGACGGTACAACCGACCGAGCAATGGGTGCAGACGGATTTCTTGACTTCCATCTTGCCGCTGACGGCGGCGGTGGCGGCGCTGGCCTGTTGCACGCTGCCCGCGGTGCCCGCGATTGCGGCAAGCCCACCGATGGCAAGTCCCGAGCCGCGCAGGAACGCGCGCCGGTCAATACCGCTGCGCGCCACATCGGACAAGATGCCTGTCCGCTGCGCAGACCGCGCGACCCCATTGGTCTTTTTCCTCAACATATCTTCACTCCCTATGCGCGGGCTGGCCCCGCCTGAGGTGGCTATTGAACGGCGGGCGTTGTCGCCCTGCCAATTTTCGGGGCCGCGCCCCGGTTATCTGGTCAGAACCGCGCAGCGGCGTAATAGGCGCGCGTGTGTTCGGTGTCTTGGATACGGTCCGACGACAGGTCGGGTGCCTTGGCCGCTTCGGCCTCGGTCCCGGTGGTGGCCACGGCGACGGCGGCCAAAGGCGCGGCGCTGCCTGCGAATTTCAGAAAGTCGCGCCGATCCTTGCGAACGGCTGTGTCGGTGGATCCCTCTGGCTTGCGTGTCATCTTCTCTCTCCTGTTACGTCTCTCGTTCAGGGGCGCGCGGCCCCGCCTGTCTCATCCCGCTTGGTCTAGTCGTCTTTGCTCAGCCGGAAGGCTTCGGCCTC
Source organism: Sulfitobacter sp. 1A13353 (assembly GCF_043557255.1). Taxonomy (NCBI): domain Bacteria; kingdom Pseudomonadati; phylum Pseudomonadota; class Alphaproteobacteria; order Rhodobacterales; family Roseobacteraceae; genus Sulfitobacter; species Sulfitobacter sp. 1A13353. Next base: position 171,645 of record NZ_JBIFFS010000009.1, on the reverse strand, counting down.
GATCTGCATGAAGGCGCGGCCGATCTTGCCTACGGGGGCATAGAAGACCGAGTTTTTCGCGCCTTCGAGGTCGGCAAAGAAATGCCCGGCCCAAGGGGCGATATGCCGGTTAAAGAATGTCTTTTGCTGCGCCACGGTGGCAGGCGCCGAGAAACGGCCTGCGATCATCGCGCCCATCATCTCCATCAATGAGGCGATGTTGTCTTCGGGCTCGAACACATTCGCCGCCCGCTCCAAGCCGCGCGCGACCATGTCTTGGCGCAGCGCCGCCAGCGGTTTTTCGTTGAGAAAGCCGGTGAGGTAGAAGCTGGCATAGGGCAACAGTTCGCCCCGGCCCAAACCGATAAAGAGCCGGTTGAACTCGCTCTCGGCGCCTGCGGGTTTGGTCTTGGCGGCCAGTTTGGAGAGCGCTTTAAACCCCTGCCCCAATTCGCTGTCATCGCCCGACAGGGCGGCACATTGATCCAGCAGGATCTGATCCGGCGGGCCGGAAAGGATAAGCCCCATGAAGTTGTAGAGGTCCGCGCGCAGGCGGTCTTCTTCGGGCAGGGGCGTCGCGGCCAATTGGGTCATGCGCTGCTACCTTCCATGTCCTGTGCCAGATCGCTGGCGAAGTGAAACCGCATGCGGCGGTGGGTCGGCGCAGGCTGCGCCTCGGCGTCTTCTTCGAGGGTCACCGTCTGCGCCTCGTAACGCGCGTCTTGAGCCAGAGCCGTTTCGGTCCGGCGCGGGCCCGGCACGACGACATCATGGGTCGGTGCCAGCGCGGGCGCTTCTGCCTCAGCCACCTCTTCCGGCGCGTCGGCCTCGGCGGTCAGCACCTCTTCGACCTTCGCGACCATGCCCCGGCCCACTTTGTAGATCGTATTGACCGGCTTTCCAGCGGTGGCTGCCGCTGTGTAATCGTCGTCATAGTCGTTCAATCCGTCGAGGCAGGCGAGCACCGGATTGGTTTTCCAAAAACTGCGCAGCGCACGGGTCTTGAGCCGTTGCGGCAGTTGCGCCTTGAGAAAGGCACGTAGCTGTTCGCCGTTCACCAGATCCTCAGGCGCGGGCAGGTCGAACTCGGCCAAGAGATCATCATCGCTGCGCTCGGCCAATGCGGCCTCTTCGGCAGCAGCGGCGCGGGCTTCCTGAAGGCGCGCTTCGGCCTCCGCCTCAGCGGCGACGGCGGCGCGGCGTTTTTGCCAGAAACCGCTCATGCCAGACGCTTTCGTTTCAACGCGGGCGAGGCGTAGATGTCGGCGGGCTTTTCGATGCGCGGGTCGCCGATACCGTCTTGCTTGCGATCGGTGCGCAGACGATCCCGGCGGCGTTTGACGAAGGCTTCCTCTTGATGGAACTCTTCGACGAATGCCTGCACCCATGCGATCAACCCCGGCGTCATCGCGACCTTTTCCACGACCTCTTCGGCGCTGTCGCAATAGTCCTGCGCCTCATAGGGCGAGGCCGTGACGAGGGCGAGTTTGAAGGGTCGGTCTGTCGCGCCGGGAATGGGGCGCATCACGACATAGACACATGGCACATCCGCGCCCAGCCCGTGCACATAGCCCTCGGTCTCTGCGCCGTGGAGCTCCAGCTTGAGGGTCGCGGCGTGGTATTCGACGGTCTCACCCTCGCGACGCAGCTCACGCCAATCCGCTTTTTCAGCACCGGGCAGCACGGCGGTCGCTTTCCAGCTCCACTTGGCCCAACGGGTCACACCCGGCGCGCGCTGCAGCACAATGCCCAAGGGCATCGTCCGATACATTGTCGGGTTGTGAATCAAGTCGCTCCTCCGTTTCGAAGACCTTCGCCGGAAAGCCCGGTCCGGGGGAAGCGCTAATCCGCGCCGAGGCCCGAAAAACCCGGCTTTCAAGACAAGATGGCCCGCCGGTTCTGCCCGTCAATGGCGCCTCGGCCTATTTGTCTAACTTGAGTATTTTGATCGGAAAACAGGCAAATCGCCGATATCGAATCACCCGGGCGGCAAGGAGCCGCGCCGCGCCGCCGATCGCCCCTGTCGCGACGCGGTCGCGGGGCGAATTTCGGTTGTAGGGGGTGGCAAATCCCGTCTAGCTTGGGGCCTCAGCCGCCGCCGGAGAGGCCGCGGATTGACGGGCGAGATAAGGGAAAATTCATGGCCAAGACATTGATAACATGCGATTGCGCAGGGTCGCAGCGTATCGATTCCGATGCATTGGCCGAGCGTAGCGGTTTGGCGGTCTCCCCCCCCTGTTCGGCCCTTTGCACCATCCAGATCGACCGCGCGGCCAAGGCGCTCACCGCGGGCGATGCGATTTTATGCTGCACCCAAGAAGAGCGGGTCTTTACCGAATTGGCCGAGGAATTGGGCCTGCCCCCTGCCCCCCTCTTGGACCTGCGAGACCGGGCCGGATGGTCCGATGACCCCCGGGACAAACTACCCAAAATGTCCGCCCTCGCGACGGAAGCGCTGTTGGACGTTCCAGCTGAAAAAACCATCGACGTCGCCTCGGAAGGTCTTTGCCTGATCGTCGGGCGGGGCCCGGCGGCTCTGGAAGCGGCGGCGCAACTCAAGGACCACCTCAGCGTCACGCTGTTGATGGACGACGCGGTGACCGAGGCCGAGGACAGCCTGCCAGAGGTTCGCGATTTTGACCTAATCTCCGGCAAGCTGCGCCGCGCCAAGGGTGCGCTTGGCCAGTTCGAGGTGGTGATCGACGCGCTGCGGCAGGTCGATCCGCGGGGCCGTGGCCCGCTGACCTGGACCGAACCGCGCGACGGCGCGCGCAGCCAATGCGACATCATCCTCGACCTGCGCGGCGAGACGCCGCTCTTCCCCGCGCATGAGAAACGCGAAGGATACCTGCGCGCAGATCCGGGCCATCCGCCCGCCGTGGCCGCCGCCGTGCTCGCCGCTTCGCATCTCACCGGCACCTTCGAGCAGCCGCTCTACGTCCGCACCGAGCCGCTGCTTTGCGCCCATTCCCGCGCCGGGCAAACAGGCTGCACCGCCTGTCTCGACCTCTGCCCCACCGGCGCGATCACCCCCGACGGCGATCACGTCACCGTCGATCCGATGATCTGCGCGGGCTGCGGCGCCTGTTCCTCGGCCTGCCCCTCGGGCGCGATCAGCTATGACGCGCCGCCCGTCGATTTCACCATGCGCCGAGTGCAGACGCTGGCGCGCGCCTATCTCGAAGCGGGCGGCGACGCGCCGCGCCTCTTGGTCCACGACGCCCACGGCGCCGAGATGATCCGCCTCGCCGCGCGGCACGGGCGCGGGCTGCCTGCGGACGTGGTGCCGATGGAACTCGACGCGCTCGGCGCCTTCGGCCATGCTGAGGCGCTGGCCGCGCTCGCCGCCGGGTTCGCCCATGTCTCGCTCCTCCTCGGCCCCAAGGCCGACCGGGATGCCATCGAGACCCAGACCGCGCTGGCCCGCGCCATCGCAGGCGAGGCGCGGATGTCCCTCATCGACACGCCCGATCCCGAGGCGCTGACCGACATCCTCTACGATGGCGCGGCCCCTGCCCCCGTCGCCCAGCCCGTGCGCCCCATGGGCAGCCGCCGCCAGATCGCCCGCCAATCGGCGCGTGCGCTGAACCCCGAGGCGGAGGTGCTGGAACTGCCCGCCGGTGCTCCTTACGGCGCCGTGCTCGTGGACAAGGACGCCTGCACGCTCTGCCTCTCCTGCGTGTCGCTCTGCCCCTCGGGGGCGCTTGGCGACAACCCTGACCTCCCGCAACTGCGCTTTCAGGAAGACGCCTGCCTGCAATGCGGCCTCTGCGCCAATGTCTGCCCCGAGGATGCCATCACCCTCGCGCCGCGGCTCGACCTGACCGAGACGGCGCTGAGCCAGCGTGTGCTGAACGAGGAAGAACCCTTTGCCTGCGTGGAATGCGGCAGCCTCTTCGGCGTGAAATCCACCGTCGAGCGGATCACCGACAAGCTGCGCAGCCATTCCATGTTCGCCGATGAGGCCAAGCTGCGGATGATCCAGATGTGCGATGACTGCCGCATCAATGCGCAGTATCACAGCACCAATAACCCGATGACGGGCGCCGAGCGGCCCCGCCCCCGCACCACCGACGATTACCTCTCCAAACGGCGCGACCACTAGGCCGCCCCCAAGCACAGGAGCCACCCATGAGCGAAGACTTCAACATGTCGATGCGCAAGTTTCTCAAGCAGGTCGGCGTGACCTCGCAACAGGCCATCGAAAAGGCCATGCGCGAGCATGACACGAGCGGCAAAACCTTCCCGGTAAAGGCCGTGATCTCGATCCCCGAACTGGGGCTGGAACATACCATCGACGGCACCATCGCCGGCGCGGACAAGGGCGAGGCATCGGCGACGTGACTGCCAGCAGAGACGCGGTCCTGACCGCCTTGAAGACCGTGACCGATCCGGCCACGGGCACCGATATCGTGGCCAGCGGCGTGATGCGCGCGCTCAACGTGGACGACGCCGGCGCGGTGCGTTTCGTGATGGAAATCCCGCCCGCGCAGGCCAAGGCCTACGAGGACGCCAAGGCGCAGGCTGAAGCCGCGCTGGCACAGGTCGAGGGGGTCTCGAAAGTCTCCATCGTGCTGACCGGCCACAGCGAGAAGGCCCCGCCGCCCGACCTCAAGCCGCAACGCAAGGCCGAGCCTGCGGGCCCGCAAAAGATCCCCGGTGTGGAGCGGATCATCGCCGTGGCCTCGGGCAAGGGCGGTGTCGGCAAATCGACCGTTTCGGCGAACCTCGCCTGTGCGCTCGCGGCCCAAGGCCGCCGTGTGGGTCTCCTGGATGCGGATGTCTACGGCCCCAGCCAACCGCGGATGCTCGGTGTCTCGGGCCGTCCGGCCTCGCCCGATGGCAAGACCATCCTGCCGATGCGCAACCATGGCGTCACCATGATGTCGATTGGGCTCATGACCAACGAGGATCAGGCCGTGGTCTGGCGCGGGCCGATGCTGATGGGCGCGCTGCAGCAGATGATGACGCAGGTGCAATGGGGCGCGCTCGACGTGCTGATCGTGGACCTGCCGCCGGGCACCGGTGACGTGCAGATGACGCTGGCGCAAAAGGCGCAAGTCGACGGCGCGGTGATCGTCTCTACCCCGCAGGACGTGGCCCTGATCGACGCGCGCAAGGGCATCGACATGTTCAACCAACTCAAGGTGCCGATCCTCGGCATGATCGAAAACATGTCAACCCATGTCTGCTCGAACTGCGGTCACGAAGAGCATGTCTTCGGTCACGGCGGTGTCGCCTCGGAAGCGGAAAAATGGGGCGTGCCGCTGCTCGCCGAGGTGCCGCTCGACCTGCAGATCCGCCTCGCTTCCGACGGCGGCGCGCCAATCACGGTGAGCCAGCCCGACAGCAAGCAAGCCGCGGCCTTCCACGCAATCGCCAAGACATTGGTCGACAGCGGCGCGGCATGAGCGAGACCCTGTCCTTTCCCCCGTTGATGTCGGGCGAGACGGTGACGGGCGATGCCCTCGCCGCCGCCTGCGCCCGCGCGGCCGAAGGCTGCGACGCGGGGCTGATTTGCTATCGGCTCGGCGAGACGGAGATCGAGGCCGCGCTGGTTTTCGCCCCCGAGGTGCCGCTGGCGCGCGCCGTGGCGATGCTGCCGCTCTGCGGTGTCGGATTTCAAAACGCCCTCGGCGCGCTGTCGCCGCCCGAGGTGGCCGTTCAGCTGGACTGGGACGGCGGCATCCGCCTGAACGGCGCTTCCTGTGGCCGCTTTCGCATGGTGGCGTCCACGAGTGACGCTGAGACGGTGCCCGACTGGCTCGTCGTGGGCTTCACCCTGCCGCTCTACCCTGAAGACGATCCCGAGATGACTCAAACCGGTCTTACCCCCGATCAAACCGCGCTTTATGCCGAGGGCTGCGCCGAAGTGCAGCCCCCTGCCCTGATCGAATCCTGGGCGCGGCACAGCTTGCATTGGATCAACCGCTGGGAAGACCTCGGCCCGAAAGCGCTGCATAGTGAATGGCGCGGGCTGGTCTTCGACCTCGACACACAGGTGACCGTGCAGGGCCAAAGCGGTACATTCATCGGTGTCGACGAGGATTTCGGCATGTTACTGCGGGACAAAGAGACCACCAGCCTCATCCCGCTCACCACCCTATTGGAGCCCGCCCCATGACCCTCAAACTCGCCCGCGCGATCCATTTCGACGAAAGCGACCGCAACGTCTTCGCCTCCCCCGCCCGCACCGGCGAATGGTGCATCTCGGGCGGGTTCGAGTTCTCGGACTGGACCGAGGGTGATCTCACCGGCAAGGCACGCCAAGCTTTCGCCAACGGCTGGCTGGGGCTGGAAACTTTTGGGCGCGTCACCTTCGTCGCCGTCACCCAGATCGAAGAGGCCGAGGTCGAGGCGCTCACGGCCCTGCTGGCGCAGCATTTCGTGACATACTACGGCGCGCCCTCGGTCGATGCCGCGCGTCCCGTGGCGAAAGAGGAGCTTGCACAGATGGTCGACCTCTGCGCCGACCACGCGCCGAACTGCCTGCTCACCGTGGCGCGCGAGTTGACCGAGGCGGGCGTGCGCGAAAGCTTCCGCATGATCCAGCCGCAGGACGCAGGCCTCGAGCAATTCGCGATCCACGGCGATCTGCCCGAATGAGCCACCCGCGCCCCGGCAGGCGCGGATGGTCTCTAACAAAGGCTATTCAGCGTCTGCCGCGTTGAAGACAAAGAGCGTCTCACCGTTGATCTTGTAGTCATTAATCAAGGTTTTCGCGCGGTCTGATGTCAGCCAATCCTCCAACTTCAAGGCCAGTTCGTTTTTCACATGGCCATGCATCTCGGGGTTCACCGGCAGATAGGCATATTGGTTGAACAGGACCGGATCGCCCGCGTAGAGCAGCGCCAGATCGCCTTTGTTTCCGAAGTTCAGCCAGCTCGCGCGGTCCGACATGACATAGGCGGGCATCCCCGACGCGGTGTTTAGCGCGGCGCCCATGCCCGCGCCAACAGCGTTGTACCAATCCCCAAACGTCGCCGGGTCAAGGCCCGCTTCGGCCCAGAGCGACAGTTCCTTCTTATGCGTGCCGCTGTCGTCCCCGCGGCTCACGAAGGCAGTCTTCGCCTCGGCGATTGCGCCCAAAGCAGCCGTGGCCGCCTCGGACCCTTCGATGCCCGCCGGATCGTCTTTCGGCCCGATGAAGACGAAATCGTTATACATGATCTCGGTTCGGTGGCTGCCAAAGCCGCCTTCGACAAAGGCTTCTTCCGCCTTGCGCGAATGGACGAGGATCGCATCCACGTCGCCCGCCTCGCCCAGTTTGATCGCTTGGCCGGTGCCGACGACCAGCAGTTGAACGTCCAGATCAAGGTCAGCCGCGATCTCGGGCAAGAGCACGTCCGCAAGGCCCGAGTTGTTGAACGAGGTGGTCACCGCCATCTTCATCACATCCGCGGCCTGCGCGGCACTGCTCATCGCCAGCGCGGAAATTGCGCCGATCATCCAATGTTTCATTCTACGATATCTCCTCTTAGAAATGCCTGAGCCTCTGCGGTCTCAGGTCGGTTGAAAAACACATTTGCGGGACCGGCCTCGTGCAGACGGCCCCCCAGCAGAAACAAAACGTCATCGGCCAAGCGACGGGCTTGGCCAAGGTCATGTGTCGATAGGATCAGCCGCGTGCCGGTCGATTTCGCCGATTGCAAAATCGCCTCGATCTCTCGCGTCGCGCGCCCGTCCAATGCGGCACAGGGCTCATCCAGAAACAGCAATTTAGGCTTGCAGATCAGCGCACGAGCAAGAGCCAGCTTTTGCTGCTCACCGCCCGAGAGCACCGGGGCCGCGCGGCCTAAAAGCGGCCCTAAACCGACGCGGGCGGCCCATTCCTCGGCTTCTTTTCGCGCCTCGGCTTTTGCAACTCCGCGCAGGCGCAAGGGGTAGATGAGGTTCTCAAGCACCGTCCGCCGCAGCATGACCGGGCGCTGAAAGACAAATGCTTGGTGATGCCGCGCCTCCTCGGTCGAGCAAGCCCAGTCAATCTTTCCAGCCGACAGCCGCGCCGTGCCGTGCAACAGTTGCAACAGTGTGGTCTTCCCCGCGCCGTTCGGCCCCATCACAACCGTAGCGCCCTGACCGTCCAGCGTCAGATCGATCGGCCCCACCAGCCGCTGCCCCCGCCTGCGGCTTTCGATCGCTTTGGCTTGCATCGGGAAAAGCTGCGTCACCACCGGCCCTCCCGCTCCGTCCGGCCCAGCCAATGGATGGCGAGGTTCACCGCCACCGCCAACCCGATCAGCACAAACCCAAGGGCGAGCGCCAGGGCGAACTCCCCCTTCCCGGTTTCAAGCGCGATGGCCGTGGTCAACACACGCGTCGCATGGTCGATATTGCCGCCGACGATCATGATGGCCCCCACCTCGCCAATCGCGCGGCCAAACCCCGCAAGTGCCGCAGTCAGCAACGCGCGGCGCGAGTCCCAGAGCAGGGTGCGTATCTTCTGGCCCTGCGTGACATTCATCGAGATTAGAAGGTCATGATATTCCTGCCAAAGCTCACGGATCGACTGATGCGCGATGGAAGCAATCAGCGGCACGATAATGATCACCTGCGCGATGATCATCGCCGTCGGCGTGAAGAGCAGCCCAAACACCCCAAGCGGCCCGGAGCGGGAGAGAACCACATAGACGATCAGCCCTACCACGACCGGCGGCAAGCCCATGAGCGCGTTCAATATGGCAATGACCAACCGCCTTGCGCGGAACCGTTTGACGGCGACTAAGGCCGCGAGGGGTAGCGCGATCAGGCAGGCGACAGCCAAAGCAGAGAGGGTGACACGAAGGGACCGGCCGGCGATCTCCACCAACTCGGCATCGAAGGTAAAGACAAGCCAAAAGGCCTGCGTGATACCGCTCCAAATATCGACCATCTCGCGGAGGCCTCCCCCGAATAGGAGCCCCCGGCCCCATCGCCCGCGCAGAGTGTCAGGACTATCATTCGGACGCCAGAGCCTGTCGGCGTGAAAATACCTAGGAAGACAGGCTGACTTTGATTTTACCTCGCTCAGAAGAACAGAAGGTCAAGTGGCCCACCTGTGATTCCCGCGAAAGGAAGGATGTGGCTCGAACAAGGGGGAGCGGACGCGCGCGTGGGGTTAACTCGTGGTTGGCGAGGGCCTGTTGCCGCAAGAATAATTTTATTATTTATTTACAGTCATTTCTGTCGAGTGGGACATTCTATCTTTGCGTTTGGCCCAGATAATTAATGCCGCCTTGCCCTCTCCTTCCGCAAGAATCTATTGCAAGCTTCGCTCCAATCGCATTAAGTAACGGAAACAAAAGCGCTACCGAATAATAGCGTTACTGAGAGCGAGGGCAGATGTGACGGACACGGTACACATCAATACACGGATCCGCCGTAATGCGGAAACGCTTTCCGAGGCGTTGGAAAGTCACATGCTGAAGGTCTTTGCGCCCGACGCGCGCAAGGAGTTGCGCCGGTTCTCCGCAGGGGAAGCGGCTGAATTGCTTGGCATTTCCACGAGCTTCCTTCGCAAACTCCACTTCGATAATAAGATCGTCGATGTCCAGACCAGCCCCGGCGGGAGGCGGCACTACAGTGCGGACGATCTGCTCTCGATCCGGCGGACATTGGAATCCACCGCTAAAACCCGCGGCGCCTATCAACGCGGTCGTCGTGAGGGAGACAAACTTCAAGTATTGTCCTTTTTGAACTTCAAGGGCGGTAGCGGCAAAACCACGAGCGCGATCCACGCGGCACAGCGGTTGGCCCTCAAAGGCTACCGCGTGCTCTGTGTCGATATCGACCCTCAAGCGTCTCTAACAACTCTGTTTGGCTATCGGCCGGAGTATGATTTCCTGAATTCTGGCACCATTTACGATGCGATCCGCTATGATGATCCCGTCCCCTTGGCCGATGTGATCCAAAACACCTTCTTTACGGGTATTGATCTTGCCCCCGGCGGATTGATGCTACAGGAGTTCGAGCACGAAACGCCTCAGGCACTGCTCAACAACACGCAGCCCCCGTTTTTCGCGCGTTTGGCGACCTCCTTGCAGGATGTAGAGCAGAATTACGACGTGGTGATCTTCGATTGTCCACCGCAATTGGGCTATCTGACCATGTCGGCGCTCTGCGCCTCGACGGGTGTGTTGATCACAGTGGTTCCGAATATGCTCGACGTCGCATCCATGTCGCAATTCCTACAGATGAGTGCCGATCTGCTTGATGTCGTCTCTAATGCAGGGGCGAGCATGGAGTTCGACTTCCTGCGCTTCCTTATCAACCGTTATGAGCCGAATGATGGGCCACAACAGCAGGTTCTATCCTTCTTGCGGCAACTCTTTGACGAGGAAGTCATGGTGGCCTCGATGCTGAAATCCACTGCGATTTCTGACGCGGGGCTGACCCATCAGACCATTTATGAGGTGGACAGGTCGCAGTTTCATCGGACGACCTATGACCGCGCGGTGGATTCACTTAATCTTGTGAATGATGAGATCGAAAGCATGATCCAGAAAGCATGGGGGCGGTAATGGCACGTAAAGGTATTCTATCATCCGCTCCGACGAAACCTCTAAAGACGGAGCCGCCGAAAACGCCCGCGTTAGAGCCGAATAAGAGCCGGAGCAAGCCTAGCGTCATGCCCCGCGGGGCTGTTGGGGCGCTTCAGTCGTCGTTGAACCGGATGCAAGAGAATGCAGTTCAAGAATTGGACGGCAGTCTGATTGATATGGCCGGCGTCGAAGACCGCTTAGGGACTGATACGCAGGCTCAGAAACAGCTTCACGATAGTCTGAAGACCTATGGCCAGCAGGTCCCGGTTCTGGTTCGGCCGCATCCGGAAACCCCGGGCCGGTTCGAAATTGTCTACGGGCGGCGGCGACTTCAGGCTCTGAAAGCGCTTGGGATGCCGGTTAAAGCGATGGTGCGTCAATTGGATGACCACGCTTTGGTAATGGCGCAGGGCCAAGAGAACACGGCCCGTCAGGATCTCTCTTTCATCGAAAAAGCCAGTTTTGCGGCGCAACTCGATGCGGGGGGCCATGACCGGCAGACAATCGCGGATGCGCTTTCGATCGACCTGCCAATGGTCAGCCGGATGCTCAAGGTCGGCCATGCGTTCGATCTGCCCTTTTTGCGTCAGATCGGGTCGGCGCCATCCATCGGGCGTGATCGCTGGATGGCGCTGGTCAAATTGTTTGAACAACTGGGCGCTAAAGAACGGGCAGTAAAACGAATGGCGCGGCCCGATTGGGAAAGGTTCACTTCGGATGAACGGTTTGAGGCGATTTTCGCCGAGGCTTTGACGACCCCTGAAAAGTCTGCCGACTCCCCTGCCCCATCGGCCAAACCCCGCACGCTGCGGAGCCGAGATGGCAAAGCGCTCGCGGACATTCGCAGCGGCAAGCGTGGTGTCACGGTCACCGTGCCCGCCCGCGCAGCGCAGGGTTTTGATAAATGGCTCGATGCACATGCAGAAGAGCTTTTGCAGGAGATTCACGACCGCTGGCAGAAGACCCGCGCGTGAGACATTGAGGAAGTAGCAACAGGAGGCACATCCAAGACCACAAAAGAAAAGCCCCCCAGGATAAATCCCGGAAGGCCCTTCTCAAACTTTGCACCTTCGAGATAGCCCCAAAGATTTATCGATGTCAACTCTACCCGATGGGATAGGGCCGGTATTTTGTTGTCTTTCGTGATTTTAGATGGAAAACACGTTCCGAACTGCGTTCGGGCGGCCGAAATCGGCTACCCAAGTGGAATGCGAGGGGCCGGACAAATGGGCTTTGCTCGACCGGCTGACAACCGCGGCAGAGGCCTTCGATCTGTCGCACCGCACTCTCACCGTATTGAAGGCTTTGCTGAGTTTCCTACCAAGCCGGCATATTCCGGATGGTGCGGCGGGCATTGTATTTGCCTCAAACGCCCGGCTCTCTGAACGGCTTCACGGTATGCCGGAGAGCACTCTAAGGCGGCATCTGGCGCAGTTGGTCCGCGTGGGCCTGATTGCGCGACATGATAGCCCCAACCGAAAGCGTTTTGCACGAAACCAGGGGGGTGCAATTGCGCTGGCCTTTGGGTTTGATCTCGCCCCTCTTGTGGTTCAGGCAACGATGATTGAGACGGCAGCTCAAGCAGCCGAGGCAGAGCGGGAACGTTTGCAGGCGCTGAGGGACCGCGTGCTGGTCCTCCGCCATGCGCTGATCAGGAAGGGTTGCGGCGAGGGATTGGCTGATGAGGCGGGCCGGGTTCTGCGGCGCAAACCGGATGAAATGGCGTTGTCTGAACTTGAGGAGGCGCTCCGTGTAGCACTTGAAAATGCCTGTGGAGAAGAACCTGTGGGCGAAACAGCACCCGTCCCCCCTGCCCCGCTCACGGACCAAATGAGCGCCAACGACGGTGAAAATGAGCGGCACATACAGGATTCAGATAAATCCTATTTTGACTCTGAAGAGCGCGGCCAAGGCAATAAGAACCCGCGTACGGCTGACAAATCCGAACCTGATTATTCTGAGAAAGAAAAAAGCGTATCATTCGCAGATGTCGTGGATGCCTGCACAGAGGCTGGCATCTTTTTCCCAGACGCGATGCAAAACTGGGGAGACGTTGTGCGGGTCGGAGACCGGATTGCGCCGATGCTGGGGATTGACCCGCCTGTGCTAAATGAGGCAAAACGAGACATGGGCGCGGAGAGCGCTGCTGTGACGGTCCTTTGCTTGCTTGAGAAAGCCGCGACGATCCGTAGCCCCGGAGCTTATCTGAGGCGTTTGACGCAGATGGCCCGAAATGGTGCGTTTTCCCTTGGTCCGATGGTTTCAGCTTTGGCAAACCGGCGAAATTGTCAGCTGACAATTTGAAAAACATAGGTTTTACAGTGACTTAGGTTAACTTACGCCTGGCAATTTAAGAAATTGAGCGTTCTATCGGCAAAATCCCTCCATATGCTTCACCCTCCTCGGCTCAACGGCTAACTTAGGTGAAGCTCTCCGGGAAAACCCATGACCTCTGTCCGCCTCCGCCTGCTTATCCTCGCGCTCACACCGCTCATTGTGCTGATGCCGCTTCTGTTGGTTCTGGGCATGTCCCGCTGGACGGCGGATTATGACGAAGTCCTTATCGCGAATGTTGAAAGCGAGCTGAGGATCGCCAACCAGTATCTCGCGCGGTTGTTGGCTCAGACAGGGAATGAGTTGGACGCCGTCGCGGGGTCCGTCGAATTCGCCCGGCAGCTTGATAGCCCGGCGGCAGAGCAGGCGTCTCTCTTTGCCGAGATACAGGACCGGCTGGGTTTGGATTTTCTGCAATTCCTCCCTATTGAGGCCGCCATCGAAGACGGAGAGGATTGGCCGGTGATCGCCCGCGCCGCGCGGGGCCAGAGCGGCGCGGAGATCGACGTATTTAGGAACGCACGGCTGACAAGGTTGAACGACGCCCTCGCGATCCGCGCGCAGGTGCCGGTGATCGATACGCCCGCCGCCGTGCCCACGGACCGAAAGACCGAAGACCGCGGCATGGTGGTTCACGCCGCGAGCCCGGTTAACTTGGACGGCAGGCAAGGGGTCTTGGTCGGCGGGATGCTGTTGAACCGCAACCTCGACTTTATCGATACGATCAATGACCTCGTCTATCTCAACGCGGTGACCGGTGGTGACAGGCAGGGCACGGCGACGCTTTTCCTAGATGACCTGCGCATCTCGACCAATGTGCGCCTTTTCGAAGATGTGCGCGCCCTCGGCACGCGGGTCTCGGCAGAGGTGAGGGAGGCCGTGTTGATTGAGGGGCGCACTTGGCTCGACCGGGCCTTCGTGGTGAACGATTGGTACATCTCTGGCTACCAGCCGATCACGGATAGTTTCGGCGACCGGGTGGGAATGCTCTATGTCGGCTTCCTCGAAGCACCCTTTGCACAGGCGAAGCGGGAGGCGTTCTGGTGGATGCTAGTTGCTTTCTTTGCCGTGCTGGCGCTGTCGGCGCCGGTGTTCCTTTGGCTGGCGCGCGGTATCTTCTCGCCGCTTGAACGGATGACAAAAGTCATGCACCGCGTCGGCAAGGGGGAACTCTCGGCGCGGATCGGCGCGGTCCCTGCGCGGGATGAGATCGGGGCGGTGGCGCATCACCTCGATTGGTTGCTGGAGCAGGTGCAGGAACGCGACCGGCAGCTGCGCAGCTGGAATGATGCGTTGAACCAGCGGGTCGATCAGCGCACTGCTGAACTGCGCGAGGCGAACGAGAAGCTGGAGCAGACCTTTCGCCAATTGGTGATGAGCGAGAAGCTCGCTTCCATCGGGGAAATCACCGCGGGGGTGGCGCATGAAATCAACAACCCCGTCGCGGTCATCATGGGCAATGTCGATGTCATCCGGGAGACGCTTGGCGCGAATGCAGAACCGGTGGCCACGGAACTCGGCTTGATCGACCGGCAGCTGTCACGGATCGAGGTCATCGTCGGCAAATTGCTCAAGTTCGCCGCGCCATCCGAGTTTTCTGATTGTGAACATAATATTGCGCTGCGGCCCTTGGTGCAGGACTGTCTCGTGCTGGTCGATCACCTCATCAGCCGGGGCGGGATCGAGGTGCATTGCGATCTGGACGAGGTGCCGCCAGTGCGTGCGGACTCCGGAGAGATTCAGCAGGTCGTGGTGAACCTTGTGGTCAATGCGGTACAGGCGATGCAGGGGGCAGGGCGGTTGGCATTGTACCTTAGCCCTGAGAGCCGCGATGGCGTGGCCGGTGTGGCGTTGTCGGTGCATGACAGCGGACCGGGGGTGCCTGAGGCGTTGCTCGGCTCGCTTTTCGATCCCTTCTTTACCACCAAACCGGGGGAGGGGACGGGCTTGGGCCTGTCGATCTCTCAGACGCTGATCCAGCGGGCCGGGGGGATCATCACGGTCCGCAATCGGGAGGAAGGCGGTGCGGCCTTTACCGTTTGGTTGCCGCAAGCCCCCGAGGATGCGGCCCCCCCTGACTAGACCTGACGCGCAAGGGGGGGCAGGGGGCATCAGGCCGCCTTGCCGTCAAAGCCCTCAAGATAGGCCACGAGGATGTCGAGTGCGGCTTGCAGGTCGCCTTTCGACACCATCTCGGTCACCGTGTGGATGTAGCGGGTGCCGACCACGATCCCCACGGCCCGCGCGCCAGCGGCGGCTTGCTGCGCCGCAGCGCCGTCTTGTCCCCCTGCGGCAAGCATGGTGCGTTGGAAGGGGATGTCGCGGGCTTCGGCCAGCTTTTCGATGTCGCGCACGAGGTCCACATCGGCGATGAAGCTGCTGTCGCGGACGTGCAGGCCAAAGCCTTTGCCGAGCCGCGTGGTCGAGAGGTGCTCAGGCACGCCGGGCGTGTCACAGGCCAGCGTCGTGTCGATGCCAAGGCCGATGTCGGGCTGTACCTTATAGGCCGCCGTGCGCGCGCCGCGCAGGCCGACTTCTTCCTGACAGGTGAAGGCCACATGAATCTCCGCGCCACGCCCCTTTTCGGCCAGCTTGCGGATCGCCTCGATCCCCAGCCAGCAGGCCACGCGGTTGTCGAGCGCTTTGGAGACGAACTGCTCACCCATCTCAAGGAATGGCTCGTCCATAACCACGAAGTCACCAACCTTGACGATCTCCTTCGCCTTCTCGCCCAGCCCGAGGTCGACGAAGAATTCCGAGACTTCGGGGATCTTCTTACGGTCTTCGGGGGAGGAAATGTGAATGGGCTTGCCGCCGGGGTTCATCACGCCCTTCAGATCGCCCTGATCGGTGCAGACCAGCACCCGGCGCGAGAAGAGGTTGCGCGGATCGAAACCGCCGACGGGCTGGAGGTAGAGGAACCCGTCTTTCGACACATGGCTGACCAGAAAGCCGATCTCGTCCATATGGCAGAGCAGCATGATCTTGGGCGCTTTGCCATCGCCCGCCGTCGCATCCCGGCGGCAGAGGAGGGAGCCCATCGCGTCGGTCTCTACATTGTCGAACAGCCCTTCGATCTCACGGGTGATCAGATCGCGCACGCGGTGTTCGCGCCCCGGAACGCCGGGGGTTTCGCAAAGGTCTTTGAGTAGGTCGATGTTCATGCTGGCCTCATCCTTGGTGATTTGGCCGCACTATCGCGCCGCGCCTGCCGAAGTGCAAACAGGCGCGGCGCGATGAGGCTGAGAGGGCAGGGGGCTACATCTGACCCGGCAGGAACAGCACGAGCGCGGGGAAGACGAGCAGCAGGATCAGCCGCAGGATATCGACCAGCCAGAACGGGGTGACGCCGCGAAAGATCGTGCCGGTGGAAACATCGCCGACCACGCCCTTGAGGACGAAGACATTGAGGCCCACAGGCGGGGTGATCAGGCTGATCTCGGTCACGACGACGACGATAATGCCGAACCAGACCGGATCGAAGCCAAGGCTCGTGACCAGCGGGAAGAAGATCGGCACCGTCAGCAGCAGCATCGACATGCTTTCGAAAATGCAGCCGAGCGCGATGTAGATCAGGAGGATCAGCCCCATCACCACCCAAGGCCCGAGGTCGAGCGCGGTCACGGAGGCCAGCAGCCCTTCGGGCAGCCCCGCGAGGTTCACGAAGTTGGAGAAGATCCACGCCCCGATCAACACCGAGAAGAGCGAGGCCGAGGTGAGCGTCGTCTCCTCCAGCACTTCACGCAGGCCGCGCCAGCTGAGCCCGCCGCGCGCCCAAGCGATGAGGAAGGCCCCCGCCGCCCCCATGCCCGCGGCCTCGGTCGGGGAGAAGGCGAGGTGGATCGGCCAGAAGTCCAAGACCCCATAGAGCCCGCCGATGACCAGCGCAAAAAGCGCCAGCACCGACCAGACGTGATTGAGCGCACGCAGCCGCTCCCCCCATGTGGCACGGGGGCCAGCGGGGCCGGCCTCGGGGTTCATGGCGACGGAAAAGCGCACCGCGCAGAGGTAGAGAAAGATGCCAAGCGCGCCCGGTACGATGCCCGCGATGAACAGCGCGCCGATCGAGGTCTCGGTCAGCAAGCCGTAGATCACGAGGATGACCGACGGCGGGATCAGGATGCCGAGCGTGCCCCCGGCGGCGATGGAGGCGGTCGAGAGGCTGTCGGAATAGCCGTATTTGCGCATCTCCGGCATGGCGACCTTGGACATCGTGGCGGCGGTGGCAAGCGATGAGCCGCAGATCGCCGCGAAGCCTCCGCAAGCGACGATGGTGGCCATCGCCAGACCGCCCCGGAAGTGGCCCAAAAAGGCGTTGGAGACTTGGTAAAGCTCGCGGCTGATCCCGCCTTTGTTGACGAAAAGCCCCATGAGGATGAAGAGCGGGATCACCGACAGCCCGTAGTCTTGGCTGGTGTCGATGATCAGCCGCGACACCATGGAGATCGATGCGCGGTAGCTGGTCTCATAGACCAGCCCGATCATCCCGACGAGGCCCATGGCAAAGGCAATCGGCAAGCGCAGCAAGACGAGGACGAAAACGGCGGCAAAGCCGATGGCAGAGGCGATCATGTGGCAGGGTCCAGAAGTTGCGGCGCAAAGAGGCGCAGAAGCCCGCGCAGGATCAGCACGACAGCGGTGAGATAGGTCATCACCGCGATGAACATGCCGATGTAGAAGGTCGGGATTTCAAGATATTCGGTCACGTCGCCATAGCTCAGCGCGCGGTAGGCGAGGTCGACGACCCGCCCTGCCGGAAACCACAACATCACCCCGCAGCCCAGTGTCACTAGCCCGTCGCGCCAGCGTTGCAGCCCCCAGTTTTCAAAGGGGCGGTCCAAAAGATCGGCGGCGATATGCCCCTCGCGGCCCGAGAGGACCGGCAGAGCAGAGAAAACGATCAGCGCGATGCCGATGCGGATCAGCTCCGTCGCGGCTTCGATGGGCGCGTTGAAGACCGACCGCATGATGACATCGGCAAAGGTCAGCACCATCAGCGCGAAGAGCGCGAGAGAGGCCATCGTCATCGGCAGGGCCGAGAGGGCGGTGGTTAGGCGGATTAAAGAGCGCATGGCGGTTCCCTGGCTGGGGGCCGACCGCGTTTGCGCCCGGCCCCTTTGGCGGTGGGGGTTATTGGCTGGCCTTCGCCATTTCCTCACGCATCATCTCATAGGCGGCTTGCCCATCGACACCGGCCTCGTCGAGCTCTGCGATCACCTTGTCGCGCACTTTGGCGGCCATCTCGGCAAAGCGGGCTTGATCCTCTTCCGAGGCGGTGACGATCTTGTTATCGCCCGCGGCCTCGGTCGCCTCACGCGCGTCGACGTCGCTCTGGTCCCAAACCGCACCCATCATGCGGCTCGCCGTCTCGCCAAAGACTTCGCTGTCGAGCTTTTGCTGCACGTCTTCGGGCAGGCTGTCGAAGGTCTCTTGGCTCATGATGACCGAGAAGGAACCGCGGTAGAACCCGCCGGGCATTTCATAGACGTTCTTGGCCACTTCGTTGAGCTTGAAGCTGATCCGCTCGCCCATGTTCATGGCCACCGCATCGGCGGCCCCGGAATCGAGTGTTTCGTAAACCTTGGGCGCGGGCACCTGAATGCCGACGAGGCCAAGCTCCGCCCCCACATCCGCCGAGACACCACCGCCGAGGCGGGTTTTCAGCCCCTGCAGATCGTCGAGGGTGTTGACCTCTTTGTTGGAGTGGATTTGCCCCGGGCCGTGGGTTGTGAGCGCGATCACCTTCACGCCGCGGTGCTCGTCCAATTCAGACAGCATCGCCTCATGCACGCGCCAATGGGCAACCGATGCGGCCTCGGCGTTGCCTTCGTAGCCGGGGATTTCCACCAGTTTCGTGCCGACGAAACGACCGGGCGTGTAGCCGTGGAACAGAATGGCGATATCGGCGGCACCGTCCAGCAGCAGGTCCATCTGCGCGGGCGGCGGGGCGAGGCCGTTTTTCAGCTCGGTCTCGATCAGCCCATCGCTGGCCTCGGCCATCATGTCGGTCAATTGGGTGAACATGCCGGTGTTGACCGGGTGGCTTGGCGGCAGCCATGTGGAAATGGTCAGCGTCTCGGCGGCGAAAGCGCCGGTCGCGGTGCAGAGCGCAAGCGCACTCGTCGTGAGAAACTTGGTGAATTTGGTCATTTTGGGCTCCTCCCCATACCGTTCGATATGCCTTGGCAGGGTTCTCCCAAACCCGTATCGCCAAGTATATGCTTTTTCATGTATTCACATTTACAGCACGATTGGAACCATTTTTTGCGCCCGGGGCAAGGGCGGTGATCAGCCGCGAAGATCGCCCGTGTCATCCAAAGCGGCGAGCAGCGATTTCAGCGCGGGCTTCAACTGGGCCCCCTCATTGCCCTTCAGCATCTCCATCAAGGCCGCCTCATGGCGGCGCGCTTGCGGCACCAGTTCGGCGGCCAGCGCGCGGCCCGCGTCGGTCAGATACACCCGCACGCGGCGGCCATCGGCAGGGTCGCTGCGGCGAAGCAGCAGGCCGCGTTCCTCCATCTGGGCGATGATCCGCGTAAGGCGGGATTGTTCGGCCAGCGCCCGGCGCGCGAGCTGCGTGATCATCGCGCCATCAGTGTCCGACAGGCAGGCCAACACGCGCCATTCCGGCACCCGCAGCCCCGCTTTGCGCACCTGCGCGTGGAACTGCGCGCTTGCCACATCGCTGGCCGCCGCCAAGAGATACAGCAGGTAATCCGAGACGAATCCCCCCTCCTGACCCGTCTCCTTTTGGGCGGTTGCGTCGGTCTTTTGCTGCGTCACACCAGTTAACCCTTTGATGGAAAGAGGGCTCCTTGCGCCTCGGCCTCCCTAAATGGCGGGCAAATTCGCGCTTGGCAAGAAAACCCTTGACTGAAACTATATGAAAAATCATATTGTTTGGCAGGGGAGGACATCACATGTCGAAGATCAACGCCATCGTGCGCAGGGTCACAGCGCTGACCGATCGCATCAGCGAATTCGAGATTGCAGCCGCCGACGGCAGCCCGTTGCCGCATTGGGACGCCGGGGCGCATGTGCTTTTCGATCTGCCCGATGGCGACAGCCGCGCCTATTCCCTGATAACCTTCGATCCGATCCCCAAGGCCCCCGAAAGCTACCGCATCGCCGTTCAGCGTGAGCCCGAGGGCAAGGGCGGCTCGACCCATATGCACGGGCTGAAACCGGGGGCAGAGATCACCTGCGCCGCGCCGAAGAACGATTTCCCCCTGTCCCCGGACGCGCCCGCCGTGCTGCTGGCGGGGGGGATTGGCATCACGCCGATGATCTCGATGGCGGCGACGCTCAAGGCCGCGGCGCAGGACTTCACCTTTCACTATACGGCCCGCAGCGCGCCCGTCATGGCCTACCGCGATGCCCTGCGCGACAATTTCGGCGATGCGCTGCATCTGCATTGCGATGATGACGCCACGGCGCTGGACCTCGGCGCGGTGATCGACAGCCTTGGGGCCCAAGCGCATCTCTATGTCTGCGGCCCCAAAGGATTGATCGACGCGGCCAAGGCAAAGGCCGAAGCCGCGGGCGTCGCCGCCGAGCGCATCCATTTCGAACTCTTCGACGCGCCGCAGGAGCAAGAGGGCGACAGCGCCTTTGAGGTTGAGGTTGCCTCAAGCGGGGAGGTTTTCACCATTCCCCCCGGCCAGTCGATCATCGACGTGCTGGAGTCGGGCGGTGTCGATGTCATGTACGACTGCCAGCGCGGCGACTGCGGCATCTGCCAATGCGATGTGCTCAGCGGCACCCCCGATCACCGCGACGTGGTCCTGTCCGAGGCCGAGCGCGCGGCGGGCAATGTCATGCAAATCTGCGTCAGCCGCGCGAAATCTCCGCGCCTTGTGCTCGACATCTGAGGGAGGAACTCATGGGACGTTACGACAGCCCGGCGGCCTTGGCCGCCCTCGTGCAGCCACATCAGGTGCACCGCGATATCTACACCGACCCAGAGGTGTTCCAGCAGGAGATGAAGCATCTCTTCGCCAATGCTTGGGTCTTTGTCGGCCATGAAAGCCAGACCCCGAATAAGGGCGATTATTTCAGCACCCATATCGGCACCCAGCCCGTCATTCAGGTGCGCCATTCGACGGGCGACATCCATGTCCTGCTGAACCGCTGCCCCCACAAAGGCACCAAGATCGTGATAGACCGGCAAGGCAACACCGGCAAATTCTTCCGCTGTCCCTATCACGCATGGAGCTTCAAGACCGATGGCTGCCTCTTGGCGATCCCGCTCAAGAAGGGCTACCAGAACACCGGGCTGGAAGAGACCGACAGCGGCAAGGGGATGCGCAGCGTCGGCGATGTGAAAAACTACCGCGGCTTCATCTTTGCCCGTTTGGCCGAAGAGGGCATGAGCTTCGAAGAGTTCTTTGGCGAAAGCCTGTCCTCGCTCGATAATATGGTTGACCGCTCCCCCGCCGGACGGCTCGAAGTGGTCGGCCCGCCGCTGCGCTACATGCATCATTGCAACTGGAAGATGCTGGTCGAAAACCAGACCGACACCTGCCACCCGATGGTGGCGCATGAAAGCTCCGCCGGGACGGCGGTGAAGCTCTACGAAGAACTGGGCCTGCCTGAGGACGCACCCAAACCCCCCGCGATGGAGATCATCGCCCCCTTCATGTCGCCTTACGATTTCTTCGAAGGCATGGGCATCCGCACATGGCCCAACGGGCATGGGCACACCGGCGTAAACCACTCTATCCACTCGGATTATTCCGCCATCCCCGGCTATTTTGAGGCGCTCTGCGACAGCTACGGAGAGGAGAAGGCCAAGGCGATCCTTGATGAGAACCGCCACAACACGGTCTATTTCCCCAACATCATGATCAAGGGTCCGATCCAGCAATTGCGGGTTTTCATCCCCATCGCCGCCGACCGGACCGTGGTGGAAAGCTACATCTACCGCCTTGTCGACGCACCCGGTGAGCTGACCGCCCGCACCGCGATGTACAACCGCATGATCAACGCGCCCACCTCCATCGTCGGCCATGACGATCTGGAGATGTACGAGCGCGCGCAGGAAGGGCTGATGGTCGACGGGCTGGAATGGGTGAACATCCAACGGCTGATCGAAGAAGACGAAGACTTCGAGGTCGAAGCGGTCGAGAACGGCACCACAGAGCGGCAGATGCGCAACCAATTCCACGCATGGGTCAAGTTCATGACCATGGGCCAAAAGACGGAGGCGGCGGAATGAGTGTGACGCGCGAAAGCCTGATCGACTTCATCTATGACGAAGTGCGCATGCTGGACGAGGGGCGCTATACCGAATGGCTCGACCTCTGGCTGCCGGACGGGCACTATTGGATGCCGTTGGACTATCAGCAAAAAGACCCGATCAACGAGACCTCGTTGATGTATGAGGATATGTTCATGCTCAAGCTGCGCGTCGAACGTCTGAACGGCGCGCGCACCTTCAGCCAGAAACCCAAAAGCCGCTGCCACCATGTGATCCAGCGCCCTTTCGTGGATGAAATGGATACGGACGCCGGCCGCTTTATCACGACCACCTTCATGCACTACGTCGAGACGCGGCTGGATGAGCAGCAATTGCTCGCCGTCACCGCGCGGCATGAGTTGGCGCTGGTCGAGGGGCGGCTCCGCATTGCCAACAAACGGGTCGATATCGTGAATTGCGACGCGGCCTTCCGCAATATCCAGTTGCTGCCATGATCGGGGCAGAGACTGAGACGGTCTTCGCGGCGTTTGACGACACCGCCGCGCGGCACCCCGAACGGGGTTTCCTGAATGTCCTGCCGGAAACGGCGGACATCTACGGCATCGCGGCGGGGGAGGTGAGTTATGCCGAAGCCGCGCGCGAGGTTGCCGCCCTGCGCAAGCGCATTTCGGCGGCGGGCTATCTGCCCGGGCAGCGCGTGATGCTGCTGATGGAGAACCGCCCGGCCTTCTTCCTCTGGTGGCTGGCGCTGAACGGTCTGGGCCTGTCGGTCGTGCCGGTGAACCCCGATCTGCGTGCGGCGGAGCTGAGCTATATGATCGACCATGCCGAGCCGGTCTTGGCCGTGGCGATACCCGCGCGGGGTGAGGACCTGCGCGCGGCGGCGCGGCGAGCGGGCCGCGACATGCCGGTGATCGCGCCGGAGGAACCCCTGCCCGCACCCGCAACGCTTGAGACCATCGCGGCACGGCATGGCGGGGCGGAGGAGGCCGAGGCCGCATTGCTCTACACCTCTGGCACCACGGGCCAGCCCAAGGGCTGCATCCTGACCAATACCTACTTTCTGGACGCCGGGCGGTGGTACGCCGACACCGGCGGGCTTTGCGCCCTCTCGCAAGACGGCGAGCGCATGATCACGCCCCTGCCGATCTTCCACATGAACGCGATGGCCTATTCCTTCATGGCGATGATCGCCGTGGGCGGCTGCCTGACCGCGCTTGACCGCTTCCACCCCCGCAGTTGGTGGTCCTCGGTCCGCGCCTCGGGGGCGACCTGTCTGCACTACCTCGGCGTGATGCCGTCGATGCTCATGGGGGCCGAGGCAAGCGAAGCTGACCGCGACCATGCCGTTCGCTTTGGCTTCGGCGCGGGGGTGGACCCGAAACTGCACGCCGCCTTCGAGGCGCGTTTCGGTTTTCCATTGGTCGAGGCTTGGGCCATGACCGAAACCGGCGCGGGGGCGGTGATCTGCGCCAACCGCGAACCGCGCCGCGTGGGCGAAAGCTGCCTCGGCGCGCCCGAAGGGGGGCTGGAGGTCCGGCTGCGCGACGATGCCGGGCAAGAGGCCGATCAAGGCGAATTGCTGGTGCGCCGCGCCGGTGCCGAACCCCGGCGCGGGTTCTTTGCGGGCTACTTCAAAAATGCCGAAGCCACGGATGAGGCTTGGGCGGGCGGTTGGTTCCACACCGGCGACATCGTGCGCCGCGCGCCGGATGGTGCGATGTATTTCGTCGA
Source organism: Sulfitobacter sp. 1A13353 (assembly GCF_043557255.1). Taxonomy (NCBI): domain Bacteria; kingdom Pseudomonadati; phylum Pseudomonadota; class Alphaproteobacteria; order Rhodobacterales; family Roseobacteraceae; genus Sulfitobacter; species Sulfitobacter sp. 1A13353. Next base: position 147,879 of record NZ_JBIFFS010000009.1, on the reverse strand, counting down.
CCGCAAGAAAAACGTGATCCGCCGCTCGGGCGAGAACATCGCGGCGGTCGAGGTGGAATCGACCCTGATGCGCCACCCTGCCGTGGCCAGCGCCGCAGTGACCGCCGTGCCTGACGCGGTGCGCGGGGATGAGGTTTTCGCCTGTATCGTGCCGCAGGACGCCGGTGCTGACCCTGCCGTCTTGGCCCGTGAAATCACCGAATGGTGCCTGACCCAACTTGCCTATTACAAAGCCCCCGGCTTTATCGCTTTTGTCGAGGCGCTGCCGCTGACGGCGACGCAGAAACTCCAACGCGGGGTGCTGAAAACGCTGGCCGCCGATCTGCTGGACGATCCCGCCACGCAAGACCTGCGCGGGATGAAGAAACGGACGGCGGCATGAGGCGCAGGGGCTATGGCGGCGTCGCGCTCGCGGCGCCCACCTCGGTGCCCTATGCCCGCTACAGCAATGAGACCGCCCATTGGTGGATCGCCCGCGCGCTGCGCGCGATGCTGGGCAAGGCTGGGATCGCGCCGGGCGAACTGGACGGGTTCTCGGTCTCCAGCTTCTCGCTCGCGCCGGACACGCCGGTCGGGCTGACCCAGCATTTGGGGCTCAGCCCGCGTTGGCTCGATACCGTGCCGACGGGCGGGGCCAGCGGGGTCATCGCGCTGCGCCGCGCGGCGCGGGCGGTGCAGGCGGGCGATGTCGACGTGGTGGCCTGCGTGGCGGGGGACGCGAACCGGATCGACAGCTTTCGCAGCCTGCTCAGCGGCTTTTCGCGCTTTTCGATGGATGCGACCTTTCCCTATGGTTTCGGCGGCCCGAACGCGAGTTTCGCCCTGCTGATGGACCGCTACATGCAGGAATTCGGCGCCACGCGAGAGGACTTTGGCCAAATCGCCGTGGCCCAACGCGCTAATGCGCTGCACTATCCCGATGCGCTGATGAAGACCCCACTCACTCTCGACCAATACCTCGATGCGCGGATGATCTCGGACCCCATCGCGCTTTTCGACTGCGTCATGCCCTGCGCCGGGGCCGAGGCGTTTTTGGTCATGCGCGAGGACGAGGCCCTGCGCCGCGACCTGCCCTTCGCGCGGATCAGCGGCACCATCGAGCGGCACAACGCCTACCCCGAAGACCCGATGCAACTGCGCGGCGGCTGGGGCGTGGATATCGGTGAGCTCTACGAGATGGCGGGCCATGGGCCGGAGGGGGTCGATCTGCTGCAAACCTATGACGACTACCCGGTGATCTCGATGATGCAGTTCGAAGACCTCGGGTTCTGCGCCAAGGGGGAGGGGGCCGCCTTTACCCGGCGGCGAGATCTGACGATCCACGGCGATTTCCCCCACAACACCTCGGGCGGGCAATTGTCGGTCGGTCAAGCCGGGGCCGCAGGCGGCTATCTGGGGCTCGTGGAAGCGATCCGGCAGGTGACCGGGCAGGCCGAGGGCACGCAGGTTGCCAACGCCCGGCGGGCCTTGGTCTCGGGCTTTGGTATGATCAACTATGACCGGGGCGTCTGCTCTGCCGCGGCGATCATCGAAGGGGGCGCGCCATGACCGATCCATTGACGCCGCCCCGAAAGAAGAACCCGCAAAAGCGCAGTAGGGTGCCGACGCTGCCGCCCGCGCAGCGGTCGCGCGCGGCCCTCGGCCTTGCCATCGCCGCCGGGCGCGGTGTCTTTGCGCTTCAGCACTGCGCCGATTGTGGGGCGGTGCAATACCCGCCCCGCGATGCCTGCTGCAAATGCCTGTCCGTCGCGCTGGACTGGCGCGAGACGGACCGCGCGGGCGAAGTCTTGGCCGAAACCACGATCCGCGTCTCGCCCGACCCGTATTTTCGTGAGCGGCTGCCGTGGCGCATCGGCACGGTGCAACTGGCCGCGGGGCCGGTGGCGGTGTGCCATCTGCACGGCGAAGTCGGGCGCGGTGATGCGGTGCGGCTGGCGTTGAAACTGGACCGGGCCGGGCAGGGGGTCATGGTGGCCCTGCCGCGAGAGGGAAGCGAATTGATGCAAGACGATCCAATGCTGCGCGAAATGTCGAGCGATCCGAAACATCGGCGGGTGTTGATCACCGATGCCCGCTCGCCCTTGGCCCTGCCGCTGGCCCAAGCGCTCCTGAGCGCAGGTGCGGCGGAGATATTCCTGGGGGAGCCGGAACATTGGCGCCGATGGGAAGGCCGCGCGGCCTTCGAGGGAATGGAGAAGGTCAGCCTCATGCCGCTCGATGTCACCGATGGGGCCTCGGTCTCGCGCCTCGCCGCAGAGATCGGTGGAAAGGTCGACATCCTGATCAACACCGCCCAATTCATCCGCCCCGGCGGGGTGCTGGGCAGTGACACGGTCTTTGCCCGCGAGGGGATGGAGACCAATGTGCTGGGCCTGATGCGCTTGGCGCAGGGCTTTGGCCCCGCGATGGCCTCGCGCACGGCGGATGGGGTCAATGCCGCGGTGGCTTGGGTCAATCTCCTGTCGGTCGGGGCCTTGGCGCCCGAGGCTGGGTTCGGCGGCTTCGATGCCTCGCAAGCGGCGGCGCGGTCGCTCAGCCAGACGATGCGGGCGGAGTTTGCCGGATCGGGACTGCGGGTGATGAATGTCTACACCGGCCCCGTCGATGACGAATGGCACCAACCTCTGCCGCCGCCCAAAGTCGCCCCCCGCGCGTTAGCGCGGACAGTGGTGCGCGGGTTGGTCGACGGGTTGGAAGAGGTCGCCTGCGGTGACGTGGCCAAAGACGCGCTGGCCCGCTGGCTGGACGATCCGGCCTTGATGGAACGCGAAACGCGGGGGGGCGGCGCATGAGCGATGCAATCACGACACTGGCCGAAGCACTGGCAAGCGGTGCGGCAAAGGTCGTCGATCTGACCCATAGGCTCGACCCGGACTTCCCGGTCATCGTCCTGCCGCCAGAGTTCGGCCAATGTGCGCGGTTCCGGATGGAGGAGGTCTCGGCCTATGATCACCGCGGCCCGGCGTGGAAGTGGCATAACCTCACGCTAAACGAACACACCGGCACCCATTTCGACGCGCCCATTCACTGGGTCTCGGGCAAGGACGTGGCCCATGGCGCGGTGGATGAAATCCCGCCCGAAGCCTTCATCGGCCCGGTCGTGGTGATCGACTGCTCGGCGGGGGCGGCGCAGAACGACGACTTTGAGCTGACGCCCGAGATCATCCGCGATTGGGAGGCCCAGCACGGGACGATCCCCGCCGCCGCTTGGGTGCTGATGCGCACCGATTGGTCGAAACGCAGCGGCGCGGATTACCTCAACATGCGCGAGGATGGCGCCCATTCGCCCGGCCCGACGCCCGCCGCCATCGAACTGCTGCTAGAGCGCGGCATTCGCGGCTTTGGCACGGAAACGGTCGGCACCGACGCGGGGCAGGGGATGCATTACGACCCGCCTTTCCCGGCGCATTACCTGCTGCATGGGGCGGGCAAATACGGGCTGCAATGCCTGTGCAACCTCGACCAACTGCCGCCCACGGGGGCCATGCTGATCGCCCCGCCGCTCAAGATCAAAGGCGGCACCGGCAGCCCCTTGCGGGTGCTGGCGCTGATACCGGGAGAGAGAGTATGACCGAATACACCGCCGTCATCACCGGGGGTAGCAAGGGCATCGGCGCCGATCTTGCGCAGCGGTTGCTGGGGCGAGGCTATCGCGTGATCTCGATCGCGCGGGGCAAGCCGGAATGGGAGGCGGAAGGCTGCGAGCATATCGAAGCCGACCTGCTCGACCCCGCCTCCGTCGCCGCCGTTGCTACGGATATCGCCGCGCGCCATGAGGTGACCCATCTGGTGCATAACGCGGGGCTGATCTGGCCCAATCTGGTTGAGGAGGCCAAGCCCGAAGACATCACCGGCCTTGCGCAACTGCACCTCGGCTCGGCGCTGACGTTACTGCAAGCCTTTCTACCCGCCATGAAAGAACGCGGCTTTGGCCGGGTGATGTTCAACGCCTCTCGCGCCGCCTTGGGCGCGCCGACGCGAACGGCCTATTCAGCCTCGAAAGCGGGGATGATCGGCATGGCGCGCACTTGGGCGCTCGAGCTTGCGCCGCATGGCATCACCGTCAATGTCGTGGCCCCCGGCCCGGTGCAGACGGATAACTTCTGGGGCATCATCCCGAAAGAAAGCGAACGCGAAGCCGCGCTGGCCAAACGCATCCCCGTGGGGCGGTTGGGGCAGGTGGAGGACGTGACCAACGCCTTCCTCTTCTTTTGCGATCCGGCCAGTAGTTTCGTCACCGGCCAGACGCTTTTCGTCTGCGGCGGGTCGAGCATCGGGACGCTGACGCTCTGACCCCTCGGGCTTAGCCCTTGCGGAAATGCTGTACCAATTCAGGGACATAGGCATCGCCCGCGCCCTTTTCGACGACTTTGGAAAGGGCGCGATAGACCCCGTCGGCAATCTCGACCTGCGCGCCCGCTTGGGCGGACATCTGGCGGTAATAGTCGAAATCCTTCAGCGCGTTGCTGATCGCGAAGGGCAGCGCCTCGCGGTCGCCGCTGGTGATGAAGGGCGAGAGCCGATCCAGCGCGACACTGGCACCGCCGCCACTGGCCAAGACATCTACGAAACTCTGCGGATCGATCCCCGCATCCGCCGATTGCGCGGCGGCTTCGGCAAGCAGGGACATGAACCCGACCGAGACGTAGTTGTGCAGCAGCTTCAACCGGTGGCCCGCGCTGACCTCGCCCACATGTTTGACCTCCTCGGTGAAGGCGGCGAGCACCGGAGAGACCTTTTCGACCGTGGCCGCGTCACCGCCGACGAGCAGGTTCAACTTCCCCTCATGGGCAAACTGCGCGGTGCGGGTCATCGGCGCATCGACGAAATCGCCCCCCGCCGCTTTGACCGCCTCGGCCATCTTCAGCGTCGACGCGGGCAGGGAGGTTGAGCAATCGACGACCACAGCACCCGGTTTCAGCCCCGCGATGACGCCGCCCTCTCCGGTCAGGATCCCTTCGACCTGCGGCGAGCCGGTAACGCAGAGGATGATCACATCGGAGGCGGCGGCAAGATCGCTCAGACTGTCGAAGGCCGTAGCCCCCAGCCCGTCCAACTCATCGGTCGGCTGGTTGCCGGGGTGGTCGAAATAGCCAAGCGCAAATCCCCCGCGCCGCATTACATTGCGGGCAATTCCGTGGCCCATCAGGCCGACACCGATCATACCGATTTTCATGGATTTTCCTTCGCTTGCCACCGCCACCCCTGCGCGCGGTTCCCTTGGGGAAAGGTCTAGCGATCCACCCAGCACGGTGCAACGCGGCAGGGCCGGATTTTCTTGCCCAAACAGGGCTTTGTATATTTGAAACCGACAATTCGATTGATAGGAATGGCGCATCAATGGAATGAGGCTGAAATGACTTTGACCCGCGACCCCCACCAGATTGCCGAAACGCTTTACCATGGGCAGTTTTGCCCGATGTTCATCGATGGTCAGGACGTGCCCGCCTACTCCGGCACGGTGATCGAGGTGACCGATCCCGCCTCCGGCCGCAAGCTGGCGGAAGTGCCGCGCGGCGGGGCGCGGGATGTCGATCTGGCCGTGGATGCCGCACGCCGCGCCTTCGAAGGCGTCTGGTCCACCTTCACGCCCTACGACCGGCAGGAGGTGCTGTTGCGCATCGCCGATGTGATGGAGCGGGATTGGGAGAAGCTCTGTGTCTCCGACACCGCCGACATGGGGCTGCCGCTGGCGCGGACGCTCGGGAACAAGCGGCGGGTGATCGGGATGCTGCGCTTCTACGCAGGTCAGGCCGTGGCGCTGCATGGTGACGTGATCGAGAACTCGATCTCGCAGTCGATGCTGTCTTTCACCACCCGAGAGCCGGTCGGCGTGGTGGGCGCGATCATCCCTTGGAACGCCCCGACCGCCGCCTCGATCTGGAAGATCGCCCCGGCGCTGGCCACCGGCTGCACCGTGGTTCTGAAACCCTCCGAAGATGCGCCGCTGACGCCCTTGATGATCGCGCGGCTGATGCAGGAGGCGGGCGTGCCCGACGGCGTGGTCAATGTGGTCACCGGCACGGGGCGCGAGGCCGGGGCGCGGCTGGCCGAGCATCCGGACGTGAACAAGGTGGTTTTCACCGGCTCCACCGCCACCGGCAAGACCATCGCGCGGGCCGGGGTGGAGAACCTCAAGCGGATCACGCTGGAGCTTGGGGGCAAGTCGCCGCTGATCATCTGCAAAGATGCCGATCTCGACAAGGCGGTGCCGGTGGCGGCGATGGCGGTCTATGCCCACTCGGGGCAGATCTGCATCGCGGGCTCGCGGCTTTTCGTGGCGCGGGAGATTCAGGATGAGTTTATCGAGAAGCTCACCGCCTTCGCGCGCGGGCTGAAGATCGGGCATGGCCTCGACGAAGGCACCGATCTGGGGCCGCTGATCAACGCCGTGCAGACCGAGAAGGTCGAGGGTTATATCGCCAAGGGAAAGGCCGAGGGCGCGCGGCTGGTCACCGGCGGCGGTCGGCCCGAGGGGCAGGGCTATGCTGGTGGCAACTTCCTCGAACCGGTGATCTTTGCCGGTGTGAAGGACGAGATGACCATCGCGCAGGAGGAGATCTTCGGCCCCGTGATCTCGGTCTTGCCCTTCGACACGATGGAGCAAGTCGTGACCCGCGCCAATGCCACGCCCTATGGGCTGGCGGCGGGGATCTTCACCCGCGATCTCGGGGTGGCGCATCGGACGGTGAAGAAGCTGAAGGCCGGATCGGTCTGGGTGAACATGTACCACGCGATCGACCCGGCGGTGCCCTTTGGCGGGCTGAAGATGTCGGGCTACGGAAAGGAAGGCGGCGTGGAGCACCTGCAGGCGTATCTGGATACCAAGGCGGTTTGGATTCAGACGGAGTGATTGAACGCTGAGGGCAGCGCCGGCCCGCGGGGTGGTGCTGCCCGGCTTTTAGCCGGGCGGAACCTAGTTAGAAGCCGCTGATGCTCGGTAGCCACGTGCTCAAAGCAGGCACGAAGGTCAGCAACATTAACACCAAGAAATTCGCCAAAAAGAACGGCGGCATCTCGCGGATCAGCGCGGCGGGCTTCAGGTTCACCGCCGAGGAGACAACGAAGATCAGGCTCCCCACCGGCGGCGTCGTCAGCCCCAGCGTCAGATTCACGATCACCACGATGGCGAAATGATCCGGCGCGATGCCGAGCGCGTGGCTGATCGGCGCGAGGATCGGGACGAGGATCATCACCCCCGGCAGCGGATCCATGAACAGACCAAAAAGCAGCAACAGCACGTTCACCGCCAAGAGGAACAGGATCGGCGAAAGCTCCCACGCGATGATCGTCTCGGCCAGAAACTGCGGCACGCCCTCGATCACCAAGACCCATGCGAAAGCCCGCGCGGCCCCAAGGATCAGCAACACCGCGGATGAGATCAGTGCCGCGCGAAGAATCAGCCCCGGCAGATCGCGCAGGCGCAGGGCGCGGTAGACGAAGAACCCGCAAAACAGCGCATAGAACACCGCGATCACGGAGGCTTCGGTCGGGGTGAAAATACCGCCCCGGATGCCGCCGACGATCAGCACGATCAGCCCAAGCGCGGGCAACGCCATCAGGCTGTTGCGCCACATCTGCGCCCGCTCGGGCCGGGCCTCATCGCTGCGGTAATCGCGTTTCCAACTGACCCAACCGTTGGCCGCAAGGCTCCCTCCGGCGAGCAGCAGCCCCGGGATGACACCCGCCATGAACAGCGACCCGACCGAGACTTCCTGATCCTGCAAGGCATAGATGATCATCACGATCGAGGGCGGGATGATCGGCCCCACCACGGCGGAAGAGATCGTCAGCGCCCCGGCGTAGGAGCGGTCATAGCCGCCCTTCTCCATCATGCGGATCATCATTGCGCCGGGGCCCGCGGCATCGGCCAGCGCCGAGCCGGAGATGCCTGCGAACATGGTCGAGGAGATCACATTGGCATAGCCCAGCCCCCCGCGCAGATGGCCCACGAATTGCGCCGCGAAACGCAAAAGCGTGTGGGTGATTGCCCCGCCGGTCATGATCTCGGCGGCGAGGATGAAGAAGGGCACGGCCAGCAGCGGGAAACTGTCGAGGCCCGAGAACATCTCCTTCACCACCACGATCTGTGGGTAGGAACTGCCCAGACCGATGGCGGCAAAGACGGAAATGGCCATGGCAAAGGCGACGGGCAGTCCTAGCACCATGAGCACGAAAAGCGAGATGAAGAGGATCTCAGCCATTGGCGGCTCCCGGCATGTTTTCGGTCTGACCTTCGGGCTGGTGATAACGGCCCGCCATGATGAAGGGCCGCGCGATCAGCAACAGATGTACGATCAGCAGTGTGAAGCCGACTGGCATGGCGGCATAGACATAGCGGAACGACAGGCGCATCGCGGGGGTCATCTGATACTGTGCGCGCTGCATATAGTCCCAGCCGACTTTGACCATGAAGGCAAAGAAGAACAGCAAAATCAGAACGATCACCCCGCGCAGGATGCGCTGCGTCCGGGTGTTCATCACATCATGCAGATTGGTGATGGCCACATGACCGCCTTGTCGCAACGCCAGCCCGGCGCCTAGAAAGGCCATCCAGATCATCAGGTAACGGGCGGATTCATCGGACCACGACAACGAATGGTTGGTGCTGAACCGCAGGGCGACATTGGCCCCCACGACCAAGACCATTCCCGTCAAACAGGCGATCACCACGGCGGCGTTCACCTTGACGAATAGCTGTTCCAATCTGCGCATGGTTTCCCTCCCGTGCAAAACGGCCGGAAGCACTGCTCCCGGCCGTCCGTCTTTACGTCGCGGCGCTTACTCGGTCGCGGCGATCTGGTCGATCAGCTCTTTGCCGTAGGTCTCGTAGTAACCCTGATAAGCGCTTTCAATGGAGGCGCGGAAAGCGGCCTTCTGCTCTTCGCTCAGTTCGTTCACTTCCATGCCGCGCTCTTTCAGCGTCTCGACGCCGCTTTGCTCCACGTCATCGACGAAGGCGCGCATGGCGGAGACGGCCTCGGTCGCGCCCTTCTCAAAGGCGGCTTTGTCCTCATCCGACAGACCTTCCCAGAAGGGTTTGGAGACCAACAGCATGGCGGGCGAATAGACGTGACCCGAGAGGGTTAGGTACTTCTGCACCTCGTCGAGCTTGACGGAGACGATCACCGACAGCGGGTTTTCCTGCCCGTCGATGGTGCCCTGTTGCAGCGAGCTGATCACCTCGGGCCAAGCCATCGGGGTGGGGGCGGCGCCAGCGGCGTTGAAGGCTTCGAGGTGGACCGGGTTTTCCATGGTGCGCAGCTTCATGCCCGCGATGTCTTCGGGGGTCTCAATGGCGTTGCGGTTGTTGGTGATGTGGCGGAAACCCTGTTCGCCCCAAGCCAAGGCCACCATGCCCGCGCCGTCGAACTCGGCCAAGATGTCCTGACCGATCGGCCCGTCAAGCACGCGGCGCGCGTGGTCGAGGCTGCGGAACAGGAAGGGGATGTCGGTCACGCCGGTGGCGGGAACGAAGTTGCTCAGCGTGCCGGTGGAGACGATGGTCGCCTCGACGGTGCCCAGTTGCAGGCCTTCGACGACCTCGCGCTCACCACCCAGACCGGAGGAGGGGAAATGGCGGAAGCTGAACTTGCCGTCGGTCTCGGCCTCGACGACCTCTTGCCACTTCTGCGCCGCGACGCCGTAGTGGCTGTCGGGGGCGAGAGCGTAGCCGATCTTGACTTCGGTCTCGGCGCTCAGGGCTCCTCCGGTGAGCGCGGCCAAAGTGGCGAAAATTGCCGTGGGCTTGATGATTTTGAACATTTTGTATCCTCCAGCGATCTTATTAACAAGGTCACGAAAACTGCTAGCGGCGGATGTTCAGAATGGCAATGGGGGTGGGGCGCTTTGTGGACAATGAATCCACAGCAAAGCGCCGCTAAATTTCCGTGACGATATGATCGGGCGCGATGCCCGAGCCTTGGATGGCCGCAGCAACCTCCAACCCCAAGAGGGAGCCGTGGCCGGTGACCAGCGCCGTGGCGAAACCCGCCTGCGCCCCGCCGAGGATGTCGGTGTGCAGCGTGTCGCCGACCATCAGCACGCGCGACGGATCAACGGGCTTTGCCCGAGCGAGGGCCAGATCGAAGATGTCGGGGAAGGGCTTGCCACAAAAATGCACCGCCACACCGGTCGTGTCGATTAGACGATGCGCGAACCAGCCGGGTTCGAGCGAAAGACCATCCTCCCGCGGGGCGACGAGATCGGGGTTGCCGACGAAGACGGGCCGGGGCTGGCGTTTCAGACTGGCCTCCAACAGGGCCTGCCGCGCCTCTGTCCACCCATCCGCCCCGACGAGGAGGAAACCTTCGGCCCGGTCATAGACAGCCGGATCATCCGCCAGAACGGTCGCGCCGAGGCGGGCGATCTCTCCCATGTCCTTATCGGGGTTCAGCATCACGCCCCAGCGGCGCGCGGGTTCTGTCGCGACGCGGTGCAGCAGCGCCTCGCGGCTGGTGACCACCTCGTCGGCTGCGAAATCAAAGCCAAGCCGCGCGTAGCGGTCCATCATATGCGCCTTGGGATAGGCGGCGGAGTTGCTGACGACCATGACCGATTTGCCCATCTCGCGCAGAGCGGCAATGGTCTGCGCTGCCCCCTTGATCGCGGTTTCGCCGACGTTCAGCACGCCGTAGGCGTCGAACAGGATCAACTCATAGGGCGCGACGATATCGAGGAAACGGGCGGCTTCCGTCCCATGGCCGAGCTTGTCGCAGTCGGGCAGGCGGGGGCGCAGGCGCTGGTATTCGGCCAGCGCCTGCGCGGGGTCTATGGCGACACTCACAGGATGCGGCGGCGCAGGAAGGCCGAGATCACCTCACCGATGATCACCAACACGATGATCGCGATGAGGATCGTGGCGACCTCGGGCCAGTTGAAGGTGTCGATGGCACCTTGCAGGATGATCCCGATGCCGCCCGCGCCGACGAGGCCCAGAACGGTGGATTCACGCAGGTTGATGTCCCACCGCAGGATCGACACGGCCCAGAAGGTCGGCATGACCTGCGGCACGATGGCATAGGCGATGACCTTGAAACGCGAGGCGCCGGTGGCCTCTAGCGCCTCCACGGGGCGGCGGTCGATCTCCTCAATCGCCTCCCCCAGAAGCTTGCCGATGAAGCCGATGGAGCGGAACATAATCGCGAGGATCCCCGCCACTACGCCGGGGCCGAAGATTGCCACGAAGAGAAGCGCCCAGATGATCGTGTTCACCGACCGCGAAGTCACGAGGATCAGCCGCCCGAGCCAGAGCGTGGCCCGGTTGGGCGTGGTGTTCTGCGCCGCGATATAGGCCACCGGCAGCGAGAGCAGCACCGCGAAGGTGGTGGCGAAAGTGGCGATGTTCACCGTGTCCCAAAGCACCTTGAGGATCGTGTCGAGGTTGCTGGGGTCGGGCGGATACATGCGGCCAAAAAGGTCGCCGATCTGCTCGGGCGCGCCCCAGACCCAGGCCCAGATGACCTCGATCGAAGTCAGGGCCCAAGCGATGGCGAGGGCGCAGCCCAGAAGCACGCCGTAGCGCGTGAGGCGTTGGCGCAGGGTGAAACGGGTCCAGTCGTCGCGGCCGAATTTCTCTGCAAGGGTCGTCATTGGATGCGCTTTCTGATCACGCCGCTGACGGCTTCGGAGACAAGGATGACACCGACGATGACCATGGTGATCGCCAGCGCGAAGTCATAGTCGTAGCGGCCAAAGGCATTGGCGAGCGTCGCCCCGATGCCGCCCGCGCCCACGATGCCGACCACCGCCGAGGCGCGCAGGTTGCTGTCGAGCTGGTAGATCGTGAGGCCGATCTGGCGCGGCATGATCTGGGGAAAGATCGCGTAGATCAGGGTCGAGAAATAGGGCGCACCGGCGGCGCGCATGGCTTCGACCTGACCGAAGTCGATCTCCTCGATCCGTTCGGCCAGCATCTTGGCGACGAAGCCGATGGAATAGACGATCAGCGTCAGCACGCCCGCGAAGGGGCCGAAGCCCACGGCCTTGACGAAGAGGATCGCCACGATGACCGGGTGAAAGCTGCGCGCCACGATGATGATGGCGCGGCCAAGGTAGAAGATCGGCTTCGGCGCCACGTTGCGCGCGGACATAAAGGCGATGGGGATCGACAAAAGCACCCCGCCCGCGGTGGCGAGGATGGCGATCTTGAGGCTCTCGAGGAAGCCGTCGATCAACAGGCCCGAGCGTTCGAAACTGGGCGGGAAGGCCCCGCCAAAAATGCGCCCGGCACGGCCCAGCCCTTCGGCCACGCGGTTCCAGTCAATCGGCATGGTCAGCCCGACCCAGCCGAAATAGGCCACCGCGCCCAAGATCACCGCCCACCGCAGCACCGGGTTGGCGATGAAGGGTGGTTTTTTCCAGGTATCTCGCGGCGCGCTCATGCCGCGGCCCCATCTTTGGCGCGGTCCGCATGGGGGCTGCCGGCGTAGATCTGATCCATCGCCGCTTGGTCGAGCTTTGCGGGCTCGTCGTCGAAAATGATCCGGCCATAGCGCATGCCGACGATACGGTCGGTGTATTCCTTGGCCTCGGTCACGTTGTGGATGTTGATCAGCACCGGAAGTTTTAGCTCACCGGCGAGGTCGCGCAGCAGGCCCATGATCTGCTCTGAGGTCTTGGGGTCGAGCGAGGCGGTGGGCTCATCCGCCAGCAGAATGTCGGGGTCCTGCATCAAGGCGCGGACCACACCGACACGCTGGCGTTCGCCGCCCGACAGCTGGTCGGCGCGGGTGTTGGCATATTGCGCGATGCCGACGCGCTCCATCAGCTCATAGGCGCGGCGGATGTCGGCCTTGGCATAGCGGCGGGTCACGGCGGACCATGTCGAGATGTAGCCCAAGCGACCGGACTGGACGTTCTCCATCACCGTGAGGCGGTCGACAAGGTTAAAGCCCTGAAACACCATGCCGATCTTGCGCCGCGCGGCGCGCAGGTTTTTGCCGCGCAGGTTGGTCAGTTCGGTGCCGTTGAGCATGATCGACCCCGAGGTCGGCTCCACCAGTCGGTTGATGCAGCGCAGCAGCGTCGATTTGCCCGCGCCGGAGGAACCGATGATCGAAACGACGCTTTCGCCCTCGATCGTCAAATCGAGGTTCTTCAGCACCGGATCACCGCTGCCATAGCGTTTCACGAGGTCGGAAATTTTCAGCATTTAATGTACCTTAAACGTGGGGCCGACCGCAAAGCCGGCCCCCGGTGTTGAACGATTATTCAGCCGCGAGGCCCTGCGGCGTGTACTCGACGCCGTTCGCCTTCTGGATCTGACGGATCACCGCCCACTGGTCCTTGTAGGTGATCGGGACGAACTTGCTCACCCCCGCGAATTCCTCACCCAGTGCGGTGCCTTCGAAGTCGAAGGAGAAGAAGGCTTCCTTGATCTTTTCCTTCAGCTCGGGCGCGAGGTCATGCGCGACGCCGTAGGAGGTTGTCGGGAAAGGATCGCTTTCCCAGACGATGCGCACGTCCTCGGGGTCGTAAAGACCGCGCTCGGCCATGCGGTCGACCACTTCGGAGGCCACCGGGGCCGCGTCATAGTCGCCCGCGACGACGCCCAGCATGGACTGGTCGTGGCTGCCCGAATAGGTCACTTCGTAGTCTTCGTCCGGCACGACGCCCAGATCGGGGAAGAGCGCGCGCGGCGCTTGGTTCCCGGAGTTGGAGGTGGGCGAGGTATGCGCGATGCGCTTGCCGGCCAGATCCTTCATCTCTTTGATGTCGCTGTCGGCCTGTGTGTAGACCTGCAGCTTGTAGCCGAACTGGCCGTCCTCGGCGCCCATGATGGCAAAGGGCTCGACGCCCGCGAGGTTCACCGCAAACGGCGTCGGACCGGTGGAGAAACCGGCGATATGCAGGCGGCCCGAGCGCATCGCCTCAACCTCGGCGGAGTTCGACTGCACGGCGAAGAACTGCACGTCCTTGCCGGTCACGTCTTCAAGATGCTCGATGAAGGGGGTCCAGATGTCTTCGTAGATCGCGGGGTCTTCGACGGGGGTATAGGCGAAAACCAGCGTCGAGGGGGCTTTCAACATATCAGGATCGGTCGGCGCATCGGCGACCAGATCGCCATCGGCGTCGCAGAACATCTTGTCCAAGGCGCCGCGCTCGCAATTCTCTTGCGCGAAGGCAAGGCTGCCCGTCAGTGTGAAGGCCGCGGTGAGACCTGCGGCGAATAGGTATCTATGAGACATTGTGTTCTCCTCCCTGAGAATCCGCGCATCTGGCGCGAAATACAATAATGCGCAGATACGAACATCGAACAGTTTCGTTTGCAAGCAGTTCCGGTGCGTCGGCAGACAATTTTGTCACAAAGCTGTAACACACCCCGCAAGAAAGAGCGGGGCGTCAAAACGTGATTTAATCTATCGAAACGGGGACTTCAGAGATCGAGTTCGATCTTGCGCACCCGGTCGCGCAGCAGGGTTTTGGATACGGTCAGCAAATGCTGCTCCATCGCCGCGGCAGCGCCGAGCGTATCGCGCCGGGCGATGGCGTCGTTCAGCGTCATGTGCTGCTCACCCAGCACCTGTAGCGTTTCGGGGGCGTGATAGGTGCGGCGGCGCGAGGTCCATGCCACTTCGCGGCGCACCGCGCGGATGGATTCGTAGACCGTAAGAAACAGTGGATTCCGCGCCATCTCGGCGATCTTGTAGTGGAACATGTCATCCGCCGCCTCATAGGCGTCCGGGTCACTGAGGTTCAGCGTGGCGCGCATCAACTGATCCAACCGCTCGATCTCTTGCGGGCGGGCGCGGTCGGCGGCGAGGGCGGCAAGGGCAGGCTCAACCTCTAGCCGCACTTCCATCACGTCGCTTGGCGTGACTTGTCGTGCAAGGTGGCGCAGGCTGTCGGCATTGGTCGCGGGCGGCGGTGTGGCGAATGTGCCTTGGCCGTGGCGGCGATAGATCGTGCCGTCCTCTTGCAACAGGCCAAGTGCCAGTCGCAGCCGCGCCCGGCTCACGCCGAAATGCTCGGCCAGCGCCCGTTCGGGCGGCATCCGCCCGTCGTTCAGGATGTCCCCTTGGCGGATCGCTCCGCGCAGCCGCTCGGCCAATTCATCTTCACTTGGGGCGGACTGGGGGGGCTGTGTCATGAGTTGGAAAACGCTTCAAATAAATCAATGAACATACGCAGAGAGGTTACCATTAGGAAAATTCCAAAGGCAAACCGAAGCGCCCGGCGCGGCATGCTATGGGCCAGTTTCACACCCACATGGGCAAAGCTGGAAGTGAGCGGAATGATGATGGCCGCAGCGGCAAGGTTCACATAGCCGAGCGAGAAGGGCGGCAGCCCCTCGGCCCCAAGGCCGGTGAGCGCATAGACAACGGCACCCGGCAGCCCGATGATAAAGCCAATCGCGGCAGAGGTGCCCACGGCGCGGCGAATGTCATAGCCGAGAAAGTTCAACAGCGGCACGCCGATGGTGCCGCCCCCGATGCCCATCATCGCCGACAGCCCGCCGGTGACGACGCCCAAGATCGCCCAGATCGGTTTCGCAAAGCCGCGCGGCGTGGGGTCATCCTTGGTCTTGCGAAAGATCATGTCGAGGGCAACGAGTGCGGCCACGGTGGCAAAGACGCCGACAAGGATCAGCCCCGAGACATAGCCCCCCAGAAGCGCGCCGATCACGACGCCGATCAGCAGTGACGGCGCCCAGAGTTTCAAAAGGTCCATATCAATCGCGCCGCGTTTGAAGTGACCATAGCCCGAGGACAGCGAGGTAAAGACGATTGTCGCAAGCGAGGTGCCCACCGCCACTTGCATGGTGATCGCCGGGTCCATCCCCGCCGTCGACAGCGCAAGATAAAGCGCGGGCACGATCACGATACCGCCGCCCACACCAAGCAGCCCCGCAAGGATGCCGCCAAAGACCCCGGCGGAAACCGCAATGGCGAGAAGGGGCAGAAGCTGGCTGAAATCGAGCGCGTTCATATGGTTAATCTTTCTTTGTCTCTAAATCTGTCGCCAGCGACCGGCTGGGCTTGCCCGCCGCCGTGCGAGCCTCTTCGGCGCGGGTGATTGCCGCATCAATCGGCGCGCGGTCCGAGGTGCCCGAGAAATTGTCGAGGCTCGGCATCGCTTCGGCCACATGCAGATAGCGCTCTCCGGCGACGTCGAGCAGCCGGTCAAGCTCGCTCAGCGGGTCGCCATGGTCATCGACGCGCAGGTCGAGATAGGCGTGGTCCTGTCCGCGGTGGATCACCAGCCCCGCGGCTTGGCGCCCGCGCATGTCGCCGCCCGCCTCTTCGCCCGCGCGCATGGCGGCGAGCAGACGTTCGGCCATCGGCAGATCATGGCGCGCGGTGTAGGTCTCGAACGTGGCCTCCACCACCTCCGGCCCGGTCAGCATATTGCCCGCGACGGAATGAATGGTGCCTACACGGTGCCCGGCCCAATCGACACAGGCCGCGCCGGTATGCGCGGCGAAGTTTCCTGTGGCGTCCAGCATGTGACACTGGCGGATGTCGCGCCCCGCATCGCGGGCGGCGAATTCCTTCAGCAGTGCTTCGGCGGGGTCGCCGCTTTCCAACATGCGCCGGCCTTCGGTCCCCCAGAGCGGGTTGACGAAAGCCTGCGTGGCCACGGCGACGCGCCGCCCGATGTAAGGCACGGCGGCACCGCAGGCGAAAAAGCGGCTGGCCACGGCAATGCCGATTTCATTGCTTTCGAGATCACGGGCGATGATGGAATAGGTCATGGGTCAGCGTCCTACGGCATAGGCCTGCATCAGGCGGGGGGTCGCGGCGGCGTGAAGACTGCCGTCGGGATTGCGCATCGCGGCGGTCATTCGGCCCACCGACCACGGCTCGGCCACGGTAACGATATGCCCCCGGGCGCGCAGCGCGTCGATCACTGCGGGGCCTACATTGGGTTCGATCATCATCTCGCCGGGCAGGGCTTGGCGGGGGAAGAAACTGCTTTGGAAGTGCAGCGTGTGGAACAGCGGCGCATCCATCCCCTCTTGCAGGTCGAGGCCGTGGTGCACGAAACGCAGGAACCAGATCAGCTGCCATTGGTCCTGCTGGTCGCCGCCCGGCGTGCCAAAGACCAACTGCCGCCCATCGGCATGTTCGGCAAAAGAGGGGGTCAGCGTGGTGCGCGGACGCCGCCCGGGGGCGAGGGAGGTGGGCAGGCCCCGCTCAAGCCAGAACATCTGCGCGCGGGAGTTCAACGGAAAACCAAGCCCCGGCACCACCGGATTGCTCTGCAACCACCCGCCCGAGGGCGTGGCCGAGACCATATTGCCCCAGCGGTCGATCACATCGAGATGCACGGTATCGCCGCGTTTCTCGGTCAGATGCGCCATCGTCGGCCCTTGCGGGGCGGCGTTCTGAACGCCGAAATCACGGGCCGCGCGTTCGATATAGCGCTCGGCCAGATGCTCCAGCCCCGCGATCACGCCGGGGCGCTGCTCAAGCGATGCCTTGCCGTTCACCAGCTTCGCGCGTTCCGCGTTATAGGCATCAGAGAGCAGCTCTTCCATCGGGATGATGCTCTGCTCGGGGTCGCCGTAATAGGCCTCACGGTCGGCATAGGCGAGTTTCATCGCCTCGATCACCGTATGGGTAAAGGAGGCGCCCATCGGGTCCATCGCGGCAAGATCGAAATGTTTGAGGATGGCGAGGGTCTGCAAGAACACCGGACCTTGCGACCATGCGTGGGTCTTATGCACCGTCCAGCCGTGGTATTCGTAGGTCAGCGTGTCCTCATAGCTGGCCTGCCATTTGGCCATATCCTCGCGCGCCAGAAGGGCGCTGTTCTTTTGCTCGGACACGTCATGCACGCAGGCGTCTTCGAGGTAGTCGAAAATCGCATCGGCCACGAAACCTTCGGACCAGATTTTGCGCGCCGCTTCGATCTGCGCGCGGCGGTCTTCGCCTGTGGCTTCGGCCTCGTTGACCAAGCGCTCATAGGTCGCGGCCAGATCGGGGTTCTTGAAGTTGGCGTTCGGCTCAGGCGCTGCACCGCCGGGCGTCCAGACCGCGGCGGAGCTGGGCCATTCGGCGGCGAAATATTCGGCCAGCCCCTTGATGGTGTTCGACACGCGCGGCAGCACCGGATGCCCGTCGCGGGCATAGTCGATCGCCGGTTGCATCACCTCGCGCAGACCCATGGTGCCATGATCGCGCAGCATCAGCATCCAGCCGTCAAACGCACCGGGCACCACCGTCGACAAAAGACCCGAACCGGGGATCAGTTTCAGCCCGAGCCCCTCGAAATGCTCCAGCTTGGCGGCGGCGGGGCTGACCCCTTGGGCGCAGACGACCTTGGTCGCCTGTTTCTCCGCGTCGTGAAAGATGATCGGCAGGTCGCCCGCCGGGCCGTTCAAATGCGGCTCGACCACTTGCAGGACAAAGCCCGCGGCGACAGCGGCGTCAAAGGCGTTGCCGCCTTTTTCAAGGATGCCGAACCCCACGGTCGAGGCGATCCAATGGGTCGAAGTGGTGACACCAAAGGAGCCGCGGATCTCGGGGCGGGTGGTGAAGGGGGTCATGTCGTCTCCGGTCAGTGTTCGCGTGGGTCGAGCGCGTCGCGCAGCCCGTCGCCCAGAAGGTTGAAGCCAAGCACGACCATGAAGATCGCGATGCCGGGCCAGAGCGCCATCCAAGGCGCCTGATTGAGGAAGTTCTTCGCCGTGTTCAGCATCGACCCCCAAGAGGGCGCGGGCGGCTGCTGGCCAAGACCAAGGAAGGAGAGCGACGCCTCGGCGATGATGGCGGTGGCGACGGTCAGCGTGGCCTGCACCAACACGGGCGGCAGCACGTTGGGGAAGATATAGCGGCGCAGGATGCGCGGCGTGCTCAGACCAATGGCGCGGGCGCTTTCAACGTAATCCTCGGCGGCGACGCTCAGCACCTGACCGCGGGTCAGGCGGATGAAGATCGGCGTGGCCGAGATGCCGATGGCGATCATCGCGTTGGTCAGGCTCGGCCCGAGGAAGGCCGCAAGCGCGATGGCGAGGATCAGGAAGGGTGCGGCCAGAAGCGCCTCGGTGCAGCGTGAGATCACCGCGTCGGTCCAGCCTCCGAAGTAGCCCGCCACGATGCCCAAAGGCACGCCAAGCCCAAGCGCGATGGCGACCGAGACAACCCCGGCCAGCAAGGACGCCTGTGCGCCCCAGACCAGACGGCTCAGCACATCGCGGCCCAACTCATCGGTGCCCATCCAATGCGCCGCCGAAGGCCCCTTGCGCACCGCGCCCCAATCGGTGGCGGCGGGGTCGGGGATCGGCAGCAGCGGGGCCAAAAGCGCGATGGCGCAGAAGAATACCACCAGCACGCCGCCCAGCATGGCGCTGCGATGGGTGCGGAACTTCTTCCAAACCCGGTTTTCGGGACGGGCGGAGAGGACCGGATCGGCGGCGCTTTCGGCGTCGATGGTGATGGGTGTGGCAGGTTGAGCCATTATTGCTTCCTCAGGCGGGGGTTCAGCAGCACATAGGCAACATCGGCAAGCAGGTTCATAAAGATGAAGCCGACGGCGGTGACGAGCACGATACCTTGGACCACGGCGTAATCGCGGTTGAACACGGCATCGACCACCAGCTTGCCAAAGCCGGGGATGGTGAAAATCTGTTCGGTCAGCACCGCGCCCGCGATCAGCTCACCAAAGAGCAGGGCGGTCAGGGTGACGATCGGCGTCAGCGCGTTGCGAAAGGCGTGTTTCAGGATCACCCGCCGCTCGACCAGACCCTTGGCGCGGGCGGTGCGGACGTAGTCACTGCTGAGCACGCTCAGCATGGCCGAGCGAGTGTGGCGCATCAGCGTCGCGGCCAGCGCCGTGCCCAGCACGAAGGCGGGCATGATCATCACGGTGATGGAGCGGATGGGGTCTTCGCTCAGCGGCACATAGCCCGAGGCGGGCAGCAGCTTCCATTTCACCGAGACCAGCAGGATCAGCATGATGCCGAGCCAGAAGTTCGGGATCGACAGGCCCGACAGCGCCACCACATTGGCCACATAATCGGTCACGGTGCCCTTCTTGACGGCAGAGAAGATGCCCGCAGGCACGCCGATCAACAGGGCAAAAATCATTGCCATCGTGGCCAGTTGGATGGTCACGGGCAGTTTCTCTCCGATGAGTTCCAGCACCGGCTGGTTGGTGCGCAGCGAAATGCCCAAGTCACCGGTCAGCGCGTTGCCGATCCAAGTGAAATATTGCACCGGAATAGGATCGTTCAGGCGGTATTTCTCGCGCAGGAACTCCAGCACCTGCGGGTCGCGTTCTTCGCCGGCCATGGCCAGCACCGGGTCGCCCGGCAGCAGCTTTTGCAAGGTGAAGACAAAGACCGAGATCAGGATGATCGTCGGGATCGCGATCACCAGACGGCGCAGGATGAAGGACAGCATTTTGAAACGTCTCGCTCAGGGGAGGGGCACCGCCGGAACCGGCCCGGCGGTGCGGATGCAGAAGGGTTAGCCTTCTTCTTTTTTCATGCCCGCAAGGCGGATCATGCCGTCAGGATAGGGGGTGAAACCGGTGATGTCGGAATCCAGCGCCCAGATCCATGTCTGGTGGTAGAGGTACACGATCGGCATCTCTTCGTTCAGGATCGCGCGGGCAGCGGTATAGCTCTCGCGGCGCACGTCTTGGTCGTTGGACTTGCGCGCCTTGTCGAGCAGCTCATCCACTTCCGGGTTCGAGAACTTGGAGTCGTTGATCCCGCCTTCGGTGGTCATGAACTGGTGGATGTTGCCATCGGGGTCTACACGGCCCGACCACCCGATCTGGCTTGCCTGATAGTCACCCGCCGATTGATCGGCCAGCAGCGTCGCGAATTCCTTGGAAGTGATCGAGATGTTGATCCCCGCCTCGCCTGCCATGGACTGTACGACCTGCATCAGTTGCAGCGGGATCGTGGTGTTGGGCACCTGCACCTCAAGGTCGATGCCATCCGCAAAGCCCGCTTCGGCCAGCAGTTCCTTGGCCTTTTCCACGTCACGCTCAGGCACGGGATAGTCGGTGCTGTACCAAGGCGAGTTTGGCGGGAAGGGCTGGTTGCCCGCGGCGAAGGCACCATTAAAGACGACCTGATTGATCGCCTCGCGGTCGATCGCATAGCTCAGCGCCTGACGCAGACGTTTGTCGTTGCCCCAAGGGTTGTCGCCCTTTTCGCCATTGGCCACGTTGATCGTGATGCCTTGATAGCCGAGCGACACGGCGCTTTCGACATTGATGCTGTCGTCACCTTCGGCCTGCGCGAGGTCGGTCGCGGCCAGACGCTCCAGCATGTCGATGTCACCCGATTGCAGGTTCGCCAGACGCACGGTGGTGTCGGGGATCGGCAGATAGGTGACGGTGTCGAAGTGGTATTCCTCGGCATCGTAATAGTCGGCGAATTTCTCAAGCACGATGCGGTCTTGGGCCACGCGCTCTTTGAACTGGTAGGGGCCGGAGCAGACCGGGTTCAGGCCAAAGTCATCGCCCGCGGCCTTAGCAGCGGTGGGGGAGACCATCATGCCTGCGCGGTCGGCGAATTGCGCCATCAGCGTGGCATCGGCATCGGCCAGATCAAAGCGGATCTCATGGCTGCCCAGCACTTCGACGCCGGTGATGGAGGAAAGCTCGGACTTGCGGCGCGAAGTCTCCATGTTCTGGCTGCGGTCGATGTTGGCGGCCACGGCCTCGGCATCAAAGGGCGTTCCATCGTGGAAGACCGCATCGTCGCGCAGTTTCATGGTCAGCTGTTTGCCGTCTTCGGAAAAAGACCATTCGGTTGCGAGCTGCGGGATGATTTCGAGGTCGGGTGTGATGTCCACCAGCTTGTCGCAGAGCGACGCGTAGACGATGCGGCCCACGAAGGTGCGCGACTGGTCGGGGTCCAGCACATCGGCATCGGATTGCAGCGCGATGCGCAGGTCAGCCGCCTGCGCGCCGAGGGTTGTGGCCCCCAGCAATGCAGCGGCAAGTGTCATTTTGGTCAGTGTCATGTCGAACTCTCCTGTCGTTTCAATGAGTCTGGTTCAGCCTGTTATTCTTGGTTTTGGCGGGGGCGGAGCGTGGTCCGGTCCCGCATGGCGTCTTGGTAAAGCGCAAAGCGCGCAGCAGCGCCGGGGGCGCGTTCGGGTGCATCGGCAAGGCCGAGGTCCGGCGTGGCGGCGGCGATCTCTTCGAAGTAGTGGCAGGCGGCGACATGGCCCTCGCTTGCGCGGGTCTCCCGCAGAGAGGGCGGCTCGCTCGCGCAGCGTTCTTTGGCAAAGGGGCAGCGGGTGTGGAAGCGGCAGCCTGCGGGCGGGTTCGCCGGGCTGGGCATCTCACCCTCAAGCGCGGTCTGCGGCGTGCGCGCGCCATGGGCGGCCACCGGAATGGCCGACAAGAGCGCGCGGGTATAGGGGTGGCGCGGATGGTTATAGACCGTGTCGACATCGCCCTGTTCGACGATTTGCCCCAGATACATCACCGCCACGCGGTCGCTCATATGGCGGATCACGGCGAGGTCATGGGCAATGATGACCAATGTGAGCCCCAATTCATCGCGCAGATCGCCAAGCAGGTTGATCACCTGCGCCTGCACCGAGACGTCGAGGGCTGAGACCGGCTCATCCCCGATCACCAGTTTCGGGGCCGAGGCCAGTCCCCGCGCGATCCCGATCCGCTGACGTTGACCGCCTGAGAATTCATGCGGGTAGCGTTCGGCATGTTCGGGGCGCAGCCCGACCTTGGCCAGCAGTTCGGCCACTTTGCCGCGCCGCTCGGTGGCGGACATCTGGGGGAAATGGGTCTCAAGCGGCTCACCGACCAGCTTGCCGACGCTCATGCGCGGGTTGAGCGATGAAAAGGGGTCTTGAAAGATGAACTGCATGTCCCGGCGCAGGGCGGTCAGATCGCGCCCCGAAAGGCTGCGCACATCCGCGCCGTCGAACTGCACATCGCCCTCAGTCGGGGTCAGCAAGCGCATCAGGAGCCGCGCGAGGGTCGATTTGCCGCAACCGGATTCGCCGACGATGGCAAAGGTCTCCCCCCGGCGCACGTCAAAGGAAACGTCATCGACCGCCTTGACTGTAGCCCCTTTGGCCAATCCGCCGCCCGAGGTTTTGAAATGTTTCTTCAGCCCGCGCGCTGTCAGGATCGTGTCACTCATGCGCTCTGCTCCAGATGTGTCTCCAGCGGGGCGAAATGGCAGGCCACGGCATGGCCCCCCTCCAGCGGTGCAAGCGGCGGCTCCTGCGCGCAGATGGGCTGGACGAAGGGGCAGCGCGTGGCAAAACGGCAGCCTTGGGGCATGTTCTGCGTTGTCGGCACCATGCCCGGCACGGTCGCCAAGCGTCCGCGCGGACCGCTGAGCTGCGGGATCGAGGACATGAGGCCGATCGTGTAGGGATGCTGTGGGTCGTTAAAGATGCGTTCCGCAGGGCCGGTTTCGACGATCGTGCCCGCGTACATGACGGCGACGGTATCCGCGATTTCGGCCACCACGCCAAGGTCATGGGTGATCATGATCGTGCCCATATCGGTCTCGGCCTGAAGGTCGCGGATCAATTCGAGGATCTGCGCTTGAATGGTCACGTCGAGGGCGGTCGTCGGTTCATCCGCGATTAAAAGCGCGGGGTCGTTGACCAAGGCCATGGCGATCATCACCCGCTGGCGCATGCCGCCGGAAAGTTGATGCGGGTAGTCGCGCATCCGCTTCTCCGCCGCCGGAATGCCGACCCGCTTGAGGATCGCCAGTGCCTTGTCCTCGGCCTCGGATTTGCTGGCATCGCTATGCGCGCGCACGGCTTCGGTGATCTGCTCGCCAATGCGGAAGGCGGGGTTGAGCGAGGTCATCGGCTCTTGGAAAATCATCGTCATCCGACTGCCGCGCAGTTTACGCATGGCGGTATGGTCGGCAAGGTCGAGCTTCTGACCTTCGAAAACCATTTCGCCCGAGCGGATTGTCGCCGCACCGGCCGGCAGCAGCCCCATCATCGCCAGCGAGGTCACGCTTTTCCCGCAGCCGCTTTCCCCGACGACACAGAGTGTCTTGCCCGGGTGGACCGTGAAATTCACATGGTTGATTTGGTCGCTCGGCGCGCCGCGAAAGCGCAGGCTGAAGTCACGCACTTCGAGCAAAACCTTGTCGGGACCGGTGTCGGGGCTGGGCAATGGACCGCTTTCTTGAACCAATATCAGATTGGTCGAGTATGCGGTTGCAGCTTTCGCGCTGTCAATCCGGGGATTACAGTTTTTGAAAAAGCCTCTCTGGGTCAGTCTTTTGATGGGAATTGTGCCTGATATATCGGCGGTGATGCCTGATTATTAGGCGATCTGTTGCGGCGGTTGGGTGGGCGGTTGGCGCGGGGTGGCGTTTGGGGAGAGTGCGGAAGGTATTTGAGAAAGGATGAAATGAAGGGGGTGGCGCGCTCTAGGGGCGATAGCGCTATTGTAGGGCGGGGGATTTGTTGCTTTATCGAGGGGGAGCCATGAACATCGAAAGGGCGGCATCCCCGCATGACCAGCAAACCTAAAACGGCGGAACGCAAGCGCGGGTCCGGGGCGCAATTTGTCTATTCCATCCTGCGCGATGAGATACTCGATCTGACCCTCTTGCCGGGTAGTCCGATTGACGAGATTCGTCTTTCCGAGCGGCTGTCGATGTCGCGCACGCCGATCCGCGAGGCATTGGTGCGGTTGGCGAGCGAGGGGTTGGTGACCACGCTGCCCAACCGTTCGACGGTCGTGTCGAATATCGACTTCATGAACCTGCACACCTTCTTTGACGCGATGACCTTGATGTACCGTGTCACCACGCGTCTTGCGGCGCAGTTTCATACGCCGGCGGATATGGCCAATATTCGCGCGCGGCAGGTGGAGTTCGCCAAGGCCGTGTCGGCGCAGGACGCGCTGTCGATGATCGCCACGAACCGGGAGTTCCATGCCGAGATCGCCCGTGCGGGGCGCAACCCCTATTACGAATCGCTTTGTCTGCGGCTGTTGGATGAGGGGCGCCGGTTGCTGCGGATGTATTACCAGTCCTTCGACGATCAGCTTCCCAGCGAGTATGTGCAAGAGCATGAGGATCTAATCGCGGCCATCGAGGCGCGCGACATTGCCTTGGCAGATTCTTTGGCCGCGACCCATGCGGATCAGATCGTGCGGCAGATTCAGGCGCTGATTTCACGAGACCGGCGGCAGCATATCGACCTTTAACCATAGGTAAATGCGCCTTTAACGGGCCGTCCTAGGGGCCGTGCAGATTTTATGTCGACAAATAAAATACAATAGCTAAGATGCGGCTAAGCCCGGCGGTATCGCGGCCGGTTTCTATGATGGAGAGATATATGACCCCTTCGATTTTTTCCGGCTGCATCCCGGCCCTGATGACCCCCTGCACTGAAGACCGGAAACCCGACTTCGACGCTTTGGTGCGCATGGGCAAAAAGCTCATCGCCGATGGTATGAGCGCGGTGGTCTACTGTGGGTCCATGGGCGATTGGCCGCTGCTGACCGATGCAGAGCGGATGGAAGGCGTCGAACGTCTGGTCGAAGCGGGCGTGCCGGTAGTTGTGGGCACGGGGGCCGTGAATACGAAGCTGGCCGCCGAACATGCGGCCCATGCGCAGAAGGTCGGCGCCAAGGGGCTGATGTTGATCCCCCGTATCCTGTCGCGCGGCACATCGGTCGCCGCGCAGAAGGATCACTTCAAAAAGGTTCTCTCAGCGGCGCCTGAGCTTCCTGCCGTCATCTACAACAGCCCGTATTACGGTTTTGCCACCCGGGCTGATCTCTTCTTTGCGCTGCGGGCCGAGCATTCCAACCTCGTTGGTTTCAAGGAGTTCGGCGGCGCGGATGATCTGCGCTATGCGGCGGAGAATATCACCAGCCGGGATGATGAGGTCACGCTGATGATCGGTGTGGATACCACCGTTTTCCACGGTTTTGTCAATTGCGGCGCCACCGGCGCGATCACCGGGATCGGCAATGTGCTGCCGCGCGAAGTGTTGCATCTGGTCGCCCTCAGCCAAGCCGCGGCGGCGGGCGATGCCGAAGCACGTCAGCGGGCGCAGGAGCTTGATGCGGCCCTTGGTGTTCTGTCCTCCTTCGATGAGGGGCCGGACCTCGTGCTTTATTATAAGCATCTGATGGTCCTCGAAGGCCATGCGGAATATGCGTTGCATTTTAATGAGACCGACGCGCTGACCGACAGCCAGCGCGGCTATGCCGAGGCGCAGTATAAGCTTTTCCGCACATGGTATGCCGGTTGGAGCCAGCAGGGCGGGGCGGTCGCTAAATACGCCGCCTAAACCCCTTAGCCACCTCTCCCCGGCCGGGCAGGCCCGTCGCATTTGCGGCGGGCCTTTTGCGTTCCGGGCAAGCCTTTCGAAGAAGATAATTGCAAACGCATATAAATGTGACTAGCATCTTTGCAGGGACAACGCATCGGGAGTGGGTGCGCCATTTGAGGGAGATTAATTGAAATGAGTGCTACGGATTTAATGCGCGATTTCGGCGCGATGCTGGCTTCGGGCGGGGTCGAGGTCGTGGATTGCTCAGGCGTTTTGGGGCCGGATACGCCGATCCTGCAACTGCCTGCCGATTTCGCCAAGCCGACGCCGAAGGTCGAGATTCACAAGATCAGCGAATATGACGAAGACGGCCCCTTCTTTGCTTGGAACTGGATGGTGCTGGGTGAGCATTCGGGCACGCATTTCGACGCGCCGCATCATTGGATCACCGGTAAGGATTACGACGACGGCTTTACCGATACGCTCGACGTGCAGCGTTTGGTTGCGCCGGTCAATGTGATCGACTGTTCGCAGCAATCTCAAGAAGACCCCGACTTTCTGCTCGACGCTAAGGGCATCAAGGAGTGGGAAGCGGAGTATGGCGAGATCGGCGAGGGCGAATGGGTTGTCATGCGCACCGATTGGGACGCGCGCGTCGATGACGAGGCGCGGTTCCTCAACGCGGATGAGACCGGCCCCCACAGCCCCGGTCCGACCCCGGATGCCATCGAATATCTGATGGACAAGAAGATCGTTGGCTGGGGCACCCAGTGCATCGGCACCGATGCGGGGCAAGCGGGCGGGATGGAGCCGCCCTATCCGGCGCATAACCTGCTGCATAAGAACAACTGTTTCGGTCTGGCGTCACTGGCCAACCTCGACAAACTGCCGCCGAAGGGGGCGATCCTGATCGCCGCGCCGTTGAAGATCAAGAACGGCACCGGCAGCCCCATTCGGGCGCTGGCACTGGTGCCGAAGGGCTGATCGGTGACAGATACACCACCTTCCAAGGCCGAGAACGCGCCGCTGGATCGGATGGGGCTTGATAACTTCGCGCCCTATCTGATGAACCGGATCATGGGGCGGTACAATGCCGCCCTGTCGGCGGAGATGGCGGCACTCGGCCTGACCACGCCGCAGATGCGCTCGCTCGCGGTGCTGTCGGTGACCGATGGCATCCTGATCCGCGAATTGGCTGTCTATGCGGTGGTGCAGCAATCGACGCTGAGCCGCGCGCTCGACGCGCTGGTGCGCGACGGTCTGGTCCGGCGCGAGACCGACGCCAACGACAGCCGCGCCACGCGGGTCTACTTGACCGATCAGGGGCGCGAGGCCTATGCGCGGCTCTGGCCGCATATGGCGCAGGCCTATGAGGCGATGTTCAAGGGCATCGGTACCGAGGAGAAGGCGGCCTTCGTGGCCACCTTGCAGACCATGCTGCGCAACATTCGAAAACACGATTTCTGAGAGGGTCCGATGGCCGAACGTTCGTTCAAAGCAGAGGTGGAACATCTGCGCAAGGGAGACGGCGACGTCTTCACCGGCGAGGGCATCCTTGCGATCACCAAGGCGCTCTTGGAGAACGGCGTGGGCTATGTCGGCGGCTATCAGGGCGCGCCGATCAGCCACCTGATGGACGTGCTGGCCGACGCCGAGGAGCTGATGGGCGAGTTGGGCGTGCGCTTCGAGGCCAATGCCTCCGAGGCCGCGGCGGCGGCGATGCTGGCCGCGTCCGTGCACTACCCGATCCGGGGGGCGGTGACCTTCAAGGGGCCGGTGGGGGTGAACGTGGCCTCAGACGCGCTCGCCAATCTCAGCTCGTCGGGCGTGACCGGCGGCGCGCTTGTGATCGTGGGCGAGGACTACGGCGAAGGCTCCTCGATTATGCAGGAGCGCAGCCACGGGTTCGCGATGAAATCGCAGTTCTGGATGCTCGACCCGCGTCCGAACCTGCCCTCGATCACCAAGGCAGTGAAGGACGGGTTTGAGCTTTCCGAGGCCAGCAACACGCCGGTGATGCTGATGGTGCGCATCCGGTCCTGCCATGTGACCGGGAGTTTCGAGACCCGCGACAACCAGCGCCCGCCGCTCACGGTGGCCGAGGCTGCGGCCAACCCGCAGTCGGATTTCAACCGCGTGGTGCTGCCGCCGATGTCCTACCTGCACGAGAAGGACAAGATCGAGAACCGCTGGCCGGCGGCCGAAAAGTTCATCCGCGACAACAAGCTCAACGAATTCTTCGGCCCCGAGAAGGCGCCTCTGGGCATCGTGGTGCAGGGCGGCATGTACAACAGCGTGATCCGCGCGCTGCAGCGGCTGGGGCTGGCGGACATCCACGGCCAGACCGAGGTGCCGCTTTATGTGTTGAACGTGACTTACCCGCTGCTCAAGGACGAGTTCGATGATTTCTGCGCGGGCAAAGAGCATGTGCTGGTGGTCGAGGAAGGCCAGCCGGATCATATCGAACAACAGCTTGGCTCCTACCTCTACAAGCTCGAGCGGAAGGTGAAGCTGCACGGCAAGGACGTGCTGCCGATGGCCGGGGAATACACCGGGCAGGTGCTGCTCGACGGGGTAACGGCCTTTCTCAAGATCGCCGCCCCCGAGATGCTGCCCGGCGCGGTACGTGCTCCCAATGCCGAAGCGCCCGCGATCCCGGACCTGTCGCAGACCGTGCCGATCCGCCCGCCCGGGTTCTGCACCGGCTGTCCCGAACGCCCGATCTTCGCCGCGATGAAACTGACCGAGCAGGAGTTGGGCAAACATCAGATCACCGGCGACATCGGCTGCCACCTCTTCGGCTGCCTGCCGCCCTTCGAGATCGGCGGCTCGACCATGGGCTATGGCCTTGGCCCCGCCTCCAACGCGGCCTTTGACGGCGGCGGCGACAAGCGGGTGATCTCGATTCTGGGCGACGGGGGCTTCTGGCACAATGGTCTGTCGACCTCGATCGGCAACATGGTGTTCAACAAGTCCGACAGCGTCGCGGTGATCGTAGACAATTACTATTCCGCCGCCACCGGCGGGCAGGACGTGATGTCGTCGCGCGCGCATAACGACACGAAAAGCACCAACAACCCGATCTCCAAGGCGCTGAAGGGCGTGGGCGTGGAATGGGTGCGACAGATCGACCGGACCTATGACGTGGGCAAGCTGCGCGAGGTGCTGCGCGAGGCACTGACCACCGATTACAAGGGGCCGAAGGTGATCGTGGCCTCTTCAGAATGCATGCTCAACAAGCAGCGCCGTGAGAAGCCGAAACGCAATCAGGCAATCAAGGAAGGCCGCCGCATGGAGGTGCCGCGCTTTGGCGTCGATGCGGATGTCTGCACCGGCGATCACGCCTGTATCCGCCTCTCGGGCTGCCCGTCGCTGTCGCTGAAACGGCTCGACGATCCGCTGCGCGATGACCCGGTGGCGCATATCGACCAGACCTGCGTCGGCTGCGGCAACTGCGGCGAAGTGGCGGATACCGCCGTCCTCTGCCCGTCCTTCTATCAGGCCGACGTGGTGCACAACCCGACGAAGTTCGAGCGTTGGCGGGCCGAGAAGACCGGCCAAATCATTCGCTGGTTGCAAGACCGACGCGATGCGAAACGACTGCGCAACGAAGGAGTGGCCACATGAACATGGTGCTGCCGCAAAAGACCCCCGATGCGCGGGTCGAGAAGATCATCAAGCTTGCCGTCATGGCCGTGGGCGGGCAGGGCGGCGGCGTGCTCACCGGCTGGATCGAGGCGATGGCCCGGGCCGAGGGCTATGTCTGTCAGGCGACCTCGGTCGCCGGCGTGGCGCAGCGTACCGGGGCCACCATCTACTACGTCGAGATGGCGCCCAAGGGCGCGCTCGACCCGGTTTTCGCGCTTGCCCCGGCGGCGGGCGACGTGGACGTGCTGATTGCCGCCGAGATGATGGAAGTGGGCCGCGCCGTGATGCGCGGTTTCGTGACGCCGGACCGGACGACGCTGATCGGCTCGACCCACCGCGCGCTGGCGGTGAGCGAGAAGATGGCGCCGGGCGACGGCATTGCCGATGCCGATGAGGTCCGCGCGGCGGCCGAGATCGCGGCGCAGAAACTGGTGCTCGAAGATATGGAAGGGCTGGCCGTCGGCGCGGGCTCGGTCATCTCGGCCTCGCTCTTCGGCGCGCTTGCAGGCTCCGGCGCGCTGCCGTTCCCGCGTGAGGCCTATGAGAATGCGATCCGTGCCGGCGGCAAGGGGGTCGAACCCTCGCTGCGCGCCTTCGCTGTGGGCTTTGACGCGGCACAGGGCAAGCTGCCCGAATCACCGCAGGCGCCCGAGGAAGAGATCAAACCGTTCAGCCTTGTCGGGCCGGAGAAGTTGCAGGCCGAATGGGCCGCGCTGGTGGACCGGGCCGACCGTCTGCCTGAGCCGGTGCGTGACCTCGCGCTCGCCGGGCTCGCCAAGGTGGTGAACTTTCAAGACTGCGCCTATGGCGCGCTCTATCTCGACCGGCTCGATACCGTGTTGGCCCGCGATGACGCCGCGCAGGGCTGGGCGCTCTCGGCGGCGGCGGCGAAATACATCGCCAATGCCATGGCCTATGACGACATCATTCGCGTGGCGGACCTCAAGACCCGCGCCCCGCGTCTGTCGCACATCCGTCAAGAGATGCGCGCGGGCGACGAGAACCTGCTGCAACTGACCGAGTACTTCCACCCCCGCGCGGAAGAGATCGCAGGGCTCATGCCCGCGCGGCTCGGCGCCAAGGTGGAGGCGAGCGAGACGTGGATGGCCCGGCTGAACCGCTGGTTCGACAAGGGCCGCCGGTTGCGTACCGACCGGCTGCCCGCCTTCCTGATGTTGCATTTCCTCGGCGGCCTGAAGGGCTACCGGCTGCGCACCCATCGCCATGCCCTTGAGGTCGCGCATCTGGAGGACTGGCTCAGCCGCTGCCTTGCGGAGGTGGAGAGTGACTACGCCCTCGCCGTGGAACTGGTGAAATGCCGCCGCCTGATCAAGGGCTACTCCGACACCCATGCGCGGGGTCTGGGCAAGTTCGACCGCGTGATGGATGCCGCCGACCTGCTGCGCGGGCGCGACGACGCGGCGGAGTGGATCGCGCGGCTGCGCGAGGCGGCGTTGCAGGATGCGGAAGGCAAGGCGCTCGACGGGGCCATCGCCACGGTGCGCTCCTTCGTCTGAGGTGCCCGCTTTTTAAGCGGTCGCAGGGCCGAACACGCACCGAGCGGCCCCGGTCGCCTGCATCCCAGTTGACCATGGGCCAGCACCGCGCCTAGCTGGGCGCAGTCACAGGGGACCGCCGCCATGGAACTATCGCATCTCATTGCCTTCAACATCGCGCTCATCGCGTCAATCCTCAGCCCCGGCCCGGCCTTTCTGATCGCGCTGAAAACAACGCTGAGTTCGGGGCGGCAGGTGGGCGTTGCCGTGGGGGCTGGCCTCGGCCTTGTGGCGTCGTTCTGGACCCTCGCCGCGCTCTTGGGGTTGGAGGCTGTCTTCCTCGCCTTCCCATGGGCCTATGCCATCGTGAAAACCGTGGGCGCGGCCTATCTTCTCTATGTGGCCTACGGCATGTGGCGCGGGGCGCGGGCACCGGTGACCAGCACGGTGACACCCGCCCGCCATGCCTTCCGGCAGGGGCTGATGATCAACATCCTGAACCCGAAATCGGTGCTTTTCGCCGCCGCGGTGCTGGTCGTCATCTTCCCCGAGGGGATGCGGCTGAGCGAGAACCTCTTGATCGTCGCCAATCACCTGATCATCGAACTGGCCTTCTACACCGCATTGGCCTTCGGCATGAGCCGCCCCGCCGTCAGCCAAGGCTACCTGCGCGCGAAGGTCTATTTCGACCGCATTGCCTCGGCTGTGCTGGGGCTTTTGGGGCTGCGGCTGCTGCTTGCGCGTTAAAGCTCGGCCTCCCACCGGCGCGACAGGCGCATGGCGCCGTTGATGATGCCCACCATGGAGTAGGTCTGCGGGAAGTTGCCCCAGCCCTCACCAGTGGCAAAGGCAGTGTCTTCGGACATCAGGCCAAGGTGGTTGCGGGCCTCCAGCAACTCTTCGAACAGTTTGCGTGCTTCCTCTTCGCGGCCAATCCGTGCCAGCGCGTCGATGCGCCAGAAGGCGCAGACGTTAAAGCCCACCTCCGGCACACCGAAATCGTCGGCCTCTTCGTAACGCAGCATGAAGGGGCCGCGGCCCAGCACTTCGGATAGACGTTCGACCGTGGCGATGAATCGCGGGTCTTTCGGCGGCAGAAAGCCGACCTCGCCCATCAGCAAAACGCTCGCGTCGAGGGTGCTGCCGCCAAAGCTTTCGACAAAGGCGCCGCGTTCCTCGGACCATGCGTTGTCGAGGATCTTGTCGCGGATCACCTCGGCCCGCTCGGCCCAAAGAGCGGCGCGCTCGTCCAAGTCCAGATGCCGCGCAATTTTGGCCAGACGGTCGCAGGCGGCCCAGCACATCAGGGACGACGAGGTGTGAATCCGCGCGCGGCTGCGCAATTCCCAAATGCCCGCATCGGGCTGGTCGTGCAGCTCCCACGCCTGTTCGCCGAGGGGCTCCAACTGCTCATAGGCGGTGCGCCCTGTGTTCATCGGCAGCCGGTGATCGAAAAACGCCGGAGCGGCGCCGAGGATGATATTGCCATAGGTGTCATGCTGGAAATGCTCATGCGCCTGATTGCCGATCCGCACCGGCCCCATGCCACGGAACCCCTGTAGACTGGGCGAGATACGTTCGGTCAGCGCCGTCTCTAGCCCCAGCCCCAGCACCGGCTGGATATGCCCGCCCTCGGCATCGGCCACAGCGTTCATCAGCCATTGGAAATAATGCTCCAACGTGCGGGTGGCGGCGAGGCTGTTGAGGGCGCGCACGGTGAAAAACGCATCGCGCACCCAGCAATAGCGGTAATCCCAGTTGCGCCCCGAATCCGGCGCCTCAGGCAGGGAGGTGGTGATCGCGGCGATCACCCCGCCCGTGGCCTCGTAGCTACACAGTTTCAACGTGATCGCGGCGCGGATGACGGCCTCCTGCCACTCGAAAGGGATCGCCAAACGCTGCGTCCAGCGCTGCCAATAGCGGGTCGTCTTGGTGCGAAAGGTGGTGCCGATCTGCTCAGGGCTGTCCGACAGGGTCTCATCGGGGCCGAGGATGAAGGTCATCTCACCTTCGAGGTTGATCATCCGCCCGTCGAGCACATGGTCAATCGGCGCGTCGGTGGTCAGGCGCATGTTCTGCTCTGGCCCGACGAAACGCACATGGTTCGAGCCGCGGGTGAGGGTTGGGGCGACCTCCCCCCATTGAAAGCGTGGTTTGAGATGCATCCGTACACGGGGTGACCCTTCAGTGCGCCGCACCTGCCGCACCAGCATCTGAGGGCGGAAACTGCGGCCATAGGCCGTGAAGCGGGGGCAGAAATCGACAATCTCGACCGCGCCTTTGGGGCTGCGCAGGATGGTGCGCAGGATCGCGGTATTGGGCAAGTAGCTCTGCTCGCTCTCGGTCATATCTTCGAGTTCGACGGCAAATTCCCCGTCGCCCTCTTCGCCCGCGCCATGGCCCATCAGGCTGTGAAAGACCGGATCGCCGTCGAAACGCGGCAGGCAGAACCAGTTGATCGCCCCTTCGCGGCTGACCAGCGCCGCAACCGCGCAATTCCCGATGACACCCAGATCCATAAGTCCCTCTTTTCTATTCATGATGCGACTGCCGGGCGGGCCGGATCAGCGCAAAATCTCTTCCAGCCAATCGGCAAAACCGGCCACGTCTTCGATGCGATGTTGGGCCTCGGTCGGCCCTTGGCCGATCTTGATGCCAAAGCCACCCATGGCCTGCGCCGCGCGAAAGCCGTCTTCGTCCGTCACGTCATCGCCGACCATCACGGGCAGACGGTCTGCGAAGGCGGGGGAGGCCATGAACCGCGCCACCGCGCCGCCCTTGTCGACACCTTTCAAGGCGACCTCGCTGACCATCTTGCCATGCAAACCGCGCAGGCTGGAGTCTTCGCCGATCAGCGTATCGACGAAGCCGCGACAGGCGTCTTCTTGCTCCGGGGCCTTGCGGTAATGCAGCGCGATCGCGCCGGGCTTGCGCTCGGATGTTACCCCATGCAGTACGGCGAATTCCTCGACCCGGTCGATGACCGGGGTGGGGATGCCCGCGCTCTGCTCCGGCGCGTGATCTTCAGCGGTGCTGAGCCGCAGCTCCAGCCCATGCGATCCTGAGACCGGCAGGCGCAGCGCGCCCAAGATACGGTCCACATCCGCCATGGCCCGGCCAGAGATCACCGCCACCGCCCCATCGGTCTTTGCGACGAGACGGGTCAGAAGATGGCGCGTCGCCTCCGGCAGACAGGCGTCTTCGGGGTTGTCGACAATGGGGGCGAGCGTGCCGTCGAGATCAAGGAAGAACGCATGGCGCTCGACCGGGATCACGGGCGGCAGATTGCGGGGCGACAGGGCGGTATCCATAGGGTCCGGTCTATCCGTTTCGTTGCACGGGCGTTCCCCCAGAAACCTATGCGCCAGCGCAGCGAAATCAACGGATTTATGCTGCAACTGCGCAGAGATGCGCGATGTGCGCCGCGGGAACCCAGCCGATGCGCCCGCGTTGATCAAAACGGGGGCAGGCCCCAGGCGCCACCCCGCCTATCGCAATCGGAAGCCCAGATGACCGCACCGTCGACGCTCAGGTACTACCCCGACAGCAAACCCGGCATCGCTCGGCGGCGCTGCGGGCGGGGGTTTTCCTATCACGCGCCCGATGGCCGCTGCATCAAGGACAAGGCCGAGCGGGCGCGGCTGGTGAAACTGGCGGTGCCCCCGGCCTATGAGCGGGTCTGGATCAGCCCCT
This sequence comes from Sulfitobacter sp. 1A13353, assembly GCF_043557255.1. Lineage (NCBI taxonomy): Bacteria > Pseudomonadati > Pseudomonadota > Alphaproteobacteria > Rhodobacterales > Roseobacteraceae > Sulfitobacter > Sulfitobacter sp. 1A13353. Next base: position 112,838 of record NZ_JBIFFS010000009.1, on the reverse strand, counting down.
ATGACAATGGGCACCTTCAGGCGACCGGCTTCGATGCGCGGGGCCGCAAGCAATACCGTTACCATCCGCTCTGGTCCGAGGCGCAGGCGCAGGAGAAATACGCAAGTCTGCCCGAGTTTGCCGAGACTCTGCCGCGCATCCGCCGCCGCGTGCGCCGTGATCTCAAGGAGGAGTTGGGCGAACGTGATTTTGCGCTGGCCGCCGCCGTGGCGATGATCGACCGGCTGTCGCTGCGCGTTGGCAATCACGTCTATGCCGAAACCAACCGCACCTATGGCACGCTGACCCTGAAACGGCGGCATCTGGTCCTGCGCGACGGCAAGTTGCAGGCGTCCTTCATGGCGAAGGGCGGCAAACGGGTTCGCCGCCAGATCGCCAACCGCACCCTAATGCGCGCGCTTGAGAAAATTCGCGACCTGCCCGGCGCGGACCTGCTGACATGGCTCGACGAAGAGGGGCAGCCGCGCAGTCTGACCTCCACCGCGCTGAACGACTACATTGCCGAGGCCGCTGGCACCGAAGGCTTCTCGGCCAAGACCTTTCGCACTTGGGCCGGGTCCGTCGCCGCCTTCGACGTTGCGCTGAAGGAGGACAAGCCCAGCATCAAAGCCATGGCCGAAGCCGCCGCCGAACGGTTGCACAACACGCCCACCATCGCGCGTAACAGCTATATCCATCCGCAGGTGATCGAACTTTCCCAGACCCCGCAAGACTTGCCGGACCCGCCCGATATCGACGATATGACCCAAGCCGAACGGGGGCTGCTGGCCTTTCTGCGCGCGAAGACGTGAACTTGAACTGACAATTCGGGTGAACTTTCACCGCGCTCACGCATTGTTAACATGAGTAGCGCTATCGCCCGACGTTAGAAGGACTAGAATTTCATGAGCGATACAGGTCGGCCAACCCTCAGCGGCGTCCTAGATGAGATGGAGCATCTTTCCGGCGGCGCGGATCGGCAAATCACCGTGGAAGAGATCATCGATTGTCTGGGCAAACATTCTTTTGCCTCAACCATCCTCGCTTTCAGCCTGATCTCAACCTCGCCGGCCAGCGGCATTCCGGGGATCACGGCTTTCATCGGTTTGGTGGTGCTGTTTCTGGTGGTGCAGATGATCTTTGGCCGCGACAGCCTCTGGCTGCCCGGTTTCGTCATGCGCCGCGACATCGCGGCAAAAAAACTCCGCGAGGGGGTGCGGTGGCTGCGCCGCCCGGTGGATTTCGTGGACCGCTATCTGCACGAGCGCTCGACCTTCATCCTGCACCGCCCGTGGATTTACCTGCCCCTGTTCATGGTGATGGCCCTGTCGATGTTTATGCCCTTCATGGAGGTCGTGCCCACCTCCGGCTCCATCGCGTCGGCGATGATCGCCGTCTTCGCGGCGGGCTATCTGATGCGCGACGGGCGGGTGGTCATCCTGTCGATGATCCTGATGTCGCTGCTGCCTGTGGGGGTCGCGTGGTTCTTTCTTGGGCGCTGAGAAAATAATTCCCGCCCTTGGCCATGCTGCACCTGCAAAAGATTTGACCAAAGGCGCTCAAGCTGGGAACCTTTACCGACCTAAACCATTAAACCGTTAGTGGTGGTCGGCGTTCCGCCTAATCAGGCTCGGCGACCGAAAATGATTGTTCCCGAGGCATAAAATGGCTGGCAGATTAATTGTAATCTCAAATCGCATCCCATCGGAGGCCGCCCCTTCCGGTGGGCTGGTCTATGCGCTGCATGAAACCCTGCGCAAGATCGGCGGCATCTGGATCGGGTCGCACCCCGAAACCACGGATACCCCCGCCAACAGTCTCAGCGAATATGGCGATCAGGGCAATTACACCCGGCTGAGCTTTAGCCTAACCCCCGAAGATTACAAGAATTTCTACCTCGGCTTCTCGAACTCCGTGCTTTGGCCTGTTTGTCACCGCCGCGGCGATCTGGTCAAGCTCGACCGCGGGTTCGAGCGGGGCTATTGCGCCGTCAACGCCCGCCTTGCCCGGCAGGTGATGGAGGTGGCCGAGCCCGACGATATGATCTGGGTTCACGACTATCATTTCTTCCCTCTCGCTACAGAGCTGCGCAAGCTGGGTTTCACCGGCAAGATCGGGTTTTTCCTGCATATTCCCTTTCCCGCCTTGGGCGATATGGGCGCCCTCCCGCGGGAGGCCAATCTGGCGCATTGGCTGGCGGATTATGACCTCGTAGGCCTGCAAACCCGCGCCGACGTGGCCCGCTGTCTTGAGATGTTCCGGGCCGAGACCGATTCCGAATTCCTGATGGATGGCACGATCAAATGCGGCTCCCGCGCGGTGGCGCTGCGGTCTTTCCCCATCGGCATCGACGTGGAGACCTTTGTGCAGGCCGCGCAGGGCGGCAGCGCGCAGGACCGTTTGGCCGACGATATGGCGGGTGACATCGTGATCGGCGTCGACCGGCTCGATTACTCCAAAGGTCTGCCCAACCGCTTCCGCGCCTTTGGCCGCTATCTCGAAACCCGGGATGAGCGGGAACGCCGGGTAAGCATGGTCCAAATCGCCCCGCCCAGCCGAGAGGAAGTCGCCGCCTATCGCGAGTTACGCTACGAGTTGGAAGAGCTTGTCGGTCGCGTGAACGGGGAGCATGGAGAGATCGACTGGACCCCGCTGCGCTATATCCACCGCAACCTTGATCGCAACCTTTTGGCCCGCCTCTATCGCCGGGCGCGGGTCGGGATCGTGACGCCCTTCGCCGATGGGATGAACCTTGTGGCCAAGGAATATGTCGCCGCGCAAGACCCCGAAGACCCCGGCGTGCTGATCCTGTCGCATATGGCCGGCGCTGCCGAGGACCTTGCGGATGCGATTCAGGTCAACCCCTATGACATCGAAGACATGAGCGAGGCCCTCAAGACCGCGCTCGCCTTGCCGCTGGAAGAGCGCAAGCGCCGCCATGCAAGCTGCATGGCGCAGGTGCGGGCCACGGATGTGAACCTTTGGAGCCAGCATTTCGTCGACGCTTTGAAAGCCTGCAAGCCGACGCTCGTGGTCAAGCCCCGGGCGCGGGAATGGACAGACGCCTAGCGGCGGGGGTCACTCTTCCGGCGCATAGACCACTGCAGTCTCCCAACCGTTGCATTTCTCGGCGAGGCCCGCAGGCAGCGACAGATCGGTAAAGAACATATCCACCTCCCGCGCCGAGGCGATGCGCGCGGGGGCAGAGCGTTTGAATTTGGAATGATCGGTCACCAAAAAAGTCTTGCGCGACTGCGCGATGATACATTGGCTGACGCCCACTTCTTCGATGTCGAAGTCGAGCAGATCACCATCCGCATCCATGGCCGAACAGCCGATCACCGCGATGTCGAATTTGAACTGGCGGATCGTCTCGATCGTCAAGTTTCCGACCAGACCGCCGTCCATCCGGCGCAGTGCGCCGCCGGTCAGCACGATGCGGCATTCGGGGTTGTCGACCAGAATATTGGCCACGTTCATGTTGTTCGTTACCACCATCAGATCGCGGTGGTGAAGCAGGGCGCGGGCCACTGCCTCGGTACTGGTCCCGATATTTAGAAAGACCGAACAGCCGTCGGGGATATGTTCGGCGCAGGCGCGGGCGATGCGATTCTTGGCCTCTTCATGCAGATTGCGCCGCTCGGCATAGCCGATGTTGCTGGCCCCCGAGGGCAGCACCGCACCGCCATGGACCCGCTCAAGCTTACCGCTGTCGGCCAGTTCCGTAAGGTCACGGCGGATGGTCTGATGGGTCACGCCGAAATGTTCGGCCAGCCCATCGACGGTGACTTTGCCTTCGCGCCGGGCGATTTCAAGGATGTCGGGATGGCGGAATGTCTGTGAAATGGGCGTCGCTCCTGCCTGCTGTTGGCGCATTATCTCCAGTGTTTTGGCTAACGCAAGCAATCGCGCAGCAAGACACGTTTAACATGTTCGCTATGCTGGTGAAACGAACATAAACGAAAATAATTCTTGTGCAGATGAGAGTCGTTTCGTAACACTGCCCCAAATTGGACAGTCTGAGCTGGGGGAGGGCCGGATCGTGAACCAACAGCCCGATAGCCATATGGCCGCTGCCCCGGTCGATCTATTCGTCATCGGTGGTGGTATTAACGGCGCCGGGATCGCGCGCGACGCTGCAGGCCGGGGTCTGAGCGTGACCTTGGCCGAGATGAACGATCTCGCCTCGGCGACCTCTTCCGCTTCGACCAAGCTTTTCCACGGCGGGCTGCGTTACCTTGAGTATTTTGAGATCGGCCTTGTGCGCCATGCGTTGACCGAGCGCGAGGTGCTGCTGAAGGCGATGCCGCATATCTCTTGGCCGATGCGTTTCGTGCTGCCCTATCACCGCGACATGCGGTTCGAGGGCGACACGCCGACCTCTAAGCTGCTGCGGTTGTTCATGCCGTGGATGCGGGGCCGCCGCCCGGCGTGGCTGATCCGGTTGGGCCTGTTCCTCTATGACAATCTCGGCGGGCGAAAAATCCTGCCCGCCACACGCAGCCTTTCTTTGCGCGGTACGCCCGAAGGGGCGCCGCTGGAGGATCGGTTCGAGAAGGCTTTTGAATACTCCGATTGCTGGATCGAAGACTCGCGCCTTGTGGTGCTGAACGCCCGCGACGCCGAACTGCGCGGCGCGCGCATCATGACCCGGACCAAAGTCGTCTCTGCCGACCGCAGCGCCGATGGCTGGGCGGTCACGGTAGAGCATGGCGCGGATGGCCGGCGCGAGGTGATCCACGCCAAGATGCTGGTCAACGCGGGTGGCCCGTGGGTCGGCGACATCATCCATAACACCGCGCGGCTGAACTCCTCCGAAGGGGTGCGGCTGGTGCGCGGCAGCCATATCGTGACCAAGCGGCTCTACGATCACGACAAATGCTATTTCTTCCAAGGCACCGATGGGCGGATCATCTTCACGATCCCCTATGAGCAGGATTTCACCCTGATCGGCACCACCGACGCGGATCACCCCGATCCGTCCGTCACCCCGGAATGCACGCCCGAAGAGCAGGACTACCTGATCGACTTCGTGAACGGCTATCTCAAGCAGGACATCACCCGCAAAGATATCGTCTGGACCTATTCCGGGGTGCGCCCGCTTTATGACGACGGGGCCAGCAGCGCCACGGCGGCGACGCGGGATTATACGCTCAAGGTCGACAAAACCGGCGGCGCGCCGATCCTCAATGTCTTTGGCGGCAAGATCACGACCTACCGCAAGCTGGCCGAAGACGCGCTGGAGTTGATCGCGCCGCATTTCGACGGGCTGTCGAGCCATTGGACCGCGGGCGTTGCCCTGCCTGGCGGTGATTTCCCGGTGGACGGCGTGGCGCAGTTGATCGCGCGGCTGAAAGCGGATTATGACTTTCTGGATGAAAGCTGGGCAGCACGGCTGATCCGGGCCTATGGTACGGATGCTTGGGCGATGGCGGGCGAGGCCAAGACTCTGGCGGATATGGGCGAGCATTTCGGGGCCACGCTCACCGCGCGCGAGGTCGCTTGGCTGATGAACAAGGAATATGCCCTCAGCGCAGAGGACGTCGTCTGGCGCCGCAGCAAGCTGGGCCTGCGAATGGACGAGACGCAGATCGCGCGTCTTGATGAATGGATGCAGATGCGCGCGGCGAAACAAGCCGCCTCTGCGGCGGAATGAGGGGAGGTCGAACGTGAGTTTGATCCTGAAGAACGTGTCGAAGACGGTAGGCGGCCAAACGCATATCTACCCGACCGACCTGACCTTGGAAAAAGGCACGATGAACGTGCTTTTGGGGCCTACATCCTCGGGCAAGACGTCGCTGATGCGGCTGATGGCGGGGCTCGATGTGCCGGGCACGGGGCAGGTGATCTGGAACGGCGAAGACGTGACCGGCATGCGGGTGCAGGACCGCAAGGTCGCCATGGTCTATCAGCAGTTCATCAACTACCCCTCGATGACGGTTTACGACAACATCGCCTCTCCGATGAAGCTGGTGGGCAAGTCGAAGGATGAGATCGACCGCGCCGTCCGCGAAACCGCTGAATTGATGCAGCTAACCCCGATGCTTGACCGCAAACCGCTGGAGCTTTCGGGCGGCCAGCAGCAGCGCTGCGCCTTGGCGCGGGCGCTGGTCAAGAATGCCGGGCTGGTGCTCTTGGATGAGCCGCTGGCCAACCTCGACTACAAGCTGCGCGAAGAGCTTCGCGCCGAAATTCCGCGTATCTTTGAACGGGCCGGGTCGATCTTTGTCTATGCCACGACCGAGCCGGAAGAAGCGCTGCTTCTGGGCGGCAATACCGCGACACTCTGGGAAGGCCGCGTTACGCAATTCGGCCCGACGCCGAGTGTCTACCGCCGGCCCGAGAATGCGACCACGGCGCGGGTGTTCTCTGACCCGCCGATGAACTTCCTCAGCATGACCAAATTGGGCGATACGCTGCGGTTCGACGGCGGTGAGATGGCGGCGCCCGCAACGATGGCGAGCTTGCGCGACGGCGAATATACCGCCGGTTTCCGCCCCAACCACCTCACGCTAAGCGCGCAGGCGCCCGAGGCCATCGGCTTTGACGCCGTGCTGAACGTGACCGAGATCACGGGGTCGGAGACCTTTATCCACCTCGATTACCACGGTGCGAAATGGGTCGGTCTGGTGCATGGCATCCAGCATTTGCAGCCCGGCCAGCCGCTGCCGGTCTATCTAGACCCGGCGCATATCTACCTGTTTGACGCGAACGGGGCGCTCGTCTCGGCCGCGCCCTATGCGGAGGCGGCATAATGGCCAAGATCACGCTTGATAACCTCGCCCATTCCTATCTGCCCAATCCCAGCGGTGAGGATGATTTCGCCCTCAAGGAATTGAACCACGACTGGATCGACGGCGAAGCCTATGCGCTTTTGGGCGCCTCGGGCTGTGGCAAATCCACTCTGCTCAACATCATCTCGGGGCTTTTGCAGCCTTCGCAGGGGCGCATCCTGTTCAACGACGTAGACGTCACCCATGCGCCGACAGCCGAGCGCAACATCGCGCAGGTTTTCCAGTTCCCGGTCGTTTACGACACGATGACCGTGCATGACAATCTGGCCTTCCCGCTGCGCAACCGTGGCGCGGATGCCTCTTATGTCGCGTCCCGGGTCCAGCAGATCGCCAAGATGATCGGCATGGAGGATAAGCTGAACCGCAAGGCGCGGGGCCTCACAGCAGATGCCAAACAGAAGATTTCGCTGGGCCGCGGCATGGTGCGCGAGGACGTGAACGCGCTCTTGTTCGACGAGCCGCTCACGGTGATCGACCCCCATATGAAGTGGGAACTGCGCACGCAGCTCAAATCGCTGCATCACGAATTCGGCCACACGATGATTTACGTCACCCACGACCAGACCGAGGCGCTGACCTTCGCCGATAAGGTGGTGGTGATGTATGATGGCCGCGTGGTGCAAATCGGCACGCCGCAGGAGCTTTTCGAGCGGCCTGCCCATACTTTCGTGGGCTATTTCATTGGCTCGCCGGGGATGAACCTCTTTGACGCGCAGATCGCGGGCAATGCGGCGCAGGTCGCGGGCACGAGCGTCAATTTGAACAAGACCTACGCCCCCAAGGGCCAGAAAACGCAACTGGGCGTCCGGCCCGAATTCGTTAGGATCAATGGCGAAGGTCTGGGCCTTCCGGCCAAGGTGACCCGTGTCGAGGATGTGGGCCGTCACAAGATTATCCGTCTCGACGTGGCAGGCCAGCAGGTCAGCGCCATCGCTGAGGAGGGCGCGACAGTGCCGACCGAAAACACCGCGATCAGTTTCGATCCGGCGGGCATCAACGTCTATGACGACGACTGGCGCATCAGCGCAGAGGGAGAGGCCGCATGAACAAGACCGTCAACCAAAAGGCATGGTTCCTTGTCCTGCCGGTGCTGATCCTCGTGGCCTTCTCGGCCGTGATCCCGCTGATGACCGTGGTCAACTACTCTGTGCAAGACACCTTTGGCCGGAACGAATTCTTCTGGGCCGGGCTCGAGTGGTTTTCCGACATGCTCGACAGCGACCGGATGTGGGACGCGCTTGGCCGTCAGTTGATCTTCTCGGGGGTCATTCTGGCGATCGAGATTCCGCTTGGCATTTTCGTCGCGCTGAACATGCCCAAGAACGGGTTCTGGGCCAGCTTCTGCCTTGTCCTCATGTCCCTGCCGCTGCTGATCCCGTGGAACGTGGTCGGCACCATCTGGCAGATCTTTGGTCGCGTCGACATTGGGCTTCTGGGCTATACGCTCGACAAGCTGGGCATCACCTATAACTACACTCAAGACATCACCTCGGCGTGGATCACGGTTGTGGTCATGGATGTCTGGCACTGGACCTCTCTCGTGGCGCTCTTGGCCTATGCCGGTCTGCAATCCATTCCGGACGCCTACTATCAGGCGGCCAAGATCGACCAAGCCAGCCGTTGGGCCGTGTTCCGCTACATCGAACTGCCCAAGATGGCGGGCGTGCTGATGATCGCCATTCTGCTGCGCTTCATGGACAGCTTCATGATCTATACCGAGCCATTCGTCGTGACGGGTGGCGGGCCGGGCAATGCCACGACCTTCCTCTCCATCGACTTGGTGAAAATGGCCATCGGCCAGTTTGACCTCGGCCCCGCAGCGGCGTTCAGCCTGATGTATTTCCTCGTGATCCTGTTGATTTCGTGGGTGTTCTACACCGTGATGGTCAACCTCGACAAAAGGGATGGTGTGTGATGACCGACACAACCGTGCAAGCCCCCGGCGCCGCGCCCATTCCGGGCGACGTGACCACCGCCAAACGCGCCCGACGCGGCCGCTTCCGGCCCAAAGGGTCTGTGGTGGTGATGACGCTCTACCTGCTGTTCCTGATGCTGCCGATCTATTGGCTCATTAATATGAGCCTGAAAACCAACGCCGAAATCCTCGGGTCCTTCTCGCTCTATCCGCGGGACCTGACGCTGGCGAACTATGCCAAGATCCTCACCGATCCGAGCTGGTACATGGGCTATGTGAACAGCCTGATCTATGTGGTGATGAACACGGTGATCTCGCTCGCCGTGGCGCTGCCGGCGGCCTATGCTTTCTCGCGCTACACGTTTCTGGGCGACAAACACCTGTTCTTCTGGCTGCTGACGAACCGCATGTCGCCGCCCGCCGTTTTCGCGCTGCCGTTCTTTCAGCTCTATTCTTCGGTCAACCTCTTTGACACGCATATCGCCGTGGCGCTGGCACACTGCCTGTTCAACGTGCCGCTCGCGGTTTGGATCCTCGAAGGTTTCATGCGCGGCGTGCCGAAAGAAATCGACGAGACGGCCTACCTCGACGGCTATTCCTTCCCGCGTTTCTTCATCCGCATCTTCACCCCGCTGATTGCCAGCGGCATCGGGGTCGCGGCCTTCTTCTGCTTCATGTTCTCATGGGTGGAACTGCTGCTGTCGCGCACGCTGACCTCGGTCGATGCCAAACCCATCGCCGCTACCATGACCCGTACCGTCTCCGCTTCTGGCCTCGACTGGGGGGTCTTGGCCGCGGCGGGTGTGCTGACCATCGTGCCGGGTGCGCTGGTAATCTATTTCGTCCGCAACTACATCGCCAAGGGCTTTGCCCTCGGGCGGGTATAAGAGAGGAGACCGCCCATGTCTTGGATGGCTTGGACCATGCCCACCGCGATCTTCTTCGGTGTCATCGCGCTGTTACTCGTGACCTTCACGATCCTCGCGATCAAATTCCCTGAGACGCCCCGTGTAGGCATTCTCAGGATTGAGACAACCCGTGGTGACCGTCTGTTCATCACGCTTCTCGGCTCGGCCTTTATCAATTTGATCTGGCTGGGTTTCGAGGCGGGTCCGCAGCCCTATGCGCTGCTGGTCTGCCTTGCCTATGCCGCAGCCGTATTTCGCTGGGTCTAGGCGCTATCACGGCGGACCCCGGGCAACCGGGGCCGCCATACGACACGACCAAATGTCTAGGGAGGACATAATGAAACGATCTGTCATGAAATCGAGTACCGCTTTGGCGGTCACGCTCGGTCTGCTCGCCGGGCCAGCATTCGCGGATATGGAAGCCGCGAAGAAGTTCCTCGACGAGGAAATCGAACGCTCCGCGCTGAGCCGCGAAGAGCAGGAAGCGGAGATGCAATTCTTCATCGACGCGGCCGAGCCGTTCAAAGGCATGGACATCAAAGTCGTGTCCGAGACCATCACAACCCACGAATACGAAGCCAATGTGCTGGCCCCGGCCTTCAGCGCGATCACCGGCATCAACATCACCCACGACCTGATCGGCGAGGGCGACGTGGTTGAAAAGCTGCAAACGCAGATGCAGTCGGGCGAGAACATCTACGACGCCTATATCAACGACTCTGACCTGATCGGCACCCACTGGCGCTACAAGCAGGCGCGCAGCCTGACCGACTGGATGGCGAACGAAGGCAAAGACGTGACCAACCCCGGTCTCGATCTCGATGACTACATCGGCCTCGACTTCACCACCTCGCCCGATGGCGAGCTGTATCAGCTGCCTGATCAGCAGTTCGCGAACCTTTACTGGTTCCGCCAGGACTGGTTCACCGATCCTGAGTTGATGGCCGAGTTCAAAGAGAAATACGGCTATGACCTGGGCGTGCCGGTCAACTGGTCCGCTTACGAAGACATCGCCGAATTCTTCACCGGCCGCACCATCGACGGCGTCGAAGTCTATGGCAACATGGACTACGGCAAGAAAGACCCGAGCCTTGGCTGGCGCTACACCGATGCGTGGCTCTCCATGGCGGGCGGCGGCGATGTGGGTGAGCCCAACGGCCTGCCGGTCGACGAATGGGGCATTCGCGTCAACGAAAACTCGCAGCCCGTCGGTTCCTGTGTGACCCGTGGTGGTGCCACCAACGATGCGGCGGCGGTCTATGCGATCACCAAATCCATCGAATGGCTTGAGAAGTACACGCCCCCCGCAGCCGCTGGCATGACTTTCGGCGAAGCCGGTCCGGTGCCTGCGCAGGGTGCCATCGCCCAGCAGATGTTCTGGTACACCGCCTTCACTGCCGACATGGTGAACGACAGCGCCAAGGCCGTGCTGAACGAAGACGGCACGCCCAAGTGGCGCATGGCCCCCAGCCCGCATGGCGCCTACTGGAAAGAAGGCCAGAAGGTTGGTTATCAGGACGTGGGCAGCTGGACGCTGATGGAAAGCACGCCCGTCGACCGTGCCAAGGCCGCATGGCTCTATGCGCAGTTCGTGACCTCGAAAACCGTGGACGTGGAAAAGGCCCATGCCGGTCTGACCTTCATCCGCGAGTCGACCATCCAGCACGAAAGCTTCACCGAACGTGCGCCGAAGCTCGGCGGTCTGGTGGAATTCTACCGCTCACCCGCGCGTACCGCATGGTCGCCCACCGGGACGAACGTGCCGGATTACCCCAAGCTGGCGCAGCTGTGGTGGCAGAACATCGGCGACGCGATGTCGGGTGCGAAAACACCTCAGGAAGCGCTCGACAGCCTCTGCGCCGAGCAGGAAAAGGTCATGGAACGTCTTGAGCGCGCAGGCGTCCAAGGTGATCTGGGTCCGAAAATGAACGAGGAGCGTGAAGCCTCCTACTGGCTCGAGCAGGAAGGTTCGCCCGTTGCCAAGCTCGACAACGAAGACCCCGAGCCCGAGACCATCAGCTACGAAGAGTTGATCAAGTCCTGGCAGTAAGCCAAACTTTCGGGGGCCGGGGCGCAGCAGCGTTCCGGCCCCTTTTTCGTTTCATCCAACATCCGGGGGCCGCGCCATGACCCATATCCTCGCCATTGATCAGGGAACCACCTCATCGCGGGCGATCATCTTTGACGGCAACATGTCGGTGACGGCCACGGCCCAAGAAGAATTTCCGCAGCATTTCCCCCGTTCCGGCTGGGTCGAACATGATCCGGGCGACCTGTGGTCGACGACGGCTGGCACCTGCCGCGCGGTGATCGAAAAGGCCGGTCTGCGCCCCGATGACATTACCGCCATCGGCATCACCAACCAACGCGAGACGACGCTGGTCTGGGACGCGAAAACCGGCACGCCCGTCCACAACGCCATCGTCTGGCAAGACCGCCGCACCGCCGATTTCTGCCGCGCGCTGCGCGAAAGCGGCGACGACAAGATCATCACCGAACGCACCGGCCTTCTGGCCGATCCCTATTTCTCGGGCACCAAGCTGAAATGGATCCTCGACAATGTCGAGGGCGCGCGCGAACGGGCGCGGGCGGGCGAGCTGCTTTTCGGCACCGTCGACAGCTACCTGATCTGGAAGCTCACCGGCGGCGCGCGCCATGTGACCGATGCGACCAACGCCGCACGGACCATGCTTTATGACATCCACAAGGGCCGGTGGAGCACGACGATCTGCAAGATGTTCGACGTGCCGCTCGAAATGCTGCCCGAGGTGCAGGACTGCGCCGCCGATTTCGGCACCACGCGCCCCGATCTCTTTGGCCGCGAGATCCCGATCCTCGGCGTCGCGGGCGACCAGCAGGCGGCGACCATCGGGCAAGCCTGTTTCCAGCCCGGCATGATGAAATCGACCTATGGCACCGGCTGTTTCGCCCTCCTGAATACGGGCGAGACGGCGGTGACCTCGACCAACCGGTTGCTCACCACCATCGCCTACCAGCTTGATGGCAAACCGACCTATGCGCTCGAAGGCTCGATCTTCGTCGCCGGGGCCGTGGTGCAATGGCTACGCGACGGGCTGAAAATGATCCGCGAGGCGGGCGAGACCCAAGCGCTGGCCGAGCAGGCCGATCCGCATCAGAACGTGGTGCTGGTGCCTGCTTTCGTGGGCCTCGGTGCGCCTTACTGGAACGCCGAATGCCGTGGTGCGATCTACGGGCTGACGCGCAACTCCGGCCCTGCGGAACTCGCGCGGGCGGCGCTGGAAAGCGTGGGCTACCAGACCCGTGACCTCTTGGAAGCCATGCAGGCCGATTGGGCCGCCCAAGGCCAACCGGGCGAGATTGCGACCCTGCGCGTCGACGGCGGGATGAGCGCCAGTGACTGGGCGATGCAGTTCCTCTCGGACGTGATCGGCGCCTCGGTGGACCGCCCCGATGTGCTGGAAACCACAGCACTTGGGGCCGCATGGTTGGCCGGGCAGCGGGCGGGCATCTACCCCAATATGGAGGGTTTCGCCCGCGAATGGGCGCTTGATCGGCGGTTTGAAACTGAGATGGACGAGGCCGCGCGCGAAGAGAAATACGGCGCTTGGCAGCGGGCTGTTCAGGCGACGTTGCAGTTCTGATGCAGAGGATTTCCCCTTTCGGTTTCGCCACCGCCGGGCGCATCCGCTTTGGTCGCGGTGTCGCGGGTGAAGCGGCCTCAGCCGCGCGGGCCTATGGGCGGCAGGTGCTTTTGCTGCGCGGCGGCTCGGTCGCTTGGGTCGATGAACTGGCGCGCGATTTGGCGGCGGCGGGCTGCGAGGTGACCCAGTCGCGCGGCAGCGGCGAGCCGTCGGTCAAAGACGTGCGCGCCGCCGTGGCGGCGGGGCGCGGCGCGGATGTGGTGCTGGGCGCGGGCGGCGGCGCGGTGATCGACCTTGCCAAGGCGGCAGCGGCGCTGATCCCGTCGGAGTGCGACGTGATGGAGCATCTTGAAGTCGTGGGCGCGGGCAAGCCCTTGCAGGCCGATCCCCTGCCGATGATCGCGATCCCCACTACCGCAGGCACAGGGGCCGAGGTGACCAAAAACGCCGTCATCGCCGTGCCGGAGGCCGCGCGAAAAGTCAGCCTGCGCGACGACCGTATGCTGCCGCGTCTGGCCTTGGTCGACCCCGCGTTGACCGATGGCGCGCCACGCGGGGTGACTTTGGGCTCCGGTCTCGACGCTTTGGTGCAGGTGATCGAGCCCTATCTGTCCAGCAAGGCCAACCCGCTGACCGATGCCCTCTGCCGCGCCGCGATCCCGCAGGGCATCGCTGCGCTTAAACGTCTGGCTGCGGGAGAGGATCAGGCCGCGCGGGATGCGCTGGCCTATGTTAGCCTATCGGGCGGTTTGGCGCTGGCCAATGCGGGCCTCGGGGCCGTGCATGGGCTGGCCGGTGTGATCGGCGGGCGTTTCGCTGCGCCGCATGGGCTGATCTGCGGGCGGCTGTTGGGGCCGGTTCTGGCCGCGAACGCGGATGTGCTCGGGGTCTCGGCCCGCTTCACGGAAGTGCAGAGGTGGCTGTCGGACGGGTTCGATCTGCCCCAGACAGGCACATTCGACGCGCTTTCCGATCTGCTTGATAACTGGGGGCTGGACCGTTTGGACCGCTGGATTCCCGAAGAGGCGGACCTTGGTGAGACTGCCCGCGAAGCGGCGGCATCTTCCTCCATGCGCGCCAATCCTTGCGTGCTTGAGACGGAAGCGCTCGAAGCCTGCATCCGCGCGGCGATGTAGAACGGGCAGGGGCACAAGGTCCCCGCCCGGCAGGTTTTACGCGTTGCGTGGCGGCGTGTTGCCTTCGCCCAAGTCCCAGAACACGCCCGCCATCACCCGCAGCGCATCGCGGCAGACGGGTTTCAGCACATGTTCATCCGGCGCGTGCTGCGAACAGCTTCGATAGGAATGCGGCACCCAGACCGTTGGCAGACCCAGAATTTCGCTGAAGCTGTCGTTGGGTAGTGAGCCTGCGAGATTGGGCAGGATATGCGGCGCTTTGCCTGCGGTCTCGGTCAGGGACATGGCCACGAACTTCACCCAAGGGTGATCTGCACCCAACCGCGTCGCGCGGAAGAAGCCACGGTCATGCGGCTCGATCCGCACATCCTCAAACCCGTTTTTGTCGAGGTGACGGCGCAGCGCTGGCAGGATGTCTTCGGGATCGGTGCCGACGACATAGCGCAATTGGCAGGTGGCCGTCGCATGGGCCGAGATCGCGTTGACCGGCGCCTCGGGCACGCCGCTTTTCATCGCGAGAATGGCAAAGCTGTTCCAGCCGTAGGCGCGCTCGACCGGGGTCAGGTCTTCTTCGCCCCAATCGGTGTCGATGGCGGGGCCATCGTCGCTTTCGATCGGCAGGTTTTTCAACGCCGCGCGGACCGAGGGGGTCAGGCTGTCGGGCCGCCACTCGGGGATCTGGATTTGCCCGCGCTTGTCGGTGATGGTCGACAGCGCCTGCGCCAAGATCATCGCAGGATCGGCCAGCAAGCCACCCCAGTTGCCCGAGTGATGCGCCCCTTCGCGTTTGTCGACGATCAGATCAAACGACACGCCCCCGCGCGACCCCATGAACATGGTTGGCACTTCGGGTTGCAGCCGCGGCCCGTCGGAGGCGATGAGCACGTCGGCGGTCAGTTCCTCACGGTGTTCGGCAAAGAACTCGGGCAGACCCGCGCTGCCGGTCTCTTCGCTCATCTCGATCACGATGCGGCAGTTGAAACCCAGCTTGCCGCGGGTTTTCAGCACCGCTTCGATGGCGGCGATGTTGATCAGGTGCTGGCCCTTGTTGTCGGCGGTGCCTCGGCCATAAAGCTTGTCGCCCTCTTCGACCAGTTTGAAAGGATGCAGCCCCTCGCGCCACTGGTCGGTCTGGGCGCGGATCACGTCGCCGTGGCCATAGGTCAGCACGGTCGGCAGGTCATCCCCCTCACGGCGCTCGCCCACCAGAAAGGGGCCGCCGCGCGGGTCAGGATTGTCGTGAAAGCTGCAGGCAAAGCCCATCGCCGTTAGCCTTGGCTCCATCGTCTCGACCAGATAGCGTTTCAGTTCGGTGGCTTGGTCGGGGTTCTGGCTCTCGGTCTCGTAGGAGACGAGGTTGGCCAGTTCGGCTTGGAACGTCCCCTCATCGAAATAGGTCGAGATCGCTTCGATCGCTTGATCGCGGGTCATGCTTCAATGTCCTTTGTCATATCTTCAGAAATGGCGTCGCCCCAAGGCGACATGATCTCGGTGCAGCCGGAATTCTGCCCGCCCGCGCGCATCACGCCTGCGGGACAGGCGAAAGCGTAGGGAAAGATCGTGCGTTTGGTCTCGGCGACCTCATTGTTCTCGCGCAGACGGTCGAGCACATCGCGCGGCAGGCTTTCATCGGCGATGAGCTGGTTGGCGTCCGAAGCGTCAATGCGCGGCGCGTGGAAGCTGTCTTCGAGCGACATGTCAAAATCGGTGACGAAGGAGGACAGTTGCGCCACCGCGCCCAGAATCTTGCGCCCGCCGGAGGCCCCGAAGGCAAAGCGTTTGTCGCCCTGTTCGCCGATCACCGGGCAGACATTCATCAGGCAGCGCTTGTTCGGGCCGAGCGAGTTCGGGCGGCCCTGAACCGGATCGAACCACATGATGCCGTTGTTCATCAAAAAGCCGGTGGAGGGCGAGACGACGCGGGAGCCGAAGATCGACAAGAGCGTCTGGGTCTGCGCCACCATATTCCCGTGACGGTCGACGACCGAGAAATGGGTGGTGCAGCCCGGTGCCTCGGGGCTTTCGCCGGTATCGCCCATGGAGCCCAGACGGCGGGCATAGGCGCCTTTGAGCGCCTCGGCCATGGCGGCATAGCTGTCGGGGCCGGGGGCGTTCCCGAGGTCGTCGGTCGCGAGAGAGGTAAAAGTGTCGCGGAAGGTCGGCCCGGCGGTCAGCCCTGGCACGACATGGAAGCGCGCGTCGCGGTAGGCAAAGTCGAGCGGCGCGCTGAATTCGGCGCGGTAGGCTTGCAGGTCGTCGTGGCTGAGGCAGCCGCCCTTGTCCTGCACATCCCGCGCCATCGTGGCGCCGAGGTCACCATCATAGAGCGCGCGCGCCCCGTGCCGCGCGATCTGGTCAAGGCTGTCGGCCATGCGCGACTGGTCCAGCCGCTTTTCGGCCAGCGCGGTCCAGCCGCTGATCGTCGGCCATTGCCCGTCTTCCAGAAAGAGGTCCGCCGCATCCGCATCCTGCGCAAGGGCGCGCGTGCAAGAGGCGATGACCAGCGCGGCATACCAATCCACCAATAGACCCTTGCGGGCGTGATCGACCGCCGGGGCAAGCAGCTCGCCCCAAGGCATCTTGCCGAACCGTTCATGGGCTTGGCCCAGCCCGTCAACGACGCCGGGCACGGCGATGGCGGTGGCGCCTTGGACGTTGCGGTCCCCCTCCACATGCTCCCATGGGAAGAGATCGCCCGCCTTGCCCCGCCCGCTCAGCGGATAATTCGCCGGGTCGAGCGCGCCGGGGCTGCGCATGCCGTGGTTCAGTGCATGGGCTTGGCCTTCTTCGGCGCGCCAGAGCATCATCGCCCCGCCGCCCGCAGGGCCGCTCATCCAAGGTTCCAACACGCCGATGACGAAGGAGGTGGCCACAGCCGCATCCACCGCGTCGCCCCCTGCCGCAAGCACCTCGGCCCCCGCGATTGCTGCCAACCGATGCTGCGCGGCGACAACGCCATGTTCGGTTTCGATGACGGTTTTGCGGGTTTGACTGCTGTGCGACAGGTTCGATGACATGGGATTACTCTTGTTCGTACATGGGGGTTTCCGGATCGTGCAGATGGCAGGCGACATGCCCCTGCGGGATCGGGGTGTGACGCGGTGCCTTTTGTTTGCAAAGATCCGTCGCGCGCGGGCAGCGCGGATGGAAATGGCAACCCGGCGGCGGTGCGATGGGGTTGGGGTAGGCCATGCCAAGCTGGGTGTCCGGCACGCCCAAGCCCGGCTCGGGCGTCAACACGGATTTCAACAGCGCCTTGGTGTAGGGATGACGTGGTGCGTCGAAGAGACCGGCGACCGAGTTCTGCTCGACGATCTCGCCCAGATACATCACCGCCACGCGGGTGGCGAGGTGTTCGACCACCGCCAAATCATGGCTGATGAAGAGATACGTAAGGCCAAACTCTTCGCGCAGCTCGCCCAGAAGGTTGAGGATCTGGCTCTGCACCGACACATCCAGCGCCGAGGTCGGCTCATCGCAGATCACCACCTCGGGCTTCATGATGAGCGCCCGGGCGATGGCCACACGCTGGCGCTGGCCGCCCGACATCTGGCTGGGGTAGGTGTTGATCACCCGTTGCGGCAGGCCCACAACGTCGAGGATCTCTTTGACCTTTTTCTTGCGGCTTTCCTCGTCACCGATGTTGTGCACCCGCAGCGGCAGAGAGATCACGTCATAAATGCTCTTGCGCGGGTTAAGCGAGGAATAGGGGTCTTGAAAGATCGGCTGGATCCGCCGCGCCAGCGCCAGACGGCCCTGTTCGGTGATCTCTTCGCCGTCGATCTTGACGTGACCGGCGGTGGGCTGTTCCAGCCCCAAGAGGATCTTGGCGAGGGTGGATTTGCCGCAACCGGATTCTCCGACGAGGCCCAGCACCTCGCCCTTGCCCAATTGCAGCGACACGTCATTCACCGCCGTGAGCGGTTTGACCTTGCCGAACATGCCCTGTTTCACCCGGTAGGTCTTGCTGACGCCGGAAAGCTCCAGCACCGGGGGTGTGTTCACGCTGTCCTTCATACGGTCAGCTCCTTCTCGGACTGGCGTTTGCCATCGGGGAAAATGCAGCGGAAGGCGTGGTTGCCGTCCTCGCGTTTGGGGATGTCGCCACGGCATTCTGCGACGGCATGCGGGCAGCGGGTACGGAAGACGCAGCCCTCAACCTCGCCCACCAGCGAGGGCACGATGCCCGGGATGGTGCCCAGTTTCGCGCCGCGGTCGGTCTTGCCCGGGAGCGGGATGCAGCGCAGCAGTCCGCGGGTGTAGGGATGCGAGGGCGCGTTAAAGATATCGCCCACCGGGCCAGTTTCGACCAATTCACCCGCATACATCACCGCAACCTTGTCGGCCACGCGGGCCACCACGCCGAGGTCATGGGTGATCAGGATCACGGCCATATTCATCTCGCGCCCCAGATCGTGGAGCAGCCGCAGGATCTGCGCCTGAATGGTCACGTCGAGCGCGGTGGTCGGCTCATCCGCGATGATCAGTTCCGGCTCGCACATCAGCGCCATGGCGATCATCACGCGCTGGCGCAACCCGCCTGAAAGCTGGTGCGGGTATTGCGACAAGCGGCTCTCGGCGGCGGTGATGCCGACCTTCTCCAAGAGTTCAATCGCCCGGTCCCGCGCCTGTGGGCGGCTGACCTTGCGGTGCAAGAGCAGCGCCTCGGCCAATTGGTCGCCGATGGTGTAGGCCGGGTTGAGCGAGGTCATCGGCTCTTGGAAGATCATCGACATCCGCGCCCCGCGCAGCTTGCGCATCTGGCCTTGGCTGGCGGTGGTCAGCTCGATCCCGTCAAAGGTCATCCGATCTGCGTTCCGCTTGATGGATCTGCCCAAGAGCCCCATCAGCGCCAGCGAGGTGAGCGATTTGCCCGAGCCGCTTTCGCCGACGATGCACAGGGTCTCGCCACGGTTGAGGTCGAAGTCGATCCCGCGCACCGCATGCAGGGTGCCGCCGCCCGTGGGAATATCGAGCCGCAGGTTGCGGACGCTCAGAAGTGGTTCTGTCATGGGTCAGCTCCGGTTTTCGGGGGCGGTGACGTCGCGCAGACCGTCACCCATCAGGTTGATCGCCAGCACCAGCACGAAAAGCACGGCGCCCGGGATCAGCACGAGCCACGGCTCGAACAGCATCATGTTCTTGCCTTCGGAGACCATCAGCCCCCAGCTCGGCGTCGGCGGTTGCACCCCAAGGCCGAGGAACGAGAGTGCCGCTTCCAGAAGGATCGCATGGGCCATCTCCAGCGTGACGACGACGATCAGGTTGTTGGCGATGTTGGGCATGATCTCGGACAAGAGGATGCGCGGGGTGGAGGCGCCGATGACCTGTGCCGCGGCCACATATTCGCGCCGCCGCACCTGCATGGTGGAGGCGCGCATGACCACCGCGAAACGGTCCCACAGCAGCAGGCCCAGCACCATGATCACCACTTGCAGCGATCCGCCAAGGATCGCCACCACGGCCAGCGCCACCAGTACCACCGGCATCGCGAGACGCACGTTGATGAGGAAGGTTACGACCGCGTCGACCTTGCCGCCGAAGTAGCCCGCGGCCACGCCCATCGCGGTCCCGATCAGACCCGAGATCAGCGCCGCCACGGCCCCGATCAGCAGCGAAATCCGCGCACCGTAGATGAGACGCGACAGGTAATCGCGGCCCAGATGGTCGGTGCCCAAGGGATGCTCCCATGTGCCGCCCATGAACACGGGGGGCTCCATCCGGGTCATCAGGCTTTGGGCATAGGGATCATGCGGGGCAATCCAAGGCGCAAGGATCGCGATGATCGTGAGGATGATCAGAACGACCGCCCCGATCAGCAGACCTTGGTGCCCGAAGATGCGCTTGCGCAGCATCTGGCCGGGGGTCGGGCCGGTGATTTCGTCCAAAAGGCTGTCATGTGTACTTGCCGTGGCCATGTCAGCTGCTCCTCATGCGGGGGTCGAGCCATGCGTTCAGCACGTCTGCGAGGAAGGTGAAAACAATGTAGAACATCGAGAAGATCAGGATCAGCGCCTGCACGGTGGGCAGGTCGTTGCGCGCGATGCTCTCCCACGCCAGATAGCCCGCGCCATGTAGCGCAAAGATCGATTCGACCACGATGGAGCCGCCCAGCATGAAGCCCATCTGCACGGCGGCGAGGCTGACCACGGGGATGATCGCGTTGCGCAGGGCGTGGCGGAACAGCACCCGGCGCTCGTTCGCACCCTTGGCCCGCGCGGTGCGGATGTAGTCGGAGTTCAGCACGTCCAGCATGCCCGCGCGCGTCAGGCGCATGATGGCGGGCATGGCGTAATAGCCCAGCACCACGGTCGGCAGGATGAAATGCCGCCATGTGTCGGTGCCCGAAGGTGGCAGCCAGCCCAGTTGGATGGCGAAGACGACGATTAGGATGAGGCCGAACCAGAAGCTCGGCATCGCTTGGCCGGCGACCGAGATGAACAGGGCCACACGGTCGATGATCGAATTGGGGCGGATCGCGGCGACCACGCCCAAGGGCACGGCGGTCAGCAACGCGAAGGTGATCCCGCAGACCCCGAGCGTCATGGTCACGCTTAATCGGTCGGCGATGAGCGAGGCGACGGGCAGGCGGAAATAGTAGCTTTCGCCGAAATCGCCCTGAAGGGCCGAGAACAGCCATTCGCCATATTGCACCAGCATGGGCCGGTCAAAACCATAGAGACGGCGCAGGGCCTCGATATCTTCGCCGCTGGCGGTTTCACCGGCCAGAGCGGCAGCGGGGTCGCCCGACAGGAACAGCAGGCTAAAGCTGATAAACGACACGGTGAAGGCCACGAGAAGGGCCAGTCCCAATCGTTTGAGAATGAATTGAAGCACGGGTGCAACTACCTTGAGGCTGCGCCGCAGGCGAGGGCCTGCCGCGTGGGTCTGGGTTGGGTGCGGAAGGGGAGAAGGACAGGGGCACCGGTGACGGCGCCCCCGCCGGTTGATTTACTTCCAGCTGGCCGTGGTGAAGCGCAGAACTTCGTCGGCTGTGGGTGTGTATTCCACCTCGTTGGTGGTCACATAGTTGGTGTTGTAGGAGAACATTGGCGCCCAATAGGCTTCCTCGGTGATGCGTTCGATCGCCTTGGAGTAGTTCTCTTTGCGGACCTCGGGATCGGTCGAGCTGTCGGCGATGTTGAGGTATTCGAGCGTTTCGTCGTCCATCGCGTAGTCGAGCGAGCCATGTTTGAAGAACTGGCTGACCATGGCGGAGGCGTCGTTGATCGAATAGCTGCCCCATGTCTGGAACGACACGGCGGTTTCGCCTTTCATGTTCTGCTCACGCAGGGCGGAATACTGCAACATCTTAAAGTTGGTATCGATGCCCACAGCGTTCAGATAGCTGGTGATCGCCTCGGCATACTCGCGGTCGCGGTAGGCGTAGAAGTCGATGGTCAGACCGTCTTCGTAGCCCGCCTCGGCCAGCAATTCCTTGGCCTTCTCGGGGTTGTATTCATACTTCACCGCCGCGTCTTCGTCGCAGCCGAACTGGCTGGGGAAGCAAGGGGTGTAGACGACTTTGGATTTGCCTTTGAGCAGCGCGTCGACCAGTTCCTGACGGTTGATCGCATAGTTCACGGCCTTGCGCACGCGCACGTCGGTGAAGGGGCTGTCCTCGGAGCGGCCTGCCGCATCGAGCGTCAGATAGCCCACGCGCATGGTGGATTCGTTGGAGACTTGGAATTCATCCCGCTCGGCCAGTTTCTCGGCTTGGTCCGAAGGCACCTGCCAGATCAGATCAAGCGAGCCGCTGAACAGTTCAGCCATCTGCGTGTTCACATCCGGGATGGTGCGGATGTCAATGTTCTTGATGCTGGGCTTGCCCTTGGGGCTGTCGTGGTAGCCCTCATAGGCTTCCAGTTTGAAGTGCTGGCCGGGGACGACTTCGGTCACCTTGTAAGGGCCGGTGCCGACGGGTTTCAGGCCCATGCCTTCGGGGCCGGCTTCTTCGTAGTAGTCGCTGGGATACATCGAGACGGGGCCAGAGAGGAATTCAATCGCCGCCGGGAACTTCTCTTTCAGCATGATGCGCACGGTGTAATCGTCGACTTTCTCGGCCGATTTCATCCAGTTCACGTTGCGCTGCGTTTTCACGCCGTTGGCTTCATCGGCGACGTAGTTCACGGTAAAGACCACGTCATCGGCGGTGAAGTCCGACCCGTCGTGGAATTTCACGCCTTCGCGCAGTTTGAATTCGATGGTCGTGTCGTCGATCCATTCCCATTCGGTGGCGAGATTGCCCATGTATTCGTTGGTGACCGGATCGCGGTAGATCAGACCATCCCAGACCGCGCGTTGCAGCACCACGCCTTCGCGGGACGAGTTGAAGTAGCTGTCGACGTTCTCAAGCTCTTTGGTGAAGGCGACATTCAGCGTGTCATTGGCTTTGTCCGCCCAAGCCGCGCCCGTGGCGGCGGCCAAGACAAGCCCGGTGATGGTTGATTTCAGGACCGTGGATTTCATGGTCAACTCCCCTGCTGGTTAACGAATTCGGTTCCGTATCTTTTTGACTTGCGTCTCGTATCATATAATAATACTTGATATCGCAATACGATTAATAAACGCAATCAGATCGACATACGTCAAGCCCCGGTTTGAACAATTGGGCTAGATTTCGGGGTAGGTGATTGGAAAAGAAGCAAAATACCCTCTACGTCGGGTCGCTTGCCAAGGGGCTGCGGCTGCTTCGCGCCTTCGATGAATCGCATACGGAATTGTCGCTGGTTGAGCTTGCCTCCCGCAGCGGATTGGACAAGAGCGCGGTTCAGCGGCTGGCGAATACGCTGCATATCGAGGGCATGTTGGAAAAGGATCCGGCCACGCGGCGCTACCGCCCGTCTCATGCTTGGTTGGAGCTGGCCTATGCCTATTACTGGTCGGATCAATTGGTCGGACAGGCGATTCCCAAGCTGATCGATCTTAGCCAAGAGATCGGGGAGACGGTGAACCTCGCCGAGCTTTCGACCGATCATATCATCTACGTCAGCCGATTGCCCTGCCAGCGAACCTATTTCGCGGCGACGGTGATCGGACGGCGGCTGCCAGCGCTTTCGACGTCAGCGGGGCGGGCGATCATCTCGACGTTCTCGCCCGAGGACCGGGAAGACGCGATCGAGACTTGGCCGCTCAAACCCTTTACCGCGCGCACCACAATGGACCGCGCCACGATCCGCAACAGCATCGGTGAGGCCGTGCAGCAGGGCTATGCGATCTCCAGCGATCAGATGATTTTGTCCGAGATCGGGGTGGCCTGTCCGATTACCGGCCCCGATGGGCGGGCCTTTGCGGCGGTGCAATGTTCGGTCTCGGCGCATACCTGGACGCGGGAGCGGATCAGGGCCGAGATTCTGCCGCGCCTTCAGGACACGGCGAACGCGATTTCGCCCTCATCACAGGTGCATCGGCGCTAGAAAAGGGCCGGGGCATCGCCGCCCCGGCCCGGTGTTCTCTTATTCCCAGTTTAGCTTTTCTTCGCGTTGCCAGAACCGAAGTTTCCGGCAGGTCTGAAGGAACGCGTCCGCATTATTGGCAGAGACCTCCATCGTGCCCTCGTCCTTCTCGATCCCGGCGGCATTGAGCAGCGGATCGGCGGCTGTGGTCCATGCGATGAACTTGTTATGCGCAAAGGCGTCCGAGACGAAATCCTGCGCCGGTTTGTTCTTGGCGATCTTGTCGGCTTTCTCATTCCCGAAGACCAAGGCCACCGCGTCAAAGACTACCGACGGGCCACCGTCGATCTTCTCATCCGCTTCGCGGATGCTGCCGTCCGAGAGGGTCACCCCTTGGATATGCGGCGTCACGATGGCGACCATCGCGCCTTCATCGGCAAAGGCTTTTTCCAAGGCTTCCACAACAGAGGCATCCGCGCCTTCGGTCAGGAACAGACCCAACTTGCGGCCCGCGAAGCTGTTCGGCGCGTTCTTTAGAATGCTGAGCGCATCCGACGGCGGCAGATCGGTGATCGGCTCCCGCGCGGGTTTGGCGGGTTCCGGCATCTCGGTCACGCCCAAGCCTTCGGCCACCTGTTTCGCCAGATCGTCATGCACGTTCATCAGATGCGAGAGCATCCGCAGGCGAATGCGCTCTTCCTGACATTTCGACAGCTCAAAGGTATAGGCCGTCGCGATGTGCTGCTGTTCGATCTCAGTCTGGCTGATGTAGAACTGCCGCGCTTGACTGTAGTGATCGGCGAATGTCTCGGACCGCACGCGCTGTTTCGTGCCTTCGACCTCTTCGGGGTAGCTTTTGAACCCGATCTCGGGGTTCTCGCGCGGGCCGCCATCCTCGCCCCAGCTGTTGGGCTCGTAGTTCACGCGGCCCTTGGGATTGTGCATCGCCATATGGCCATCTTGCTGGAAGTGGTGGAACGGGCATTTCGGCGCGTTGATCGGGATATGGGTGAAGTTCGGCCCGCCGAGACGCTTAAGCTGCGTGTCGAGGTAGGAGAAGTTCCGCCCCTGTAGCAGCGGGTCGTTCGTGTGGTCGATCCCGCGCACGATGTTCTGGGTGCAAAAAGCCACCTGCTCGGTCTCGGCAAAGAAGTTGTCGACATTGGCGTCGAGCGTCAGCGTGCCGATGATGCGCACCGGCACCTGCTCTTCGGGGATGATCTTGGTGGCGTCAAGGATGTCGAACTCGAAGTTATCGGCGAATTCATCGTCAAAGACCTGAATGCCCAGATCCCACTGCGGATAGTCGCCCGCGTCGATGGCATCCCACATGTCGCGGCGGTGAAAATCCGGGTCCGCGCCGTTGATCTTGAGCGCCTCGTTCCAGACCACCGATTGCAGACCCTGCTTCGGCTTCCAGTGAAACTTCACGTAATGCGATTTGCCCTCGGCATTGACCAGCCGGAAGGTATGCACGCCGAAGCCTTCCATAAAGCGGAACGAGCGCGGGATCGCCCGGTCGGACATCTGCCACAGCGTCATATGGATCGCCTCGGGCGAGAGCGAGACGAAATCCCAGAAGTTGTCATGCGCCGACTGCGCCTGCGGGAAGCCACGGTCAGGAGCGGGTTTGACGGAGTGGATGAGATCGGGGAACTTGATCGCGTCTTGGATAAAGAACACGGGGATGTTGTTGCCGACGAGGTCCCAGTTGCCTTCTTGCGTGTAGAACTTCGTCGCGAAACCGCGCACGTCGCGGGCCAGATCGAAAGAGCCCTTGTTGCCTGCCACGGTGGAGAAACGGGTGAAGGTCGGGGTCTTTTCGCCGACGCGCTGGAAGATATCGGCGCAGGACAGTTCGGGGATCGCTTCCTTTAGCTCGAAATGCCCATGCACGCCGTAGCCGCGGGCGTGAACGACACGCTCTGGAATGCGCTCGTGGTCGAAGTGAAACATCTTCTCGCGGAATACGTGGTCTTCCATCAAGACCGGGCCGCGCGGACCTGCTTTGAGTGAGTTCTGATCATCCGCAATCGGGCCGCCCTGCGCGGTCGTCATCGTCTTTTCGCGGTCCGTGGTTTGCTGGCGGGGTTCGCCGCCTTTGCCAAGTTCTTTGTCTGTCATGATCTTTCTCCACAGCGCCCCCGGAATATAATCGGGAGGATTTGTTGCTAATATGTGGCGGGCCGAGAGGGCCGCTCCAGAGCGGGCGGTCAACGCCCGACCCTATGAGAGCTCAACCACCCCCGCGGCGAGGGGTTCCGATGCTTTTGCCCGGCGGGCGGGAAAGTTCTTGCGCGCCCCGCGATTGGGTGCGGCTTGAGGAAGTGTGGTGGCGGCTTCATCACGCGCAGGCATGTCCAAAAAGGCCCGCAGCATCGCGATATGGGTGGGTAGATCTTCGACCGGGATGCGCCGGTCCTGCGACACCTGTGCGGGCCAGCACCCCAAGGCCCCCCGGCGTGATTGGTCGATTAGACGCGCCGCATCCGGCAAACAGTCATCCGCGAAGTATCCCGCCCCACTCAGCCGGTTGCGCAGCGTATCCGCCATGCCCCCCGCTGCCCGTCCGACCAGCCTGCAAGAGGCTTCGACCCAAACGTCATCCGCGTGCTGCACCCGGCGGCCCGCGGCCCGCAGGGCGCGGATGATCTCACGGTCCTCGCCGCAGGGGATCGGGGCGAAACCGCCGACGGCCTCATAGGCATCGCGGGTGAAGCCAAGGCTGGCCCCCGGCGCTTCGCCGTGGCTGCCTTGCAAATCGGCGCAGTTCGGGGCGTGCCGCGCGTAGAGCGTGAGCACCAAGCGGCGATAGGCCATTTCATGGGCTTCAAGCATCGGGTCTTGCTGCGCCAAACAGGCGGCTTCTTCGGGGTTCAGCGTGACCCTGCCACAAAGGGCATCAAAACGCTGAAGGTGCTGAATGCTGAGCGCGACCCAATCGGGGCTGACACGGCAATCGGCATCGGTGGTCAGGATCTGGCGCAGATGAGGCATCTGTTCGAGTGCCACAGCGCAGCCCCTCCGCCTTGCCGCGCCGACCCCCATGCCGGGGGGGAAGGTGAGATCGAGCACGGTGAGGTCGAGGCCAAGCCGCCCCGCCGCCGCCTTGGCGATCTTGGCGGTGTCGTCATCGGTGTTGTTCACCACGAGGATCACGCGAACACGGTCGTTGCACTGGGGGGCGAGGGCGGTGAGGCAATCGCCGATCCGCTGTGCCTCGTTCCGGGCGGGGATGATGATCGCGGTGTCTTTCCAGCGCTCGAAACTCATCTGTCACCCTCCGGAAAGGCGCGGTCGATGCGGTAGTTCTCGGTCTCGCTGACGCAGGTGAAGGCATGGGTGTCGAGCGCCTTGGCAAAACCGTTCAGCGCCTCCTCCCCTTGCAACGGATTGCCGGTGTCACCGCGCCAAGTCACGCAGATGATCTCGGCCTTCGGCCAGCGGGTCGCAATGTCGGTCGCCAGTTGGCCCAGCCCCGCATGATCCAGAAAATAGAGCACTTCGGAGAGAATCAGCAGATCGAAGTCCCCCTCAGGCAGGGGGCCGGGATAGAACCCTTGGACGAAGCGCCCCTCCGGCACCGCTTTGCGCGCGGCGGTCAGGGCGCTGGCGACTGCATCCATCCCGGTATAGCGCGCGCAGATGTCGATCAGGTGGCGTGCCAGTTGACCATTGCCACAGCCCAACTCAAAGGCCGAGCGGTAGCCATCTTGTGAAAGCGCCGCCCGCGTCGCCGCGAATTTGGCCTGCTCATAGGCGCTATGTTCGAACCCCCAAGGATCGCTCGTCTCGGCATAGAGACCTTGGAGATGATCCAACCCCACACCCATCACGGCATCCTCCAAAAGATCTCGTCTTGCTGCGCGAAGAGGTCGATCATCGCCTCGGGCAGAACGAACCCCTCGGGATCATCTTGCACGACTTGGCCAAGCTGGCTGCGATGCGCGCGGATCGCGGCGCTCTTGGCTGCGCGGTAGGCGGCGGTGTCGAGGGTCAGGGGGGCGTAGCCAGCCGTGTTCTCGGCAAAGTTCGGATCATCGAAACGGCTCCACACCGGATAGCTATGAGAATGCAGATCGGGGCGCTGCGCGCGCAGGCCGTCGGCCAGTGACGCGGTGGTTTTATGGTCGCAATGTTTGTCCTCGCGGGCCGGGACGAAGACGTGGCGTGCCGCTTGGGCGTCGATCACTTGCCTCAGCTCAGTCAGGATGGCGTCAGCAGGCACCTCGTGCAAACGGCTGTCGGGATGGCCGAGCCATGTCAAATCCGCCGCGCCGCCACCAAGGAGATCGAGCGCCTCTGCTAATTCCGCGCGTCGCCTTTCGGCCAATCGGACCGGGGACCATGCGCGGGAACCGGGGTGGCTGGCGCCGCCATCGGTCAGGCAGATGACATGCGCCCCGGGCCCTGCGAAAGCGCGGGCCAAAAGCCCGCCGCAGCCGAGTGTTTCGTCGTCCGGGTGCGGCGCCAGAACCACGATCTTTTCGCGGCCCGACAGAGCCTCGGCGAGGGGGGCGTTATGGCTCATCCAAAGACACCCCAAACCGTCTGGTCGCTTGAAAGCGCATGGCGGGCGGCGCGTTGCAGGAAGGCGTCGCGCGCGGCTTGGCGCAGATAGACCGAGAGATCGCGCGCCATGCGACCTGTCTCGGAAGTTCCGGTGAAATGGCGCAACCCAAGGCTCTGCTCCACCGCTTTGATCGCGTCGAGGGCGACTTCCTCAGTATAAATCCGCGCGGCGATGGAGGTGCTGACGAGGGTCTCTTCCGCGTGGTCATCCGCATCGGCGAGAGCGGCGCGTTCGACCAATGCCATTCCGGCCCAGATCCGCATCAGCACCTGCATCAGGCGGCTT
The DNA here is from genome assembly GCF_043557255.1 of Sulfitobacter sp. 1A13353. Classification (NCBI taxonomy): domain Bacteria; kingdom Pseudomonadati; phylum Pseudomonadota; class Alphaproteobacteria; order Rhodobacterales; family Roseobacteraceae; genus Sulfitobacter; species Sulfitobacter sp. 1A13353. The sequence continues at coordinate 84,230 of NZ_JBIFFS010000009.1, read as the reverse complement.
AATTGGGCCTCGGCCTCAAGCCGGTCCATGTCCCGCAGGGTACTGGCCGCCGCATCGATCAACCCCGCCGCGGCGCCCGCCTGAAGCGCTGCGATCCGCCAGACGCCGCCGACGAAATGCGGCTCTTTCAGATAGTCGCCGGGGGCGCCGATAAGCGCGTCATCCTCAAGTGGCAGACCAGAAAAATCATACGATCCCGAGGCCGTCGCCCGCATCCCCAGCATGTCCCATTGCGAGGCATCGCCGCGCGCGGGGTCGGTCACATCGATCAGCGCAAGCTGTACCTCGGGGCCGGAGTTGAGCGAAACGAGCGCATGGGTGACAGTGCCGAGGCCGGAGGCAAAGATCTTCTCACCCTTCAAAACACCCTTCTCGAAACGCGCCGGATTGCCGGCATCGGCCCCCCAAACGCCCAGAAGCCCGCCCTGCCGGATCACCTGCTTCGCCCGCTCCGCCTGCGCCACACTGCCGTATAGGCGGATCAGGCGCAGCGCGTTGACGTGGCCCTCCCATAAGCGGCCGACGCTGAGGTTGGCGGCACCGATCTGCATCAGCGCATGGGCGGTGCGCAAAGGCGCCGTGGCGCCATCTTCCAGCATCAGCCCCGCGTCGCGCAGAATGTCGATAGAGCCGCTGATCGGGGCGGCGCCCGCCTCCTCGGCCCGTGCCGCGCGGCGCAGGGCCTTTCGGGCAGATTGCGAAAGGATATCCCTTTGCGACTGGGGCGGGAAAGGGTCGAAACGCGGCGCACTGTTCATGGCAGTGCCCGACAGCCGCGCAAGGATACACCTTTGAGATTAAGCGCCACGATACTGCCCCCCATTCGTGAAACGGGCAGCCTGCGCGCGTGGCAGCGCTGCCTTCGGGAGTGCAACCGTTCAACTTGTCTCTTGGTTCCCGCCTACGTTGCAACCGCGGCGGGGGGCGGATGTCAGCCCTCGGGAATCTCGCCCATCACCTTTGGCACACGGTAGCCCTTTTGCACCGCGTCGCGCGCGCGCAGGCGTTGATACCACGCACGCACGTTGGGGTAGTCGGCGAGGTCGATCTGCTGCCATTCATAGCGCGACACCCAAGGCCAGCAGGCCATATCCGCGATGGAATATTCGCCGCAAATGTGGTCCCGCCCCTCAAGCTGTTTGTCGAGCACGCCGTAAAGCCGTTTGACCTCGGCCCCGAAACGCTCTTCGGCATAGGCGGCCTTGCCGGGGTTGAAATGCAAGAAGTGATGCGCCTGCCCAGCCATCGGGCCAAAGCCGCCCATCTGCCACATCAACCATTGCATGACCTCGGCCCGCGCGGCCTGACCCTCGGGCAGGAAGCGGCCATGTTTCTCGGCGAGGTAGACCAAGATCGCACCGGATTCCATCAGGCTCACCCCGGTGTCATGGTCCACGATGGCGGGGATTTTATTGTTGGGGCTGATCTTTAGAAACTCGGGCGCGTGCTGCTCATCCTTGCCGATGTTGATGGCATGCACATTGTAGTCGATCCCCAATTCTTCGAGCAGGATCGAGACTTTGCGGCCGTTGGGGGTGGTCCATGTGTAGAAATCAATCATCGCTTCGGTCCCATATGCAGAGGTGCGTTTCGGTTTCTTGCAATGTTAAGCAGGCGGTTTGCGGCGGGTCAACGCAAGGAACCACAGCGGCCTGCGGGGGTTTTGCTTAACAAAGCACCAATTTGCGGAGCGAAGATGCAGAACAGTGACCCCCTAGCGCAGCCCGACATCGCAGACCGCGCGAAATCCGTTTTGGGAGTGCTTTGCGACCGCGACATTCACATCGCCACGGCGGAAAGCTGCACCGGCGGGCTGGTCGCCGCGCTGCTCACGGATATCGAAGGGTGCTCCCACGCGTTCGAGCGGGGTTTCGTCACCTATACGGATCAATCCAAGCATGAGCTGTTGGGCGTCGACCGGGCGCTTTTGGACCGCTGCGGCGCGGTTTCGCGCCCCGTGGCGATTGCCATGGCCGAAGGCGCGCAGGACCGTTCCGGTGCGCAGATTGCCGTCTCGACCACCGGGTTCGCCGGGCCGGGCAGCGCCGAGGATGAAGAGGGGCTTGTACATTTTGCGCTTGCACGCGAGGGGTGTAACACGGTTCATCGGGCCGAGTCCTTTGGTGCCATTGGCCGGGATGCGATCCGGCAGCGATGCCTTGAAACGATTTTGGATATGTTGGAGGAGAGCCTGACGTGAGCAAGAGCCAAGCCGCCGCCTTTACCGCCTACCACCGTCATGGCTTTGTCCGGGTGGCGACCTGCACGCCGCATGTGCGGCCCGCCGATGTGGCCTTCAACCGCGACAGCCTGCTGGACGAAATGCGTCGGGCCGATGCGGCGCGGGTGGATTTGTTGGTTTGCCCCGAACTGTCACTCTCGTCCTATGCCATCGACGATTTGCACATGCAGGATGCGCTGCTGACGGCGGTGGAAGAGGCGCTTGGCGACCTCATTGAGGCCAGCGCCCAGATGACCCCCGTGATCCTGCTCGGCGCGCCACTGCGCCGTGAGGGGCGGCTCTACAATTGCGCCATCGCCATTTCACGCGGGCAAGTGCTGGGCGTGGTCCCGAAATCCTACCTGCCCAATTACCGCGAGTTCTATGAGAAACGCTGGTTTGCCCATGGCCGTGACACCGACGGAGAGATCACTGTCGCGGGCCGGCGAGTGCCCTTTGGCGATGACCTGATTTTCGAGGCGACGGATCTGCCCGGTTTGATTTTCCATGCCGAGATCTGCGAAGACCTCTGGACGCCGGCGCCGCCCTCGGCGGATGCGGCCCTTGGTGGGGCGCTCATCCTCGCCAATCTCTCGGCGTCCAACATCGTGATCGGCAAATCCTCTGACCGTCACCTGCTGTGCCGGTCGCAATCCATGCGCGCCTTCGCGGCCTATGTGTACTCCGCCGCGGGGCCGGGGGAGAGCACAACCGATCTGGCGTGGGACGGGCAGGGGATGATCCATGAGTTGGGCGATCTTCTGGCCGAATCCACCCGTTTCCCGCTGGAGCCGGAGCTGACCATCGCCGATGTGGATTGCGGGCGTATCCAGTCCGAGCGGATGCGGACGGGCAGTTTCCATGACGCCGCGCGGCACCGCGCGCCAGAATTCCGCCGGGTGACCTTTGCCCATCAACCGCATCACGAGAACGCCGGTCTGATCCGCCCCGTGCGTCGTTTCCCCTATGTGCCGAACCGCGAAAGCCATCTCGACCAAGACTGCTACGAGGCGTTCAACATTCAGGTCGAAGGGCTGCGCCGCCGCTTTGAGGCGACCAAGGGCAAGACCATGGTCATTGGCATTTCCGGCGGGTTGGATTCGACCCATGCGCTGATCGTGGCGGCGAAAGCCTGTGACCGTATGGGCATCCCGCGCGACCGGATCCTCGGCTTTACCATGCCGGGTTTCGCCACCTCCGAGGGCACCAAATCCAACGCGTGGAAATTAATGCAGGCCATGGGGATCACCGCGGATGAGATCGACATTCGTCCTGCCGCGCGCCAGATGCTTGAGGATATGGATCACCCCTTCTCGGACGGGGAGCCGGTCTACGACATCACCTTTGAAAACGTCCAAGCCGGGCTGCGCACCGATTATCTCTTCCGGCTCGCCAACCAGCGGCAGGGCTTTGTCATCGGCACCGGCGATCTGAGCGAATTGGCGCTTGGCTGGTGCACCTATGGCGTGGGCGACCAGATGAGCCACTATGCGGTGAACACCGGCGTCCCGAAAACGCTGATCCAATATCTCATCCGTTGGGCCACCCGTTCAGGGCAGTTCGACGCGGAGACGGACAAGGTGCTGCAAGCCATTCTCGACACCGAGATTTCGCCCGAACTGGTGCCCGCGGGCGAAGATGAAGAGATCCAAAGCACCGAGTCGATGATCGGCCCCTATGAGCTGAACGACTTCTTCCTCTTTCACACCATGCGCTACGGGCTCGCCCCGTCAAAAGTGGCCTTTCTGGCCTGGCACGCTTGGCATGATGTCGAGGCGGGGCGCTGGCCCGAGGGCTTTCCGCAGGGCAAACGCAACGCCTATGATCTGGAGACCATCCGCCACTGGCTCGAAAAATTCCTGCATCGCTTCTTTGCCACCAGCCAGTTCAAGCGATCGGCTCTGCCGAATGGGCCAAAGGTCAGCGCCGGGGGGGCATTGTCGCCGCGCGGGGACTGGCGCGCCCCGTCGGACTCCGTCGCCACCCCGTGGCTGGAAGAGCTGCGCAGCAACGTGCCGGAGAGTTGGCCCCAGAGCTAAGCCGCGCTATTCCTCGCGGCTCAACTCGCCTTCGACAAAGTTGGGGGTCAGCGGCGGTGCCGCGTGACGCTCTTGGGTTTCGGGATCGCTGCGCAGGGTCATGCGCAGCAGCCCCCATGCCACGATGGTCAACTGAAAACCGCCAAGCGCCAGCGGCAGGCCGCGCGGGCCCAGCGTATCCAGCAGCACGCCCGCCAGCAAAGGCCCGATCGCGGCGCCAATCCCCTGCATCAGCACCAGCCCACCCGAGACGGCCACCACCGCCGAGCCGGGGGCGCGGTCGTTGACATGGGCGATGACGATGGATTGCGCAGGCAAGACTAGCCCGCCAATGGCAAAGCCCAGCACCAGCAGCATCGACCCCGAAGGGGCGGGGATCGGCAGGGTCAGCATCATCAAGGCGCTGCCAGCGGCGGCCAGCCCCACGCCAAGACCGCGGCGGCTCATCCGGTCAGACATCCAGCCCAGCGGGAACTGAAGCACCAAGCCGCCGATGGTAAAGGCCGCGATCAGCAGGGCGATGCGTGATTGGGTATAGCCCATCTCTTGCGCGAAGAGCGGTGCCAGCCCGTAGAAAGTCCCGATAGAGGCCCCGACCAGCCCTGCGCTGACCGCGCCGTAGGGCGACAGCCCCCACAGGCGGCGCAGCGATGGCGGCTCCTGCGCGCCTTCTGAGCGCGGCCCCTCTACACGGCTAAGCGAAATTGGCACCAGCGACAGCGACATCACGATGGAGACAAGCACGAAGAGGATGAACTCAGCCGGATCCCCGAGGTTCAGCAGGAACTGCCCCGCCGCGCCTGAGGCCATGCCGACCATGCCGTAGACCGCGAGCAATTTGCCCCGCTGCGCGGAACTGACAGAGGCGTTGAGCCAGCTTTCCGTCACGATGATCAACCCGGCAAAGGCAAAGCCGGTGAGGCAGCGCACGGCGATCCAGACCCAAGGGTCGATGAAAGCCAAATGCATCAGCGCCGCGGCGGAGGCGACAGAGGCGAGTGCTGCAAAGGTGCGGATATGGCCCACCCCGCTGATCAGCCGCGGTGCCACGAAGGAGCCCACGCTCAGCCCCGCGAAAAAGCCCGACATGATAAGGCCGGTGGTCGCCCCGCCAAACCCTTCGAGCCCCGCGCGCACGGCCAGAAGCGTGCCCTGCAACCCGTTGCTCATCTGCAAAAGCGAAAAGCCCAGTAGCAGTGTCGCCAGTGGTAGAACCGTCGCGCGCATGATGTCCCCTTGGTCTTTGATCCGGCTAGGGCCAGAATATGTGCGGCGGAAACGGAATTTCTAGTAATCAACCCCATTGCCCTTCCACCCGGCAGGCTTCCGCGCCATAGTGCTAGCAGCCAGCGGCCCCTTCGGGGAATGCCCAGCCAGTGATCAAGCAGAATTGACGTGCCTTTTTGGGGCCGATGCTCAATTATGCGCCTCGTAACATATTTTGAAAGCGCATCCCCCGTGAAAGCCCTGCGCCAATTTTTCGTATTTCTGCTGGTTCTCGTTGCGGGTCTTTACGCGATGTTAACCTATGTCCCCGCCTCCCGCCCCTATGTGGCGGAGACCGGTCTGCTGGATCTTCTGGGGATCGAGGAGGTCGCGGAGGCGCCACAGGGCTCTGGCCGGGGTTGGGGCGGCGGCGGGCCCTCGCTGGTCGTCACCGCCGGGGTCAGCGAAGAGACTTTGGCCGACCGGATCACCGCCATCGGCGACGGCCGCGCGCGCCGCTCCGTCACGCTGCGCTCTAACGCCGTAGGGGTCATCACCGATCTCAACCTGCCCGCCGGACAGTTGATCGAGGCGGGCACCGTTGTGGCCCTATTGGAGAATGAGGCCGAGCAGATCGCCCTGAAGCAAGCCGAATTGCAGCTTGAAAACGCCCAGACCGAGCAAGACCGCGTGGAGCGGCTGCAAAACACCGGCGCGGTCAGCGAAGTGCGCCTGCGCGAGACGGAACTGGCCCTGCAAAGTGCCGAGCTTGCGCTCAGCCAAGCGCAGTTCGATCTGTCGCAACGCCGCATCCTCGCGCCAATCTCAGGCTGGGTGGGGATCACCGATATCGAAGAAGGCGACCGCGTCAATGCGCAGGATCAACTCGCCACCATCACCGACCGCAGCGAGATCCTGATCGATTTCCGCGTGCCTGAACGGGTGGTGAGCAAGCTTTCGTTAGGCAAGGAAATCACCGTCACCCCGCTTGGCATGCGCGATTTGACCCTGACGGGCGAAGTCAGCGCCATCGACAGCGTGATCGACCGTGCAAGCCGCACGCTTCTGGTGCAAGGCCGCGTGCCGAACGAAGGCGACCAGCTGCGCGCGGGCATGGCCTTTTCGGTCAGCCTGACCTTTGTCGGCGATCCGTTTCTGGCGATCCCGCCGCTGGCGGTGCAGTGGTCCTCGGACGGGCCATTTGTCTGGACGGTACGGGAGGGCAAGGCGCATCAAGTCGCGGTCGAGATCGCACAGCGCAACAGCAATTCGGTGCTCGTCCTGTCGGATGATCTGACCGCCGATGATGTGGTGGTGACCGAAGGCGTGCAAACCCTGCGCGAAGGCGGCGAGGTGCGCGAGGTCAACCGCGCGGGCAGCGTGCAGTCAGATGCCGTCCCGACTGAGAAGACAACCCTATGAGCGCCGCCCCGACCGAGGACGCCACGCCGCCCGCGCGCACCGCCTCGGGCACCGCGCTTTTCGTGCGTCGCCCGATCCTTGCTTTCGTGCTGAACGCGCTGATCGTACTGGCAGGCATCGCCGCGCTTTTCGGTGCGGAGGTGCGGGAGCTGCCCAATGTCGACCGGCCCGTGGTCACGGTCACCACGACCTTCTCGGGCGCCTCCCCGGAATCTGTCGATCAGGAACTCACGGGGCGGATCGAAGGGGCCGTGGGCCGGGTCTCGGGCGTGCGGGCGATTTCATCGAACTCGCGCTTCGGGCGCAGCCGGGTCACCTTGGAGTTCAACGACAGCACCGATATCGACGTGGCCGCGACCGATGTGCGCGATGCGGTGGCGCGGATTGTGAACCAATTGCCCGAAGGGGCCGACCAGCCGCAGATCGTCAAGGCCGATGCCAATGCCCAGCCGGTGATGCGCATCGCCGTGACCTCCATGGGCCGCTCGCCGGAGGAGTTGACCAAACTGGTGCAAGACCGGGTCGAAGACCGGCTGATCTCGGTCAACGGGGTGGCGGATTTGCAGGTCTACGGCGACCGTGAGCCATTTTTCCGCGTCGATATCGACCAGTTGGAACTGGCCAGCCGGGGCCTGACCCTAGGCGATGTCCAGCGCGCCCTGGCCGATGTGGCCTATGACGCGCCCGCGGGCGATCTGGCGGGCGACCGTCAGTCGATCAACGTGCGCACCACGGCCAGCGTCGTCACCACACAGGCGTTCGAGGCGATGGAGATCAAGCAGAACGTCCGGCTCGGCGATGTCGCCAGCGTCACGCTCGGCCCCGCCGAAGGGGAGACGATCCTGCGCGCCAATGGGCAATTGGGCCTCGGCATCGGCATCATCCGGCAGGCCACGTCGAACACGCTTGAGATCTCGCGCGATGTGCGCGCCGTGGTGGGGGAGTTGAACGAGACTCTGCCCGAAGACGTGCGGATTTTCGTGACCTCGGACGATGCGACCTTTATCTCAGGCTCGATCCGCGAGGTGCTCTCAACGCTGGCCTTTGCCGTGGGCATCGTGGTGGCGGTGATCTTTGTCTTCCTGCGTGATTTCCGCGCCACGCTGATCCCGGCGCTGACCCTGCCCGTGGCGCTGATCGGCACTTTGGCGGCGATCTATCTGGTGGGCTTTTCGATCAACATCCTGACCCTTCTGGCGCTGGTTCTGGCCACCGGGATGGTCGTGGATGACGCGATTGTGGTGCTGGAGAATATCGTGCGCCAACGGGCGGCGGGCATGGGGCCGCGCGCGGCGGCGGTGCTGGGCACCTCGCAGGTCTTCTTTGCGGTCGTCACCACCACGGCCACGCTGGCGGCGGTCTTTATCCCGCTGTCGTTCCTGCCCGGACAGGCGGGCGGGCTGTTTCGGGAGTTTGGTTTCACCCTCGCCATCGCGGTGATGCTGTCCTCGGTCGTGGCGCTCAGCCTTTGCCCGGTCTTGGCGAGCCGCTTGTTGACCAAACCCGCGGCAGAGAACCCGCGCGGCCCTGTCGTGTGGCTTGGCAACCTGCTGTACCGCGCCTATGCGGCGACGCTTAGATGGGCGCTGGCGATGCCCTATGTCGTGGTGCTGATCGCGGCCTTCGTCGCGCTGACGGCAGTGCTGGTCTCTGGCGAGATCCGGCAAGAGCTGACCCCGCGCGAAGATCGCGCCGTGGCGCTGCTCAGCGTCTCGGCCCCGCAGGGCGTCTCGCTTGATTATACCCAAAGCAAGATGCGCGAGATCGAAGACCTGATCACCCCGCTGCAAGAGGCCGGAGAGGTGACGAATATCTTCTCCATCACCGGGTTTGGCGCGGACAATCGGGGTTTCATGGTGTTCACGCTCGCCGGATGGGAAGACCGCGCGCGCAGCCAAGATGAGATTGTGGGCGAGATCAATGGCAAGCTGCGCGGCATCGTGGGCGTGCGGGCCTTTGCAATCCAACCCAATTCCCTCGGCATTCGCGGCGCGGGGCGGGGGCTGTCTTTCGCGATCACCGGGAATAATTACGAACAACTGTCGCTGGTCGCGCAGACGATGGTGGACCGGCTGAGCACGAACCCCGCGATGGGGCAGGTGCGGCTGGAATATGAACGCACGCAACCGCAGCTTTTCGTGCAGATCGACCGGACGCTGGCCGCTGACTTGGGCGTCGACATCACCGGGCTCGGGCAGGCTTTGCAGGCCATGCTCGACGGGCGCGAGGTGGCATCGGTCTTTATCGACGACACCAGCTATGGCGTGCAGATGCTGTCGACCTCGGACCCGGTGAACGACCCGCGCGACCTTGAGAACGTCTTTGTCCAATCGGGCAACGGGCAGATGATTTCGCTGGCCAGTTTCGTGACCCTCGAAGAGCGCGCCGTCGCGCCCGAGTTGGACCGCGAAGGGCAGAACCGCTCGGTCGAGATTTCCGCCGGGCTGACGCCGGGCCTGTCGCTGGGCGATGCATTGGAACAGGTGCGCGCGGTCGGGCAAGAGGTGTTGGACGATGAAAACCTGATCGTGCCGCTGGCCGAGGCCGCCGCGTTGGATCAAACCAGTTCAGGGCTTTTCGTGACTTTCGGCTTTGCGATCCTCGTGGTTTTCCTTGTCCTCGCCGCGCAGTTCGAAAGCTTCATCTCTGCCATCGTGGTGATGGCCACGGTGCCCTTGGGGCTGGCCTGCGCGATCTTCGCGCTGCTGATGACGGGGCAGAGCCTCAATGTCTACAGCCAAATCGGGCTGGTCATGTTGATCGGGATCATGGCCAAGAACGGGATTTTGATCGTCGAGTTCGCCAACCAATTGCGCGATCAGGGGGCGGATATCCACGCGGCGATCTTTGGCGCCTCTACCATCCGGCTGCGTCCGGTGATGATGACGATGACCTCGACCGTCTTGGGCGGCGTGCCGCTGATCCTCTCGGCGGGTGCGGGGGCCGAGGCGCGCGAGGCGCTTGGCTGGGTGATCGTCGGGGGGCTGGGCATGGCCACGCTCTCGACCCTCTATCTCACCCCGGTCGCCTATTTCCTGCTGGCCCGGTTCACCACGCCCAAAGCCGCCGAAGAAGCCCGGCTTCAGGCCGAGCTGTCTGAGGCGCAACCGGTCTGAGCCTGCCCGATATTTACGCATCGATGCAACTTCGCGCGGGAATGGGCGTTTAGTCATGTAGGATTGAGTGGAAAGGGGCGAAAACGTGCAGGGCGATTTGGATATGGCAAAGGCGAACCACGCGGAGTCGACCCAAGGGGCGAACAGCCAAAGCCTGTTCAATGACAAGACCACATGGCGTGTCGCCCGGGCCGAGCGGTTTGGCCTCATCGTCGATGCGGCGGATTACTTCCGGGTCCTGCGCGAGATTTTCCTCGGGGCGCGGCAGCAGTTGATGCTGATCGGCTGGGATTTCGATTTCGAGCTTGAGATGCTGCCCGGCGAAAGTGACGAAAACGGCAATGCGCCCGACGGCTATCCCAACCAGCTTGGCGCCTTTGTCGAGGCGGTGGTGGAGCGGAGGCCGGAACTGAATGTCTATCTGCTCAAATGGAATGGCGCCGTGCTGGCCGCGCCGGGGCGATTGGTGCCCTCACTGGCGCTGAGCCTATTCGGTGGCGACCGGATTCACTTTGCCTTGGACGGCCATCACCCCTTCGGCGCCTGCCACCACCAAAAAATCGTCGTGGCCGACGATGCTCTGGCCTTTTGCGGCGGGATCGACGCGACCGAAGACCGGTGGGACACGCCCGACCACCTGCCGCACGACCCGCGCCGCCTGCGCAAGGATGGCACGCCTTCCGACCCTTGGCATGACGCGACCTCGGCCATGTCCGGCCCCGCCGCCGCCGCCTTGGGTGAGCTTTCGCGTCGGCGTTGGTTCCGCGCCACGGGGGATGAGATCGCCCGCCCTGATGATGCGCCCATGTCCGAATGGCCCGAAGACCTGCCGATCGATGCCGAAGGCGTCGAGGTGGGCATCGCCCGGACCGAGCCGCCTTTTGACGAAGAGCCGATGATCAATGAGATCGAACGCCTCTATATCGCGGGGATCCAATCAGCGCGTGACTATATTTATATTGAATCGCAATACCTCGCCGCCGCCTCGGTTTGCGATGCGCTCAGGGCGCGATTGGCCGAAGAGGACGGGCCGGAGGTCGTCATCATCAACCCGCGCGATGCGGAATCCCAGTTGGAAGATGACGCCATGCATGTCCTGCGGGAGCGGCTCGTCGAAGACCTGAAACGCGCCGATCACCAAAACCGCTTTCGCATCTATTTCCCCGTCACCGAGGAGGGGGAGCCGATCTATGTTCATGCGAAGATCATGATCATCGACGATCATCTTTTGCGCCTCGGTTCCAGCAACCTTAACAACCGCTCCATGGGGTTTGATACCGAATGCGATGTCGCGATCGAACACCCCGCAGAGGTGATCGAAGGGTTCAGAACCCGCTTGATTGCCGAACACCTCGGCCTGCCGCTCGAACGTGTGGCCGAGGTGATGGAAGAGAAGAAGTCGATGATCGGGACCATCGAAACCTTGAACCGCAAGAAGGGCCGTGGCCTGCGGGCGGTGTTCCGGGGCAGCGAGACTGTCGTCGGTGGTTTTCTCGCCAATACCCGCTTGCTCGACCCGCGCTACCATCCGGGCGAAAACACCGCCACCGGGCGCGGCATTCGCCCGCGGCACATGGCGCTGATCGCGGGCGGGCTGGGGCTTGCGTGGCTTGCCTGGCGCAAATGGGGGCGCAGCGACGACCGGCGTTCGTGAAGGTTACGGGGCGGCTTCGACGGTTGGTGCTTTAAGCGAGACGGGTGCGGGTTTGGGGTCGGCCGATGCGGCAAGCACCTGCCGCGAGATCTCTGCAATCCAAGCGATGGCATAGAGCGCCGCCGTTCCGACAACAGGCAGAACCCACGGCATCCACTGCGCGTCTGGCCGCGCCATCATCGCAACCTGACAGATCAGCGCCAGAACGGTGCCGCTGGCAAAGACCAGCAGACCATGCCGACCGATCAGCCGGACGGGGCTGGCCACGGCATGGGCCGAAAGGCGGGTGACGGTCTGCAACTGTGACAGAAAATACCCCACGGCCAAGATATGAACGAACCGCGGGGCGGAAAGATAGGTCTTGTCGTGCGAAGTGATGTTGAAGGGCACCCCGGCCTCTCTCATATGATGCATTTGGAGGTTCAGGAAACGGCCCAAACCCGGCACATAGCGCCATGCGAGGACGCCCAGCAGGACGGCGGCGGACAGCCAGAACAGCGCCTGCGAGTTCGGGAAAAAGCGGTAGCCCTGCCGCTGGCTTAGGCCCACCAGCAATCCGCAGACAAAGATCGCTTGCCATGCCAAAGGGTTAAAGAACCAGCCGCCCGGGTTGGGGTAGTTCGGCAGGTTCAGCCGGAAGACACCCGTCAGCAGCCAAAGCACCAGGGACAGCGCGAGAAGCAGGCACGGCCAGCGTAGCCCCAGCATGATCGCCGCCGGGGCGCAGACCAGCAAAACGGAATAGGCGGGCAGGATGTTCACATAGCCGAACTGATGCGTCAAAAGCGGGATGCCGATCACGCTTTGGGTCGGGTTTTGGAAGACCTGCCGCATGTTGATCTTGGTCAGGAACGCGGCCTCTGTCGTGATCTGGAAGGCGGCGGCGAAGATGCCCAAGGCCACTGCTGAGAGCAGGAGCTGCACCACATAAAGCGACCACGCCCGTTTCCACAGTGGGGCGATGGCGCGCCAGAGGCCGTGACGCACCCGATCCCGCGCGATGAAACGGGGCGTATAGGCCAAGCCTGCGGCGATGCCGGACATGAGAAAGAACGCCTCCGCCGCGTCGGCGAAACCGAGGTTGCGGATGGTCAGGGCCTCATAGGGGTTGCCCGGGACGTGGTTGATGAAAATCATCACCAGCGCCAGCCCGCGAAACAGGTCGATGCGCGGATCGCGGGCGGATTTGGGAACCGCGCCGGCAGCCAGCGCGGCGGGCGATAGCCCGGTGTTAGGCGGTGGCATGGGGCAAATCCGCCGCTTTGGGTTCTGGCTTCAGATGCTCGTCATTCCACGTCAGCCGCCAGACATCGCATATACTGTCGTATTCCGCGACGACATCGCGCGGCGCGGCATCCTCGGGCACGGCGAAAAGCCCGCGGGGCAGGGGGCGGGAGGTCCAGGCGATGAGCAGCGGGGCCAGCAACATCGGGACCGCCACGGGCAGCAGCCAGACGGTCAGATCCGGCGCGACCCATTGCACCGCCGCGAGGATCACCGCGCCAATGAACACGATCCACCGGCCCGCCGTCCAGCCATCGGCCAAACTCAACTGGCCCTCGTTGCGTTGGTTGGCGGGCCAGCCGCCGTCTTGGCCCGAGAGCACCTGCATCACCGAGCGACTGTGGTAGAGCAGCATCAAAGGGGCCAGAAGCGTGGTCAGCACGATCTCGGTCAGCACCGAGAGCGCCATCCGCAAAGCGCGGCCAAAGTCGCGCGCGCGGTCGGTCAGAAGCGCATGGATCAGGATCAGCAGCTTAGGCACCACCAACAGCCCCAGCACGCCCAAGGCCAGCAGCGTGATCTCGCGCGCGCTGGTATCGGGGAAGACGGGGAAAAGCTGATAGGGGCCGGGGAAATACTCCGGCGGCGGCGCGTAGAGCGTGCTGATCGCCGAGGTGATCAGAAAGGCCGCCCAGAGAAGCGAGACGACATAGGCAGTCACATTCTGCAAAAAGACGAAGCGGCTCCACCCCGCCAAGTCGGGCGCAAAGATCAGCCGCGCATGTTGCAGGTTGCCTTGGCACCAGCGCCGCTCGCGCCGCGCGAAGGAAAGGACGTTTTCGGGGCCCTCCTCAAAGGAGCCGCTCAAGGTCTCATCCACCTCGACCTTCCAACCCGCGCGGGCGAGCAAGGCCGCCTCGACATAATCGTGGCTCAGGATATGCCCGCCCAAGGGTGGCGGGCCTGAGAGTTCGGGCAGGCCACAGCTTTCGGCAAAGGCGCGGACGCGGATGATTGCGTTATGGCCCCAAAACGGCCCCGTCGCCCCCTGCATCCGGGCAAGGCCACGGGTGAAGATCGGCCCGTGGAACCACGAGGCGAACTGCAAGGCGCGGCCAAAGAAAGACCGCGCGCCGATGATCTTGGGCAGGGTTTGCAAGAGCCCTAGCTGCGGATCGGCCTGCATCCGCGCGATCATGGCGCGGATCGTCTCGCCCTCCATCAGACTGTCTGCGTCAAGGATCACGGCAAAGTCATAGGCCCCGCCGTAGCTGCGAATGAATTCTTCGATATTGCCCGCCTTGCGGCCCGCATTGTCCTGCCGCCTGCGGTAGAAGATGCGCCCTTGGCCCTCGGTCTCGCGCAGCAGGCGGGCGAAGGCGAATTGCTCTTTCCCGGCCAGCGCGTCATCGCGGGTGTCCGACAGAACGACGAAATCCGCCGTAACCCCGGCTCGGGCGACGGAGCGGTCAATCGCGGCGATGCGGGCAAAGGTGGTGAGCGGGTCTTCGTTGCAGATGGGCACCGCGATCACCGTGCGCGGCTGCGGTGCCTCAAGCGCGGGGCGGGGCGGCGTTGATCTGCTGCCGAAGAGCCCGATCAGCGCCAGTGACGCGCCCCAAGCCAACCAAGCGGTGGTGGCGAAAACGAGCAGGGCGCGGAGGCCGTCCCAGCCGCTGAACCCATCCCGCGCCGCAGCCTCGGCCAAAAGGGTCGCGGCAAGGGCTGCGGAGCCGAGCGACAACAGCAGGGCGACCGCCCGTGCAAAACGGGTCGGGCCATCCGCCGCGATCTGCCTGTGCTGGGGTGCCATGGTGCTCAGGCCTTACGCCGCAGCAGAAATGCCCGCGCAAGGTCGGCCAGCCCGGCCAGATGGCCGCGCCGTTCCAAGCTCTGCCGTGGCATCGCAAGCGGGGCGGCGGGCGGCATCCAGTTCTCGGCCTCGCCAGCCATTGCGGAAGTGGGGGTCGTCGCGTCTTGAAGGGTCATGCGTTGATCCATTGGTACACCCATGTCTCTGTCAGGTTGCGGTCATATCCCGATAGAACTGCCTTGATCTCGACGATGGCATCAGGCTCGGCGCGCAGTTCCAGCACCAGCCGCCATTCGTCCCTGCCATCCACCCGGCTTAGGATCGCCTCCACGATCTCGCCGTTTTGTGCGCTGGTGACGGGTTCAAGCTCGGCGTCGCTCGGCATATCGCTGAGCTGTCCGCCTGCGAAGTCGATGACGAATTTGCGGGTCTCGGTGTCTGCCTCAACACCCGCCACCCCGCCATGGCCCGAGCGCAGCCGTACCACGCGGCCAAGGGTCTGCGGCGTCGCGCCCGGCGGGGTCATCCCCCAGTGCATGCGGTAGCCGTAGGCCAGTTCATCGCCCGCGCGGGTCTCCCCTTCGGGGATCCAATAGGCCACGATATTGTCATTGCCTTCCAGATCCGAAGGTATCTCGACCAGCCGCAGCGTGCCTTTGCCCCAGTCGCCCATGGGTTCGATCATCAGCGAGGGGCGGCGCTCGTAATGGGCCTGCGCGTCGAGGTAATGCTCAAAGTCCCGGTTGCGCTGCGCCAGCCCGAAAGACCGCGGGTTCTGCGCCCCGAAATAGGAACTCGCCAAACGCGGCGGATTGTTCAGCGGGCGGCAGAGGGTGGTATCCTTGCCTGTGTTCAGCACCAATACTTCGCTGTCATGCACCGCGGGGCGGAAGTCGTCGAAATTCCCCTTATCCGCGCCATTGTGCAAAAACATTGAGGTCAGCGGTGCGATGCCAAGCTGCTTGATGTCCTCGCGCAGGAACAGACGCATGGTGACCTCGACGGTGGTGTCTTCGCCCGGGGTGATCACAAATTGATAGGCCCCGGTGACCGAGGGGCTGTCGAGTGCGGCATAGATCGTGGCGCTATCGTCACCCGGTTCGGGGCGGCGCAGCCAAACCTCGCTCAAGCGGGGGAATTCCTCGCCTTCGGGCAGGCCAGTGTTCACGGCCAATCCCCGCGCGCTCAGCCCATAGAGCGTGTCCTTGCCCAAGGCGCGGAAATAGCTCGCCCCTTGGAAGACAATCAATTCATCGAAAATATCGGCCCGGTTGAGCGGGGTGTGCAGGCGGAAACCGGCGACGCCCGGCATCTCGGCATTGGGTGGGATCGACTTGGCGAGTTCTTCGTCGTCATACTCGAAATCCGCTGTGGTAAAGCCCATAGGCTCAGCCGCGTCGCCGCGCACTTCGTTAATCTTTACCGCCTCCTTGAACAGCCAACCGGGGTGGAAGGCGTGGAGCCTAAAGGCCACACCCTTTTCTTGCCAGCGGGCTTGTTCGGGCCGGAACCGGATGCGCTGGTAGGCGTCGTAATCAAGATCGGCAAGGAACCCTTCGACGGGCTCCGGCGCGGCATAGGACGTTTGCGCTAACTGCCGCATATCCTCGACCAGTTTGTCGAAGCTGAAGGAGGCGGCGGGCACCTCCTGCGCGCGGCTGTGCCGCGGCATCAGGGCGGCGGCAAAGGACGCAGCAGAGAGGGTCAGAAACTGACGTCGCTCTAGGTTTTCGGTCCGCAGTTCATTGGGTCGTGTGGGTCGGAAATTCGGCAAAACAATACCTCGGAAGACACGTTAAGAGTGTGCAATTTTTTCCCTATCTAATCTTTTCGCGACCGCTGGAAACTTCATTTTGCAACTTTCAGCGGAATGCCGCAGAGCAGCGCGGAAAACCGCCGATTGCTGCGCCGCCGGATTGGGCTTGCACAAAATTTTGCCTTGAATTCCGTAGGATCGCCGCTTTTTTGTGACAATCGCTTTGAGGTGGCCGCGCCCCGACCGCGGGTCGGAGCACGAAACGCATCAAACGGCGTCGAGCCCTTCTGTTAGCAAACGCTCAAGACTGCGCATCTCGGCATCCGTCAAAGGAATCCCTTTCGCCCGCGTCTCGGCACGCGCCTTGAACCGGCGCTGCGAGGGCAGCCGCGCGCCTTGGCCGGTGATCGCGTCAAAGAGGGTTTCCGCCCGCGCGAAGGGATCGCCGGGGCGGCCTGCGGCAAACTTTTCGGGGTCGAAGGCGATGATCAATTCGCCATGGGCGGGCGCGAGGGTGAGCGAGCCCAAGGCATCGCGCGCTTCAGGGCTGGTCAGGTCACCGATCATCACCCCGGCAAGCAATTCGATCATGGTCGAGATGGCCGACCCCTTGTGCCCGCCGAAGGGCAGCATAGCCCCTGCGAGGGCGGCTTCGGGGTCGGTCGTCGGGCTGCCATCGGGTGCGATCGCCCAGCCTTCGGGCAGGGGCGTGCCCGCGCGGCGGTGCAATTCGATCTCCCCCCGCGCGGCGACGCTGGTGGCGAAATCAAAAACGTAAGGGTCGCCCCCTTCCCGGGGCCAGCCAAAGGCGAAAGGGTTGGTCCCCATCAAGGGGTCGGTGCCGCCAGAAGGGGCGACGCTGGCATAGCTGGGGCACATGGCCATGGCCGCGAGGCCCATCTCGGTCAGCGCCTCGATCTCGGGCCAGAGCGCGGCGAAATGGGTGCAATCGTTGATCACCATGGCGGCGATTCCGGTGGTGCGGCAACGCTCTGCCAGCACCGGCGCGCCTGCTTCGAAAGCGGCGTTGGAGAAGCCGCCGCCTGCGTTCACGCGCACCACGGCGCTGTCGTCATGGTGCACCTGCGGCACCGCGTCGGGGATCACCTTGCCTGCCTTGATCGTGCGCAGGCAGCCTTCGATCCGGTAGATGCCGTGGGATTTGCAGGCATCGCCTTCGCCCGCGACGATCACCCGCGCGAGGGCGGCGGCATTCAGGGGCGACAGGCCCGCGCCTTGGAAAATCCGAATGACCATCGCGGTCAGGTCATCGTGGGAGAGGGTTGTGTCGGCCATCTGGATCCTCGCAGGGCTTGGGTTGCAATCATGCATACATCATGTATGCAGATGTGAAGAGACGCAAGCTGACACCGGGCCGCGGCCCGCATGAAAGGATAGACGATGGCCTTTACCCCCCATGGCAAACACCTGATCGCTGGCGAATGGATCGCCACGGATGACTGCTTTAGCTCCAGCCCTGCCCATGGGCAGGCGCATGACTTCTCGGTCGGCACGGTGGAACTGGTCGACCAAGCCTGCGAAGCCGCCGAAGCGGCGTTTTGGGACTATGGCTATTCCAGCCGCGCGACCCGCGCCAAATTCCTCAACGCCATCGCGGATGAGATCGACGCACGCGGGGCCGAGATCACCGAGATCGGCAGCCAAGAAAGCGGCCTGCCCGAAGCGCGGCTCGAAGGGGAGCGGGGCCGGACCGTGGGCCAACTTCGCCTGTTCGCGGCGCATATCGAAAAGGGCGACTACCTCGACCGTCGCTTCGATGCCGCCATGCCCGAACGCCAGCCCGCCCCGCGGCCCGCGATCACCATGGTGCAACGCCCCATCGGCCCCGTGGCCGTCTTTGGCGCGTCGAACTTTCCGCTAGCCTTCTCCGTGGCGGGCGGTGACACCGCAGCGGCGCTGGCGGCGGGCTGTCCGGTCGTGGTCAAAGGCCACTCCGCCCATCCCGGCACCGGAGAGATCGTGGCCGAAGCGATCCATGCGGCGGTTGAAAGCTGCGGCATGCCGAGCGGGGTCTTCTCGCTGATTCAAGGCGGCAACCGCGCCGTGGGGCAGGCCGTGGTGCAGCATCCGCGGATCAAGGCCGTGGGCTTCACCGGCTCGCTCGCCGGGGGCCGGGCGCTCTTCGATCTCTGCGCCGCGCGGCCAGAGCCGATCCCCTTCTTTGGCGAGTTGGGCTCGGTCAACCCGATGTTCATGCTGCCTGCCGCGATGGCGGCGCGGGCCGAAGAGCTTGGCAAGGGCTGGGCGGCATCGCTGACCATGGGCGCGGGCCAGTTCTGCACCAATCCGGGCATCGCCGTGGTGATTGACGGGCCGGGCGCCGACGCCTTCGTGCAAAACGCGGCCACAGCGCTGCAAGACGTGGCCCCGCAGGTCATGCTGACAGACGGTATCGCGGAGGCCTATTGCGCAGGGCGGGACAAGTTTAAATCCGCGCCAAGCCTGCGCCAAGTGCATCTGGCCGACAGCGAAGGCCGCACCGCCGCGCCGGCCCTCTTCGAGACCACGGGCGAAGAGTTCAAGGCCAATCCGGCGCTGCATGAAGAGGTCTTTGGCCCTCTCGGATTGGTGGTGCGGGTCTCTTCGCTGGAAGAGATGCGCGCGCTGGCGTTGGAACTGGACGGGCAATTGACCATCACCCTGCATATGGATGACGCGGATGTCGACGCCGCGCGCGACCTCATGCCGGTGCTGGAGCGCAAGGCGGGTCGTCTGCTGGCCAACGGTTTTCCGACGGGGGTCGAGGTGGTGGATTCCATGGTGCATGGCGGGCCATATCCGGCCAGCACCAACTTCGGCGCGACCAGTGTGGGCACCCTGTCGATCCGCCGTTTCTTGCGGCCCGTGTCCTATCAGAACCTGCCTGAGGCGCTGTTGCCGGAAGACGCGGCGGAATAATCTAAGATCGCAAAAGCCGGGCCGCGCGCCCGGCTTTTCGCATTTGTTTCGCCGTAGGGGAGCAGCCCAACCGGCTGCTCTTTCGCGACCATGCTGGCCAGACCGAAATGTATCAAAAATATGTCGACATGCCGATAAAAGCTAAAAATACATATTGTATTTTTAATGAAGACATTGTTCCTTCATACCACCCCGCACCCCGTCCAGAGAGAGTCGGGGGCGACCAACCCAAGAGGGAGATACCTATGAAATTCACGCAACTCGCCGGGAGCCTCGTGGCTGCGACCGTGATCGGCACAGCCGCTCAGGCCGACAAACTGGACGACATCATTTCTTCGGGCACGCTGCGCTGCGCCGTGGTGCTGGACTTCCCGCCCATGGGCTCGCGCGATGACAGCAACACGCCCGTCGGCTTCGACGTGGACTATTGCAACGACCTGGCCGCCGCCCTTGGCGTCGAAGCCGAGATCGTGGAGACGCCCTTCCCCGACCGTATTCCCGCCCTCGTCTCGGGCCGCGCGGATGTGGGTGTTGCCTCCACCTCCGACACGCTGGAGCGCGCCAAGACCGTTGGTTTCTCGGTGCCCTATTTCGCCTTCACCAACGTCGTGCTGACCCGCGAAGACGCGGGCGTCGACAGCTTTGAAAGCCTTAAGGGCAAGACCGTGGGCTCCGTCGCGGGTACTTTCGAAGCCATCGCGCTGGAAGAGCAGGTCGACGCATGGGACGAGGGCAGCTTCCGTTCCTACCAAAGCCAAGCGGATGTCTTCCTGTCGCTGGCCCAAGGCCAGATCGACGCGACTGTCGTGACCTCCACCGTGGCTTCCTCCATCGTGGCGAGCGGCAAGTTCGACGGTCTGACCATCGCGGGCGATGCGCCCTTTGACGTGGACTATGTCGGTCTGATCGGCCTGCGTCAGGAATACGGTCTGCTGAACTACCTCGATCTCTTCGTGAACCAGCAGGTGCGCTCGGGCCGTTATCAGGAACTGTTCGACAAATGGGTCGGCGGCGAGGCGCCGGACCTGACCATCGCCAAAGCCTATCGCTGATGAATGCGGGGGCCGCGACCTGCGGCCCCCCTCCCGATAACCGCTGATCGGAGCAAGAGATGGGCAACTATACCTTTCAATGGCGACAGGCTTTTCGCGCCTTACCAGAGATGCTGGAAGGCGCGCTGGTCACGCTGCAAATATCGATCCTGTCGATGCTCATCGGCATTGCCATCGCCGTGCTGCTGGCCGTGGGCCGGGATGCCAAATCGGCTTGGCTGCGGGCGCCGGCGACCGCATGGGTCGAAGTGGCGCGCAACACGCCGGCGCTGTTTCAGATTTACATGGCGCATTTCGGGCTTGGCTCTTTCGGGATCTATCTCAGCCCCTACGCCGCGCTGCTGGCGGGGATCGCCTTTAACAATGCGGGCTACCTTTGCGAGACGTTCCGCGGCGCGATGCGCGCCATTCCGGGCACGCAGCTGCGCGCCGGGCGGTCACTGGGCATGGGGCAGGCCAAGGCGTTTCGCCTGATCATCCTGCCGCAGATGTTCCGCATCTCGTTCCTGCCGACGACGAACCAGATGATCTGGGCGATCTTGATGACCTCTCTGGGGGTCACGGTGGGGCTGAATTCGGATCTCGCCGGGGTGACGCAAGACCTCAACGCGCGCAGCTTCCGAACCTTTGAATTCTTCGCATTGGCGGCGGTGATCTACTACGTGATCGCCAAGACCGTGATGCTTGGCGCACGGCTGCTTGCGGCCCGCCTGTTTCGCTACTGAAGGAAGAGAATAGATGTTTGATACGGCTCTGACCTTCAACGACCTGTTGTTCATGCTCAAAGGCGCAGGGGTGACGCTTTCGGTCACCGCCTTCGCGGTGGTGGGCGGCACGCTGCTGGGGGTGTTCTTCGGGGTGCTGCGCAGCCAGATCAGCCCATGGGCGGCGCTGCCGCTGACCTTCGTGCTGGATATCTTCCGCTCGGTTCCGCTGCTGATCCAATTGATCCTCGCCAACGCCTTTCAGGCCATCGCGGGCTGGGGGATTTCGCCCTTCGTGACCTCCTGTATCGTGTTGGCGCTTTATACCTCGGCCTATTGCACCGAGATCGTGCGCGGCGCGATCGAGGCGGTGCCTTCGGTCACCCGCCGTGCGGCGCGCTCGCTCGGCATGACATGGGGGCAGGATCTCACGCAGATCGTCTTTCCCATGGCGCTGCGGGTTGGCCTGCCCAGTTGGATCGGCCTGACGCTCGGCGTGATGAAAGACAGCGCGCTGGTGATGTGGCTCGGCATCATCGAATTGCTGCGCGCCTCGCAAATTCTGGTGACACGCCTGCAAGAGCCGATGTTCATCCTGCTCGTGACCGGCGCGATCTACTTCGCGCTCAGTTTCCCCATTGCCCGGCTTGGCAGCCGCTTGGAAAAAAGGTGGCAAGAAAATGATTGAGATTGAAAACGTCCACAAATCCTTTGGTGCGCTTCAGGTGCTCAAGGGCATCGACCTGACCGTGCAAAAAGGCGAGGTCGTCTCGGTGATCGGCGGCTCAGGTTCGGGCAAATCGACGCTTTTGACCTGCATCAACGGGCTAGAGCCGATCGACAGTGGCCGCATCGTCGTCGACGGAACCGAGGTTCACGCCCGCGACACCGACCTGAACAAGCTGCGCCGCAAGATCGGCATCGTGTTCCAGCAATTCAACGCCTTCCCACATCTGACGGTGCTGGAGAATGTCACGCTGGCCCCGCGCAAAGTGAAAGGTATGGGCCGCAAGGAAGCCGAAGAAATCGCGGTGCAGCAACTTTCGCATGTGGGTCTGGCCGACAAGCTGGATGTCTACCCTAGCCGCCTGTCGGGCGGGCAGCAGCAGCGGATGGCGATTGCGCGTGCATTGGCGATGTCGCCCGACTACATTCTCTTTGACGAGGTGACCTCGGCCCTCGACCCGCAACTGGTGGGCGAGGTGCTGGACACGCTCAAATTGCTGGCAGATGAAGGGATGACGATGATCTGTGTCACCCATGAGATGAGTTTCGCACGCGATGTGTCGGACCGTGTGGCCTTCTTTCACAAGGGCGTCATGGCCGAGATCGGCGCGCCGGATCAGATCTTTGGCGATCCGCAGCAAGAAGAGACCCGTCAATTCCTGTCGAGCGTGCGGTAATGAACCAAACCCCGGTGACGGTCGTCGGCGCGGGCGTGGTGGGCCTGTCCATCGCGCTGGCGCTTCAGGCGCGCGGGCTGCCCGTGCGGGTGATCGACCGTGAAGGCGCGGCGGCGGGCGCCTCGGCGGGCAATGCGGGCGCCTTTGCTTTTACCGAGATCCTGCCGCTGGCCTCGCCCCGGATGATCCGGCAGGCGCCGAAATGGCTGCTTGATCCGCTGGGGCCGCTGTCGGTGCCGCCGCGCTATGCCGGGCGGATCGCCCCGTGGATGTGGCGTTTCTGGAGAGCAAGCTGGCCCGCGCAGGTGCGGGCCTCGACCGTGGCACAGACCGCGCTGATGAAGCTCTCGCAAGCCGCGCTCGACCCGCATCTGGCGCTGAGCGGTCTGGCCCATATGCTGCGCCATGACGGTCAGTTGCAGGTCTATGAGAGCGAGGCCGAGTTCCGCGCATCGCTCCCCGGATGGCAGGCCCGCGAAGAGGCGGGGATAGCTTTCACCCATCTCAAGGGCGATGAGATTGCGGCCTATCAGCCCGGTCTCGCGCCCGGCTTCACCCATGCGACCTTCACCCCGGAATGGCAATCGATCTCGGACCCGCGCGACTATGTGGTGGCGATGGCCGAACGCTTCCGGGCGGGGGGTGGCGAGATCACCATCACCCGCGCCGAACGTCTGGTCGCGGGCGGGGTCGAGACCTCTGATGGGTTCATACCGGGCCGCGTGGTGCTGGCCGCCGGCGCACATTCGCATCACCTCGCGCGGACCGCTGGCGTGAAAATCCCGCTTGAGACCGAGCGCGGCTATAACACGACCCTGCCCGCCGGGGCCTTCGACCTAAAGCGCCAGATCACTTTCGGCGGCCATGGCTTTGTCATCAGCAAGGTGGGCCACGGGCTGCGCGTCGGCGGGGCGGTGGAACTCGGCGGGCTCGACCTGCCGCCGAACTTTGCCCGGGCCGATGCGATGCTGAAGAAGGCCAAGCGCTTTTTGCCGGGGCTCGACACCTCGGGCGGCACGCAATGGATGGGTTTCCGCCCCTCACTGCCCGACAGCCTGCCCGCCATCGGCGCGCTGCCGAACCGCCCGGATGTGTTCTGCGCCTTTGGCCACGGGCATCTGGGCCTCACCCAATCGGCGGGCACCGCCGCCATCATCGCGGATCTGATGACCGGCCAAGACCCCGGCATCGACCTGACCCCCTTCTCTCCCGCCCGTTTCTAGAGGCTGACATGACGCAACACACATTTCCCTGTATCGACGGCCATACCTGCGGCAATCCGGTACGGCTCGTTACCGGCGGCGCGCCGCTGTTGAAGGGCGCGAACATGCTGGAAAAGCGCGCCCATTTTCTGGCGGAATACGACTGGATCCGCACCGGTCTGATGTTCGAGCCGCGTGGGCACGACCAGATGTCGGGCGCGATCCTTTATCCGCCGACGCGGGATGACTGCGACATCGCGGTGCTGTTCATCGAGACCTCGGGCTGCCTGCCGATGTGCGGCCACGGCACCATCGGCACCGTCACCATCGCGCTTGAGAACGGGCTGGTCACCCCCGCCACCCCCGGGCAATTGCGCCTTGAAACCCCCGCCGGGCGGGTCGATGTGACCTACCGGCAAGAGGGGCGTTTCGTCGAAGAGGTGCGCCTGACCAACGTGCCCGCCTTCCTCTACGCCGAAGGGCTGACGGCGGAGGTCGAGGGTTTGGGCGAAGTGGTGGTCGATGTGGCCTATGGCGGCAATTTCTACGCTATCGTCGAGCCGCAGAAGAACTTCCGCGATATGGCGGATTTCTCGGTCTCCGAACTGGTCGGTCTCAGCCCGAAACTCCGCGCCGCGCTCAATGCGAAATATGAGTTCATCCACCCCGAACATCCCGCGATCAACGGGCTGAGCCATATCCTCTGGACCGGCGCCCCCCGCGCGGGAGAGGCGCAAGCCCGCAACGCGGTTTTCTACGGTGACAAGGCGATCGATCGTTCGCCCTGCGGCACTGGCACCTCGGCGCGGATGGCGCAGTTGGCGGCCAAGGGGAAGCTGAATGTCGGCGATGATTTCGTGCATGAATCCATCATCGGCTCCATGTTCAAAGGCCGTATCGAAGCGGCGGCAGAGGTGGCGGGCAGGCCCGCGATCATCCCCTCCATCGCCGGTTGGGCGCGGGTGACGGGCTTTAACACCATTTTCATCGACGAGCGTGACCCCTTCGCGCACGGATTTGTCGTCACCTGATTTAAAGAGGCTCCCCATGGCGCATATCATCGTTCCCGCCGCAGCCCAAGGCGCGGTGCTGGCTTCCTCTGAGGGGCTGAGTTTCTGGGGCGGCGTCGATCCGGCCACGGGCAAGGTCATCGACGCGCATCATCCGCTTTGCGGTCAGTCGCTGGCGGGGAAGATCCTGCTCATGCCCACCAGCCGCGGCTCCTGCACCGGCAGCGGCGTGCTGCTGGAACTGGCGTTGAACGGTCATGCCCCTGCTGCCCTCGTGTTTCGCGAGGCCGAAGACATCCTGACCTTGGGCGCGCTGATCGCGGGCAAGATGTTCGACAAGCCGCTCGCGGTGCTGCGCCTCGGGACCGAGGATTACGACCTGCTCGCCAAATCCCGCAGCGCGCGGATCACGCCTGAGATGCTCAGCACCGATGACTGGGATCTGCCCCTGTCGGACAGGCCCGCCCGCGCCCTGCATCTCACTGCCGAGGATCAAGCGATGCTCGACGGGGCCGAGGGCAAGGCCGTGCAACTGGCGATGGAGATCACCTGCACCATGGCGCGGGGGCAGGGGGCCGAGCGGCTGGTCGATGTGACGCGCGTGCATATCGACGGCTGCATCTACGCCAGCCCCGCCAACCTGCTCTTTGCCCAGACCATGGCCGATATGGGCTCGAAGGTGCGTGTGCCGACGACGATGAATGCGATTTCGGTCGATCACGGCAATTGGCGCGATCAAGGCGTGCCGCCGGACTTCGGCCTGCCCGCCAGCCGTTTGGCCGACGCCTATGTCACCATGGGTGCCCGGCCCAGTTTCACCTGCGCGCCCTACCAACTCCCCGCCCCGCCCGAACGCGGCGAGTTCATCGCGTGGTCGGAGTCCAACGCGGTGATCTATGCCAATAGCGTGCTTGGCGCGCGGACGGTGAAACATCCCGATTTCCTCGACCTGTGCATCGCGCTCACGGCGCGCGCGCCGCTCTCAGGGGTCTATCTGGAAGAACACCGCGCCCCGCGCCGGGTGATCGAAGTGGCGCTGCCCGCGCAGTATGACGAGGCGATCTGGCCGATGCTGGGCTGGCTTGCGGGGCAGGCCGCCCCGGACCGGATCCCGCTTTTGCGCGGGTTGGAGGGGGCTGCCCCGAATGAGGATGACCTCAAAGCGCTCTGCGCGGCCTTTGGCACCACCTCCGCAGCCCCAATGCTGCATGTGGCTGGGATCACACCCGAGGCCGATCTGCCCCCTGTCGCGGAGGCCGATACGGTTCGCCTCACAGCCGACGACCTGCGCCGCGTTTGGCGGCAGTTCAACGCCGGGGCCGCGACGGTTGACCTCGTGGCCTTTGGCAGCCCGCATTTCTCGCACGCCGAATGCCGCGCGCTCGACACCGCCCTCGCCGGGCGCAAGCGCCATGCCGACACGGCGGTCATCGTGACGCTTGGCCAAGACACGTTACAAGCGGCGCGCGATGACGGCACCGTGGCGCGGCTCGAAGCGGCGGGCGTGCAAGTCGTGCCTGATATCTGCTGGTGTTCGATCTCCGAGCCGGTCTTCCCGCCATCGGCCAAGGTGCTGATGACCAACTCGGGCAAATACGCCCATTACGCCCCCGGTCTGTCGGGCCGGGCCGTGCGCTTTGGCAGTATCGCCGATTGTGTGGAGGCCGCCGTGACGGGGCAGGCGGGGGAGGCATTGCCGAGATGGCTGACCGAGGAGGAGACAAAGGATGCGTAGCAGCAAGACGGTTCATGTGATCTCGGCCCATGCCGAGGGTGAGGTGGGCGATGTGATCGTGGGCGGTGTCGCCCCGCCGCCGGGGGAGACGCTGTGGGAGCAGAGCCGCTGGATCGCGCGGGATGAAACCCTGCGCAACTTCGTGTTGAACGAGCCGCGCGGCGGGGTGTTTCGCCATGTGAACCTGCTGGTCCCGCCGAAAAACCCCCGCGCCGATGCGGCCTTCATCATCATGGAGCCGGAGGACACGCCGCCGATGTCCGGTTCCAATTCGATCTGCGTCTCGACCGTGCTGCTCGACGGGGGCATCCTGCCGATGACGGAGCCTGTGACCGAGCTAACCCTCGAAGCGCCGGGCGGGTTGGTCAAGGTCCGCGCGGAATGTCGCAATGGCAAGGCGGAGCGTATTTTCGTACAGAACTTGCCAAGTTTCGCGGCGCTTCTGGATGTGCCGCTTGAGGTCGAAGGGCTGGGCACGCTCACTGTCGATACCGCCTATGGCGGCGACAGTTTTGTGGTCGTCGATGCCGCCGCCATGGGGTTTTCGCTAGAGGCGCATGAGGCCCATGACATCGCGCGGCTCGGCGTGCGGATCACCGACGCGGCGAATGCGGCGATGCGGTTCGACCACCCTGAGAACCCTGATTGGCAGCATTTCTCTTTCTGCCTGTTCGCCGGTCCGGTGACCCGCGATGAGACCGGCCTGCGCGCCGGGGCGGCGGTCGCGATCCAGCCGGGAAAGGTGGACCGTTCGCCCACTGGCACCGCCCTTTGCGCGCGGATGGCCCTGCTGCACGCGCGGGGGGAAATGGGACTGGAGGACAGTCTGACCACCGTGTCGCTGATCGGGTCGACCTTCACGGGGCGCATCTTGGGCGGGACGCGGGTGGGCGAACATACGGCCATCCAGCCAGAACTGTCGGGCCGGGGCTGGGTCACGGGCATCCACCAACATATGCTCGACCCCGATGACCCTTGGCCGGGCGGCTACCGCTTGTCCGACACATGGGGCGCGCGCGGCTAGGCGCGCTCTACGCAGGGTCGAAACCCGCCGCCCGGGGCAGACCGGGCACCAATCTTTACAACCTCGCGCCGCCTCGGCGCGAAGCCGCCGTGTTTGGCTGACGCGAGGCAACGTCTTGCATGTGCTCTTCGTTTTCGATTGATTACTTTTCAATCAGAACACGAACTTTCAAACAACGGAGAGTCACCATGAAGCTACGCACCACACTCGCATCCTCCGCATTGGCGCTAAGCCTTGCCTTTCAGGCCCATGCCGCCGATGTGCCTGAGGGCGTGAATCTTGCCGAAGATCAAACCTATACCTTCTGGCTGCTCGACGCGATCAAGTCGATGGACCCGCAGATCAACACCGACGTTGAAGGCTCGGACGTGTTGCGCAACCTCTTCGAGGGGCTCTACAACGAAGATGGCAACGGTGAGCTGGTCCCCGGTGTGGCGCTCGATCACGAAGTCTCGGAAGACGGCAAGACCTATACGTTCAACCTGCGCGACGACGCCAAGTGGTCCAACGGCGAGCCGGTCACCGCGAATGACTTCGTCTATTCATGGCGCCGTCTGGCCGACCCGGCGACCGCCTCGGAATACGCCTGGTACATGGAGTTGATGCAGGTCGAGAACGCGCCTGAGATCATCGCCGGGGACAAATCCGCCGAGGAGCTGGGCATCCGCGCCATCGACGACCACACGCTTGAGGTCAAGATCACCACGCCGCTGCCCTATTTCCCGCAGATGCTGGTGCATGGCTCGACCTTCCCCGTGCTGCAAAGCGTGGTCGAGGAACATGGCGACGACTGGACCGATGCAGGCACGCTTGTCGGCAATGGCGCCTATACGCTGGTCGAACACCAGTTGGGCGAGCGCGTCGTGATGGAGAAGAACGACACCTATTGGGATGCCGAGAATGTGGTGATGGAAGAGATCATCGCGCTGACGATCAACGACGTGAACCAAGCCCTGACCCGCTATCTGGCCGGTGAGCTGGACCGCGTGGACATCCCCGCCGGTCAGTATCCCCGTCTGAAAAAAGAGTATCCCGAGCAGGCGGTCTCCACCCCCTATAACTGCTCCTACATCTACATGCTGAACGTGGGCGAGAAGGGGCCGGAGGCGCTGAAAAACGTCAATGTGCGCAAGGCGCTGGCCTATGCCATCGACCGCGACATCATCGTCGAGCGCATCCTGCAAGGCGGCCAGAAGCCCTCGTACAACTGGACCCACTGGGCGATTGCCGATTTCGAGCGTCCCGAACTGGACTGGGCCGACAACATGGATCAGGCGCAGCGCGTGGAGAAGGCCAAGGAACTGCTGGCCGAGGCGGGCTACGGCCCAGACAACCCGCTGGATCTGACATTGCAGTACAACACCTCGGAAGATCACAAGAAGATCGCCATCGCGGCGTCGCAGATGCTCAAGCAGATCGGCGTGAACCTCACGCTCGACAACTATGAGTGGAAGGTCCACACCGACCGGATGCAGAACCAAGACTACGATATGGCGCGTTATGCTTGGTGCGGTGACTACAACGAGGCGTCGACCTATCTCGACCTCATGACTTCCTATTCGGGCCACAACAACGGCGAGTTCTATAACGACGCCTATGACAAGCTCATGAAGGACAGCAAGACCGCCGAAGATCCGCAGCCGCTTTATCAAGAGGCGGAGAAGATCTTGGCCGAGGAAATGCCGATCATCCCGATCTACCATTACGCGAACGTCGACATGATCGCGGAAGACATCGAAGGTCTGCCCGAGAACAACGTGAACAACACTTGGTACGGCAAAGACCTCTACCGTACCGCAGAGTAACCTCTCGACATTCGGGCAGCCCGGCGGTTATGGCACGGGCTGCCCGATTCTATTCTACACCCCCACAAACCCCGTATTCGGAGCGCGCGCCTCTTGCTCAGTTACATCCTCAAGCGCCTTGCCATCGCTATTCCGACGCTTCTGGTCTTGATCGTCATCTCCTTCCTGCTGATGCATTCCGCGCCCGGCGGCCCCTTCACCTCCGAGCGCGAGTTGCCGCCGCAGGTGCTGGCCAACCTAAATGCGAAATACGGGCTGGACGATCCGCTGTGGAAGCAGATCACAACTTACGTCTGGGGCATCGTCACCGAGTTCGATTTCGGGCCGAGCTTCGTCTACAAGGACCGTTCGGTGAACGAGATCATCGCCCAAGGTTTCCCGATCACGCTGACCTACGGCCTTTTGTCCTTCGCCGTGGCGGTCATCGTCGGCGTGGGCCTCGGCGTCGCCGCCGCCGTGCGGCACAATACGGTACTGGACTATGCCGCCGTCGGCGTCTCCATCGGCGCGCAGGTGCTGCCGAACTTCGTCATGGCGCCGATCCTCGTGCTGGTCTTCACGCTATGGCTCGGTTGGCTGCCGGGCGGCGGCTGGCAGGGGCCGGAATATTGGATCATGCCGGTGATCGCCCTGTCCACGTCCTTCATGGCCTCGATTGCGCGGATCACCCGCTCTTCGATGCTGGAAGTGCTGACCTCCAACCACATCCGTACCGCCCGCGCCAAGGGGCTGCCCGAGCGCCGTGTCATCCTCCGTCACGCGCTGAAACCCGCGATGTTGCCCGTGATCTCCTACCTCGGGCCGGCATTCGTCGCGATGATCACCGGCTCCGTGGTGGTCGACATCTATTTCTCCACCGGCGGCATCGGCAAGGCCTTCGTCGATTCGGCGCTGAACCGCGACTACGCGGTGATGATGGGGGTGACGATTCTCGTCGGCGCGCTGACCATCTTCTTCAACCTCGTGGTCGACATCCTTTACGGGTGGATCGACCCCAAGATCCGGTACTGACATGGTGATGACATCCGAACAACGGGTCGAGACCAGCGAGATCGCCGCCAAGGGCCGATCGCCCTGGGCCGATGCGCGGCGGCGCTTCTTCCGCAACAAGGCGGCGCTGATGGGGCTGGTGATCCTCGGCTTCGTCGTGGCCTTCGCGCTTTTCGGCAATAGCCTCGCGCAATGGTCGAACGAGGAACTCGACTATAACGTCATGGGCCAGATCGTCGAATTGGGCGGCCCGTCGATTGAGAGCGGCCATTACTTCGGCACCGATGATCTGGGCCGCGACCTCTTTGCGCGCACCGTGCAGGGCACGCAGATCAGCCTCGCCGTGGGCCTCGTCGGCGCCCTGATCGCCTGTGTCGTGGGAACGCTTTATGGCGCCGTGGCGGGCTATTTCGGCGGGCGTACCGACAGCATCATGATGCGGCTTGTCGATATCTTCATGGCCGTGCCTTACATGTTCGTGCTGATCTTGCTTCTGGTCATGTATGGCCGTTCGATCACCATCCTCTTCGCCGGTGTCGGCCTGATCTCTTGGATGGAGATGGCCCGCATCGTGCGCGGCCAGACCCTGACCATCAAGGGCCGTGAGTTCGTCGAGGCGGCCCGCGCCACCGGCGTCTCGGCCCCGGTCATCATCCTGCGCCATATCGTGCCCAACCTCTTGGGCGTGATCGCCGTCTATGCCACGCTGCTGGTGCCGCTGATGATCCTTACGGAAAGCTTCATCTCCTTCCTCGGCCTCGGCGTGCAGGAGCCGCTGACCTCCCTCGGGGCGCTGATCTCCGAAGGCGCGGGCACCATCGCCTATGGCACCACCTGGCAGTTGGGATTCCCGCTGCTGTTCTTCTGTCTCACGCTGTTCGGCCTGTTCTTCATCGGCGACGGGCTTCGTGACGCGCTCGACCCCAAGGATCGCTGATGTCTCTGCTGGAAATCGACAAGCTCAACGTCACCTTCGAGGGCGACGACGGCCCCGTTCACGCGGTCAATGACCTGTCGCTCGCCATCAACCGGGGCGAGACCCTCGGCATCGTTGGCGAGAGCGGCTCGGGCAAGTCGCAGACCGCTTTTTCGATCATGGGCCTTCTGGCGCCGAACGGGCGCACCGGCGGGTCGATCCGCTTCGACGGGCAGGAGATCCTCGGCGCCAAGCCCAAGGTGCTGAACAAGATCCGGGCCGAGCGGATCGCGATGATCTTCCAAGACCCGATGACCTCGCTTAATCCCTACATGCGGATTTCGGAGCAGATGGCCGAGGTGCTGACCCTGCACCATGGACTGTCCAAACGCGACGCGCTGGCGGAATCGGTGCGGATGCTGGACGCGGTGAAGATCCCCGCCGCCAAGGAGCGTATCCGCCTCTTCCCGCATGAATTCTCCGGCGGGATGCGCCAGCGGGTGATGATCGCCATGTCGCTGCTGTGCAAACCGGACCTGTTGATCGCGGACGAGCCGACCACCGCGCTTGACGTGACCGTGCAGGCGCAGATCATGGATCTTCTGGGCGATCTGCAGAAGGATTTCGGCATGGCCACGATCCTCATCACCCATGACCTCGGCGTCGTGGCGGGCTTCTGCGAGCGGGTGCTGGTCATGTACGGCGGCCGGGTGATGGAGCAAGGCCCGACCGAGCCGCTCTTTGCCAAGCCCACGCATCCCTACACCCGCGGCCTTCTCGCCGCCGTGCCGCGCGTCGACGACGAAGACGCCACCATGAAGGCAATCCCCGGCAACCCGCCCAACATGGCCGCCCCGCCCGAAGGCTGCCCCTTCCGCCCGCGCTGTGATTACGCCGGTGACGATTGCCGCGTGATGCCGCCGCTCGCCCCTTTCGACGGCGCGCGCGCCCGTGCCTGCCACCGTCCCATCGCGGAGGTCACCTCATGAGCCCGCTGCTTTCCGTCCGCGACCTGCACGTTAAATTCCCGATCACCCGCGCGGGCGACATGCCTTGGACGAAGCCGCGCATTCTGCATGCGGTCAACGGCGTCAGCTTCGATTTGGAGCCGGGCAAGACCCTTGGCGTCGTCGGTGAATCCGGCTGCGGCAAATCCACCCTCGCGCGCGGGCTGATCCAGATGGTGCCCGCCGAAGGGCAAGTGATGTGGCAGGGCGAGACGGATCTTCTGTCGCTCAGCCCGCGTCGGATGAAGCCCTACCGGTCCGAAATCCAGATGGTGTTTCAGGACCCGCTTGCCTCGCTCAATCCGCGTATGACGCTGGGGCAGATCATCGCCGAGCCGCTGAAGACCCACCGCCCCGACGTGCCTACCCGCGAGCGTCGCGCCCGGGTGGCGCAGATGATGGAGCGCGTGGGCCTGCTGCCGCAGATGATCAACCGCTACCCGCATGAGTTCTCCGGCGGCCAGTGCCAGCGCATCGGCATCGCCCGCGCGCTGATCGTCGAGCCGAAGCTCCTGATCTGCGACGAGCCGGTCTCGGCGCTCGACGTGTCGATTCAGGCGCAGGTGATTGAACTTCTGAAAGAGCTGCAGCGCGATCTGGGGCTGGCGATGATTTTCATCGCCCATGACCTCAGCGTGGTGAAGAACATCTCGGACGAGGTCATGGTGCTCTATCTGGGCCGCGTGATGGAGAAGGCGCCGAAGGCGCAGCTCTACGACGACCCGCAGCATCCCTACACGCAGGCGCTGCTTTCCGCTGTGCCGATCCCCGATCCGATTGCCGAACGCGCCAAGCAGATCGTGCCGATGAGCGGCGACATGCCCTCGCCGATGAACCCGCCCTCGGGCTGTGTCTTTCGTGGCCGGTGCCTGCGGGCGCAGGCCGATTGCGCGCAGGTGGTGCCGCAACCGGGCGAGTCGCTGCATCAGGTCGCCTGCATTCACCCCGGCCCGCTGCAAGCCAGCGAGACCGCGGCGCAGTAAGTCTGTGGGCAGCCTTGGTGTGAAAATTTCAAAACAATCAGCCTCTTAGGGGTGGCGTGCGTTCGCCGCCGCCCCGCCCTATCCGCGAAAAATGATATACGTCTATCAAAAATGATTGACGTATATCAAAATATCCCCCTAGATAGGCCCCGAGATGCGCAGGCTGGGAGGGCCAGCGCGCGGGGGAGGGGCCATGACAAGTCCGACGTTAAGCGATGTCGCACGCGCTGCCGGGGTGAGCTATGCCACCGCGGACCGGGTGATCAACAACCGTGGCAACGTGGCAGAAAAGTCCATCGCCAAGGTGCGCGAAGCGGTCGCGGCGCTTGGCTATGTGCGCAACGTCGCGGCGGCGAACCTGTCACGCGGGCGGGTCTACCGGCTCGCTTTCCTGATCCCCCGCGGCTCCAACGCCTTTTTCAACCGCATCCGTCAACACATCGACCATACTGCCGCCCATCAGGCCACCGAACGCGTCTCCGCCGAGGTGATCGAGGTCGCGGCCTTTGCCGTCGAAGGGCTGCAAGACAGCATTTCGGACCTGCTGGAGCGGGATTTCGACGGTGTCGCCATCGTCGGTTTGCAAAGCGCGGCGCTTGAGGCACCTTTGGCCGCCCTGCGGGACAAGGGGGTGGCCGTGGTGGGCCTCGTCTCCGACCTGCCGCAGGCCGCCCGCGCCGCCTATATCGGGATCGACAACATCGCCGCCGGGCGCACGGCGGGGCGCATGGTGGGGCTTGCCCATGGCGGGCAGGGCGGACGGGTGCAGACCTTTGCAGGCTCGCTGGACGCGCGCGACCACGCGGAGCGTCTGACCGGCTTTCGCGAAGTGTTGCAGGCCGATTTCCCACAGGTTGAATTGCTGGATCCGATCATGACGAAGGACGACGCGCAGGTGCTGAACGCGCAGACGCGTCAGGCGCTCGACCAGACGGAGCTGACAGCACTTTACAACGTGGGCGCGGGCAACAGTGGGTTGGTCGCCGCCCTGCAAGAGGGGAAGGGAGAGCGGCCCTTCTGCGTGGTGCATGAACTGGTGGCCCATTCACGTCAGGCGCTGCTTGATCGGCACATCGATCTGGTGATCGACCAGCGCCCGGATGTCGAGATCAACCGCGCCTTCACCGTCTTGCGCGCGCTGATCGACCAAAAAGAATTGCCGCCGATGCCGGACCTCGTGCCGACGATTTATGTGCGGGACAATCTGCCCGCCGACACATTGACCGATAAGATGAAGGCCAAGATAGATGACTGATTTCTTTAAAGATATAAAGCCCCTCACCTATGATCCCGAGGGGGCCGATCTGGCCTTTCGCCACTACAACCCTGACGAGATCGTCATGGGCAAACGGATGGAAGATCACCTGCGTTTCGCCGTGGCCTATTGGCATTCCTTCGCATGGCCGGGCGGCGATCCCTTTGGCGGGCAGACCTTTGATCGCCCGTGGTTCGGTGACACGATGGATTTGGCAAAGCTCAAGGCCGATGTGGCTTTTGAGATGTTCGATCTGCTGAACGCGCCCTTCTTCTGCTGGCACGATGCCGACATCCGCCCCGAGGGGGACACATTCGCCGAAAGCCTGCGCAATTTCGAAGAGATCATTGATTATCTCGGCACCAAGATGGAAGGCTCCAAAACCAAGCTGCTTTGGGGCACGGCGAACCTCTTTGGCCACCGGCGCTTCATGTCGGGCGCGGCCACCAACCCCGACCCTGAGATTTTCGCTTGGTCCGCCGCCACGGTCAAAGCCTGCATGGATGCGACCCATAAGCTGGACGGTCAGAACTACGTCCTCTGGGGCGGGCGCGAGGGCTATGAGACGCTGCTCAACACCGACCTGAAACGCGAACGCCAGCAGGCCGGGCGCTTCTTGCAGATGGCGGTGGAATACAAACACAAGATCGGCTTCAAGGGCGCCATTCTGGTTGAGCCCAAGCCGCAGGAACCGACCAAACACCAGTATGATTTCGATGTCGCCACGGTCTATGGTTTCCTCAAGGAGTTTGGGCTGGAGAACGAAGTTCAGATGAACATCGAACAGGGCCATGCTATCCTTGCAGGCCATTCGTTCGAACATGAGCTGGCGCTCGCCGCGTCCTTGGGGATTTTCGGCTCGATCGACATGAACCGCAACGACTATCAATCGGGCTGGGACACGGATCAATTCCCCAACAACGTGCCCGAAGTGGCGCTGGCCTATTACGAGGTGCTGAAGGCGGGCGGTTTCACCACCGGCGGCACCAATTTCGACGCCAAGCTGCGGCGGCAATCGCTCGATCCGGTCGATCTCGTTGCGGCCCATGCGGGCGCGATGGATGTCTGCGCGCGGGGCTTCAAAGCCGCCGCCGCCATGTTGGAGGATGGCACGATTGAGGCCATGCGCGCCGATCGCTACGCGGGGTGGGAGACGCCCAAGGCCAAGGCGATGCTGGAGGGGGATCTGGCCTCAATCGCTGCGCAGGTCGTCCAAGACGGCATTAACCCGCAGCCCCGCTCGGGCCGGCAGGAAATTCTGGAGAACATCGTGAACCGGTTCGTTTGAGCCGGGGAAAGGGAGGAACATTATGAAGACGATCAAGGGACCGGCGCTGTTTCTGGCGCAATTCGCGGGCGATGACGCGCCCTTCAACTCTTGGGACAGCATCACCAAATGGGCTGCCGATTGTGGCTACAAAGGCGTGCAGGTGCCCAGTTGGGACGCGCGGCTGATCGACTTGGCCAAGGCCGCGTCGAGCAAGGATTACTGCGATGAGTTCAAGGGCAAGGCGGTCGAAAACGGCGTGGCGGTGACCGAGCTTTCGACCCACCTTCAGGGCCAGTTGGTCGCCGTGCATCCGGCCTATGACACTGCCTTTGACGGCTTCGCCGTCGAAGAAGTGCGCGGCAATCCCAAGGCGCGGCAGGAATGGGCGGTCGAGCAGGTGAAACTGGCGCTTTCGGCGTCCAAGAACATGGGGATCGGGGCGCATGCGACCTTCTCGGGCGCTTTGGCTTGGCCCTATGTCTACCCTTGGCCGCAGCGGCCTGCCGGGCTGATTGAGACGGCCTTTGACGAACTCGCCGCGCGTTGGCTGCCGATCTTGAACCACGCCGAGGATTGCGGTGTCGATGTCTGCTATGAGATCCACCCCGGCGAAGACCTGCATGACGGCATCACCTATGAAATGTTCTTGGAACGCACCGGCAATCACGCGCGCGCCAACATGCTCTATGACCCCAGCCACTACGTCCTGCAATGTCTTGATTACATTGATAACATCGACATCTACAAAGACCGGATCAAGATGTTCCACGTCAAGGATGCCGAGTTCAATCCGACGGGCCGTCAGGGGGTCTATTCGGGCTATCAAAGCTGGACGGACCGCGCCGGGCGGTTCCGGTCGCTGGGCGACGGGCAGGTTGATTTCGGCGCTGTCTTTTCCAAAATGGCGGCGAATGATTTCGATGGCTGGGCCGTGGTGGAATGGGAATGTTGCCTGAAACATCCCGAAGACGGGGCGCGTGAGGGGGCGCAATTCGTCTCAGATCACATCATTCGCGTGACCGACAAAGCCTTTGATGACTTCGCCGATGGCGGCACCGATGAGGCCGCAAACCGCAAAATGCTGGGGATCGACTGATGCCACGTATTCGACTTGGCATGGTGGGCGGCGGCAATGACGCCTTTATTGGCGGGGTGCACCGCATCGCTTCGCGTATCGACGACCGGTTCGATCTGGTGGCAGGCGCGCTGTCTTCGACGCCCGAGAAATCCGCCGCCAGTGCAGAGGCTTTGGGGATCCCCCGCTCCTACGGCAGTTTCGAAGAGATGGCCGAGGCCGAAGCCGCCCGCGATGACGGGATTGAGGCGGTTTCGATCGTCACGCCCAACCACGTCCATGCCGCTGCCGCCAAGGCCTTTCTGGCCAAGGGCATCCATGTGATCTGCGACAAGCCCCTGACCTCCACGCTCGAGGATGCGGAGGCGTTGGCGGCCAGCGTCGCGGAGGCCGAGGCGCTGTTCATCCTTACCCATAATTACACCGGCTATCCGATGATCCGCCAAGCGCGGGCCATGGTGGCGGCGGGCGATCTGGGCGAGATCCGCATCGTTCAGGCGGAATACCCGCAGGACTGGCTGACCGCGCCGATGGAGAACGAAGGCGTCAAACAGGCCGAATGGCGCACCGATCCCGCACGCTCGGGCGCGGGCGGCTCGGTGGGGGATATCGGCACCCATGCCCATAACCTTGCCTGTTTTGTCAGCGGTCTGGAGGTCGAAAGCCTTGCCGCCGATCTGCAAAGCTGGGGCGCGGGGCGCCAGCTGGATGACAACGCCCATATGATGCTGCGCTTCGCCGGTGGCGCGCGCGGCATGCTGTGGTCAAGCCAAGTGGCCCCGGGCAATGAGAACGCGCTGAAACTGCGTATCTATGGCGACAAGGGTGGTTTGGAATGGTCGCAAGAGGATCCTAACTACCTGTGGTTCACGCCTTTGGGAGAGCCGAAGCGCCTGATCACCCGCAACGGGGCAGGGGCGTCTGAGGCGTCGCAATCGGTAAGCCGCATTCCCGGCGGCCACCCCGAAGGGTACCTCGAAGGGTTCGCCACGATCTATAACGAGGCCGCCGATGCGATCCGCGCGGTGCAGGGCGGGGCGAGCCGCGAAAGCGCCATGGGCGTGCTGCCGGACATCACGGCGGGCATGGCGGGGATGCGTTTCATCAACGCCTGCGTCACCTCCTCGGCCAATGATGCGGCGTGGACCAAGCTATGAGTGCCACCCCCGTTCTTGCCCTGCGCGACGTGAGCAAGAGCTTCGGCTCGATCGAAGTGCTGCACGGCGTGACCCTCGCGCTAGAGCCGGGGACCGTTCATGCGCTGATCGGTGAGAACGGGGCGGGCAAATCGACGACGATGAAGATCATGGCGGGCTATCAACTGCCCTCCAAAGGCGCTGTCGAACTCGATGGTGCAGCGGTCCGTTTCGACAGTCTGCACGAGGGCGAGATGGCCGGGATCGTGATGATCCACCAAGAGTTCAACTTGGCGGAGCAGTTGACTGTTGAGCAGAACATCTTTCTGGGCCGCGAGTTGAAACGCGGGCCGCTGCTCGACAAGGCCGAGATGCGGCGGCGCACGCGGGACTATCTTGATCGGGTGGCCTGCAACGTCTCTCCGGATGCGCTGGTCTCGCGCCTGTCGAATTCCGACAAACAGATGGTCGAGATCGCCAAGGCCCTGTCGCGCGATGCGCGGGTGCTGATCATGGACGAGCCGACGGCGGTGTTGACCAAACGCGAGACCGATGTGCTGTTCAAACAGGTCGCGGCCCTGCGCGCGGCGGGAACGGCGGTCTTGTTCACCTCCCATAAATTGGACGAAGTGGCCGAGATCTCGGACCATGTCACGATCATGCGCGATGGCGCGGTGGTGCAATCCAGCCCGACCTCTGAGATCACCGAAGACGAAATGGCCACCGCCATGGTGGGCCGCGATGTCTCCGACCTCTACCCCGCCAAACCCGGCGTGGAGGAGGACGCGCCAGAGGTGCTCTCGGTCGAAAACCTCAGCGTGCCGGGCTTTGCCAGCAATGTGTCCTTCTCGCTGCGACAGGGGGAGATCCTCGGGCTGGGCGGGCTCATCGGCTCTGGCCGGACCGAGGTGATGGAAGGCCTGGCCGCGCTGCGCCCGGCAAGCGCCGAGCGTGTCACCCTTTTTGGGGAGCCGGTACAGTTCAAGCGGCCAAGCGACGCGCAACAGGCCGGGCTGTGCTATCTGACCGAAGACCGCAAGCTGCGCGGTCTGCTGCTGGAACGCGGCATGCGTGAGAACCTGACCCTGCAGAACCTCCATAAGTTCGGCGGCTTCCTGATCGACCGCAACGCAGAGGAAACCGCACTGACCGAGGCCATTGGCGAGTTCGACATTCGCGCGGGCAGCCGTGATGTGCGCGTCGGCAATATGTCAGGCGGCAACCAGCAAAAGCTGTTGCTGGCCAAGATCATGCTCTCCGAGCCGCGCATCCTGATCGTCGATGAACCCACCCGCGGCATCGACATCGGCACCAAGCAGCAAATCTATGCCTTCCTGCGCAAATTGGCCGATCAGGGCCACGCCATTATCGTGATCACCTCCGAGATGCCCGAACTCATCGGTCTTGCCGACCGCGTGATGGTCATGCGTTTGGGCGAGGTCAGCGGCACACTGAACGCAGGCGAGATCACGGAAGACGCGATTGTCCGCCTCTCCATGGGGCTGAGCGCCGAACAAATGC
Organism: Sulfitobacter sp. 1A13353; assembly: GCF_043557255.1. Taxonomy (NCBI): domain Bacteria; kingdom Pseudomonadati; phylum Pseudomonadota; class Alphaproteobacteria; order Rhodobacterales; family Roseobacteraceae; genus Sulfitobacter; species Sulfitobacter sp. 1A13353. Next base: position 44,772 of record NZ_JBIFFS010000009.1, on the reverse strand, counting down.
CGATGACGGCCTAAGGAAACCGAAGATGACAGATGTAACCACACCTCAAACCAAAAGCTTCCGGATGCCGTCGATGTCTGTCCTCGGGCCGATCATCGCGCTGATCGTTCTGCTGCTGATCGGCACGGCGCTGAATTCCAACTTCCTGAGTGCGGCGAATATCACCAACGTCCTCGCCCGCTCGGCCTTTATCGGGATCATTGCGGTGGGCATGACCTTTGTCATCACCGCGGGCGGGCTCGACCTGTCGGTGGGGTCGATGGCGGCCTTTATCGCGGGGCTGATGATCTTGGTGATGAACGCCGCCTTGCCGAGCCTCGGTGTCGGCGTGCCGATCATCCTATTGGGCATGTTCACGGCCATCGTCGCAGGGCTGCTCGCGGGGCTGTTGAACGGCTTTTTGATCACCGCCCTCGGTATTGAGGCCTTCATCGTCACGCTCGGCTCCATGGGCATTTACCGCTCGCTGGTGACGTGGCTGGCGGATGGCGGCACCCTGTCGCTCGATTTCGGCCTGCGCAGTTTTTACCGGCCCGTCTATTTCGACGGCATCCTCGGGATCAGCTGGCCGATCATCGTCTTCGCACTGGTGGTCATTATTGGTGAGATCATCATGTCGCGCAGCGTCTATGGCCGCCACTGCGCCGCCACCGGCTCGAACGAACATGTGGCGCATTATTCTAATGTGAACGTCAATCGCACCCGTCTGATCTCCTATGCCGCCTTGGGCATCTTGGTGGGCATCGCGACGATCATGTATGTGCCGCGCCTCGGCTCTGCCTCGGCCTCCACCGGGGTGCTGTGGGAGTTGGAGGCGATTGCCGCCGTGATCATTGGCGGCACCGTGCTCAAGGGCGGTTTCGGTCGGGTCTGGGGCACCGTCATCGGCGTGCTGATCCTCAGCCTGATCGGCAATATCCTCAACCTCACCGATTTCGTGTCGCCCTATCTCAACGGCGCGATCCAAGGGATTATCATCATTCTCGCTGTGATCCTACAGCGCGAAAGGAAGACGGCCCTTTAAGCCGTAGTTGAACGCTTCATGGGAGGAGCAAATATGACATTTACCAAAACATTTATTGCCACCGCGCTGGCCACGGCTGTTGGCACCGCCGCCTTTGCCCAAGACACCAAAGTCATCGGCGTGTCGATCCCGGCGGCGACCCACGGCTGGGCGGGGGGCATGAACTTCCACGCCAAGGAAACCGTCGAACGTCTGGAAGAGGTCTATTCCGATCTCGACTTCGTCCTCGCCACCGCGTCGGACCCCGGCAAACAGGTGAACGACATCGAAGACATGGTCGCCACGCGCAACATCGACGCGCTGGTGGTGCTGCCCTTTGAATCCGACCCGCTGACCCCGCCGGTGCAAGCCGTGGCCGACAGCGGTGCATGGGTTACCGTGGTGGACCGTGGCCTCTCCGTGGAAGGCATCCAAGACCTTTACGTTGCGGGCGACAACAGCGGCTTTGGCAAAGTGTCGGGTGAATTCATGGCCCAGCAAATGCCAGATGGCGGCGACATCGTCGTGCTGCGCGGCATCCCCACCACCATCGACAACGAGCGTGTCGAGGGGTTCAACGCGGCGATCGAAGGCTCCGGCATCAATGTGCTCGACATGGAGCATGGCAACTGGAACCGCGACGACAGCTTCACCGTGATGCAGGATTTCCTGTCGAAATACCCCAATATCGACGCGGTCTGGGCCTCGGACGACGATATGGCGATTGGCGTGCTGGCCGCGATCGAAGCGGCAGGGCGTGACGACGTGAAATTCGTGCTCGGCGGGGCTGGTATGAAAGAGATGATCAAGCGCACCGCCGATGGCGATGAGATGATCCCGGCCAATGTGACCTACCCGCCGTCGATGATCGCCACCGCGATTGAGCTGACCGCCGTGGGCCTCACCTCCAACGCGCCGGTCTCGGGCACTTTCGTGATCGGCTCGGTGTTGGTGACGCAAGAGAACGCGATGGATTTCTACTATCCCGACAGCCCGTTCTAATGGCCAAGGCCACCGGCAGCCTGCCGGTGGCTCCCTCTCATTTCTGAAGTAACGAGTACCGCATGACCTATCTCGGCTTGGACCTTGGCACCTCGGGCGTCAAAGCGCTTTTGATTGACGAAGGCCAACGGCCCTTGGCCGAGGGTCATGCCCCATTGGAGGTTCAGCGCCCGCACCCGATGTGGAGCGAGCAAGACCCCCATTCATGGATCACCGCCTGCGAGAGTGCCATCGCCGAGGTCCGCGCCGCGGCCCCGGAGGCATTCGCGGCGCTGCGCGGCATTGCCGTCTCGGGCCAGATGCACGGCGCCACGCTGCTGGATGCCAACGATCAGCCCCTGCGCCCGGCGATCCTGTGGAACGATGGCCGCGCCCATGCCGAATGCGCGGAACTGGAAGAGCGCGCCGATTTTCGCGGGCTGGGCGGCAATATCGTCATGGCAGGCTTCACCGCGCCCAAGCTGCGATGGGTGCAAAAGCATGAGCCCGAGATTTTCGCGCAGGTCTGCAAGGTCCTGCTGCCCAAGGACTATGTCGGTCTTTGGCTGACGGGGGAGCATGTCTCGGAAATGTCCGACGCGGCGGGGACGCTCTGGCTTGATGTGGAAAAGCGCGATTGGTCGGATGAACTGCTCGCCGCCACGGAGCTTAGCCGCGATCACATGCCGCGATTGGTCGAAGGCAGCGCACGGGCGGGCGGGCTTCGGGCCGAGCTTGCCGCTCAGTGGGGTGTCGGCAACGTCACCGTCGCGGGCGGCGCGGGGGACAATGCCGCCACCGCCGCGGGGCTGGGGCTGGTGCAGCCGGGGCAGGGGTTTCTGTCGCTCGGCACCTCTGGCGTGCTATTCACCGTGACCGACCGTTTCGCCAGCAACACCGAAAGCGCCGTGCATAGTTTCTGCCACGCGGTGCCGAAAACCTGGCACCAGATGGGGGTCATCCTATCGGCAACCGACGCTTTGGCATGGCTGGGCCAGATCACGGGGCAAAGCCCGGCGGCTTTGGCGGGGATGGTCAATGCGGTTAGCGAGCCCTCTGCGATCACCTTCCTACCTTACCTCTCGGGCGAGCGGACGCCGCATAACGCCCCCGATGCCGCCGGAGCCTTCCACGGGCTACGCCGCGCGCATGGGTTGCCCGACATGGTTCAAGCGGTGATGGAGGGGGTGGGCTTTGCCTTTACCGACTGCTGTCGCGCCCTCGACCACTGTGGTTCCTTGCCCGAACGGGTCTGCGTGGCGGGCGGCGGCAGCCAGTCAGAGACATGGTTGCAAATAATCGCCAACATCACCGGGCTGACCCTCGATGTGCCAGAAAGCGGTGCGCAGGGCGCGGCGCTCGGTGCGGCGCGGCTGGCGACGCTGGGCTGTGGCGGGGCGGCGGAGGCCGAGGTGATCCGCCCCCCGAAGATACGCAAAAGCATCGCGCCCAACCCCGCGCTCACGTCAGCCTATGCGGACCGCTATGCCGACTTCCGGGCGGCTTGGGAGCAGCGGCTGACGCGGTAGGTATCAAGCGTAAAGCAGGCAAAAAGTGGGGCGGCCATCACGCCGCCCCCCCCTCATCACATCCCGGCAATCACCTTGTCCAAAGTGGCGGGATAGTCGCGCACCCGCACGCCGGTGGCGTTGTAGATCGCATTGGTGATCGCTGCCGCCGCGCCGCAGATGCCCAATTCGCCGATCCCTTTGGCCTGTAGCGGGTTGGCCCAATCGTCCCGCTCTTCCAGCAGATCGACGGTCAGCTGCGGCACATCCGCGTTCACCGGGATGTGGTATTCCGCGAGGTTGTGGTTGACCACATGGCCGTCGCGCGGGTCAAAGGCCAGCTCCTCGGTCAGTGCGATGCCGATGCCAAAGGTCATGCCCCCCAGACATTGCGACCGCGCCGTCTTGGCGTTCAGGATCCGCCCGGCAGCAAAGGTGCCATGCATCCGCCGCACCCGCGTCTCGCCCGAAGCGGCATGCACCGCGACCTCGGCGAAATAGGCCCCGAAGGTGGCCTGCCGCACTGCCTCAGAAGTATCGCCGGGCTGGACGTGACCCACTTTGGCAATCTCATCCCCGTTCAGGATATCGCTCAGGCTGCGGGTCTGGTTGTCAAAGGTTGCCATCCCGTCTTTTAGCGTGAGGTCGCCTTCCTCCACCTCCAGCCGCGCGGCGAGCTGTTTGCGGATCGCCTCGCAGGCCAGATAGACTGAGGTGCCGCTCGACGACGCGCCCCACGACCCGCCGGAACCAGATGCCGGGGGCAGGGTGGTATCGCCCAAGACCACGTCGACCGCATCGCGCGGCAGACCCATCATATCGCCTGCAATTTGGCCCAAGATCGCATAGGTGCCGGTGCCGATATCGGTCATATCCGTTTCGACCCGCAGGCGGCCATCGGGCATCAGCGTCACGCGGGCTTGGCTCTCCATCAACACGTTCACCCGTGCGGCAGAGGCCATGCCATAGCCGATCAGCCATTCCCCCTCGCGCCGCTCCTTGACGCCGGGGCGGTCGGCCCAGCCGAATGTCTCGGCCCCGCTGTCGAGCGCCTCTCGGAAACGGCGGGAGGAGAATTCCTTGCCGCTTTCGGGGTCTTTCTCGGGGATGTTGCGGCGGCGCAGTTCGACAGGGTCCATGCCGATCTTATCGGCCAGTTCATCCATCGCGCCTTCGAAAACGGTGACGCCCACCGCCTCGCCCGGTGCGCGGACGGAGCCTGCGCAAAGCCGGTGCACCCGCGCCAAATCCATCGACATCTTGCGATTCGCCCCGGCATAGAGGAAATGCGAGGCTTGCAAAACCGGCTCGGCAAAGCTCTCTCCGGGCAGGTTGGACACCCGCGCATCATGGCCCAGACCGGTCAGCCGACCTTCGGCATCGGCGGCAAGGCGCACCTGCTGCGTGGTCTCGGACCGGCGCATCGTCGCCTCATAGACCTGCTGGCGGTGCAGCGCGACAGAGACCGGGCGGCCCACCTCTTTCGCGGCAATCGCCGCCGCGACCGCCTCGGGCGCGATGCCGAGTTTTGACCCGAAGCCGCCGCCGACATAGGGCGACAGGATGCGCAGCCGGTCAGGGTGGATGCCCAAGGCATCGGACAGCTCATTGCGGTTGTATTTCAGCATCTGATAGCTGCCGCGCAGGGTCAGGTCTTCCCCGTCCCATGAGGCGATGGAGGCATGCGGCTCCATTGGGGTGCTGGAATGCGACGGGGTGGTATAGGTTACATCGACTGAGAAAGCAGCCTGAGCCATAGCGCCCTCCAGATCGCCCTGATCCAGCGTTTTCGCCTCTTGCGGTTCAACCGCCGCCGTTGCGGGATCGACCGGCATGACCTCGCCATTCTCCAGCTCCACCTTCAGCGATTGCGCCGCATGGCGGGCCTGTTCGAATTCCTCGGCGACGACCACTGCGATCAACTGGCCGAGATAGGCGGCCTGTTCCGGCCCTTGAATTGGCGCTTGGTTCGCTGTGCCTTGCGCGGGGTTGCGCAGCAGGCGCGGGTCTTGGATCACGGCCAATACCCCCGGCATCTGCGCCACCGCGTCGCGGTTGGCCAAGACCACCCGGCCGCTATTGCCCGGCGCGCGGACCATGACGCCATGCACCATGCCCTCAACCTGCCATTCATTGGCATAGGTCGCCGTGCCGCTCACCTTCAGCGGCCCCTCGGGGCGGTCCAGCGGCGCGCCGACAAGCCCCTGCGCCATATCGTCCAGCCTGCGGGCGGTCGCAGGCGCGTCCATCTTGAATTGCTCGGTCATTGCTGGGCCTCCGCGGTAAGTTCGTTCAGCACCGACACCAGCGTGCGGCGGGCGAGGGGGATTTTGAAATCATTCGCGCCATAGCCTTTGGCCTCGGCCAGCAGCAGATCGGCGGCTTTGTTGAAAAGGTCTTCCGAAGGCACGTTGCCGGTCAGCAGATCCTCCACCTCCCCATTGCGCCAAGGTTTCGGCGCCAGCCCGCCAAAGGCCAGATCGGCACGGGTGATCCGCCCGCCCTCCATCTCGACAATCCCGGCGACCGAGACGAGGGCAAAGGCATAAGAAGCCCGGTCCCGCACCTTGCGATAGGTCTGGTTGCCCGTTACCGGCGCAGGCAGCACCACGGCGGTGATCAATTCGCCCGGCTCAAGAACGGTTTCTTGGTCTGGCCGCTCTCCGGGCAGCAGGTAAAGTTCATCCAGCGTCAGCCGACGTGTGCTGCCGTCTTCTTTCAGCGTCTCCACCTCGGCCCCGAGCGCCCGCATGGCCACGGCCATGTCGCTGGGATGGGTGGCGATGCAATGCTCCGAGGTGCCCAAGACGGCGAGGATGCGGTTAAACCCCTCCTTCGCCGAACAGCCCGTGCCCGGCTCGCGTTTGTTGCAGGGCATGGCGCGGTCGTAGAAATACAGGCAGCGCGTGCGTTGCAGCAGGTTGCCGCCAGTCGTCGCCTTGTTGCGCAACTGCCCGCTGGCCCCGGCCAGCAACGCACGGCTCAGCACCGGCCAGCCCTTGCGCAGGCGGGCGTCATTGGCCAGATCGCTGTTGGTCACCAAGGCCCCGATGCGCAGCCCGCCGTCTTCGGTCTCTTCGATCTCGCCAAGGTCGAGCCGGTTGATGTCGATCAGCGCCTCGGGGGTCATGACCTCCAGCTTCATCAGATCGAGAAGGTTGGTGCCCCCGGCGATGAAGGTACCACCGCTGGCTGCTTGCCGCGCGGCGGCCTCTGTGTTTTCGGCGCGGGTATAGTCGAATGGTCTCATGCGCTTTCTCCCGCCGCTTTTCGGATCGCCTCGACGATGTTGGGATAGGCCGAACACCGGCAGAGATTGCCACTCATCCGTTCCGCGATTTCTTCCGTCGTCAGCGCGGGCTTGCCGCTCAGGTCATCGGTCACATGGCTGGGCCAGCCCTCTGCGATCTCTTCCAGCATCGCGGTGGCCGAGCAGATTTGCCCCGGCGTGCAATAGCCGCATTGGAACCCGTCTTCGCTGACAAAGGCTTCTTGCAGCGGGCTGAGGTTGCCGGGCGCTCCGATGCCTTCGATGGTGGTCACCTCATCACCGTCATGCATACAGGCCAATGTCAGGCAGGCGTTGATCCGGCGGCCATTCACCATGACCGTGCAGGCGCCGCATTGCCCGTGATCGCAGCCCTTCTTGCTGCCGGTCAGTCCAAGATGGTGGCGCAGCGCATCCAGCAGCGTCGTGCGGGGATCGAGATCCAGCCGCTGCTTCGTGCCATTGATGGTCAGATTCGTTTCCACGGCAATTTCCTTTGGCTAAATGGGGGCGGAGGAGCGGCCCCCTCCGGCTATCGGCTGCCTCGGGACGTAGGGCGGCGTGGATGAGCGGCAAGCGGGTGTGGCTGGTGGAGCTGGGGCAGCGCACATTAGCAACATAACCATGATTACGAGGCTTTTGACTGCGCAGCCGCGTCCAACCGCCGCCCCCTCTGGCCGCTTGGCGCAAAGCCGATTAGAAGCGAGGGCGAAACCGGGGGAGCGAACCGTTGCAAAAGATCACACTGCCCGAAAGACCGGACTGGTGCGCCCATGCGCAAGAGGTGGGCTTTACCTTTGCCGATATGCATGGCGAACCCTATTGGGACGAAACCTCGGCCTATGCCTTCACCCTCACCCAGATCGAGAATGACATCGAAGACCCTTCGACCGAGCTTCACGCCATGTGCCGCGAGGCCGTGGCCGAGATCATCGCCAGCGAAGAGTTGATGACCCGGCTCGCCATTCCAGATGCCCACCGCGACCTTGTGGCCGACAGCTGGCGCCGGGGCGATCCTGAGATCTATGGCCGTTTCGATCTGGCCTATGACGGCACAAACCCGGCGAAACTGTTGGAATATAACGCAGATACACCGACCTCGCTTTACGAAAGCGCGGCCTTTCAGTGGCAGTGGCTTGAGGACCACTTGAAAGCGGGCGCATTGCCCGAGGGCACGGATCAGTTCAACGGCATTCATGAGGCGCTGGTCGCCCGCTTTGGCGATGTCTTCGAGCAGGACAGCGATCTGCATTTCACCGCCGTGGCCGACAACCCCGAAGACTACGGCACCGTCGAAGCCATGGGCTGGGCCGCACGCGAAGCGGGGCTGGGCGCGCATTACTGCGATCTCGACAAGATCGGGCTAAGCGACGATGGCCATTTCCTTGATGATCAAGACCGCCGCATTGCCGTCCTGTTCAAACTCTACCCATGGGAAGACCTGCTGCGCGACGACTACGCCGCCCATATCCAAGGCTCGGGCTGTCTGTTTCTGGAGCCTGCGTGGAAAGCGCTTTTGTCCAACAAGGGCCTTCTGCCGGTGCTGTGGCAGATGTTCGAAGGCCACCCCAATCTGCTGCCCGCGTTTTTCGAGGCTGATGTGGCCGATGCGCTCGCCGGGCGCGGCCCCGCCGCCCCCGCCTGCGCCGACGCCTTTGACCGTGCCGCGGCGGAACTGGCCGAGGCGCATGTCCGCAAGCCGATCCTTTCGCGCGAGGGGGCCTCGGTCACGATCCACCAGTCCGGTAAGGTGATCGAACAGTCGCAAAACTCTGATTACGCCGAGCATCCGCGCATCCTGCAGGCCTATGCCCCGCTGCCCACATTCGACGGTTTCCGCCCGGTGATCGGCTCGTGGATCGTGGGCGAGAGTTGCGCCGGCATCGGCATCCGCGAAGATCGCTCGCGCATCACGCAGGATTTGTCACGCTTCAAACCGCACTACATTGTGGCATAGCCCACCGCTCCGCCGCCCCTTGGCAGAAAGACGACCATTATGACCAAACGCTCGAAACGGGTTTCCATCGCCATTGTCGGCGCCGCCGCCTTCACCCTTGCTGGCTGTGAGGAGGAAAAGGTCGACGCCGCCGCCTTTCCCGACCTGCAAAGCTGTCTTGCCGATGCCGAACGTGGCGGGATGTACAGCGAACAGGAATGCGAAACCGCCTTTGACGCGGCGCAAACCCTCCATGTGGAATCCGCCCCGCGCTACGACAGCCTTGAGGTCTGCGAAGAGCAGCATGGCGAAGGCGCCTGCCGCTCGGAAGAGGCAGCGACCCAAGGCGGATCGGGCGGCATATTCATGCCCCTGCTGGCGGGCTATCTGATCGGCAATATGATGAGCAACCGCGCGGGCATGGCGGCGGCGCAGCCACTGTACAAGACGAAGGATGGCCGCTTTACCAACGCGGCACGCTCAAGCACCTATTCGACCAATCGCGGCGCGGCCAAGCTCAGCACCTCGCAATTCACCCGGCCCAGCACCACCATCGGCAAAACCCCGATGACCCGCGCCACCGCCGCATCGCGCGGCGGCTTTGGCCGGGCGGGCGGATCGCGCGGCTTTGGTGGCTGATCGGCGCTGACGCCCTACTTGCGGCGCAGCACCGCTGCGGCAAGGATCACGATCGCCAGCGACAGCATCGCCACCGCCCAGAAGGGATCGTTGCCATGGGGATGCACATGCGCGCCCTCATGCGCCGCCAACGGTGCGGCAAAGGTGGCGAGGGCGAATGTCAGTTTCTTCATCTCAATCTCCTTGATCTATCACGGTGGACCGGGCGGCCTCAGGCCAGCCCCAGAATCTCACGCGCCTGCTGCGCGGTGGCGACGGGGCGACCGGCCTCTGCGCAGATCTCGGCCGCGCGGGTCACGAGGGCGGCATTGGAGGGGGCGAGGGTCTGTTTGTCCAGCCGGATGTTGTCCTCCAGCCCCGTGCGCAGATGGCCCCCCGCGGCGGCGCACCATGCGTTCAACTCGGCCTGATGCCGCCCGATCCCGGCGGCGCACCACGGGATATCGCCGAAGAGCCGTTTGACGGTTTTGATATAGAAATCAAAAACCTCCCGATCCGCTGGCATGGCGTTTTTCACGCCCATGACGAATTGGATATAGGGCCGGGCCGGGATCTTGCCCGCCTTCGCCATCGCCTTGGCCTGTAGGATGTGGCTGAGGTCAAAGACTTCGATCTCGGGCAGCACGCTATAGGTCATCATCTCTTCCGCCAGCCAGTCGACAAGCTCGGGCGGGTTCTCATAGACGCGGTTGGGAAAGTTGTTCGACCCCACCGAAAGCGAGGCCATGTCGGGCCGCAGCGGCAGCATCCCGCCCCGGTTCTTGCCCGCGCCCGAACGCCCACCGGTCGAGAATTGCACGATCATGCCGGGGCAATGTTCCCGCAGCCCCTCTTGCAACCGCGCAAAACGGTCGGGGTCCGCCGTGGGGGTGCCATCGGCGGTGCGCACATGGGCATGGCAGATCGTCGCCCCGGCCTCAAAGGCGGCATGGGTGCTTTCGATCTGCTCGCTAATGTCGATCGGCACCGCCGGGTTGTCGGCCTTGGTCGGCAGCGATCCGGTGATGGCCACGCAGATGATGGCAGGAGTATCGGTCATGGGTGTCCTCGGCTTTCTGGAAAATCAATCGGCGCTGTCGCGGGCGAGGGCGATGACACGGCGGAGGGCTTCCTCCGTCGGGCCTGAGCTCTCCCCCTCGGGCCAGTCGTAGAACCCCTTGCCGCTGCGCTTGCCAAGCTGCCCCCGCTCGACCAATGCGGTGAGGCTGGGCGAAGGGTCGTGCCGGTCGCAAAGGTCCGGGTAGAGGTATTCGGCGATGCTCAGATGGGTGCCCAGCCCGTTCAGATCGCGCTGGCGGAACGGGCCGGAAAGCGCCATGCGCACGCCCACCGACCATTGCACGATCTCGTCGATCTCCGCCGGGCTGGCGACCCCTTGGTCCACCAAATGCAGGCATTCGCGCATGATGGCATGCTGAATGCGATTGGCCACGAAACCGGGCGGCGCGTGATCCAGCCGCACGGGACGCCGCTCCAACCCGCGCAGCAGGGTCATGACCTCGGCACAAAGCCCTTCGGGCGCGTCTTCAGCTGCGACGACTTCGACGGCGGGGATCACATCGCCGGGGTTGAAGAAATGCGTGATCACGGCGCGTTCGGGCCGAGCCATATCCGCCGTCATCTCTTCCAATCTCAGGCCAGAGGTGTTGGACAAGATCGGCGCGCCCTCCGGCACGGCCCCCTCCAAAGCAGCGAGCACACGGCGTTTCAGCGCGAGGTCTTCCGGCACGCATTCCAGCGCGAGATCGGCATGCCCTGCCTCCTCCAAGGCAGCGTAGGCGGTCGCCCCCGGCACCGTGGCCAAAAATGCCTCCCGCGCGGCCTCGGTCGGGTCGACCGCTTGAACCCTCCAGCCGTGCTGGGCAAAGAGCCTGCCGATGGATTGGCCCATCGTGCCCGCCCCCACGATGATGATGCCTTTGGCCATGTGATCCCCCTCCCGGATATCAGTTGTTTACTTATCACCAGAGCGTAGTGATAAGTAAATAGCAAATAGGAAAAAGGATGCCGCCCCGTGACCCAAGACCCCTCTCCGCGCCATGCGCTCGTCACCGGCGGGGCGCGCAACATCGGCCTCGGCATCGCGCGCAGGCTGCGTGAGGACGGCTGGCGTGTCTTCGTGCTGGATATCGAAGCCCCCGAAGACCCCGCGCTTCGGGCGGATGCGCAGCGGGTGGATCTGACGGACATCGCGGCGACCACGGCTGCCCTCCAACGCATCCTCGCGCAGGGGCCGGTGACCTGTCTGGTCAATAACGTCGGTATCGTGAAGCCCGCATCCTTCGACACCGTCGACCTCGACGATTTCGACCCCATCATGCATCTGAACCTGCGCCCCAGCATTCTGGCGGCGAAACTGGTCGTGCCGGGAATGCGCGCGGCGGGGGCTGGGCGGATCGTGATGAACACCAGCCGCGTGACCAAGGGCAAGATCGACCGCACGCTCTATTCCGCAAGCAAGGGTGCGATCCAGTCGATGGCGCGGACTTGGGCGCTGGAACTGGCGCGCGACGGGATCACCGTGAACTGCGTCGCCCCCGGCCCCATCGCCACCACCGCCTTTTGGGAGAACAACCCGGAAGACGCGCCGGAAACCCGCGCCATTGTCGATGCGGTGCCGATGGGCCGGATGGGAACACCTGAAGACGTGGCGCAGGCGGTGTCCTTCTTTGCCGATCCGCGCAGTGGCTTTATCACTGGGCAGACGGTCTTTGTCTGTGGTGGCACGGCGGTCGGGTAATCAGCCTTCGGGTTCTAGGGCCTCAAGCAGCCGGCGCAGAACCGGATTGCGCGCATTGCGCAGATAGGCCAGCCCGATCCGGCTTTGCACCTTGGCGTCGCGGATCGGCAGGAAGGACACGCCTGCATCCTTCATCCGCGCGGCAGAGGCGGGGACGAAAGCCACCCCGAGACCCGCCGAGACGAAGTTTACGATGGCGGTGAACTGCGGCGCGCGATGGGCCACGCTGGGGGCGAAACCGGCATCGGCGCAGAGTTGATAGGCGCAGGCGGCAAAGCCCATGTCGGGGCCAAGGTGGCTGAAGATGAAACTCTCCTCGCGCAGCGCCGCCATGGCAACGGAAGGCACCTCGGCAAGGCGGTGATCGGGCGGCACAGCCAGCAAGATATCCTCGGTATGAACCGTGCGGGTGGCCAAATCCTCTGGCACGCCGGAAAGCGGCAGGCGCACGAAACCCGCGTCGAGCCTGCCCGCCACGATCTCGGCGATTTGCAGGTCCATGTCCAACTCGCGCAGGATCAGATCCACCTCTGCCGCGCCCGCGCGCAACTCGCGCAGGAGCCGTCCGAGGATTCCCGCGTAGGAGGCCGAGCCGACATAGGCCAATTCGATCCGCCCGCGCTGACCGCTGCGCGCCGCTTCGGCCAATGCCTCGACCCGCCGGGCCTGTTGCAGCAGCGCGCGGGCCTCGGGCAGCAGCGACTTGCCGAAGTCGGTCAGCATCACCCGGCGGCGGTTGCGGTCAAAGAGAAGCTCACCGCCAAAGGCGGTTTCGAGATGTTTCAGCTGCTGCGTCAGCGCCGGTTGCGCCACGCCGAGCGCGGCAGCCGCTTGACCGAAATGCAGCGTTTCCGCGATGGCGACGAAGACCTCATACTGGCGCAACGTGGCGGTGAGTGGCGTTTCCATGCGGCCCCCTGAACTGACGTCAAAGGGTTTTCACACGCGGGCCGGTGATAAGCAAGTTAGATCACTGGCCCCTACACCTCCGCCGCGCGGGCGCGGCTGCGGCGGGCGTGCAGGGTCTCGGCCTCAGCCAGATCGTCGCTTTCGACCTTAATGGTCTCATGCCCACCGGGGCGCCGTGCACGCTTGCGCCGAAGCGGGCCGCTGTCATCGCTTTCCCGTGGGAGGATCAGCCGGTCGACAAGACTGCGGCGGAGGCCGAGGGTCGAAGTCAGATCGAAGACCCGCGCGGCGACCGCCTCAGCCTCTTGCGGCTGCACCAGCAACTCAAGCCGCGTGACGGGGCGGGATTTCTTGCCCTGCCCGCTGAACATCATGAGATCGACCACGCCCTCCATCTCGCGCAACCGATCCACCGCCGCGCCCAGTTCTTCGCCCGTCATGTCGTCGATATCGCAGGCGAATTGCACAAGACTGTCCTGCGCGATGCCCGCCGTGGCGGTGTCAAAAACGCTGACCCGCAGGATATTCGGCAGGCCTTTCATCACCCGCATCCCCGCGCCCGATCCGGTACAGCGCAGCCGCCCGGGTGGACGGCTGGCAATGGGGCTGCCGCCGGTGAGATGGGCAAGGATCGCGGCCCCGGTGGGTGTCACCCGCTCGCCCGGCACCCCGTCGTCATGCCAATCATAGCCCTGCAAGATCAGCGCCGTGGCGGGCGCGGGCACCGGCAGTTTGCCATGCGCCGTCTCGACCAGCCCCCCGCCAAGAGGCAGCGGCGCGAGCGAGACGGTCGCCCCCGCCAGCGCGGCGCAGATGCTGCCCGCGGCGGTGACATCCATCAGCGCGTCCCAATCCGCGATCTCGTGAAAATGCACCCGGTCGATGGGGATATCATGCACCTGCGCTTCGGCCTCGGCAATCCGGTGAAGGATCGCGCAGGCGGCCTCCGCCGTGCCCTCGGACAGCGCTGCGTTCTCTAGCAAGTTGCGCATGGCGCGATAGGTCGTCTCGGCACCGTGCCGCCTGCCGGCGTCGGGCGCTGTCAGCACCAGCTCAAACCGTCGCGACGTGATGCCCGAGGCGACATGTTCGCTCAGTTCTGCATATCCCACCTCAGCGGGGAGCACGGCGGCGACATCGGCCATTGCGCGCTCGGCCAGATCGGGGAAGGCATGCAGCATCGCTGCGATGAACATATCCCCCGCCGCTCCGCCAACGGGGTCGAGGTGTAGGTGCAGCCCTTGGCCCCGCATCAATGCCCCTCCGGCCATGGGTTGCGCAGCAGACCTGCGTCAAACTGCATCTCTTGCAGATCGCCCACCACCTCAAGCCCCGGGCGGTCGCGCAGTTCCGGCAGCATCGCCTCGGAGGCATAGAGATACTCAAGCTTCAACGTGTTGGGGATGCGCAGCAGCCGGACCTTGGTGATATCCTCGGCCCCGCAGGTCTTGACCGCCGTCTGGATCGCGGTGCGGTCGCAGGGCATGACCATCGGGATTTTCGACTGTTTTAGCACCTGCGAGGTGATGGCATTGGCATAGACCGCCTCGCGGTCAAAATCCTGCTCCAACCGCTGCGTGATCACATCCGCCCGCGCCGCGCCATTGCCGTTGCCGTTGCTGCGCGGCGAAAGGCCAAGCGCCACCAGCCGGGAGATATGCAGATGGACCTGCATCTTCTCGCTCGAAAACCGATGGGTGATATTGGGGTCCATCCCGGTGCCAGAGAACTCTTTGCCGATCTCATCCACCACCAGCACGTCCAGATCGCCCGAGGCCGAAGGCGCATCCAGCGGCCCCAGCGGCAGGCGGGGCATGTTGCGCATCGCCTCTTGCAGATAGGGCGCTTCGGCCTCCAGCATCCCGTCGCTGTCAAGCGCCACGACCTGCGCCAGCCCGTCATAGGCATTCTCAATCGTGCCGATGCCGAAAAGCACCTTGCAACGCTCCAACTTCATCCGCGCCATCTTGGCCACGAAGATGCCGACGTTATCGATGCCCCGCGAATGGCAGGTTTCGGCCCCCGATTGCTTGCCCAACCCGATCGAAAGCATCTTGGCCAGCCCGCTTTCGTTCGGCGCGCGGAAAGAAGTATGCGGCTTGATCCGGTTGAACAGGATAATCCCATCGGCGGCATTGGCATGGCGGTCCATCCGCACCGACATGCCGTTGTCGAGGACGCCGATCTCATCGGTTTCCATCGAAGAGCGGATTTCGCAACCGAGGCTTTCCTCGGTGGCGCCCAGTTTAGCCAAAAGCGCCGTTTGCCCCTCTGCCGTTGCCCCACCATGGCTGCCCATGGCAGGCACAACAAAGGGATGCGCCCCGCGCGCGCGGACCTCGGCCACGATGGCGGCCAGCAGTTCCGGCAGCTTCGCCAGCCCGCGGCTGCCTGCGGTGATGGCGATGGACATGCCCGGCTTGATCTTGCCCGCGCAATCGGCCTGCATCGCCTCTGCCACGGCGGCGCGCGGGTCGTCGATCTGGGTTGCGGCAAAGGTCTGACGGCAAAGCGCCATGCGCGGCAGCGGCGTATCCTCGACCAGTTTCACATAGTTCGGTTTCATCTGCGCTGTCCCCTTCGACATCTGTTACCCCGTGACCCCAATCGGCCAAGGCGCGAATTCTTCCTCGCCCACGCCGAGCGCTTCGGATTTGCTTTGCTCGCCCGAGGCGATGGCAAGGATGCGCTCGAAGATCCTTTGGCCCAATTCCTCTAGGCTTTGGTCGCCGTCGATGACCGTGCCGCAGTTGATGTCCATATCGTCCTGCATCTTGGTGAACATCGGCGTGTTGGAAGCGAGTTTGATCGTCGGTGAGGGGTAGGAGCCAAAGCACGACCCGCGCCCGGTGGTGAAGCAGATCAGGTTCGCGCCCCCCGCGATCTGCCCGGTGGCCGAGACGGGATCGAAGCCGGGCGTATCCATGAAGACCAGCCCCTTTTGCGTCACCGGTTCGGCATAGCGGTAGACCTCCATCAGCCCCGTGCTGCCGCTTTTCTTGGCCCCGCCGAGCGATTTTTCGAGCACATTTGCCAGCCCGCCTGCCTGATTGCCGGGGCTGACCACGCCGTTGATCTGCGTGTCGCGGCCCTTGGTATAGTCCAGCCACCAATCCATGCGTTCGACCAGCTTGCGCCCCACCTCTTCACTGCGGGCACGCCGGGTCAGCAGGTGTTCGACGCCGAAAATCTCGGGCGTTTCCGAAAGGATCGCCGTGCCGCCGTTGCGCACGAGGATATCAGCCGCCGCCCCCAGACCGGGGTTGGCCGAGAGCCCCGAAAGCCCGTCCGACCCGCCGCATTGCATCCCGATGGTGATATGTTCCGCCGAACAGGGCTCACGCCGGACGGCATTGGCCTGATCCAGCATTTCGCGCACCGCCTCTTTGCCTTCGGCAATCGCGCGGGCCGTGCCGCCGACATGTTGCATGGTGACGCAGCGCAGCATCTTGCCCTCGGCCAACCCCTCCTCTTCAAAGAATTGGGCGAGGTTGTTGCGCTCACAACCCAGCGACAGGACCACGGCACCGGCCAGATTGGGGTGGCGGATATAGCCCGAGAGCGTGCGGCGCAGCAGGTCCATCGGCTCGCCCGTAAGCTCCATTCCGCAGCCGGATTCGTGGATGAAGGGGATCACCCCGTCGACGTTCTCCCATGCCTCCATCCGCTCTTCGTCGAAGTAATTGGCGATCTTGCGCGCCACGGTGGCCGAGCAATTCACGGTGACGAAAAGCCCGATGTAGTTGCGCGTGCCGACCCGGCCATTGGCGCGGCGGATGCCCATGAACTGGGCGCGCTTTTGCGGTGGCAGCAGCTTGGTCGGGGTATAATCGCGGGCAAAGGCATAGTCTTTGTCAACCGCGTCGAACTTGATGTTATGGCTGTGCAACCAATCGCCTGCGGCGATCTCTTCTGCCGCATAGCCGATCACCGTGTCGAATTTCAGGATCGGCGCGCCGCGCTGGATCGGGCGGATCGCGATCTTGTGACCTTGGGGCGTATCATGGTTGGCACGCAGCCCGTCTTGCGGCAATACCGCGCCACGGGGAACCGCCGCGGTTGCCACGACCACGTTATCCGTCGGTGACAGCAGCATTACCTTTGCGCGTCTGTCCTCTTGCATGGTCTGGCTGTCCATCGGATGCTCCCCTCCCTCGGGTGTCGAAAAAACCGCTTCGGTAAGATGTCATTAACTGATATATTAGATTTAACAGCTATGGAAGAGCCCGCATGACCGCATCGAAGAAACCCGCCGCGCAGAGCGCACAGACCCTTGCCAAAAGCATCCTTGGCGGTGGGGCCGACTTGGGACTGTTCGAGGGCGGGCCCACGGGACGCGGGGTTTACGCCACCCTGCGCGATCAGATCGTAAGGCTCGACCTGCCGCCCGGCACACCGCTGTTGCGTGCCGAACTGGCCGAGACCCATGGCGTCAGCTTGACGCCGCTGCGCGATGCGCTGCAACAGCTGGCCAAAGAGGGGCTGGTCAAGATCTACCCGCAATCGCGCACGCTGGTCACGCCGATCGATATGTCGGCGATCCGCGAGGCGCAGTTCATGCGCATCGCGCTTGAGACCGAAGTCGTGCGCCGTTTGGCCGATGAGATCGCGCCCGAAGCCCTCACCCGTCTGCGCAGCATCGTCGCCTTGCAAAGCAGCATTTCGGACCAGCCCGGCGATGTGCCGACCTTTCAGGAGTTGGACGAGGTGTTTCACCAGACCCTCTTCGTGGCGGCGGGCCATGTGCAAAGCCAGCGTATCATGCGCAGCCATGCGGGCCATCTGGAACGTCTGCGCCGCCTGCATCTGGACGATATTGATGAGGCGGGCCGCATTCTGAACAACAAGGACGTGATCGGCGGCCACAGCCGCATCCTCGACGGGATCGAAGCGGGCGATGCGCCCGCGGCGATGGGGGCGCTGCGCCAGCACCTACAACGCACCGTCGACCGGATGACCGAGAAACGGGCGGCTTTCCCGGAGTATTTCACCCCGGAAAAGCCCTAACTCAGCGGTTGTTGGCCTTGCGCCACGCGGCGAACTTATCAAGGTTCTCTTGCTTGGTGCCGGGGTAAAGCCCGATGATCCCGGCGCCATCCTTGACCTGCTCCACCACGAAATCCTCATAGGCGGTCATCTCGACAGCCTCTTCGGCCACCTCTTCGGCAATATCCGCGGGGATGATGATCACGCAGTCGTCGTCGCCCACCACGATATCGCCGGGAAAGACCGGGGCATCGCCGCAGCCTACGGGGCAGTTGATCTCAATCGCCTCATGCAGCGTCAGGTTCGTGGGGCTGGAGGGCCGCGCGTGATAGGCGGGAATCTCAAGCGCGCCGATGGTCGCCGCATCGCGCAAGCCCCCGTCGGTCACCACACCCGCCGCGCCGCGCATCATCAGCCGGGTGATCAGGATGTCACCGGCGCTGGCGGCGCGGGCATCCTTGCGGCTGTCCATCACCAACACATGGCCCTCGGGGCAGGTCTCGATCGCGACGCGCTGCGGGTGCTCGGGATTGCGGAATTCGACCAATTGGTTGCGGTCTTCGCGGGCAGGCATATAGCGCAGGGTAAAGGCAGGGCCGACCATGTTGCGCCCCTTGGCGGCTACCGGACCGACCCCCTGCACCACCTGATTGCGCAGCCCGCGCTTGTACAGCGCCGTCGCCAATGTCGCGACCGAGACCGCTTGGAGTTTCTCGCGTAGTTCGGGGCTCATGCCGCCTCTCCCTTCAGTTGATTGTCTTTCACGAATTGATCCAACACCGCCTGCTGCTGTTCCGTCAGCGGCCATGCGGAAGGCGGGCGCGTGGGGCCGCAATCCTGTCCGATGGCCATAAGGGCGGCTTTGACGCCGGTGACATTGGTGCCGTTATGCTCTTCCGCGCGGATGTCCTCAAAGGCGCGCATCCCGGCGATGAGGCGGTTCGCTTCGCCGTAGTCGCCTGCGTCGAGTGCCGCGTGGATGGCGACCGAGCGCTCGGGCCAGACGTTGATGAGGCCCGAGGTGAAGCCCCGCGCCCCCACGGCATAGAGCGGCGGCGCCCAGACCTCGGCCAAACCGCCGACCCAGACGATGTCTTTCGGCGCCGCTTCGATCGCGCGGGCAAGGTTCAAGGGGTTCGGCGTGGCCCATTTGACGCCCTTCACCCCGTCGACCTCGCACAGCCGCGCGATGCCCTCGGGCCCCATCGCATCGTTGCGCAGGTACAGCATCACCGGCAGCCCGCCCGAGGCATCACGCACCGCGCGCACATAATCGACCGTACCACGGGGAGAGACAAAGGGATCGGGCGGCTGATGGATCATCAGCGCATCCGCCCCCGCCTCGGCACTTGCCTTGGCCAGCGCACAGGCATCGCGAATGCCGCGCCCGACACCCGCAAGCAGCGGCGCGCGCCCGTCGATCATCTGCGCCACCTCGCGCACCATGGTGCGGGCCTCGTCATTGGTCAGCGCGTAGTATTCGCCGGTATTGCCGTTCACCACCGGGATATGCACCCCGGCGGCAAGCGCGCGGTCAATGATCGGCGTCAGCTTGCGCGGCGCGATCTCTCCGCCCGCGTCATAGGGCGTCACGAGGATGCCCGAGATGCCGGTAAGCGCTTTCGAAAGATCATGTGTCATTGCCAGCCCCTCTCAGAAAATATCCGGCTCACCCGCCGCTTGGCCGAAGGCCGCGGTGAGGTAGTCAAAGTCGCAGCCCTGATCGGCCTGCCCCACATGACGCTGGAACATATAGCCCCAGCCCCGCTCAAACCGTGGCTCGGGCGCTTTCCACGCAGCGCGGCGGGCGGCGAGTTCGTCCTCAGCCACCAACATGTCGAGGGTTCGGGCCTCAAGATCCATGCGCACGATGTCCCCCGTCTTGAGCAGCGCCAGCGGCCCGCCCACGAAAGACTCCGGCGCGACATGCAGGATGCAAGCGCCGTAAGAGGTGCCCGACATCCGCGCATCCGAGATCCGCAGCATGTCCCGGTGCCCCTGTTTCAGCAGCGCCTTGGGCATCGGCAGCATCCCCCATTCCGGCATCCCCGGCCCGCCCTGCGGACCTGCGTTGCGCAGCACCAGCACATGGTCGGGCGTCACATCGAGGTTTTCGTCGTCGATGGCGGCCTTCATCTCGGGGTAGCTGTCAAAGACCAGCGCCGGGCCTTCGTGGTGGTGGAACTTTGGATCGCAGGCCGCCGGTTTGATCACCGCGCCATTGGGGCAAAGGTTGCCCTTGAGCACGGCAAGCGAGCCTTCCTTATAGACCGGGTTCGACAGGGGCCGGATCACGTCGTCATTATAGACAGGCGCATTCGCGATCCCCTCCTCCAGCGGTTTGCCGGTGCAGGTGATGGCCGACCGGTCAAGCTTGTCGCCCAACTGGTCCATCAGCGCCCGCAGCCCGCCCGCGAAATAGAAATCCTCCATCAGATATTCGCTGCTGCCCAAGGGGCGGATATTGGCGATCAGCGGCGTGATGCGGCCCAGAGCGTCGAGATCGCTCAACTCCAGCGCCACCCCGGCCCGGCGCGCCATGGCCAAGAGATGCACCACCGCATTGGTCGAACAGCCCGTCGCCATCGCCACCGTCGCCGCGTTTTGCACGGCGGCGGGGGTGATGATCTTGTCCGGCGTCAGGTCTTCCCAAACCATATCGACAATGCGCCGCCCGCAAGAGGCGCTCATCCGTTTGTGCCCCGCATCCGCAGCGGGGATCGAGGTCGCCCCCGGCAGGGTCAACCCCATCGCCTCGGCAATCGCGGTCATGGTGGAGGCGGTGCCCATCGTCATGCAATGCCCGTAGGACCGCGCAATGCCGCCTTCGACGCCGACCCATTCCTCGGCCGAGATCGTGCCTGCGCGGCGTTCGTCCCAGAACTTCCAGGCGTCCGAACCAGAGCCAAGCGCCCGGCCCGCGTAATTGCCCCGCAGCATCGGCCCCGCGGGCAAGAAGATGAACGGCACGCCTGCGCTGATCGCCCCCATGGTCAGACCGGGCGTGGACTTGTCACATCCGCCCATGAGCACCACGCCATCGAGCGGGTGCGAGCGGATCGTCTCTTCGGTCTCCATCGCGATCATATTGCGGTAGAGCATCGAAGTCGGCTTGGTGAAGCTCTCGTCGATCGAGATCGTCGGTATCTCAAGCCCCAGCCCCCCGGCCTGCGCGATTCCCTTCTTCACGTCCTCCGCGCGGTCGCGGAAATGAAGGTGGCAGGGGTTCATCTCGGACCAAGTGTTCAGGATGCCGATCACCGGGCGGCCTTCCCAATCCTCGGGGCCCAGACCCATCTGCATCATGCGCGACCGATGGCCAAAGCTGCGCAGATCGTCGGGGGCGAACCAGCGCGCGCTGCGCAGCTGATCGGCGGTTTTCTTGGTCTCGGTCATGGATTCCTCGCCAGCTAAAACATCATCACAAAAAGGTTGGAAAACACATCTTGCTCGAACTGATATATTACCGTATCACCCCAATTGTCGATACCATTTGAGGGAGGAGCCGCGAAAATGTCGGGAAAACCACTGAAACAAACGCTCCGCCCCGGCAGCCGCCTGTCGGGCTTTTGGCTCTCGCTTTGCTCTCCTACGGTGACAGAGATTGCGGCGGGCAGCGGGATCGACTGGTTGTTGTTGGATATGGAGCATGCGCCCAACGACCTGAGCCAAATTACCGACCATCTGCGCGCGGCAGGCAGTGCCAATCCCGATGCGCAGATGATTGTGCGCATGCCATCCTCGGACCAAACGATGACCAAGCGGCTGCTGGATATCGGCGTGCGCAATCTGATGTTCCCGATGATCCAAACCGCCGAGGCCGCCCGCCAAGCCGTATCATGGACCCGCTACCCGCCCGAAGGGCTGCGCGGCATCTCGGCCACGATCCGCGCCAATGATTACGCGCGGCAAACCGATTACCTCAGCACCTATGCAGAGGCGCAATGCGTGATCGTGCAGGTCGAAACCCCCGAAGCGGTGGCCGAAATCCCCGCCATTGCCGGCGTGCCGGGGGTCGATGCGATCTTTATCGGGCCGGGGGATCTCTCCTCCGCGATGGGCCATACCGGCAACCCGATGCACCCCGATGTTCAAGAGAAGATCCGCGAGGCGGTCGAGGCCATCCATGCCGCCGGGCTGCCTGCGGGCATCCTCGGCTATGGTGCCGATCTTGCGCAACGGTACTTTGATGAGGGTATCGAATTCGTCGCCATCGCGGGCGACGCCTGGCTGCTCACGCGGCAGATGGATGCGCTGGTGCAGACCATGGCGCGGCCCTCCCCCACATTGACACAGCAAACCCATAAGGATTGATCATGACCGCGGACAGCAAGAGATTTCACCCCCACGGCAAGCATCTGATCGCCGGCGAATGGGTCGGCGGCGGAGAGACCTTCGCCAATTCCCCCGCCACCGGCGAAAGCGACCAATTCCAAAGCGGCACCCCGGCCCATGTCGACCGGGCCTGCCAAGCGGCGGAGGAGGCCTTTTGGTCCTACGCCTATGCCAGCCGCGAGACCCGCGCCGCCTTCCTCGACACCATCGCAGACGAGATGGAGGCCCGTGCCGAGACCATTACCGAGATCGGCACCCGCGAATCCGGCCTGCCCGAAGCCCGCCTTCAGGGCGAGCGTGGGCGGACAACCGGGCAGCTTCGCCTCTTTGCAGATCACATCCGCAAAGGCGCGCATCTGGACCGGCGCGTCGACGGCGCCCTGCCCGAACGCCAGCCGATGCCGCGCCCGGATATCCGCATGATCCAGCGCCCCATCGGACCGGTCGCGGTCTTCGGCGCGTCGAACTTCCCGCTGGCCTTCTCCACCGCGGGCGGCGACACCGCCGCGGCGCTGGCGGCGGGCTGTCCGGTCGTGGTCAAGGGCCACTCCGCCCACCCCGGCACGGGGGAGATTGTGGCCGAAGCGATCCACGCGGCGATCCAGAAATGCGACATCCACCCCGGCGTCTTCTCCCTGATCCACGCCAATAGCCGCGAGGTGGGGCAGACGCTGGTGCAGCATCCGCTGATCAAGGCCGTGGGCTTTACC
This sequence comes from Sulfitobacter sp. 1A13353, assembly GCF_043557255.1. NCBI lineage: Bacteria > Pseudomonadati > Pseudomonadota > Alphaproteobacteria > Rhodobacterales > Roseobacteraceae > Sulfitobacter > Sulfitobacter sp. 1A13353. Next base: position 21,757 of record NZ_JBIFFS010000009.1, on the reverse strand, counting down.
GGATCGCTCGGTGGAGGCCGCGCGCTGTTCGATCTCTGCGCCCAACGCCCCGAACCAATCCCTTTCTTTGGCGAATTGGGGTCGGTGAACCCTATGTTCGTTCTGGCCGATGCCGCCCGCAATCGCGGCGCGGAAATCGGCGCAGGCTGGGCCGGGTCGCTGACCATGGGCGCGGGGCAGTTCTGCACCAACCCCGGCATCGCGGTCGTGGCCAAGGGGGCCGAAGGCGACGCATTCGTCGCCGCCGCGAAAGAGGCGCTTGAGCAGGTCGGCCCGCAGGTCATGCTGACCGACGGCATCGCCCAAGCCTACCGCGACGGCAAGGAACGTTTCACCGGGCGCAACGCCGTCCGCGCGCTGGTCAGCAACGACAGCGAAGGCCGCGCCGCCCAGCCGAACCTGTTTGAAACCGACGCCGATACCTACCTGCAAGACCACGCGCTTGGGGAGGAGGTCTTTGGCCCCTTGGGTCTGGTGCTGCGGGTGTCCTCGGGCGATGAGATGCAAGAGCTTGCCAAGGGGTTCGAGGGACAATTGACCGTGACGCTCCAGATGGACGAGGGCGACACCGACGCCGCCAAGGCGCTGATGCCGATCCTGGAACGGAAAGCGGGCCGGGTACTTGTGAACGGCTTCCCCACCGGGGTCGAGGTTTGTGACGCCATGGTGCATGGCGGCCCCTACCCCGCATCCACCAACTTCGGCGCGACTTCCGTCGGCACCATGGCGATCCGCCGCTTCCTGCGGCCCGTGTCCTACCAAAACCTGCCCGAGGCGCTATTGCCCGAAGACCTGCGCGGGGCTTCGGCATGAGCGGCGGGTTGATCGGCCCCGTCGCCGTGCTCGACGCGATGCCGCAGGACATGCAAGACAAGGTGCGCGGCTATGCCGAAGGGCTCGACCTGCGCTTTGCGGCCTCCTTCTCGGAAGAAGCCTTTGCCGAAGCGGTAAAGGGGGCGGCCTATATCGTCCCACGCGGGCGGGGGCTTCCGGCCGAGGTCTTGCGGGGGGCAGATAGCGTGCGCCTCGTGCATCAATGGGGCACCGGGTATGACAAAATCCCCTTGGATGTCGCGCGCGAGATGGGTGTGCCGGTCGCGCGCAGCCCCGGGGTCAACGCGCCCACCATCGCCGATCTGACCATCGGCATGATGATCGCCGCGCTGCGCCGCATCCCGCTGCATTACAACAACACCCGCGCGGGCAAATGGATCGTGCCCGAGATCGTCCCCGGGGCGCGGGATCTCAGCAGTCAGAAGGTCGGGCTGATCGGCTTTGGCGCCATCGGGCAGCTTGTCGCGAAACGGCTGACGGGCTTTGACTGCGAGGTGCTCTACTACCGCCGCTCGGGGGAAGCTGAAGGCACCAGCGCACGCTATGCCGAACGCGATGAGATCCTTGAGACCTGCGATATCGTCAGCCTGCATATGCCGCTGACCGATGCGTCACACCACACCATCGGGGCGGATGAACTGGCGCGGATGAAATCGGATGCGCTTTTGGTGAACACCGGGCGCGGCGGGCTGATCGACGAGGCGGCCCTGATCGACACGTTGACCCACAAGCGCATCGCCGGGGCGGCATTGGATGTCTTTACCCAAGAACCGGTGGAGCCGGACAACCCGCTGCTGCGTCTCGATAATGTCCTGCCGCTGCCGCATATCGGCGGCCATAGTGAGGACAACCTCAAACGCATGGTCGGCCATTGGGCGGGCAACATCCGCGCCTTCCACGAAGGGCGCGGCATCGACGAGGCCTGCCTCGTGACCTGAAGGCTGCCCCGGCCTGACCTCTCAGGCCGGGGCGCGGCTTAACCCTCTAGCGGCACGGGCATCAGGATCTTATTGGTCTGGCTCACCAAATACCCCGCCTCGGCGCTTTTCTTGAGATAGGCCTGCCACTCAGGGTCCGCCGCCATCTGCGCCCGGCGTGCGGCACGGTCGGCGGCGTCCTTATAGGCCCAGATATGCACGAAGGAATTCACGTCCCCCGTCTCGACCTGCGCATAGATCACCGGCTCACCTAGGATGCGGCGCTGCGCCGGGAAGCCGAATTCGGCATAGAGCGCGAGGTGTTTCTTGATCGTGCCGGGGCGGCAGCAATAGGTGCGGTGGTCGTAGATCATGGGGTGGTCTTTCTGCTTGCTTGGGTCATGCGATACCGGCGTGGTCGGTGATCCGGGCCCGCGCCTGCAAAAGGTGATAGGCCATCGACACGCCTGCGACTTCGCTGTCGCCCGCGCGGATCGCTTCGAGGATTTCCCGATGTTCGCTGATCACCACGTCGATCCGGGCTTGGGAGCCTTGGCGGGTCAGCTTTTGCGCCACATCGATCCCCTGTTCGATCGAACCGCGGGCGCAGTCGAGCATTTGCACGAAAACCTCATTGCCCGAAGCCGCCGCGATGGCGCGGTGGAATTGGTAGTCGGCATCAAAGGACGGATCGCGCGCCTGCATCGATGCCTCCAGCGTTTGCAAGGCTGCCTCGATCCGGGCGATGTCTTTGGGGCTGGCACGCTGCGCGGCCATGCGGGCGGTGGCCTTTTCGATCGTGATCCGCGCTTCCATCGCGCGCATCAGCCCGGCGACGGAACCCGCCGTGGCATATTCGATCAGCTTTTCCGAAGGCCGCCGCCTGACGAAGGTGCCCACGCCGCGCCGCGCTTCGACCAGACCGTCCTCTTGCAGCTTGCGCAGCGCCTCACGCACCACGGGCCGCGACACGCCAAAGGCGGTGGCGATCTGGTTTTCCGAAGGCAGCTTTTCCCCCTGCACCAGCTTGTTCGACACGATCTGCTCAAGAACCTGCCCGTAGAGCTGGTCGGCCAAGGTCTGGCGTTTCTTGATCTTCAGTTTCGGTGCTGTCACCGGCTACCCTCCCGCCGCGGCGCGGCGCATCATATTGGCCAGCCGCAGCGCCGATGTTGCAGCCCCATAGCCGTTGTCGATGTTCACCACCGTCACCCCCGGCGCGCAGCTGGCGAGTACCGAATCAAGCGCGACCCTCCCGCCGCGGGCGACACCATAGCCCACGGAGGTCGGCACACCAATGACCACCCCCGGCACCAGCCCGGCCACGACCGAGGGCAGCGCCGCGTCCATCCCGGCAAAGACGATCACCACATCCATCTCGCGCAGCAACTCTTCCCGCGCGAGCAGACGCCACAGCCCGGCGACGCCCACGTCCGAAACCTCGGTCGCCGCCATTCCGCCATAGGCCAGCGTGCGCCGCGCTTCGGCCATAGGGGCGTAATCAGAGGTGCCCGCACTGACGAGGGCGATGCGCGGGGTGCTGGCCAAGGGCCCGATCTCTCCCAAAATGGCGGTGCGCGAGGCGGTGCAGTAATCGACCCGTTGCGCCAAGTCGGCGGGCAGCGCGGCGAATTGCTCTGCCGTCAGCCGGGTCAGCAACAGCCGCCGTTCCTCTGCCGCTGCATCGCCGATGATGGCGGCGATCTGCGCCACGGATTTATGCTCGCAAAGCACGGCCTCTTCGATGCCGATACGCCCCCCGCGGCCCCGATCAAAGGTCACGTCTGGATGCCCGTCGGGGCCGGCCTTAGTGATGGACAAATGCACTTCCTCTTGAATAGGCCCGCAGATCGACCGCGCGCCCGTCATCCGTGGCCTGCCGAACCTGCGTTAATATCGCTGCACGTTTCTGGGCGGAGAGGTCTTCATAAACAAGCGGATCAAGCTCGACCACCCAGCCCCCGCGCAGGCGTCGGCAGCGCAGGGTGATATTGCCCATGACCTCACGCAGCAGGGTCTCTACCCGGTCGATCACCACCAGATCCGCAGGCTCCACCCGCAGACCGGTCTCGATCCGGCTGGCCAAACAGGGGGCGGCTGGCAGTTCCGCCAGATCCCCCAGCCCGAGCGCGCGGGCCAAGGCGCGCACATCCGACTTGGACATCTGCGCCTCGACGAAAGGGTGCAGCACGCCGTGTTCCGCCGCGGCTTGCAGGCCGGGACGGTAGTCCGTCAGATCATCGGTATTGGTGCCCGCCGCCACCAGCGGCCCCATGCGCGCCAAAGTGCCATAGAGGTTCGACTTGCAGAAATAACAGCGATTGACCGGGTTCGCGCGATAGGCGGGATCGGCGAACTCCCCCGCGTCGACCAGCTTCAGCGGCAGGTCCCAAGTGGTGGCGAAATCCTTCACCCGCGCGGTCGCCGCCGCCGGAACGGCGGGTGAAACCGCATGGCAAAGCGTCACGCCCGCCGCGCCGCGCACCTTGGCCGCGGCAGCCGAGAGCGTCAGGCTGTCGATCCCCCCGCTGAGCGCGATGGTCAGTGAGGGGGGCCGCGCGAGGGCGGCATGGAGGGCGGCAGGAATGGTCACTCTGCCAGCCCGTCCTCGGTCTTGAGTTGTGCCAAAAGCCGCCCGCTCGACATCTGGAGGTGGTCGCGCATCCGCTGGCGGGCGCGCTCTGCGTCACCCTCGGCGATAGAGGCGGCGATGTCGTAGTGCTCCTGTATCGCGTCACGGCTTTCGCCGCCGCGTTTCAGCGCTTGCAGCCGCCCGGCCAGCATCGTCTCGCGCAGGCTGGCGACGAGGTAGTTGAACAGGCTAAGGTAATAGCTGTTCCCCGTCGCCTCGCAAACCGCGCGGTGAAAATCGAGGTCTGCAGTGACCCCTGCCGCCACTGCCGGGCCACCGATCTTGTTGCTTTGATCATAAGCGGCGGCGGCACGCTCAATCTCTGCGCGGGCCTCGGGGGTGGCGCGGGCGGCGGCGATGGCAGCGGCTTCGATCTCAAGCCCCATGCGCAGCTCTAGGATCTGTTCGAGCTTGCGCTGGCTTTCCATGTCACGTTCAGGGATAGCAAAGCCCTGGCGGGGCCGGTCGCTGGCGACAAAGGCCCCCCGGCCCTGACGGCTCGACAACATACCTTCGGCCTTGAGGCGCGACACCGCCTCGCGGATCACCGTGCGGCTCACATCGAAATCGCTGGCCAATGTGGTTTCGGAGGGCAGCACATCGCCCACGTTCCACACACCGTTCACCACATTGTGGCGCAGCACCTCGGTCACCTGATCGCTCAGCGTGGCACCATCGACGAGGGGCGCGGTCGCCTGAAGATTTGCAGCCATAATAACAACTTCCTTTCGCCGATTGAACCACCTGTATGACAAGCTGTCAATAATCAGAAGGTAGGGCCATTCCCAGCATTACAACCAGAATACAACATTACAAGTAAGATGAAATCCCCGTAAATTTGTATTTTTAATTGACAGGCTAGAGATTCCCCCGCAGTCTGCGGATCACGGCAAGAGGATGTCAGGGGGGAGCCCGGAACCCATCCAGTAGCTGCCGACACACAGTCAAAACTCGGGAGGAGTTTCTATGTCACCCATCTTCAAATCGATCCGTCGCACCACAGCGGCCACCATCCTTTTCGCCGTCGCAGGCGCCGCCGCCCATGCGCAGAGCTTTGTCATGGCGACCGGCCAGCAGGGCGGGTCGTGGTATCCGGTGGGCGGCGCGATCAAGGCGATTGTAGAGCGTGAGAACCCCGACATGGACATTACTGTCACGCCGGGCGCGGGCGTGTCGAATGTGGTCGGCGTGGATGCGGGCCGCTTCGGCATCGCCTTCGCCAACTCGATCTCGACCGTGGACAGCCTTTCGGGCAAAGAGCCGTTCCGCAAGGCCACGACCAATGTCTGCAACCTTGGCATTCTTTATCCGCAGTATTTCCAGATCGTCGCGCTTGAAGATTCGGGCATCAAGACAATCGCCGACATGAAGGGCAAACGCCTGACCACGCAGCAGCTTGGCAACACCGGCGAATTCCTGACGCGCGAGCTTTTGTCGACTGCCGACATGACCTTTGACGACCTCGACAGCGTCGCCAACACGTCCTACTCCGACTCCGCCTCGCAGATGAAAGACGGTCAGGCCGATTTCTTCACACTGGGGTCGTCCCTGCCAACCGGCTCGGTGATGGATCTGGCATCCTCGCGCAAAATCCGCCTGATCGACGTGGATGAAGAGACCTTTGCCCACTTCAAAGACAAGAACGCCGCCTTCCAGCGCCGCGAAGTCAAGGCGGGCGCCTACCCCGGTTTCGATGAGACCGTGCATGCGATCAGCTATGACACCCATATGGTCGCGCCCTGCGACTATGACGGTGAGATCGTCAAATCCGTGCTCGCCGCGATTGCCGACAACAACGACAGCTTCGCCGCGATCAGCAAATCCATGGCGAACCTGACGGTTGAGGAAATGGCCACCGACATCGGCGTGCCCTTCCACCCCGCCGCGAAAGAGTTCTACGCAGAGCGTGGCGTCTCGGGGATGTAATTCCCTTCCGACACGAAACGGGTCGGTCGGAGCCAAGCGCTTCGTCCGGCCCACATCCATAAGGTCCCTGCGCCCCGTGCATTCCGCGCGCTGACACACAGAGGCCGCCTTCCACTCTAGACGAGAGAACCCCCATGCAACTGTCGATCTTTCTGGACAAGATGCCCCTGATTACCCGCATAGCAAGGCTGATCCTGATCGGCATGGCTGTGTGGCATCTCTATGTCGCCTTCGTCGGCCCGCCCAACCCCTATATTATGCGCGGCGTACACGTCGCTCTGGCGCTTCTGCTGATTTTCTTGACGGTGAACCGCAAGGGTCTGCGCAATGATGTGCCCAGTTGGTATGATGTGGTCATCGGGCTTTTCGCGGCGGGTGCTGCGCTCTATCCTTCCTTTAACCTTAATTACATCACGCAGCGCTTCCTCTACGTCGATCCGCTAATGCCGATGGACATCGTGGTGGGGATCACGCTTGTGGCTCTGCTATTGGAAGCCACGCGCCGGATGCTGGGGCCGATGCTGCCGATCACGGCACTTTTGTTCCTCGGCTACGGCCTCGCCTTCACCTCGACCCTGCCCTCGGTGATCCTTGAGCAGTTGTTCATGACGCCCGAAGGCATCTTCGGCATCCCGATCGCGGTTTCCGCGACCTATATGGTGCTTTTCATCCTCTTCGGTTCCTTGGTCGAGCGGATGGGCGTGGGCCAGCTCTTCATGGATTTCGCGGTGGCGCTTACGGGGCGGCAGGTCGGCGGTCCGGCCAAGGTGGCCTGTGTGACCTCGGGCCTCTTCGGGTCGGTGTCCGGCTCTGCCGTGGCCAATGTGATGACGACGGGCACCTTCTCTATCCCGCTGATGAAACGCATGGGATTTAAACCCGCCTTCTCCGGCGCGGTCGAAGCCGTGGCCTCGACCGGGGGGCAGATTATGCCGCCCGTCATGGGGGCTGCGGCCTTTGTCATGGCCGAATACCTCGGCGTCGGATACCTCACGGTTGCGAAATACGCGCTGGCGCCCGCGATCCTGTTCTATGTGGCCCTTTTCGCCGCGGTCCATTTCGAGGCCAAGCGCAAGGGCATCGGGTCGGTCCCGAAAGAGGATCAAGTACCGCTGAAAACCGTGCTGCTTGAACGCGGCCACCTGTTCCTGCCGCTGACGATCATCGTGGGCGTGCTGATGCTGGGCTATTCGGCCCCCTATGCGGCGCTTTGCGGTATCGTCTCGGTCGTGCCCGTCGCGGCGCTGCGCAAGACGACACGGCATTACGTCACCGTCGACAACATCCTCGAAGCGCTCGAAGGCGGCGCACGCAACGTGCTGGCGATTGCCGCAGCCTGTGCCTGTGCGGGCATCGTCGTCGGCGTGATCGACATCACCGGCCTTGGCCTGACCTTCTCGAACTTCGTGATCGAAGCGGCCCAAGACACGCTGGTCATCGCGCTCTTCCTGTCGATGATTGCGGGCATCATCCTTGGCATGGGGATGCCGACCACACCGGCCTATATCGTGCAGGTCGCCCTGCTGGTGCCGGCACTGGTGAAACTGGGCGTGCAGGTCGAAGCGGCGCATCTCTTCGTGTTCTACTTCGCCATCCTGTCGGCCATCACACCCCCCGTCGCCATGGCGGTCTATGCGGCCAACACCCTGTCCCACGCCAAAATCGTGGAGGCGAGCTGGGCCGCGGTGAAACTCGGGGCCACCGGCTTTATCGTGCCCTTCATGTTCGTCTATGAACCGGCGATCCTGATGCAGGGTTCGGCCACCCAGATCACCTTGGTCCTGTTGCAGGCCACCATTGGCGTCATCTTGCTGGCCGCCGCCCTGCAACGCTACTACTTTGGCAGACTGTCCAACGTGCTGTCGGTGGTGCTTTTCGCGGCGTCGCTCTTGCTGATCTATCCCGATCTGCGGCTCACCGCCTCGGGGCTGGTCATCGCGGGCGTTATCCTGGCCTTCCAAAAGGCCAGGAACCCCAGCCCCGAGAGCCAAGCGGCCACACATACTTAACTCTTTGAACGAACGAAACGGAGCCTTCTCCATGCTGCAAAAAACTTCCCTCAAGGCGCGGACCGGCGGACAGGTCCTTGTGGATCAGCTTTTGATCCACGGCGCCGACACCGCCTATTGCGTGCCCGGCGAAAGCTACCTTGAGGTGCTGGACGCGCTGCATGACGTGCAGGACCGTTTCAACCTGATCAACGCGCGGCACGAAGCCGGGGCCGCGAATATGGCCGAGACCTATGGCAAGCTCACCGGCAAGCCCGGCATCTGCATGGTCACCCGCGGCCCCGGCGCCTGCCACGCGGCCATCGGGGTGCATATCGCGCAGCAAGACAGCACGCCGATGATCCTGCTCGTGGGACAGATCGCCCGGGACACGACCGACCGCGAAGCCTTCCAGGAGGTCGATTACCGCGCCATGTTCGGCCCCATCGCCAAATGGGCCACCCAGATCGATGACCCGGCGCGGGTGCCGGAATATATGGCCCGCGCCTTCCGCGTGGCGACCTCGGGCCGCCCCGGCCCGGTGGTGATCTCCCTGCCCGAAGACATGCTGACCGAGGTGGTTTCCGTGGCCGATGCGCGGCCCTATACGGCCACCCATGCCGGCCTGTCGCCCGATAGCCTCGATATGCTCAAGACCGAGATCGCGCAGGCCGAACGGCCCCTCCTGCTGCTCGGCGGCTCCGGCTGGTCGGATGAGAGTGCGGCGGCCATCACCCGCTTTGCCGAAGCCAACAAGATCCCCGTTACCACCTCTTTCCGGCGGCAGGACATCGTGAACAACCTCTCGCCGGTCTATGCAGGCGATTTCGGCACCTCTACCGCGCCCAGCCTCTACGCACATCAACGTGAGGCGGATTTGCTCATTGTGATCGGTGCGCGTTTGGGTGAGATGACGACCAAGACCTATACCACCATGCAATCGCCCAACCCCGAGACCCGTCTGGTGCATCTCTATCCCGAGGCGGATGAGATTGGCCGCGTCTATTCGCCGGATTTGGGCATTGCGGCAGCGCCCGTCGCTGTGGCCGCTGCCTTGGACGGCGTCGATCTGGGCCGGGCAGAGGCATGGGGCGATTGGTGCGACAAGCTGCATGCCGACTACCTCACCGATACCGAAGCGCCCAATGGCGGGGAATGGGATCTCGACATGGGGGTGGCCCTTGCGCAACTGCGCGATGAGCTGCCCAACGACGTGGTGGTCACGCTCGACGCGGGCAACCACACCGGCTGGGCGCAGCGGTTCCTGCGCTTTGGGCGTCCGGGCCGAATCGTCGGCTCCACCTGTGGCGCGATGGGCTATTCCGTGCCTGCTGCCGTGGCCGCGTCGATTGCAGACCCTGAACGGCTGACGCTCTCCTTCGTCGGTGATGGCGGCTTTATGATGAGCGGCAACGAACTCGCCACCGCCGCGCAATATGGCGGGCGGCCCATCGTGTTGCTGTTCAACAACGGCATCTACGGCACCATCCGCATGCATCAGGAACGCGACCACCCCGAACGCATCTCGGGCACCACCTTGCAGAACCAAGACTTCGTGAAGATGGCCGAAGGTCTGGGCGCCCATGCCGAACGGGTGACCAAGACCGAGGATTTCGCCGCCGCCTTCACCCGCGCCCGCGAGAGTGGACGTCCCGCGCTGATCGAACTGGTAACCGACCCCGAGCAGATCTCGACCCGCACCACGATCAGCAAGCTGCGCGCGGCGGCCCAGAAAAAAGTCGACGCCGACCAGCGCTGAAGGATGACCCAGATGACGACCCTGACCGCGCCGCGCCGCGCAGATGATACGGACGCGCAAGACCACGCCGCCTTGCTCGATGCGCTGCGCGATGCCATCGGCCCTGCCCATGTGGTGACCGACGCCAAGGATTTCGACGCGCGGCTGATCGAAGACCGCGGGCTGCGGCGCGGCACGGCGCTGGCGCTGATCCGCCCCGGTTCAACCGAGGAGGTCGCTGCCTGCATGCGTCTGTGCCACGCAGCCGAAGTGCCGGTCACACCGCAAGGCGGCAACACCGGTCTTGCAGGCGGCGGCGTGCCCGATGGCGGCATTATCCTCACATCAGACCGGCTGAACCGTATCCGCGCGATCGATCCGACCAATGCCACGATGACGGTTGAGGCAGGCTGCATCCTCGCCAATATCCAAGCTGCGGCAGATGAGGTCGATGCGCTCTTCCCGCTCTCGCTCGCCTCTGAAGGGTCCTGCCAGATCGGCGGCAACCTTTCGACCAACGCGGGCGGGACGGCGGTGCTGCGCTATGGCAATACCCGTGACCTCGTGCTGGGGATCGAAGCGGTGCTGCCAGATGGCCGGGTGCTGAATGACCTGAACGGCCTGCGGAAAAACAACACCGGTTTTGACCTCAAACACCTCTTTATCGGCGCCGAAGGCACGCTTGGCATCATCACGGCGGCGGTGATCAAACTCTTTCCCAAACCCACCGCCCGGGCCACCGCGCTGGTGGCCTGCACCGGCCCCGATCCGGCGCTCGCGCTCTATGCGCGGATGCGCGGCCAGACCGCTGACACGCTTTCGACATTCGAGTATATCGACCGGCTGGGCCTGCAAATGGTGATCGACCACGCGCCCGGCTGTAGCGATCCGATGGCCGAGGCGCATCCCGCCTATTGCCTGATCGAACTCACCGGCAATGGCGCGCCGACAGACCTCGACGCCCGGCTGGAAACCGCATTGGAAGCGGCTTTCGAGGCGGAGGAGATCATCGACGCCGTGATCGGCGCCTCGGAGGCGCAGAAAGACGCGCTTTGGGCGCTGCGAGAGAACCTGTCAGAGGCCCAGAAACCCGAAGGCGCGTCGATCAAACATGACGTTTCGGTCCCGGTGTCGCGCGTGGCGGATTTCATCCGCGAGGCGACCCAAGCCTGTATGGATCACATGCCCGGGCTGCGCCCTTGCCCCTTTGGCCATTTCGGCGACGGCAACCTGCATTTCAACCTGTCGCGCCCGGTGGATATGGCGGATGCGGCGTTCCTTGCCGAATACGGGGCCTTCAACCGGATCGTGCATGATATCGTGCACCAGATGGGCGGCTCTTTCTCGGCGGAACATGGCATCGGCACCTTCAAACGCGCCGAGCTGCGCCGGTATAAGGACCCGGTCGCGCTGGAGTTAATGGCGCAGATTAAGGCCACCCTCGACCCGGGCCATTTGATGAACCCGGGCAAGGTGCTTTGACCATTTAACCGCGCCCCGCGAAGGGCATTTTAGTAGCCATCACGGTGACGAACATGGCGTTGGAGTCGAGCGACAGCTTCGCCATATATGACAGCGTTTCGGCCACGTCGTTCACATCCATGCGCGGCTCGGACATGCGGCTGCCGTTGGGTTGCAGAATGCCCTCCTTCATCCGCTCGGTCATCTCGCTCGCCGCGTTGCCGATGTCGATCTGCCCGCAGGCGATGTCATGCGCCCGCCCGTCGAGCGACAGCGCGCGGGTCAACCCGGTGATCGCGTGTTTCGTCGCCGTATAGGGCACCGACAGAGGGCGCGGCACATGAGCGCTGATTGAACCGTTGTTGATGATCCGCCCGCCCTTGGGGCTCTGCCGTTTCATCAGGGCGAAAGCCGCGCGGGCGCAGAGGAATGACCCGGTCAGATTGGTCGCGACGATGTCGTTCCACTCCGCCACGCTTAAGCCGTCTACCTCAACTGCCGAGCCATTGCGCCCGGCATTGTTGAACAGCAAATCCAGCCGCCCAAAGGTCGTCTCCACCCGCTCGAAAAGCGCATCGACCTCCGCCTCGATCCCAACATCGGCGGCCACGGCGATATGCCCCTGCCCGTCGAGCGTCGCGCAGGCCGCGTCGATCTTATCCTGCTGCCGCCCCGTCAGCACGAGGGTGAAACCGTCCTTCGCCAAACGCTGCGCACAGGCAAGGCCCACCCCGCTTCCGGCCCCTGTTATCAGAGCAATCTTTTGATCCATCTTCTCATTCCATCCCTGTCATCGCCCTCCGGGCCGTTGTGTGGAATCTAATATATATGATCGCGCAAGAATAGGTTTTTTCGCTATTTTCTGGTTTGGCGCCTCGTTCAACTTGGCTGTCTCACATTCGCGCGAGCGCACTAGACGACCGGTCTATTATTCCTTAGATGCCCCGGTATGACAGAGGCAAAGAAATCGGATCAGACGCGGCAACGCATTTTGGACATAGGGCGCAGCCTCGTGTTGCGGCACGGGTTCTCTGGCGTTGGCCTGTCGCGCATTCTGAGCGAAAGCGGCGTGCCCAAGGGCTCGTTCTACTATTACTTCGCGTCGAAAGAGGCTTTTGGCACCACGATGTTGGCAGATTACGTCGAGGCCTATCTCGACCGTGTCGATGCGCTGATCGCGGCCCCGGGAACGGCAGGCGATAAGCTCGACAGTTTCTGGGATGCATGGCTCAGCCAATCCAGCGCCCCGGGGATCGCCAGCGCCTGTTTGGTGGTGAAACTCGGATCCGAAGTTGCCGACCTGTCGGAAACGATGCGCGAAACGCTCGATCAGGGTGTCGATGCTTTGGTCGCCCGGATTGCCCAATTGCTGCGCCAAGGCGCAGAGGATGGGACCGTCCGGGTGCTCGAAGACCCCGAGACCACAGCCCGCATGCTCTATGCCAAATGGCTCGGCGCTGCGGTGCTGGCCAAACTGGCACGCAGCGATGCGCCCCTGCGCATGGCGCGCGCTGAAACCTCTGCCCAACTCTCCCTCACCGGGGGCCAATTCCCAACCTGAAAGGAAACAGCATGTTCGCTGCCATCCACGACACATTCGGCGAGCCCGCCGAGGTTCTGACCACCCGCGAAACCGACAAGCCCGCGCCCGCCGCAGGCGAAGCGCTGCTGCGCATGGTGCTCTCGCCCATCCACAACCACGACCTTTGGACCGTGCGCGGTAACTATGGCTACAAGCCCGAACTGCCCGGCGCCATCGGCGGCTCCGAAGCGCTTGGCATCGTCGAGGCCGTGGGCGAAGGCGTTGATGAGGCGCTGATCGGCAAACGCGTCACCGCGGCTGGCTTCCACGGCGCATGGGCCGAGTATTTCACCGCCCCTGCCGCGGGCCTGCTGCCCCTGCCCGAGGCGATCTCGGACGAAGCGGGCGCGCAGTTGATTGCCATGCCCTTCAGCGCCCTGTCTTTGTTGGAGACCCTCAAGGTCGGCGAAGGCGATTGGCTGATCCAAACCGCCGCCAATGGCGCGGTCGGCAAGATCATGGTCGGTCTGGCCAAGGCGCGCGGCGTCAACCTGCTGAACCTCGTCCGCCGCGAAGGCGCCGCCGAAGAGATGCGCGACACCGGCGCGGAACATGTCCTCTCCACCGAAGATGCGGATTGGCAAAGCAAAGCGCGTGAGTTGATCGGCAAAGACGGCGCGGTCTCGGCCATCGATTCCGTCGGCGGCGAGTTGGGCGGCCAACTGGTCGAACTGCTAGGCAAGGACGGTGAGCTGATCGTCTTCGGCACGGCGACGGGCCAGCCGCTCACCATGTCTTCGGGCGAATTGATCATGAAGCACATCACCGTCAAAGGCTTCTGGGGCTCGCGCGTGAGCGGCGAGATGGCGGCTGAGACGCGGGGCCGCCTGATTGGCGAATTGGTGCAACTGGCCGCGAAGGGCCAACTGCCCCTCGACACCGGCGGCATCTACCCGCTGGCCGAGGTGACCGAGGCGATGAAAGCCGCGCTGACCACGGGCCGTGGCGGCAAGGTCATGCTCCGCCCGTGATCGGGATTTGACGACAGCGGCGGCCCTCCCTCCCCGGGGCCGCCGCCCCATGCGCGGAATGCCCAAGTTTCGGACAGCACCGCGATTTGCCGCCCATTTTTCAAGCAAACCCGCCGCGCAGGCGGCTCTGAACCGCCTCGGCGATGACACTCCCCCGTCTCTATGGTGATTAAAAAATCATCAGACTTTACCGGGCGGAGCGTTCCTCATTCTCATCGACAGCAGCATAAACAGCCCCCAAGCGACCCCGGTGCAGCCACGCGCCCTTGGTGCTGCGATGGTCTCGGCCAAGGCTGCGCGGGGCGGGTCGACAATCGGCGAATTGCGCCAGTCGGGCGCGATGAAGCTGCTCTTCCCCCGCCCCGATCCCGCGCTGTTGCAGACCATCGTCATCAATACCGCAGGCGGCATCACCGGCGGCGATAGTTTTACCCTGAACGCCCGCGCCGAGGCGCAAGCGGCGCTCAGCCTCACCACGCAGGCCGCCGAACGCGCCTATCGCGCGCAACCGGGGCAAGTGGCGGCGCTGCGCAACACCCTTACCGTCGACTCCGGCGCGACGCTGCATTGGCTGCCGCAAGAGTCCATTCTCTACGACGGATGCGCCCTGCGGCGGCATCTGACGGTCGACCTGGCGCAAGACGCCTCTCTCCTGCTGGTGGAGCCGCTGGTCTTTGGCCGCGCCGCTATGGGTGAAGCGCTGCGTCATGCTTATTTCCGCGACCGGATCGAGGTCAACCGCGCGGGCCAGCCGCTTTTTCACGATGCGATGACACTCAGCGGCGATGTCACCGCCCATCTGGCGGCCCCTCATATCGCGGCGGGGGCCGGTGCCCTTGCCACGCTGATCTATGTGGCCCCCGATGCCGAAGCGCGGCTGCCCCGGCTCCGCGCCCAATTGCCCAACAGCGCCGGGGCCAGCCTCATCGGTCCTGACCTGCTGGTCGCCCGGATCCTCGCCGCAGATAGTTTCGACCTTCGCCAATCGCTCGTCCCGATCTTGGGCGCGTTGAGCGGTGACACCCTTCCCCGATCATGGATGACCTGACGTGCAACTGACCCCGCGAGAAAAAGACAAACTGCTGATCTCCATGGCCGCCGAGGTCGCCCGCAAGCGCCTTGCGCGGGGGGTCAAGCTGAACCACCCCGAGGCCATCGCCCTCATCACCGACACCGTGGTCGAAGGCGCGCGGGATGGCCGCAGCGTGGCCGATCTGATGCAGGCGGGCGCCCATGTCATCACCCGCGACGACTGTATGGAGGGGGTGGCCGAGATGATCTCCGAGGTGCAGGTCGAAGCCACTTTTCCCGACGGGACCAAATTGGTCACCGTGCACAACCCCATCAGATAGGATATCCCATGCCGCGTTTTTCCCCCCTTCTTGCCCTGCCGCTTATGTCGCTCGCCATGGCGGCCTTCGCCCATAGCGCGCCGCTCCCCCACAGCCATGGCGGAGAGGGCGACGGATCGCTCGCCGTCTACCTGATCGCCGCCGCGGCCTTTGCGCTGTCGGGGGGGATCCTCGTCCTGCGGCGTCTGAAGACCGCCAAAGCATGATCCCGGGAGAGATCATTCCGGCGGAGGGCCTGTTGACCCTCAATGCCGACAGCACGGCGATCACGCTGATGGTCGCCAATACCGGCGACCGCCCGGTGCAGGTCGGCAGCCACTACCATTTTGCCGAGAGCAACCCCGCGCTTGAGTTCGACCGCGCCGCCGCGCGGGGCCTGCGCCTCGACATCGCGGCGGGGACTGCGGTGCGTTTCGAGCCCGGCCAACGGCGCGAGGTCGCGCTCATCCCGATCGACGGGGCGCGGCGGGTCTTTGGCTTTAACAGCGCGGTGATGGGAGACCTCTGATGCCTGCACAGATCAAACGCGGTGACTATGCCGCCATGTTCGGCCCCACGGTGGGCGACCGGGTGCGGCTGGCCGATACGGACCTTATTATCGAAGTCGAACGTGACCTGACCACCGGCGAGGGCCGGGCCTATGGCGAAGAGGTCAAGTTCGGCGGCGGCAAGGTGATCCGCGACGGCATGGGCCAGTCGCAGGTCACCCGCGCGGGCGGGGCCGTCGACACGGTCATCACCAATGCGCTGATCGTCGATCATACCGGCATCTACAAGGCTGATGTCGGCCTGAAAGACGGGCGCATTGCCAAGATTGGCAAGGCAGGCAACCCCGACACGCAGCCGGGGGTCGATATCATCATCGGGCCGGGGACCGAGGTGATCGCGGGCGAGGGGCGCATCCTCACCGCCGGGGGGTTTGATAGCCATATCCATTTCATCTGCCCGCAACAGATCGAAGACGCGCTGCATTCGGGGCTGACCACCATGCTCGGCGGCGGCACTGGCCCTGCGCATGGCACTTTGGCCACCACCTGCACGCCGGGCGGCTGGCATATCGGGCGCATGATGCAGGCCGCCGACGCCTTTCCGATGAACCTTGCCTTCGCGGGGAAAGGCAACGCCTCGCAACCCGCAGCACTGGAAGAGCAGATCAACGCGGGCGCCTGCGCGCTGAAACTGCATGAGGATTGGGGCACCACCCCGGCGGCCATCGACTGCTGCCTTGGCGTGGCCGATGCGATGGACGTGCAGGTGATGATCCACACCGACACGCTGAACGAAAGCGGCTTTGTCGAACATACCGTAAAAGCCATGAAAGGCCGCACGATCCATGCCTTCCACACCGAAGGCGCGGGCGGGGGCCATGCGCCAGATATCATCAAGATCTGCGGCGAAGAGCATGTGCTGCCCTCCTCGACCAACCCCACGCGGCCCTTCACGGTCAACACGTTGGAAGAGCATCTGGATATGCTCATGGTGTGTCACCACCTCGACAAATCGATCCCCGAGGATGTGGCCTTTGCCGAAAGCCGCATCCGGCGAGAGACCATCGCCGCCGAAGACATCCTGCATGACATGGGGGCGTTCTCGATCATCGCCTCCGACAGTCAGGCCATGGGCCGGGTCGGAGAGGTCTTGATCCGCACATGGCAGACCGCTAACAAGATGAAAAAGCAGCGCGGGCGGCTGCCCGAGGAAACGGGCGACAACGACAATTTCCGTGTGCGCCGCTACATTGCGAAATACACCATCAACCCCGCCATCGCTCATGGCATCTCGACCCATATCGGCAGCATCGAAGAGGGCAAGCGCGCCGATCTGGTGCTCTGGAACCCCGCCTTTTTCGGGGTGAAGCCCGAGATGGTCTTGCTCGGCGGCAGCATCGTCTGCGCGCAGATGGGCGACCCCAACGCCTCGATCCCCACGCCGCAGCCGGTCTATTCGCGGCCCATGTTCGGCGCCTATGGCCGGGCGGTGGAAAATTCCGCCGTGGTCTTTGTCAGCGAAGCGGCGGAGGCCGCGGGAGTGGGCGGCAGCCTCGGCCTTGCCAAACAGACGCTTGCGGTGCGCAACACCCGTAAGATCGGCAAGCGCGATCTGAAGTTGAACGACGCGCTGCCTGAGGTCGAAGTCAACCCCGAGACCTATGAGGTGCGCGCGGATGGTGAATTGCTGACCTGTGAACCCGCCTCTGTGCTGCCGATGGCGCAGCGCTATTTCCTGTTTTGAAGAGACCGAGATGACCCCAATCCTTTGCCAAGAGATGCGCCGCGCCGGAGCGTGGTCCGATGCCAGTGATCGGGTCGAGCTGACCTATGACGGGCGCTTTCTGCGCCGCAAGGTGCTGACCACGGCGGACGGGCTGACGTTTCTGGTCGATCTGGCGCAGACCACCTCGCTCGACCACGGCGATGCTTTCGTGCTGGCCGACGGGCGTCTGGTCGAAGTTGTGGCTGCCGACGAAGCCCTGCTGGAGGTGACCGGCCCCGACCTGCCGCGCATCGCGTGGCACATCGGCAACCGCCACACCCCCTGTCAAATCGACGCCGACCGGCTGGTGATCCAGCGCGATCATGTGATCGCCAAGATGCTCGGCCAGATCGGTGCCACCGCGCGAGAGATCACCGGCCCCTTCCGCCCCGAAGGCGGTGCCTATGGCCATGGGCGCACCCATGGGCATGACCACGGCCATGTCCACCACGCTGTTCACAATCACGACCACCCGCATGACCATGCGCATGGCTGACACCCTACAGGCCGACGCGCTTCTGACCTTGGTGCAGTTGCTGTCGCCCTCCTACCCGGTGGGGGCCTTCGCCTATAGCCATGGGTTGGAATGGGCGGTGCAGAACGGGGATGTGACGGACCAAGAAACGTTGGACGGCTGGCTGCGCACGGTGTTGCGGCACGGGTCGGGTCAGGCGGATGCGCTGTTCCTCGCAGCCGCGTACCGCGCCAACGACCCATCGGAGATCGACGCGCAGGCCCGCGCCTTTGCCGCCTCTGCCGAGCGGTTGAAAGAGACCGTGCTACAGGGCGAAGCCTTTGCCCGCACCAGCGCCGCGATCTGGCAGCAGGACATGCCGCCGCTTTGCTATCCCGTGGCCGTCGGACGCGCCGCACGGCTGCAAGGGCTGCCGCTGCGCCAAACGCTTGAGATGTTCTTGCACGCCTTCACCACCAACCTCGCCACCGCGGGCATGCGCCTTATCCCCTTGGGGCAGACCGAGGGGCAGATCGTCATCCGCGACCTTGCGCCGCTCTGTCTTGAGATCGCCGCAGCGGCAGAGGACGGCACGCTCGACGATCTCTCCTCCACCGCCTTTCTCAGCGACATCGCTGCGATGAAACACGAAACCCAATATTCAAGGATTTTCCGCACATGAAACGCAACAACGGCCCTTTGCGCGTCGGCATCGGCGGCCCGGTGGGCGCGGGCAAGACCACTCTGACCGCCGCGCTCAGCCGCGCGCTGCGTGATCGGCTGTCGATCGGCGTGATCACCAATGACATCTACACCCAAGAGGATGCCGAGGCGCTGATGCGCATGCAGGTGCTGCCCCAAGACCGGATCATCGGGGTCGAGACCGGCGGCTGCCCGCATACGGCAATTCGCGAGGATGCCTCGATCAACCTTGCCGCCGTGGCGGAGATGGTTTCGCGGCACCCGGATGTGGAAGTGGTCTTGATCGAAAGCGGCGGCGACAACCTGTCGGCCACCTTCAGCCCTGAACTGGCGGATGTGACGCTCTATGTGATCGATGTGGCGGCGGGGGAGGAGATCCCCCGCAAGGGCGGTCCGGCGATCACCAAGTCCGACATTCTGGTCATCAACAAGACCGACCTTGCCCCCCATGTCGGCGCCTCGCTCAACGTCATGCAGCGCGACAGCGCGCGGATGCGCCCGGACCTGCCGACGGTCTTCTGTGCGTTGAAGTCCGGCGAGGGGATCGACACGCTGCTGGCGCATCTGGCGCAGGTCGGGGGGCTCGACCTCGCCCCAATGGACCCGGTGAGCGCGGCTTAACCGCGATAGACCTCGGCCATCCGGTCGCGGAAGGCGGGCAAAAGGCTGCCATCATAGCCCCGGTGCGGGACGCCATGCCAAAGCGCGTTGAGGATCGCCTCCTCAACCGCTTCGACCGCGGCGATAAAGAAGGCATCCATCCGGTCTTCGTTCAACCGCTCGCCGCTCTGCGTGTCGGCCCCCCCACGGGTGATGCGGTTGGCGGTTGAAAAGGCCAGCGCGATGTCGCCGCTTTGATGGCCGATGTGGCTGCCCAACCGGCCAAGGGCCGCGGCGCTGCGCCGGGCCATGCGGGTCAACTGCCGCGACCCCATCGGCGCGTCGGTCGCCAGTATGACGATGATCGAGCCCTTGTCGGGGGCATCGCCCTGCCCCGGCGGCGGCAGCTGTTGGCCAAAGACCCGCAGCGCGCTTTGCTGGCCGAAGTTCGACAGGACCAGCGCGCCAAGGTCGAAACCCGCGCCGCCCGGCAGGGTGACCTGTCGCGAGGCGGAGCCGAGGCCACCGGCATAGCCAAAGGTCTTCATCCCGCTGCCCGCCCCGACGGTGCCCTGCGCAAACGCTGGCCCGCAAGCCGCAATCGCCGCCTGCGCGTGATCCTCGGTCACCGCCAGCGCCTGAATGTCGTTCACCGTGCCGTCGTTGCATTCCAAAACCAGCGGGTTGACCGTGCAAAGGCCCCGCCCGATCTCGGGGTTTTCTGCAATCGCCCGCCGGATCAGTGCCGTGCTACAGGGGCCGACGCCAAAGGTGTTGGTGAGCAGGATCGGCGTCTCGATCTGACCCAGTTCGGCCAGTTGTATCAGGCCCGCGCTTTTGCCGAAACCGTTCAACACGGCGACGCCCGCAGGCACAGGATTGCGGAAAAGATCACCTTCATGCGGCAGAACCGCCGTCACCCCGGAGCAAAGCCCCTCCCCGCGTAGGTCTTGGCTGCCCACGCGCACCCCCGCGACATCGCAGATGGTATTTTGTGGCGCCGTGGGCAGGGTCCACCAGTTCTTGCTGTCGATCGTATTGCGCATTTTGCCTTCGAGAGTTTGGGGTGCCGTTGGTGCGTCAATCCGCACCGAAAAGATCGCGGGTGAAGACCTTGTCGGGGACATCTGCCAGATCTGGGTGATTGCGGTTGGCCACGATCACATCCACGCGCGTCTTGAACGCCTCTAGATCGCGGGTGACTTCGGATCCGAAGAAGCGTTCCTCTTGCAATACGGGCTCATAAACGATCACCTCGATGCCCTTGGCCTTGAGCCGCTTCATGATGCCTTGGACCGAGCTTTGCCGGAAATTGTCCGACCCGGCCTTCATCACCAACCGGTAGATGCCCACCCGCTGAGGGCCAAGCGCCAGAATCTGCTCCGAGACGAAATCCTTGCGGGTGCGGTTTGCCTCGACCACGGCGTTGATCAGGTTTTGCGGGACGTCAGAGTAATTGGCCAGCAACTGCTTGGAATCCTTTGGCAAACAGTAACCGCCATAGCCGAAGGACGGGTTATTGTAATGCCCACCGATGCGCGGGTCGAGGCAGACACCGTCAATGATCTGCCGCGTGTCCAACCCATTGGTCAACGCGTAGCTGTCCAACTCATTGAAATAGGCCACCCGCATGGCAAGGAAGGTATTGGCGAAGAGCTTGACCGCCTCTGCCTCGGACGCACCGGTAAAGAGCATGGGAATGTCGTCGTCGATTGCCCCCTCGGCCAGCAATTCCGCAAAGCGCCGGGCCCGCGGGCTGTCTTCGCCGACGACGACGCGCGAGGGGTGGAGGTTGTCGTAGAGCGCGCGGCCCTCGCGCAGGAATTCCGGGCTGAAGATGACTTGGTCGCTGTTCACCTTGGCGGAGAGGCCCGCAGTATAGCCCACCGGGACGGTGGATTTGATGACGATGGTGGCCGTTTTCGTGACCGCCAAGACATCCCGCACCACCGCCTCAACACTGGAGGTGTCGAAGACATTGGTGCGTGGGTCATAGTTGGTCGGCGTGGCGATGAGCACATAATCAGCGTTGCGATATGCCGCCTCGGCATCGGTCGTGGCCCCGAGGGTGAGGGGCTTTTCCGCGAGATATTGCTCGATCTCAGGATCGACGATTGGCGCGCGGCGGGCATTCACCTGCGCCACCCGTTCTGCGTTCAAATCGACCGCCGTCACGTTGTTGTGCTGCGCCAGCAGCACCGCATTCGAAAGCCCGACGTAGCCGATACCGACAACGGCGATCTTGGTCTTGGACATAAGCGTGGGCCTTTCTTGCGCGGCGTGGCGTGATATTAAACTGCGGCTTTCGTTTTGAAAAGGCACCGCCTGACAGGGAGTTAGGGCGGTT
>NZ_JBIFFS010000008.1:0-268860 GCF_043557255.1 Sulfitobacter sp. 1A13353 | reverse complement strand
GGCGGGATCGTGTTTTTCCAGCAGTCGCAGCTTTCCAATGCCGTGACCGACACCGCCCGCGCCGCGGTGGGGATCTCTGCGCAAGCCCGGGCTTTGTACCAAAACCAAAGGAATTTTGGTGACAACGAAGACCTCACGATCGCCATGATCCGTGCGGGCGTTGTGCCCTCAAACTTCATCGATGGCACTGGTGACGCGATCGCGCACCCCTTTGGCGGGAGCATGGCGGTCACCGGTAATGGCAATGGGTTTGTCATTTCCTACAGCGATATCTCTCAGGCGGCCTGTCTGCGTTTGGCGAGTATCGATGAGACGGGTGTGGGGCCAATGGGTACAGGCCTTTTGGGTCTTACAATCTCCGGCGATCCTATCGACCCAACAACTTCACCAGAAATGAAGGGCGCGGTGACGGCTGAGGAAGTTGCTGCGAATTGCAGCGATGGCGTGGAAATGGCGATCTACTATGCGAAACACCCCAGTGGGGGCTTTTCATATTATTGCGGCCCGCCAGGAATGGTTTGGGAGGAGGCCAATGGGGGTTACAGGGTATCTGGCGTACAGATCCCTGGGGGATATCCCCTCGATCAAGTGCGATCATCTGCAGGACCAACATATACATCGTTTATAAGGCCGAATAATAACCAAGTCATCGATGTCTTTGCAGATTATCGCGGCTATGACGGCTCATGGCACGTATGGGGACAGACGCACCAGCTTGAGCCTTATGAAGTAATGCCTCCCGATGAGGATTGCTGAGGAAAGGCGGGACATCATGAGCATCACATTCAACCTGGTCTTTGCCGCCCGTCGGCGCGCCATATCCCTCATTGAAGGCGTGCTCTACCTCGTCATCGCTCTCGCTGTTATCGTCGGCGGCATCGTCTTTTTCCAGCAATCGCAGCTCAGCAATGCGGTCACCGATACCGCGCGGGCCGCGGTGGGGATATCATCGCAAGCTCGAGCTTTGTACCAAAACCAGACCGGGTTTGGCGACAATGAGGATCTTACGCTGGCCATGATCCGCTCTGGCGCCGTGCCGTCGAACTTCATCGATGGCACAGGCGATGCGATCGCGCATCCTTTCGGTGGGAGCATGTCGGTCACCGGCAATGGCAAGGGCTTTGTCATTTCCTACAGCGACATCTCACAGGCAGCTTGCTTGCGGCTTGCGAGTATCGATGAGACGGGCGTCGGGCCGATGGGCACAGGTATCGTAGGCCTTACGATCTCAGAAGGTGATCCAGTCGATCCTACATCTGCACCGGATATTACCGGTGCAATTAAAGCTGATGCGATGTCCTCCAGCTGTGCCGATGGTGCAGAAATGGCGGTATATTATGCACAATATCCGGGTGCGAAATTTGCAGCTGCCGGTGGGGAATCAAGCAGCAATCTCGATACGGATAACCCTTGGAGTTTCCCATTCCAAAAAAACAGATTCTATGACGTTTGTGGAGGTAGGCCGGCAAGAAGCGACCAGGTTAGGGTTTGGAAGACATGTGCTGCAGATTGGGGTGATGCAACCTACGGATTGCAGGATAACCTTGCCGAAATGTGTGGGCAAAAGCCCTATAAAAGCGGTTGGGATTTCAGACAAGATAATGCGAATTATTGGTATGCAGTAGCCAGACAAGATTGGGATACCTGCAAAATCGCATGGGAATGGCGGGGCTGGAAAGGTCTTGCATATAGTGAAGGATAAAACGCTCATATCTACTTGTTGCGCATTTTGAAACTTACAGCCAAGCAGGCGCCACCGGATGCGCGCCTACCTGCTGCATGCATGTAACCTGGGATGACGAGTGCTGGGTTGCATATTACATGATCCGCTTTAATCGGCGGCGAAAATAGGCGGAGCAATTACCAAAGATTGGCGGGTACGATCGACCATGCCCATGCTATCTATGATGATTGCGAGAGGGGGTGGCAGAACAGGTGTATGCCTATTTCCCTGACGACTTCAGCCATTATTTTTCTGAATACCCGATTGGTGTAAGCCCGAAAGGTTAGCCTAAACTCCAAAATCAGCTGAGTTCTGGGGACGGCGTTGCGAAAACAGTGCTTTGATGGCCTATCAAAACGCTCTGTAAGTTAAGCTCATGGATATAACACAACAGAAGTCACACCATGAAACTCACAGCCATCTTGGGCGCCAGCGCCCGTCGGCGCGCCATCTCCCTCATAGAGGGCGTGCTATATCTCGTCATAGCTCTCGCAGTTATCGTCGGCGGTATCGTTTTCTTCCAGCAGTCTCAGCTTTCCAATGCTGTAACCGACACGGCCCGCGCCGCGGCGGGGATCTCATCGCAAGCTCGGGCGCTCTATCAGAACCAAACCAGTTTCGGAGACAATGAAGACCTAACACTCGCCATGATCCGCGCCGGCGCCGTACCATCGAACTTTATCGATGGCAGTGGCGATGCGATCGCGCATCCTTTCGGTGGGAGCATGTCGGTCACCGGCAATGGCAAGGGCTTCGTCATTTCCTACGATGACATTTCCCAGGCAGCTTGCCTGCGGCTGGCGAGCATCGATGAGACTGGTGTTGGCCCGATGGGCACGGGTATCGTCGGGCTAACCATCGCGCAGGGCGAAACGGTCGACCCAACTGCAGCCCCGGAGATGACAGGTGCTGTGAAAGCTGATGTGACGTCGTCGGCTTGCACCGATGGTACGACGTTGTTGGTTTATTACGCGCAATACCCCGGTTCGAAATTCGTGGAAGCAGATGAGGATCCGGAAGAGCCCCTCGACCTCTGGGGCTACCCTTTTCCGGATGTGACCTTGGTAGAGGCTTGTGGGGTCAAAACTGCACCAGGATATAGTATATGGACAGCTTGTGTAGGTGAATGGTCCGTAAAGCAGTACGGGGCAGGAAACGGAAATGTTATTGCTTTATGTCATGGTGTTAGGCCCAGTCGGTACTACTGGCCGGCCGATAACAGGCCCCCACCTGAATACATAACCAGGGCGGAGAACGCTTGGAATGATTGCTATCTTGGCTTCCAACATCGCTGATGAGGATTTCGTAGTGTAGCATATGTCGATCTAATGGAATTAATTTTCTCGAATGCAGCAGCCTTGTAAGTTGACGTCATATATAAACGCATCTGGCATGCTTCATGACTCACTCCGATACACTAAGCGGGTGTGACAGTTTCCTTAGGCTTCGCGTGATCACTTTTGGGGATGGACAGGCCACACCAAGCCAATGAACTCCAATCGCCTGATCCGAGATGCGGGTGATAGGTGATCAATAAAAAATCGGCCAAAACAAATATGAAACCCGGGATGCTCAACTGCCCCGGCTAGGTTGTTTTCAACTTTGAGCTGCGATTTCCGTGGAGAAACCACCCAGATATACAGCGTTTGTTATTTTCGCATGGGTGTCCCCGTTATGCTTGGATGATACAAACCACGGAAGTCACAACATGAAACTCACAGCCATCTTGGGCGCCAGCGCCCGCCGGCGCGCCATCTCTCTTATCGAGGGCGTGCTCTACCTCGTCATCGCTCTCGCCGTAATCGTCGGTGGCATCGTGTTCTTTCAACAATCGCAGCTCTCGAACCGCGTCACTGACACCGCACGTGCTGCAGTTGGTATCTCATCGCAAATGCGAGCCCTTTATCAAAACCAGAATGTCTTCGGAGACAACGTGGATCTCACAGCTGCCGCAGTGAAGTCTGGCGCTGTACCCTCAAACTTCGTTGGCGGTGAAGCAGGTGAGAGCATCGTGCATCCCTTCAATGGTGGCGGGGTAGCTATTACGGGCCTCGGCCGAGGATTCGTAATGTCTTACTCTGGGATCTCTTCCCCAGCCTGCCAGCGTATGGCTGTGATAGATGAGACAGGCGCTGGACCAATGGGGATCGGTATGGCTGGCGTAACAATCAGGGCGGCTGGTGAAATCGACATTATGGACGGCCCAAGCATGACGGCACCCGTCACCCCGGAAGCGGTATCAGAAGCCTGTAAAACAGGCACCGAGATGGCCGTTTTCTATAGCGCATCCACAGGTGGAGACTTTGACGAGATGATGGCGGGGTTCACGGGTCCTGACTTGGGCAGCGCGGATCGAGACAATCCATGGAGCTATCCTTTCCCAACCCAGAGCGCGTATAGTGCTTGCGGTTTTAAGCCCTCGAGAAGCGACAAAATCGTCATATGGAAGCAATGTCAGGGCCAATGGTCATTGGACCAATACGGCCAGCATGGTGAGAATGGGTATGTCGTGTGCAATGGATCAAAGCCCACCGGCTCGAGTTTTCCGGGCGATCACCCGAACAAAGTATCCTTCCTCGCTAAGGCAAGGGGTGCATGGGAGGATTGCTATCAAGCTGTGTATTACAGACCGCCACCACCCGCATAAGGCCAGCTTTGTTGCTAATTGTTGTATGAAAGTGAGGCGCCAATGGCGCCTCACTCATGACCCTCATGCATGAGGCAAGCCGAGTACCGCTTTACCCAACAAGCCCCCGTGGGGGTGTCTATTTTATCTCAAGAAGTCCGTAAATCTTCTCCCGCGGCGCGCTTACATATGACGCTCGGGTTTCTACCGTATGGGAAGCGGACATCGCTACAGGCACCTCCCTTTCAGACGGCAACGGCCCATAAGACAGCAGGTCCGCCAGTACAGCCTGAACATCGCTCTCAAGGTGATTGAACTCGGCGACATCGGCTTCAGCAAAAGCCCATCCAAGGGGCGGACGCTCGACCTGTGGCACGGGATCCGGGCAGAGTGAGACAACCATCATGCGCCCAGATACTTCAACCTCGTGGTAGGCTTGGCAGCCCGCACCGGTGAAGTCCTCGTCGAGATAGGCCTCCGCATAAGCCACTCGCTCCTCAATGTGTTCATACTGGGGGTGGGGACGCAGGTATCCGTCCATGAAAACCACGGCGGCCTCTTCGGCGGAGCCTGTCTCCAGAACGCGGTCGACGACGTTCGAATAGTCTCCCTTCAGCTCGTGCTGCAGAAAACCGTAGTTTGTCTCGTATTCCGTAAGATCACGCTCACCTGCCCAGGCCTCAAAAGCCTCCCTTCGGCTTGCCGTCCATTGGGCATAGCCCAGGCCGCCGCGGGAGCCGTCAACGAGCGGGGAGATTTCTTGAAGATACCTGAAATTACCCGTCTCACGGGCGAGGTTGCCCGCGACGCCGGCCGCTTGGAAGTCCGCGAAGCCAAAATCTTCTTGCAGGTCACTGACCAGCCGGGCCGGGATGGTTTCAGCCTCAGCAGCAGAGGCGCCGATCATGGCAAAGGAGGCCACGGCACTGGCAAGGATCGTAATTCTGGTTTTGCTCATGGAGCCATATCCATCTCGTCATCGACCTGCTGCGCACGCAGCAGGTCAAGCGGCCAGAGAGCCGGCGTCCGGATCTCACCATCAAGGATGGCAATCTTATAGGAGGCCACAGTCCCGCTCGCCGCAGGCATCGCTGTCTTATTCTCATAGGCTTCCAGTGCCTCTTTGCCCGGGTATACTGCCTCCGCGCGCAACGGCTTGTCGAAGACCGAGACATCGATCCCACCCACGATCGCCGCATTGCCAAGCGAATGAAAGCGCTCCCCCTGCCCTTTGGGATAGAAATGCGGGATCGCCTTTGTGTTCCCTGCGTCGTCACGCTGATATTCCGTCAGAAGCTTGGCGCGGAACGGCACCCATTGGTTTACCTTGTCGAGAAGGTCCTCAAGATCTGTATGCATTTCTGCGCCGATCAACCGCATCGAGTGGCCGCAGTGATCAGCGAAACCGGTGACGGCCGCATGGGCCACCTCAAGGTTTTCAAAGCTCGGATCGTCATGCAGTCGCGCAACCTGCTCATGCGGGAAATTCCGCCCAGCCACGCTTTCCGCGAAGCTCGCGAGGTCATCTGACGCATTTGCGAAAACCTCAGAAATATGAAGAAGGGCTAGATGTGGATTGTGAGCCAGGGTCATGTCCTGATGTCCTTGAATGAGTTGAGAAGTTCATAATTTTGATGTTGATACCCTTGTACCACGGAAAACCGAAAAATCGAGCGTCTTGCGAAAAACGCTATTGCGCCTGATGCGAAAAAGAATATGTAACAGTCATAGTCAGGCAAATTTAGGAGACATTTGATGTCCGCAGCTTCCGCAGCAAAGAAATCATCGGTTTTGAACGATGCCGTCCTCGAGGCGTCCAAACCCAAAACCAAACAGAAGTCCAAAGCCCAAGACACGCTGAATGCGAATATTACGGCAAACCCATTTTACAACGTCATGTTCGACGAGGCTCTCTCGCTGTCCGAGAAACAGGCCGAAGTTGCGAAAATGACGACTTCCACACTGGATCGCAACCGCGACCGTGCGCAGGTCAAAGCCTATGACGAATTCCGTGAATGGCTGAGCGCCCAGCAGACCGAACTGGCCGAACAGGTGATCAACCTGTCCAACGTGGATTCCATGTCGGAACTGCAGTCTGTCCTGAAGGACATGAACACCGATCTGCTGAACTTTGAAGACAACATGAACCCCATCATGTCGATCATCGAGAGCATCCACTATCTGCGCACCAACGGCCTGATGGGCGATGCCTTCAAGCAGATCAAGGAAGACAAAGAGCGCGAAGAGCAGCTGCAGGGCGAGATCGAAGATCTGGAAAACCAAGAGCGCCGGTCCCGTGAAATGATCGCACAGCAGGAAGCCGTCAAGATCCAGGCCAGCACCGAGCGGACCTTCCTTGGCCTTGGTGGTCTGACCAAGGATGCACAGCGCAGCATCGCCGCCGCAGACATCGCCATTGCGGCGGAGCGCGCACAACAGGAAAAGCTGAAAGAGGACATCAAAAACCTCAAGGCTCAGAAGAATGTGCCTTCCGATGATGGCGATGCCGCCGAGCATAAAGCGCGTCTGCGTGAGCTCCTGGACATGTCTGACGAAGCCAACCGCGACCGCGTGATCGCCCTGCGCGACTCTGCCTCGAAGTTCATCACCACGGCTAAAGAGCGCACCGGCTCCCTGCGCGGTCAGTTCGACCAGCTCGCAGGCCAGATCGGCAATGTGGAAGACTCGAACCAGTCGATGATCAAGGTCTATGCGGTGTTGAACGAAGGTATGAAGGACGCCACCAAGGCCAATGCCGAGCTCCGCAAGCCTTTGACAGACGCGCCCGAAGACGAGAGCATCGTCGACAAGATGACCCGCGAAGAAAAACTCCGCGCACTCGATGGTCACGTCTCGCATATCTCCCGCTCGCAGGGCGAAACCATGGCGGCTTACGGCGATCTGAATCAGCAGGCGATCCGGGTTCACACGATGCGCCAGTCCACCGATCAGCAGATCGACACGGCACGCCAGATCAACACCCAGGGTGTGGCGGCAACCGCTGACCGTCTGGCGACCGTTCTGACCGCTGTGAGCGGCGCCGCACTTGGCGAAGCTTCCGAGGCTGCGAAGGATACGCTGAGCCGGATGCGAGAATCTACGAATGATATCTCTTCGCGCGAAGTCATCCGCGTGGCCATGGGCGTGACGACGGTCAACGACCAGCTGGAGACGGTCTTCAAGGAATTGGAAGACATCCGCGAAGTGCAGCAGGCCGCCACCGGCATCGTCCGCAACGGCATGACCGAAATGCAAGAACGCATGGTTCAGCTGCGCGAGAGCGCCAATGCAGCCAAGGAAGATCTGGCTGAGCACATTGCCAGCGCCTCGATCGTTGAAACTGAGCACAGCGGTGAGGGCTCTGCGCAGCAGGCCCCAAAAACCACTGGCTTCCCGGGGGTATAATCGATGTCGGATCATCTCATCACAGGGACGGCCAAACTGGCCGCCCATCCCGACTTCAAGCTGATTGGACGAGACGCGGAGCTCTCGAAGCTCTGCTCCATCCTGGCGCGCAAGCACTCAAGCTCTGTTCTCCTCGTCGGCCCTGCCGGCGTGGGGGCAACCTCCCTCTGCATGGGTCTTCAGGCGATGAAGGGGATGGACAATCCGCCCTTCGATATCGTGTCGAAGTCTCTCTTCTTTCTGGACGTCGACGAGATGTTCTCCTCGG
Source organism: Sulfitobacter sp. 1A13353 (assembly GCF_043557255.1). NCBI lineage: Bacteria > Pseudomonadati > Pseudomonadota > Alphaproteobacteria > Rhodobacterales > Roseobacteraceae > Sulfitobacter > Sulfitobacter sp. 1A13353. Next base: position 260,838 of record NZ_JBIFFS010000008.1, on the reverse strand, counting down.
GCGATCCCAATGAGATCGATGCAGCCTTCCGCCGTGGCTTGGCCCGCATGCAGAAAAGCGTCGAGCCTGTGTTGATCATCGAAGATGCTGGTGATTTCGTTGAGGCTTGCCGCGCCCATGGCGCCACGCACTTCATCAACGGCGTCAACGGTCTGATCCGGGACGGCAAGCTGCAAGTCATTCTTGAGACCTGTGACGGCGATGCCTCGAAGGTCCTCGCATGGCATTCAGAGATCCGCGAAGCCTATACGATCCTCGATGTGACCGAGCCTGAAGATCAGGATCTGATCGACATCGTCACCGCGGCAACTGAAAAGCTGCGCGAGCACCACGGCGTTGCGGTCAACGAAGGTGCTATTCACACCGCAGTAGAGCTCACCCAGAAGTATCGCCAGGCTGGCGGCACCTCTGCCCAGCCGAAGCGCTCTATCGCTCTTCTGGACCGCGCTCTGGCGTCCTACCGTCTTGCTGCACATGCCACACCGCCTCAGGCGGCCGATCTGCAGCGCAAGATCGATGCGGGCGCCGCGGCACCCGGTGACAGCGAAACATTGGCCGCGATCCTGTCGCGCCACGCGGCACGTCAGGCAAAGCTCCTGAAGTTCCACGAAGGCCAGAAAGGTGCTGAGCTCGAAATCGTAAAGCTCGAAGAGGCTCTGGAAGAGCTGCGCGCCAAGGCGGCCGAAAATCCGGAAGAAGAAGCGCCCAGCGCCGCACCGGCTTTCGCCCGCCTGACCTCTGGCAAGGGCTTCGGCTCACGCGCTGAACAGGAGATCGTGCAGCGCCTCGCCTCTTTCAAAGACGCTCTGACCCAGCATAAAGCGGACTATGAGGCGGTTGCCGCTGAAATGAACGCAGACCTTGAGCTGTGTCGTGACACTGTCGTGGCTGAATTCGCCCGTATCTCCGGCATCCCGGCGGCAAAGCTGGGTGAAGACGAGAAGGCGATCCTGCGCGAGCTGGAAGCCAACCTCAAGGGCTCCCTCTTCGGTCAGGATCCTGCCGTGGAGAAGGTCGCCAATGCGATCAAAGTCTCCAAAGTGGGCCGCCGCAACAAGGACAAGCCGCTTGCTTCTTTCCTCCTGCCTGGTCCTTCCGGTGTTGGCAAGACCGAGATCGCCAAGCAGGTCGCCCGTCAGTTGCTGGGCGACGCCAAGGCGCTGACCCGGTTCGACATGTCCGAGTATATGGAGCGCCATGCTGTGTCGAAGCTGATCGGTGCCCCTCCGGGCTACGAGGGTTTCGAGGCGGGCGGCATTCTGACCAATGCCATGCGTACGAACCGCAACCGCGTCATTCTCTTCGATGAAATCGAGAAGGCGCACCCGGATGTGTTCAACCTCTTCCTGCAGATCCTCGACGACGGCCGCCTGACCGACAACATCGGGCGTGTGGCAGAGTTTTCGGATGCGATCATCATCATGACCACCAACATCGGCCAGCCCCACTTCCTGGACGAGAGCATCAGCTACGATGACGCGATGGATGGCTGCATGCTGGATCTGGATAACAACTACCGCCCGGAATTCCTGAACCGCTTCAACGGCCGCCAGAACATCATCGGCTTCCAGAAGCTGGAATTGGACTCGATCCAGAAGATCATCCGCCGCGAAGTCGACGATCTGGCCTCCTCCTATGCAGAGCATGGCATCAGCGTCACCTTCTCCGACGCCGAGATCGCCACCTTCTGCGCGGACCGCTACGAGCCCCGCATCGGTGCGCGTGGCCTGCCGGGCATGATCAATTCGGACCTCGAACCGAAGATCGTGAACGCCCTGCTGGATCAGTCTGCGGATGATGGTGCGTCTTTCAACATCACCTACGACAAAGCGGCCCGCCGCTTTGGTGTCGAGATGCTGCGCGCGGCTGCCTGACCCGCGCCCAGCCACGACCGCGCCGGGGAGGCTATGCCCCGGCGCGGCACAATCGTATTCCACAGATCCGAGGACCCTGCCCGTGACCTATGAAAAGAACTTCCTTGAGCGCAGTGCGGCCCGGATTGAATCCGTGGTTTCCGCCGTGGCCGGCATCTTTTCCTTTCTGAACAAAGGCCCGCTGGGATGGGTGCTCCGCAAGCTAGGTCAGTTCGGTCGCTGGTACCGCAGCCGCATCTGGAACCGATATGCCCGCAATGCCGAAGGGCGCCTGACCAAGAAGCGGGTTACCGCCACGGTATTGGCAACACTCCTTGCGCTTTGGATCACGCCAAGCATCATCTATGCCGCTTGGCAGGGCACGCTCATGGCGACCACCTGGGAGAACGAAGAGCTCTACCTCACCGCGGCCGAGGAAGTGGGTGACGACATCCACTCCGTGCGCGGTTGCCGCAAGATCCCCTGTTCTGAAAGCGATGCGATCTATTTCCGCGTTCGTACCAGCCTGATGCATAATCTCTATGCCCTGACCGATCACGGCAGCGTCTTCTACCCTGATTACACCGCCTCCGTTGTGGCGCCGGGCGTGAACCGCTGTGATGTGACCTCCTATGGGTTCCGGGTGAAGGCATTGATGCGCGGTTGGGACATTTATCCCGACATGCTCGACGCCACATGTGTCCCTTATGAAACCGGGACCGAGTTCAGCGAGAGCGAGTGATCATGATCGGACCCCTGCCGCATATCCTTGAACAGCCCCTGATCCCAACCCCGCTGCACGGGCTTAACCCGCGCAGCATCATGGGGCGGGCAAAATGGGACGTGATGCGTCGGCAGGTCTACGCAAAATATGATCATACCTGTGCCGCCTGCGGGGTGAGAGCGCGGAATGCTAAACTCAAGAAGTATCTCGAGGCCCATGAGAGCTTTGAGATCAACTGGGCCAAGAAGCAGATGACCCTGATCAGCATGGAGCCGCTGTGCCATGCTTGTCACGCCTTCGTGCATTCAGGTCTTCTCGAAGTGAAGCTGCAGGCGGGCAAGGTCAGCAAGGAGACCGCAGCCGTGATCCTCGGACACGGTGTTGGTGTACTGGCGCAATCGGGTGGCAAGATGCCACCTGCGTCTGACTACCTCTGCCGCAAGCTGGGTCTTAAGCATGGTCTGCCCGTGGGGGCAGCCCCGCGCCGAACGACCTGGTCAGGCTGGACCATGGTTTGGGATGGTACGATCTACCCCTCTCCCTACAAGACAGAAGCGGAGTGGCGCCGCGCCATGGCGGAGCGGCGGTATTGACCGTTGCGAAAATAAGTCCTTGAAAGGGCCATCTGGTTGGTGCAATGTGATCAAGTCATGGGCCGCCACACTCCCGCAAGGGGTGCAAAAGGGCGGTCCTTCTTCGTTTCAGGGCCGCCCTCTCAATAAGATCCGGGAGGTTACTCCAGAGACGCGGCGATCCAACCCTGCAGCGCCATCTTGGATTGCGCACCCGTCTTGTTGGCGATGATCTCACCCTCATCGTAGAGAAACAGCGCCGGAATGCCGCGCACGCCGAGGCGCGCCGCGGTCTCGGGGTTTTCATCCACGTTGATCTTCACCACCTTGAGGCGGCCATCGAGCTGAGCTGCGATCTCATCCAAGGCCGGACCAACCTGACGGCAGGGCCCGCACCAAGGCGCCCAGAAATCCACGATAACGGGGATATCGCTTAAGGTGACCTCGGCATCGAAGGTCTGGTCTGTTGCTGCTGTGACGCTCATCTCTGGCTCCTGTAAATCAATTGGCCATGATGGGCCGGGCTGTCCAACATAGTTAAAGACGGAGTTTTTCGCAAGCAATACAAACGGCCATACCGGTCAACCTCCATCAACAATCTGTGGCGTCCTTTGACGGGTATCAAGATACGCGAAAAGAGCGTCTTGGATGTCCATAGGAAGCTGGGCGAAGTCGCCATGCATCAAGAAATTGAAATCAATGCGGTGCGCGCGGTGGTAGTACCTCATGACCTCTCGATTGGGGAATTGCCGCGACCTTTCCATATTATTAAGGGCGTTATTTGCTATCCCAGCCCTCTGCGATACTTCAAGTTGCGACAAGCCGGTCACATTTCGGGCGGCCAGGAGACGCACAGCGCATGCGACCTTACCCATATCGCCCAATCTCGCGAGACATTCTTTTTCTTTGATCTTCATGAAGCGCATCATCGACCGATCCGTGAGAGATGTATAGCCGATTTAGAGTGCCTAGCCGAGTTCAGGGCTCCATGCCGCATTCTGCCTCAAAAGATAGCCCTAGACGCTCCAGAAAACGCTCCGCACGAGGCGTGAAGGTCGCATGGTTACGCGCCAGTACAACAGCATCCTCCCAACTATCAATGCAGCCTTCTGTCTCGCCATGATGCCAGGTCTTAGGCTCGCCAAGATGGACATGCGGCATTGCTAGATAGGCCACACCTTCACAATCAGCGATGATGCTCCGCCCGCCTTCTGCGACCCCCTGCCCCGCAAAGGCGCAAGGATGGCCGCCCCCACCAGGCATATGCCCTGGTCCAGCCTCAAGGAAGACGAGACCCTTATCTGATTCCAGAAAATCCAAGGTGCAGTGCATGCGATCTTCCGGCCAATCCCGATCGAGGATCTCGATCGTCTCCTTGTCCCGGCCGCCGTTGCGGATGAAATCCTGGTTCATATAGGCGCCCGCCAGATTTTTATGCTCTGCGAGATCCACGATATCTTGAGCTGCCGCTGCCGCCTCTACAGCGTTCCAGGCATTCTCCGCTGTGGCGCCATCGCCCGTCCAGCCATAGTAATTGGCCACGCCAGTGACCTGACCGGCGCGCACGAAAACCCGCCATTCAGCAGGCCAGACCCCTCGGCCTGCAATCGGCGTATTGGCGCGGTGCAGATCTTCAGCCTCATGGAAGCGCCCCGCCGGCGCCCAGGGCCGGGCGAGATAGGAGACAAAGGGTTTGTGGCCACCGATGCCTGTCTCAAGAAAGCGTGGATCCGAGAAATCGATCAGCCGCCGGTTGCCAGCACGGACCCAGCCACCGCCGATCTCGAAATTCTCCTGCACCTTGGCGGTAACGTCGCCACGGGTCATCAGCCCGCAGCCCACGAGGGCTTTGAGGTTGTTCGACCCGGCAAGATGTGTGCGCACCATCCAGTCTGACGGAACTTCATCCAGGGCGGATTCCATTTTGGCGAAGGTCTCCGCTGCGTTGATCTGCAGCTCTTCGGCTTCTTCTTTTGCGGCATCGAACCTGTCGAACACGGCCTTGCCCAGCTCGGCATCTGATCCTGAAGCGGTGTTCCCAGCCTCAAGGCCTTCTTTGAGACCTTTGGTGATCGTCTCGCGCAGCTTTTTCGGCAGTTGCACACGCCCCAAGAGGACCTCGAGCTCATCATGTGAAAGCCGGGCCACCTCTTTGGCAGGTACGGCTGCAACATCGGCTTCTTCCGCGAGCTTGATCCAAATGCGCAGATCGCAAACGTCGAACTTCTGGGGTGTCTCGCTGTCGATCTCATCGAGATCCGTCCAGCCATCAAGGCGCTCGTTCTCAAAGGCTTCCGTTTGCGCCAGCTTTGAGACCATAGAGACCAGCTCGGCGGGATTTTTACGGGCCAGCGCCGCGGCGCCAACCAACAGCTTGCGCCATCCGGCTTTTTGGCTTTGTTCCGCGCCGATGCGGGCCTGGGCCCCAATGTAGTCTGTGATCTTCATGGTGATCTCCTTGCATTGCGAAAACTATAGGCGTTGAGAATGAAAGTTTCCTGATGAGCCGCCCTCTGCATAAAACAATGATCTTCAAAATCTGGAAAACTTAGCCAAACACTGTTGTGAAAAAGAATATCCTAAACTATATCAAAGTTACTGAATTGCGAAAAATAGGAAATAAGAGCTTCCCAATGGAGACGATCGACAAATATCCCAGAACCCCGCATGCGGCAGGGTCGCGTCTTCAGAAGGGTGATACTTCCGAAGGTCAGGTATCCCTGCGCGAGATGCAAAAGAAGCATCCAAACTGCAAGATGGTCATCGAGGAAAAGCTCGACGGGGCACAGACCGGTCTCTCCTATTCGGATGAGCTAGAGCAACGCCTGCAGTCCCGTGGACATTACCTGAATGGCGGCGCACGCGAGGGTCAGTTCAACCTCTTCAAGGAATGGGCCAACGTTCATGACGCGGCCCTCATGGAGCGTCTGGAGAACCGCTTCACCATGTATGGTGAATGGTGCTTTGCGCGGCACACGCAGTTCTACGACGCCCTGCCTCATTATTTCTTCGAGTTCGACATTCTCGATCGCCAGACCGGCGCCTTCCTGTCGACCCCTGCGCGTCAAGAGCTTCTGTCCGGGCTGCCGGTGGTCTCTGTCCCTGTCCTCGCCGATGATTGGCCGGGCTCCGAGAAGGAGTTGCTGGATCTGGTCGGAACATCAGCATACCGCAGCACGCAGTGGCGTGAGAGCCTCCGTGAGGCTGCGAAAACCGCCGGTGTGGACCCAGAGCAGGCTCTGGCCGAATGTGGTCCCTCCGCGGACCTGATGGAGGGGCTCTACCTCAAAATCGAGAAGGATGGCGAGACCGTCGGCCGCTACAAATGGGTTCACCCCGATTTTGTGCAAACAATCATCGAGGGCGGTGTTCATTGGAGCCAGCGCCCGATGATCCGAAATGGTCTAGCGCCGGGAGCTGACCTGTTCCAAAGCCCCAAATCTCCAACCAGTGAGATCGCCCTATGACCGAGTTGATTGCAGAGTACCGCCTGGTCGCGCGCAAGGTCCACTTCTGTGAGGAGTGTGGTCAGGAGATCCGCCCGGGCACACGCTATACCAGTCAGCGCTGCAAAGACGGCGGCGATGTATGGACCTTCAAAGCCCATACGGACTGCATGGCTTGGAGCCAGGCGTACCGCAACAAGCATAAAGAATGGCACCCCTATGGTGGGTTCATTCCGATGTATGATCTGGTTGAGCCCCATGAGTACAACGCATGGCGCGGCTTCTTTCCGCATGCTGTTTGCCGCATGGCTTTTGCCCGTATCAACTGAATTAGAAAGGCGACCTCATCATGACTTTGAACCCCGGCGATACCGCAGACGAGAACAGCATGATCACAGGTGCAGCCTTCCGCGATTTCTACCAGAACCATTGGCCGAAAGACTTCTATGTCGATGACATCGCCCATGAGTATGAGAACGATATCGGGGAATTTATTCTGGCCGATGATGCTGTAGTGCGACTGGATAATCTCGGTTATGCGGTGAACAGTATGGCTGTGGACGGTATCAAGCCGGGCATCTATCAACCCATGCATTGGCTCTGGAACCGCGTCATGGCGAAGCAGGATAAGCAAATGCTCGTGGCCTTCCATATCGCACCTGACAAAGTAGATGAGCTGGTCAAGGCCGCTGAAAAAGTCGGCGCAAAGCTGATCTGAGGAGAACGATAATGAGCGATACATTGATGCTCGAGGCCACCGGCCTTGGACCGGAACGCCTTCAAGGCTTCCTCAATTTGTGCGAAAATAATCGCATCACAGGCGTTCGTCAGGTGGGCAATGCCCTCCATCTCTTCTATGATGGCGACATGAGCAAGGGCAAACCAGTCACATTTCACCCTTCTTTAATGGTCGATACGATCATGGAATGGTTGGGCCGCTCCAAAAGCACGAATGGCGTCTATGCCGCTCCGGATTTTGGACCAGAGCCGGACATCGATGGAGACTGCAAAAAGGGCTGGCGGATCAAGTCCGGTGGATCGATGGACCCTATTGAGATTCACCCCACCTGGATGATTTTCGGAAAGTAAGCTGATGGCGCGACCTATCGAAGAACGTTTGAACGAAGCTATGGAAGAGCCTCAGGACGTCAGCATGCGTGAAATCTGTGAGATCAGCCGTGATGCGATGGATGAGATCGACCGGTTGAAAGGCCTTTTGAATGCCCATGGTATCAATCCGACATCTGAATATATCTGCAAATGCGGTTTGCGGCGCTCGGCCTCGGCCGGCACCCCGCCTTTTTGAAAGGTGAGATGATATGACCACTTCGGCAGATGCATATATTAACGGGTATGACGCAGCATGTGAGGGCGGGAGCGATGAAAACAACCCCTATCGCTCAGACAACTCTGGCAGGTTATGGGGGAAGTGGCGCCAGGGCTTTCACGATGCCCTTCAAGATCGGAAACCAAAACATAAGAAGCGCAAGATAACTGTGGCGTCTTTGTTCAATGAAAGACCAATGGGCAAGCGTGAGATGACCGAAGAAGAGCGGGCGATCCCTGAGGCCCCTCCTCCGTCGGAACAGCGTTGAAGTCTTAACACCTGCGCATAATTAAACTCTAAGGCTTCTCTTCGAGAAATGACCTGATGCGAAAAATATTACTATGAGCACAGAAGAGCCAGATATGACCCGGCACAATGATATGACAGTCCTCGATTTTGTCATGGCCAGCTTCATCACCGAAATCGGTGAGAGCTGCAGCCAGACCGCACCCCAGGATTTCCAAAAGAGAGCGGCCTTTGATCAGGCACGCATCGAGGGGTTGATCCGCCATGTCACCACATTGGCGCATGGCGGCCGATCGATTGAGGTCTATTCCCTTACCGACAAAGGAAGGCCCGTCGCTTATGCAGCCAAGGCCCGCATGCTGCGGTCCCAGTCCCTGCGAAGTTTCCCTTCCACTGACCTTTGGGACAGCCACCATGCCGCTATGGGCGCTGCCGCCTAAGCCCGCCCCAGACCCATCAAGGAAACGATGTCATGCCGCGCAAGAAGAACAAACGTAAGGATATCCAAAAGACCAAAGAGCGCGAGGCGGCAAAGCTGACCCCGCGGCAAAAGCGTCTTGCACAGCGAATTGAGCGCAGTCCATCCGCGATGTCTGGACTGGAAATGGCTGTGATTGCCTCAGGCATCTTCGGCTCGGAGAAGCCTCGGTGACCTGCTACACCTATCATCTTTATATCGAGTATGACCTCCAGACTGGCGCCTATCATAGCATTAAACTGCGTCGGAATGGCGACCCGACCCTGACCTGGGGAACGGGCGATGCGCAGGCAGATTGGAAGGCCTGTCATGATTTTGCCGAAAGACTGAACCTGAAGATCCAGAAGTCCAGATCAGTTCGAGACTTTGTCAGCGGTGTACCCGGCTGGTGCTTTGACGGTCAGGGCATGCTGCAAGCGGCGCAGAGTGCGCACCGCGCCTGCGATGCAAACACTGAAGATGCACATGTCTGAGCAGAAAAACTTCAGCGCACCGCGTCCCAGGTCCGGCCAGCTCAAGGTTCAATGGGGCAAGCTCTACGATGAGGACCCCGATCTCATCTATGCCGCAGGCGAGGGCGTGCCGCGGGAGGACCGTCACTTGATGCATCATGCTCTATCGGCACCCCGCTGGATGGGTCCGCTGCATGACAAATGGGCCTTCGAGCCGTCGGTTCTCGAAGAGCTCGAAGCGCGCGGCTACGACATCACCACATTGAAGATTTCGATCGCGAAAAAGAGGGAAGACCTCGTGACCGGAGCCCCAGAGCCCGAGCCCAAACCTGAGCCTAAGGCTGATACCTTGCATGAGATCTGTGGGGTCGATCCTGCCGTGTCCATGCAGCTGATCGGACAGGTTGACGAAGAGACCCGTGCCTTCTTCGATGAGAACATCAGCGACTACGCGAATGCCGGCTGGCCGCAGGAGAACAACGACACGGACCATGCCATCGCAAAGCAGTATGGCTTTGATGCGGAGGCTGCGGTCATCCTCGATGCCGAGCAGGACAACGACTTCGCGTGCTTTGCCCGCGATTTCAAATGCAGTGAAGAGCTAAAGAAACGCTTTGATGAAGCGCTTCCAGGTCTTGCGGCATGGGGGACTGACATTCAGGCCTTCTCAGCCTGGTATGCCCATTGCCACACCGACGAGATGGATGTCTGCACCACGCAGGTAAACCTGATCCTCGACAATGAAGCGCAACACCGCCTCTTGTCGATCGACAAAGAGGGCAAGCACCACGTCTGCACCCCGCAGCGTGGTGAGCTGATCTTGCTGGATGCAGGCTGCACCCATGCGGTTCTGCCCAATCAGGCCAAAGGCTTGAACCACATGCGGACGCATCCTATGCGGGCCGCCTTTGTCATCGTGCCGGATGTCTACAACCTCTAAGCCTGAATGTTCAGGGTTCAGGGTTATCGTCATTAAGTTTGACGATATTGACGCCGTCTTTTGCAGTATCAAAAACCCGCAGCTGCATCTCATCGCTGACCTGGCCGATTTGGTGGAGATGCACCCCCATGGGCGACCAAGAGGGTGTCGCGAATGCGGCCACCATTAATGTGCCATCATCAACAACCACAATGTCCTTCATGTCGCGTCGCTCTTCGACACACCTATCGAAATCTGGCCCTTTGGTGAAGACGGAGACCTCTTCGGGAATGACATCAGCTGCGCGCGCGGCCTCATAATCCTCTATGGAACCGCAGACCCAAATGTTGGGAACACGCAAAGGCCCACCCCGATTGGCCTCGAGTGTCTTGAGGGCTGCGCGGATTTCCGACTGCTCAGGATCGCATTCAGGATGTAGGACAATAGGAATACCCTCAGGGATATGCAGATTGTCCGGGATATGCTCTGTCGTCACAGTGATGGTGGCGCCGTGCCCCAAGAGCTGGATCACCATACGAATGCCGTCTGATTGACCATGCTCTGGTTTGGCCAGGATCGTGGCGCCATGCGGCGAGATTTGGCGACCGATTGCCTCGCTCGGACAAAGCACCACCAAACCCTTTCCTGGGACATGCATGCCTGCGCCGCCGGCATCGCGGCGCAGCTGCGCGAGGATCTCGGCGCCCTTCATGGCGCGGGCGTTTCTGTATAGCTGATCTCCGCCTCAACCTCGTTCATGACAACGAGGTTATCGGGGTCGCACATCTTGAAATCAAAAGCGTAGCGGTCATTGAGCGCACAGCAGAGTTGATGCAGGACCTCCTCATCTGGGGAAAGACCCGTCTTCTCAGGCGCTCCCTTCGGCATGCCGACGTCATAGCGCGACATCAGTGCCTCGGCGATATCCATGGGCTTGCCGAGAAGGACGGTATCACGTCCTGCGGGGTTCATGAAAACAGCCGCTTCGGGCGCGGAGGGCCGATCTCCCGTCAATTGGACATGCGGGCGCTTGAAAGGGATGTCTGAGCCTGCCGGCACATGGATGATCTCATTGAGATGGTCCTGCGACGGGGCGAGAAAGAAAACACTGTTGCCATTGGTGGTGACGATCGCGGCGGCGGGGTTGCTCCAGGTCTCTGTTTTCTCGAGCAACTCATGAGCTGGCGTAAAATCCGTGACCCGGATCTTGTACCCTTGTGTGTCGTTTGGATACCACTCAAGCTTCGCGGCAATGGTCCCGATCCCGGGCTCAGCCCCTTCCGGGTACTCCGGCCGGTAGAGGTCGTAAGCCATGCGGAACTCTCCATCGGCCGCACGGTAGCAGGCCACGCCAGCCGTTTCGTGATCTCCGGCCTTCAGGCCCTTCCGGCTTTCCAGAGAGGCCGCGGCGGCACTTGCTGATTGTGAGGCGAGTTGCGGTGGAAATGGGATGAGGGCCATCTTTGGTCTTCCTTCTTGGTGGGGTTTAGCTTGAAGGTAAAACGGACGTGCGAAAAAGACGACGATACACATTGTTCCTCAGGCATGCTGATCTTAGATATATGACAAGCGCAGGAGAGGTTCATGCCCCAGAGACACCACCTATACATCGATTACACCGAAGGCGAAGCCGACAGCTACCGCGGTGTAGTCCTCAAAGGGCCTGACGGGGGCGAGACCCGCTGGATGACCGGGGATCCGATCGCAGACTGGGCCTCCTACCTCGAGCACGCATCGGAAGCGCAGCTTCTGGTTCTCGAAAGCGCGTCAATTACGCATTTCTGCTTTGACAACACCGAGTACCGCTTCGTCGAGAATGAAGACGGCCATGAGGTGCTTGCACTTGAAGATCGCCCTGCCTGGCTAGAAGCCACTTCGGATTTCTGAGGTAAGGGGATGGCATTCGGAAAATACTGGGGACACCTTGGCGCGGTCACAAAGTTCGAACATGCGGGTTGGTACATCCAGCTCGCCCCGTTCGAATTCACCGACCCGGAGGATTGGAAAGGTCTGACCTCCTGGCGCTATCGGATGTCTCGCAACAAGATCACCCCGGGGGTTTGGACAGACAAAAACCCGCGTGGGCGAAAGTTCGAAACCCGTTGCTTCACATCGCGCGAAGAAGTGCGCAAAGCAGCCATGGTCGCGGCTGAGGCTGCATGATCGGAGACACCTAACCGCGGCAGCGCTCAAAAGCATTCATCGAAGATCGCCCGGCGCTCCGCGATTTGTGAAAGATCACGTGCTTCCTCATAACAGGTGATCATGCGCCCAATGATGCCCACTCTGGGCTTTCTGTCAGCTATCTGCAGCAAATTGCTGGCCGAGGTGAACTGGGTCACAGTGACCGCATAGCCGGCCCTGTTATTCGGATGAACCACCTGGGTGAAGCGCACCATACCGAGACCCGGTGTCGCGCCACGGGGATAATGAGGCCCATAAAGATCACTGCACAGCTCTACCCTCCCAGAGGGCAGCCGATAACAAGCCAGACCGTCTACCGCATAGCTCCTGGGCGGCCGCCCGCGATGCAGATCGTATGTATCGCGGGCGGCCTGCGCCGATCGCGCCGCAAGAGCATGGGGAAATGGGAGGTCGCTCACGACGCAGTCCTTGCAAATTGCTTTCATGTGAGGGTAAAAGAACCCATTGCGAAAATCGATATTGGTATAGGAATTTCATGGGGATTTCCTAGAATACCTTCAGTCATTTCGAGGGAGCAAGACACATGGCCGATTGGCTGAACATGATCCTTGAGGATCGGGTCGACCCCGAAACCTTTCACCTCGCCTTTCCCTGGGCCGAGGAGATGATCTGCTGTCCGCATGACAGCCTCCACCATGCGGAGGGCGATCCTTGGGTTCACACCAAGTTGGTTGTCAGTGAGCTGGTGAACTCTGAAGCCTATCTGGCCCTCCCCGACGACCGCCAGGCGATCCTCCGGCTCGCCGCCTGGTTCCACGATGTGGCAAAGCCCGCGACGACTGAGATCTCTTGGCTGTCTTATCTCAGCGCCCCCAAGGACGACGATGAGATCTATCGACCGACCTCATGGACCCCAAAGAGCCCCCAAGGTGCTTTCCCGACCGTGCCGCTGGAAGACCGGATGGGCCGTGTGCGCGTCCGACAGCCTGGCCATGCCCCCTTAGGTGCCTCAATGGCCTATCAGGCGCTGATAGATGCCGGCGCGGAGGCGCGCGATGCCCGTGAGGTACATGCTCATGTTTTCTGGCATCAGCGGCCGTTCTTTCTGATGAGCGAAAACAACAGGCTCCAGCGCGCGATCCGCTTCTCCCATGAGATTGACCGCGGCAACTGGCACGAGCTTTTGACGCTCTGCCGCGCCGACAACCGTGGCCGGGTCTCGATGAACGCCCAGGAAACCTTGGAGGGTTTCGACTATCTCGAGCTAGGCCTCGAAGAGATGGGCGAAAACATCGGCTGTAATCTCGTCCATGAGCCATGGCCCTTCGAGAGCGAAGAGGCGCGGCTGAAATACCTGCGCGGCAAACATGACGGATCGGCTTTCTTCATGCCAGAAAACCCCAACGGCAGCCGCATGATCATGATCTCTGGCCTACCCGGGGCGGGCAAGGACACATTGATCGCCACGCATTATGGCGACTTGCCAGTGGTGTCGCTCGACGACATCCGCGGCCAGATGGATGTGGGCTGGAAAGACAATCAAGGACAGGTTCTCCAGGCTGGCTTTGAGGCCGCGCGTGTCCATATGCGCGCCGGCCAAGACTTTGTCTGGAATGCCACCTGTCTCAGCAGAACCGTGCGCCAAAAGATCCTCGGCCTTGCGCGGGACTATGACTGCATGATCGAAGGCGTATCCTTGGATATCCCGCTGAATGTCGCCAAAGCCCGCAACCGTGGGCGTGATCGCGCGGTTCCAGACCATGTCATGGATAAGCTTGCTCGCAAGCGTGATCCGATCTTGCGTGATGAGGTCCATAGGCTTTGGAGCGCCGACGCCGAGCATCGGCTGACACCGCTCTTTGGTGTGCCTCAGGAAGAACCTGCCGTGGAGTTATCGGCCTGAAACCTGGACGAACCAAGGAGAACTACAGATCATGGCCTTGAAGAGCGCGACACACTTCGATGAACAACACAGGCAGACCGTCATGGTTCTGGCCACTCTGCGTGCTGTGGCCGCAAGCTGCACCTCCGCGACGCGCCTGTTGGGCAACATCAGATGTGATGACATTATGCGTGCCGTAGATGCGCTGATGCCATTGGACGAGTTCTGGCCTGGCGAAACTCAGGACATCAACCCGGCACATATCTATTCACGGCATGACTGGCGCGACGGCGCCGCATCTGACGAGGTTCTAATGGGCGTTCTTGATTGCGCGCTTCACCACCATCGCGACGCCAATCTTGCAGGCCCGCTGAACGCAGGTGAAGTCCAAGACGCAGTCTACCATGTGCTGACCGGGCGCGACCTATCCGCTGACCGGGAGCCGGAAGAAGATCCTCAACCAGGTTGATGTTCGTCACATGCTTCCCTCATTAATAGGAATTTTCGCACCCTCCTCATAGCTTTGGATCAACCAGAGAGGGCCCCGGCATGACAACGAATGCAATGCAGCAAGCGATCAAAGATGAGATCAAGGATCTTGAGCAGGAATATGGCATCGAGGCCCTGCTCGCAGTTGAATACGGCAGCCGGGCCTGGGGTCTTGAGCATGCCGGATCGGATCACGACATCCGCTTGATTTATCGGGACTCACCCCATCAGGCATTCTCACTGTTCCAAGATAGAGAGATGATTGCCCATCCCACCATGGTTGATGGCGTGGAGGTAGATTTGACCTGCTGGTCCCTGCCAAAAGCTTTAAAGCTGGCCACGGTCTCAAATCCTCAACTGAACGAGTTTCTGGCCTGCCCAGTCAGATACCGGTCGGAGGAGGCCTTTGTCGAAGACCTAACGCGGATCTGCAAGGCAGCCTCCCCGCGGGTCATGGCGCATTACTATCGCGGCAGCGCAAAGAAAAACCTGCTGCAGAAGATCTGCGACCAACGCCAAGTTGATGTCAAAGCCACCCTTCAGATGCTGCGCGGCACATTGTCCGCTCAGTGGATCGTTCAAAACCCGGATCAAGGCGCCTTCCCGCCCGTCGATTTCGAAACTCTTCTGGATGCGGTCGATCACAGCAAGGATCGGCTCTACTTTGATGAGACACGCGCGCAGATCGATCGGCTGGTTGCCCTAAAGCGTGAAGGCGGTCACTGCCGTGATCCGCATGACATCTGTCTGATCGAGCAATTTGGATTGGAAGCTATGGAGAGACTGCCAGAGCAGATTGGTCATCTGGACAATCCATACGTGGATCAGGCGCTGGCCGAACAGGCCTTCCAAAACCAATATCCTCAGATCTTCCCTAAAGAAGAGATCAACTACCCGGAGGTATGCCTTTAAACATCAGTATCCTGGCAACATCCCATTGGATGCCTTCTTGAGTGGCAAGCCTTTGAGAGCCGGCATGCGCGTTGCGCCACTCCTGCATGGTTCGAACCCTATTACCCTCTGGGGTCCTTAGTTTGACTACGATCTTGCAGAAATGTTTTACCCGATCGCCCTTCGATGGCTGTTTAGCCACTCCGCGCCGCCAGCCTTTCCCATGGATCTGCTGCATGACGAAAGAGGTCAGCCGGTAGGAACTCGCCTTTTTGAAGCTCTGAGGATCATCATAGCTCCATTGCTTCACCGTATGGGGGATCTTATCTCTACCCCCAAACTTTTCCTCCATCTGTTGTATGACATCTTGGATGATTTCAGCTGCTTCCGGCGATGTTGGATGCACGCTTTTGTGGGGTATATCTCCCACCCCAAGCGGAATCTTTGCATTTGGCGGATGTGGGTGTCCAAGGTGATAATTCACTACACCAACGATCATGGGTACCATCTTGCGTGGTTCAGCGAGTTCATAGCTCTCAAGGTCAAGGTTAAACCATTGGCCTTTGGTAAAAGGGCCAGAATTCTCGCGCATTTTGTCGGCAAGGATTTCAGCAGCCACGCGCCGGATAAAGGGCGGGCCCTTTTTGTATACCCGTCCGCGGTATGTGAAGGGAAAATACTGTTTCGTGGACAAGAGGAAGACCTTCAATAAGGCGAGATGCCCTGCGAAACTCTTCCAATCGTCTGCTTAGGTCAAGCTTTTCAACGGTTTCGACAAACCTGAGATAGGCGCAAATACTCTGAATGTGAATCCATCATCTCGTCTTTCATGGACGCCTTATCATAGGATCTGTCGTGCAGCTTTTGGATCAAGGCCAGCATTTCTGTCTCAAGGCGCTTCTCCGCACGCTTTGATTCATCCAAGGAAGAAATCTGATAATAGGCCTGACCCTTGAGCATAATCGGAAGCTCTTTGAGAACCGCGGCTTTGAAGCTGTCGAGATGGTCGTGGTAGTTCTGAACATGCTCGAGTTCATGTTCGTAGGTGACGCCATATTGGCAGCTTCCCTGTTTGAGGCGTGGGTTCATCCAGATTTTGGGGGTTTCTTGCCCCGACAGAATGGTCATCTCGGCCACACGCACACAGTATCCTTCGGACGAGCTGATACGCTCCAATGTGAAGCCGAGCTGGAATCCGTAGAACATATTTGCCAAGCCCTGCAACTCACCGTTTGTGGAGCGCAACCCACTCAAATTCTGCGGCTTTGCTTTAGTCAGCTCAGGACTGCGTTTGACGATGTCGGTTTTAATGACAGGGGGCTGCAAACAGGTCTCTGCCGGCTGCTTTGAAGCGGTGAGGTAGAGCGTCGATTTATCAATGAAACTGTCGAGAGCACCGGCGCTCGCGACAGAAGGGGATAAAAAGATCAGAGCCAGTGCCTGCGTGAGTTTTTTGTATGTATTCATTCGGTAACCGGTCCCACGCTATAATCGAAGATGTTAAGGATCTCACCGGGCAAGGACCGCGAGATGATCACCGCCTCGCGCAGGTCCAATTCTGGATCAACCGACAGGTCCAGACGCGCCGGCGGCTGGCGATAACTGATCGAGGCAAAGTTTGCAGCCGCAGTCGCGACATCCCGAATGACACCGCTGACAGACATATTCTCGGCTGCCTTCTCTTCTCTGATCTGATTGATCAAGACTGTCACGGGCATCCCCATGATGCTCGCCGCAGCATCGATGGCGCCATCATCTGTTTGGTCGTAGCGCAACTTGTTCACGTAGACTGGCGGGATCAGGTCGAGCGGGTCAGGGGCCCGCGTATGTTTGGCAATCGCTCCTTCTGGAAACGTCCCCATTCGCAGATCTGCTGTCATAGACGCAGAGAGCAAGCCAGTGATCGAAACGTCACCCTCGGCCAGTACATCTCCGGCAGCCATATCAACGGCCCCCTCGCCTGATAGGATTACGGTCGTGAGGCCACCTTCAGAGAATTTCGCAACACTTTGTGGCGGCAGGACATTGGCTGATCGCACCGTCATACTGTCGACATCGAAGTTGATCTCTCCTGTAGCCGCATTGAGGGTATTCCAGATCTTCATCCAATATCCGGAGCTTTTTGGATCCGCGCGATGCCTCAAGGTAAGCGTCGCAGCGGGCACCAATCCAAGGGCGGAAAACTCGGCATTGAACATACCCTCGTCGATGGCCCAGGCGGTGGCGCCGCCATTGATCAAATTTGCAGCTTCCGACGTTTCAACATTTAAGGAGACCAGCTGTTCGGGATCGGCCGCCAGACTGGCCAGACTGCCTGGCAATGTTGTCTCAACATCAAGGAAGGATGACACGGTGGATGAGCCATCGCCACCCACCGCCTGGTACCCTTGCATGGTAAAGCCAATATCGGCGGAACAGGCAGATGGCGTACCTTTGCTATGCTGGCGAAGCTCCATCCGCGATGCACGATATGTGCTATTGTCATCACGGCTCCCTTCAGGTGCTGCGATGATCATCCCAAAGCCACCGACTTCAACGCTTGCCGGTACACCCACGAAGGGGCAGGCATCTGTGACCATATCAAAGTCCCAAAGAGCTGAGAGATGCGCGCGTCCGCCTTTGAATTTAACCGTGTCCGCGCGCAGTAGAAGGATTTCTCCCTCCGGGTTGATCCTGACGTTCTCCGCATCAAACAGGATTGCCGTACCGTCGAAATCCATCTCGAACAGGCTGATGTCTACCCGGCGACCGTCCTCAAGCCTGAGCACTACATCCTTCAGTGTTTCTGTGGTGCCTTGCTGATACCCTTCCGACCAAGAGATCTCCCCTTTCCCCTCGAGGGATGTCAGAAGAACATCTGTCAACGGTCCCGCTGATGCCGAAGTCGACCCCAGCAAGGCGGCCGCGAGAGAAATGCCGGTGATGTATCTTTGCATTTTATGTCTCCCAATCGGGTATGGAGCCCAGTTTCGCATCTTGTTTGTCATGGCGTTTTTCGCAGATTACCAGATTTTCAGAAGAATGTGAGCATTGCTGCCGATAGATCCACAATTTTCTAAATGCCTTGCTGTTTTTCGCATTATGCCGGACACTATGTAAATGAGAACATACCAGAGGAGGGTGCCGGTAGGCATCGATACGCCATGACAACCGATACCCAAGATAAAAAGACCTACATTTTTGTGGATGGTCAGAACTTCTACCTCTCCGCAAGGACAGCCTTTGGTCTGCGCTATCCCAATTTTGATGTCAAAAGTGTTGCGAATATCATCTCTGAACGCGCCACCGGCCGTCCAGCAGATTACGTGACCTTCTATACCGGCATGCCGGTTCATAAGTTTTCCCCCACCTGGCATGGGTTCTGGACCAATAAGCTGCGCGCCATGGAAGAAGACGGGATCGATACTTTTACACGCCCCCTGCGCTACACCTATGAAACGGACCCTCAGGCAGCCACGGGCTTCAAGATCTTGAGCACCCGCGAAAAAGGTATTGATTTGAGGATCGCCCTGGATGCGATGGAAGCCGCAAGGCGTCCCGATTGCGGTGACATTATCATCGTGTCGCGTGACCAGGACTTCCAAGAAGTGATCGAAAAGATTGAAATCATGTGTGCTTTCGAGAACCGTGAGATTGGTCTTTGGTCTTCCTATCCCGATGGCGGCAATGGACCGTCGCACCTGCGGGGCATTGATGGCACTAAGGAAGTTGTCGTGACCCGTGATGACTACGCCAAATGCATCGACAACCATGATTATCGTGGCACCTACACGCCGCGGCAACAAGCCAGCGAGAGCATGTCACCCAGCTGATGCAATGCGAATAAGGGAGTTTGTCACATCCTCTACACGGGTATGATGTGGCATATGCCCAACGCCCGGCAGGGAGGTGAAGCGTGATCCCTTGATCTGCCCCGACAGCCAGAGGCCATGACGGTCGTGATCGAGGACATCATCCATTGTGCCATGCAGGATCTCCACCGGCATGCTGATATTTCCATATTGCGGGATGATCCGACTCAAAGTCTTCCCAAGAGTGGAGACCTGAAGCATCTGATGGCGGAAAAGACGTTCACGCAGGGCCATCTTCGGCCCAAGATGCTCGACGTAACCATTTGGCACGGGCTCTGGGTTGAATAGCTTTTGCATCGACATTTCGATGAAGCGGGGAGATGAGATGGTGGCCAAGGTGGCTTGCCGGATTGTTTTCAAACGCATCAGCATTTCCACCCCCTGGGCCGCGGTGGGAATATGGGTCGATGATGCGGCCGATACCAAGCAAAGACCATCCGGCGCGGTTGGCCGCAGCGTTGCCATCGCCAAAGCAACAGCACCGCCATAGGATTGTCCAAGAATGATTGGTGCGGTGATGCCGCGCATATCGCAGAAACGCCAAAGCAAAGCTGCCTGCTCGAGGGGAGAGACGACCATTTCCTCATTGAGGCCCCGGGTCCAACCATGGCCAGGGCGATCAACTGCAGTCAGCCGCAAATCCGGCGCCATTCGGGCGAGATGCGGCATGATCCTAAAGCTCATATCCCGCGTCGATCCCCCTGCCCCATGCAGCAAAATCACATCGCGCCCTTGTCCCTGGCTGACGTGGTGCATGTCCCAGCCATCAACCTGCTCGAAGGCGCCCTCTGGAGGGTAGTGACCTTCGACTTCTGCATCTTTGCTGTACATGGCTTAATCCTTAGTGGTGGCGCAGGTTTTTCACGCTGTCCGAAAACATATGCATTCGAATGTGGAAAAGCAATTGCCTCGTTTTTCGCAAGCGCCTATGTGATCAATGAAACCCAAGGAGCGAAGCCATGTATCAGTACCACCAAGCCCTGCGCGAAATCCTCGATTACGGGGACGAAACAACAGATCGAACCGGTACTGGCACAATCAGCCGCTTCGGGATGCAGATGCGCTTTCCCTCCTCTGAGGGGTTCCCAATTGTGACCACCAAAAAACTGTATCTGAAGGCCGTCATCCATGAGCTTTTGTGGTTCTTGTCCGGGAATACGAATATCAAATACCTGCAGGAAAATGGTGTCCGGATCTGGAATGAGTGGGCAGACGAGAATGGGGATCTGGGCCCCGTCTATGGCAAGCAGTGGCGCGACTTCAACGGCGTCGACCAGATCGCGAACCTGGTCGAGATGATCAAGACAAGCCCGGACAGCCGGCGCATGATCGTCTCCGCCTGGAACCCCGTTGATGTCCCGAGCATGGCGCTGCCGCCCTGCCATACGATGTTCCAGGTGAAGGTGCTAAACGGTAAGCTCCACCTTCAGCTGCACCAGCGCAGCGGTGATTTCTTCCTTGGAATTCCTTTTAATACAATGAGTTACGCGCTTTTGAGGGATATGCTTGCCTTGGTGACTGGTTATGAGCCGGGCGACTTCATCCATACGATCGGTGATGCGCATATCTACCTCAATCACATCGAGCAGGTCGAGCTACAGCTGTCGCGGGAGCCACGCGATCTGCCGACACTGAGGTTTGCACGCACGCCTTCATCGATCTTTGATTTTAAGTACGAGGACTTCATCATCGAGGGCTATGATCCGCATCCGCGGATCGCAGCTGAAGTCTCCGTCTGATGCTGACCCTGATTGCAGCCCATGACCGCAATGGCGCAATCGGGAGCCAGGGCACCCTGCCCTGGCGCGCGCCTGGAGATCTTGCCGCTTTCCAGCGCGAAACGCTGGGCGGTGCGCTGATCATGGGACGCAGAACTTGGGAAAGCTTGCCGCGGCGGCCGCTACCGGACCGGTTGAACATCGTCGTGAGTGCGACAGATGTCGACGGTGCCGTCATGGCGCGTTCCCCCGAGGAGGCGATCTCCATAGCGCGCAACCATGGATACCATCGCCTCTATGCCGCGGGCGGTGCTGGCATCTACGCAGCCCTTTTGCCCTATGCCCAGCGTCTCGTCCTGACGGAAGTCGATGTCACGGTCGAAAAACCCGACACCTTCCTGCCTCGGATCGACATGTTCTTTTGGCAGCTGATCTCACGCAGTGTCGTTGAAACCACGCCGCATTGCCTGTTGCGTGAGTTTATCCGCAAGGTGTCGGCATGACGGGGCGCCTCCTGCGCTGCTGCACGCTCTTGCTTCTGGCAGGACCCGCTGCGGCGCAAAATGTGTTGGATCCTAAAGCTTTGGCCGGGATCTATCAGCGGCCCGGGATGTCTTGCACATCCGCCGCACCGGGCGAACCTAACGGGCCCGTTCTGGTGGAGGTAGACAGGCTGGTCATCGGTGGGCTTGAATGCGGCTTTACGGCTCGCAGCAGCGTGGCGCGCATGTCTGCGCTGCTCATCGATGCGAGCTGCATGATTTCAAACCGGCCGAAATCGACGCGCCTCTTCGTGAACAAGGGCAACCGCGGCATCACCATTGTCTCGCGCGAACTGGGCACCTTCGTACTGGAGTCCTGCATGTAGATGCGTTTAATTTCAATGATATGATAAAACGAGATTACATACAGGCATTCGTGCGCCGCGCCACGGCGCTTGCTGCCTTTGTCGCAGTGCTTTGGGTGGTCCAAATCGTCAACTCGCTTTTCAGTTACGGCTTAAACCAGAACTTCGGTTTGATCCCCCGACATATCAGCGGGCTGGATGGTGTCATCGCAAGTCCTCTTCTGCACGGAAGCTTCGCGCATCTGATGGCCAATACACCGCCGTTGTTGGTTATGGCTGGGCTTCTGGCAGCCACGGCCACGCGGGCCTTGCTGGCCGTGAATGCCGTTTTAACATCTTCCACCCCCTGAAGAGAGGTGGATTTCCGACGCATGCAATGGGGCATTGAGCCCCTTGCCTGCGCAGGGAGTTGACGCTTCTACGGGCGCTATTGCGGTCCCCTCCACGTCCAGCAACGGTGTGTTCCACCGCCGTGTTCCCGCCGTCTCGCCCCGGAGGGCGCGGTCGCGGATCACCTTTGCCGCATTGGTATCGGCATTGTCCGCCGCGCCGCAGGCGATGCAGACGAAGACCGCTTGGCTCTTGCGGTTCTCCTTGTCTACATGCCCGCAGGCGGCGCATTCCTGGCTCGAGTATGCGGCAGGAACCTTGACCAGCACGCCTCCGGTCTCCTCCAGCTTGTACTCAAGCATCGTCTCGAACTGGTGCCAACCTACGTTCAGGATGGCCCGGTTGAGGCCGCGCTTCTGCGCCACATTCCGACCTGGCTCTGCCAGTGTGCCACGGGCGCTTGCGACCACGTTCTTCGTCCGGAGATCCTCAATCGCAATCAAGCCATAGTCCCGCACCAAGGAGCGGGAGGTAACATGTGCCAGGTGCTTGCGCGCTTTGGCGTTGCTCGACTTCAGTCGCGCGGCCCGGGCCCGGGCTTTCGCGTAACGTCGCGAACCCCGTCGCTTGCGCGACATTTTGCGCTGCGCACGGCGCAGAGCTGTCTCGCGCGCTGCCATGGTCGCTGGCAGCGATACCTGAGTGCCGTCCGACATCGCAAAGGGCACTGCGACACCGCGGTCGACACCGACAGCACCCGTAGGGATATCGTCTTCGGGAATGTCCCAGCGATGCGAGATCGAGACCTCCCAGCCGCCACCGGCGCCGCGGCGCAGGGTGGCGTTGCGGATATCGACTGCGCCCCTTTCACCGCGGCGCAAGGGCCGGGTGTCGCGGTAACGGATCCATCCGATCTTGGGGATCCTGACCTCGGACCATTTTGCATTGAGCTGCCGCACCGAGATCTCGCGGCCCGCCTGTCGAAAGGCGTCGTTTACACCTTTTCGCCGCGGCGTCGGGTAAGAAGCGCGGCCTTCGAAGAAATTCGCAAAAGCGCGATCGAGATCCATCAACGCCTGGTTCTGTGCGGTCTGGCTGACGGCACCGACCCAGTCATAGGCGGCGCGCAGTTCGCTGAGCTCGCGCGACGACCCTTTGGCGCCAAAGCTGCGGCGGGCGCCGCCTGCATATCGCTTGCCGCTCCAGATCCGCCGCTGCTCGAGGGCGAGATTGTAAACGAGACGCACCACACCGGCCGTCTGCGCCAGGAGCATTTTCTGCTCTGGCGTCGGGCGCAGGGTATAGACATGGGCTCTGATCACTTCCATATATCAAAGGTAAGGTTTGGTCTGAGGAAGCGCAAGATGGAATATCGCACGGGACGACATGTAGCTACATCACTGCATGTGCATTTGGTCTTTGTTACAAAGTACCGGCGCGGAATGCTCGACGATGATGCGTTGGCGCGCTTGTGCGGCACCTTCACTTCCGTCGCCGAAGGTTTCGGCGCGGTGCTGGTGGAATGCGATGGCGAGAAAGACCATGTCCACCTTCTGGTGGAATACCCCCCGACCGTGGCGCTGTCGCGCCTCATCAACTCCATGAAAGGGGTCGGGTCCCGGATCCTTTTGAGGGATCGGCCTGACCTGAAGGCCCATGCCTCCAAGGGTTTGTGGTCCCCGTCCTATTTCGCAGCCAGCTGCGGGGGCGCACCGATCGAGATCGTGCGGAATTATGTGGCCAATCAAAGATCAGCCTCATGACAAATCGCCCCTATCCCTCCCCGCCGTGAACAGACGGGGCTTCTCGGGGGATTGGGTGATTGGAATTGGCGGAGGTCTTGTCTGGCTGTTCGGAAGCACCGCCATTCATATCGGTGCGTCAGGGCTTATCTTCGGCTGGTTCGGTTTCCTGGTGGCGCGCGGACTGGTGGATCGCTCTCTCGTTACCTTGGGTGCAGCCCTGCTTACCGGCTTCCTTTATGGCTCCATTCTTTGGGGCGTTCTGCCAGGTCAGCCTGGCGTATCCTGGGAGGGTCATCTATTCGGCGCCATCGCAGGTGCAGTTGCCGCACTTCTAATCCGGACACATGTGCATGCGCCGCGTCTCAGTGGCGTCGATCAGATGTAAACCAAATCCAAATCCAGGCTCCACCTCCAAAAAGTGGACTTGTTCTTTCGTCGATAGACAACCTAAGGTGGAACTGCCGCATTCCCGGCGTCGAGCCCTTCTCAATCAATTCGAGCAACTGGATTTTATATGAAGCATATCATCGCCGCCACCGCCATCAGTATACTCCCGACTGTCGGGATGTCTCAGGACCTCTCCAGCTTCACTCAGTCCCTCCTTGGCTTCTCATGTGATAGTGAAGATCTACCGGACCTGAATATCGTATTCGGTGAATATGATGGGGCACTGCGCATCATCCACCCGGTCGGGCCAAAGGGGCATTTGGTCGAAAAGACCGGATATGGCTATAAATTCAGCTTAGACACGTCAAACGCTTATATGACGAAGAAAGACGATGGCTGGACATTCCACTATTCTGCAGAAGATGGCCCCTTTGAGGCAGAGTGTTCCTCGATGGGAGACATGCCGAAAGAGCTTTCAATCGCCATCTGGCAGATCGTGCTGGGCGGCTCTGACCTGACAACTGTTCCAACCCAACCGAAACCGGATCTGGCCAAGCTCTGCTTCGATAGTGATATTGGAGCGGCAGATATTGGCGGCCCGTTCGAACTGGTTGCCCCTGATGGCAGCTCCGTTACAGATGCCGATATCATTACAGAGCCTACGCTGATCTATTTCGGGTACACCTCATGTCCGGATGTCTGCCCAATTGATGTGGACCGCAACGCGGCGGTGCTCGAGGTTCTTGAGGAGGGCGGGTATTCTGCCAGATCGGCTTTCATCTCGCTGGACCCGAAGCGCGATACGCCCGAAGTGGTAGGGAGCTTCGCACAGGCCATGCATCCGCGCATGCTAGGGCTGACCGGTTCTCATGAACAGGTCAGAAAGGTGACGAAGGCGTATCGCGTTTATTATAAAGCTCACGCACCTATCGACGGCGAGTATCTAATCGATCACTCCACCTTCACCTATTTGGTCACACCGGATGAAGGCGTTCTGCAATTTTTCAGGAGAGAAATGGCGCCTGAACGGATTGCCAAGCAGCTTTCCTGCTACATCGACGCCAAAAAAGGTTAAAGCACCGATGAGATAAAGAGGGCGTGGCCTAGCCGGAAAGAAACACCCCCAGCCTGACGGTCGGGGGTGCGTATATTCGGGATCAGTCTTCGATCAATCGGTGAGCTTGTCTTTGGCGTCACCGACGCCCTTTTGCACTTTGCCCTCGGCCTGATCGGCCTGGCCTTCGCGCTTCATGTCTTCGTTGTTGGTCAGATCACCGGCTTCTTCTTTGATCTTGCCGCCGATGTCTTTTGCTTTGCCTTCGGTCTGGTCGTCATTCGCCATGATACTGCTCCTTTATCTGTGTAACGGGACAACACCTGCGGCCTACACCAGTTCCATTTATGAGGGCTCAAGTTTCCCGCACAGTCCGGCCGTATCGAGTGGTTCCACAAGACATGTGGAAAACCAAGATCATCCCGTTTCCTGCTGAGAGTAAGACGCATACAATTTGCGAATAAACAAACTCTATGGAGCCCCACATGAGCCTTTTGACTCGGCGGAACTTGCTTACCGGCCTCTCTGCGAGCCTTATCACACCCAGCCTTGCCGCACCGGCTATTGCGAAAAGCACCACCAGACAGCACGTCACACAGGTACAGGTTCGTAAGGCCGCCAGGAAAATCGATTTGATTGGCGGCGGCCGCGTATTGCGCAGTTACGACATGCGCCTGGGGTTCTCCCCGATCGGCAAGAAACGCTTCCAGGGCGATGGAAAGACCCCTGAAGGGGCCTACCGCATCGACCGGCGCAATGCTCAGTCCAAGTTCTATCGTAGCATCGGCATTTCCTACCCCAACCGTCACGACATTTCTTATGCCCGCGCCCATGGACGCAGCCCCGGGGGCGCCATCTTCATTCATGGTCAGGTGAATGGTCACAGGCATACCCAGCAACACGACTGGACTTTGGGCTGCGTGGCTGTTTCCAACCGCGATATGGATGAGATTTGGCGTTTTGTGCCTGTAGGATGCGGGATCACGCTTTTCAGCTGAAGTCTTTCGCAATCGGCCCATAGGATGTTTTCGAACATGGAGAATACCCGATGAAAAAAGCTATCAATGAGCTGGCCAGGTCCTTTGCACCAATGATGTATATGGTTGGTCAAAAGCCCAGCCCTGGTGAACGGTTCCGGCAATTTCTCGTTCGGGTTACCGACGAGAAGCCTGAGCTGTTCAAAAACCACTATCTGATGAAGGCGGCGGAGCGGCTACAGCAAATTTATCCCATTTTAAGTCTCGAAGACTTTTACGAATTCAAAAGACAGGAATCAGATCACGTTTTTGATCAGTATGAGAAAGCTCTGCGGGCCTATGTGTCTACAGGTGATCCCAAGAATTCGCTTAGAGCACTTCGTGATGGAAATATCGAGCTTCGAGATCGCTTCCACCGCATGGTGACGTCTGATACGATCTCCAAGATAACGAATGGCAAGAATGACGTTTATGAGGCTCTCATAGAGGTCGATATGCTCGCTGACATCTCTTTTGCACGTTTCGTCCGCGATGCAGATGAACTGGTTGCGGTCACCGATAATAAATATGATTTGAAGCAAATCCTCGAAGACCTGAATATTTCTGTCGAGACCCGTGAGGACTTTGAAGCGCTTCTCGATAAGCGCGATGTGCTGATGGAGCATAAGGGCCTGCGGTATGTGGCGCAAAAACTCTCCTCTGCTATTACCCCGCATCTTTCGCGAGAGGATCGTATCGAACCTCAAGATATCCGGCGTCATTTTGAGTTGAAGAACTCTGCGCCAAAAGATCAGACCTGCACCCCGGCCTCCGTTGCGCTGCCCGGCCTGATGTCTCCGGCGAACCTGGCGCATTTGATATCTGCCGTTGATACGCCTGACAAGCTTGAGCTCGAGGATATCAAATCCATCATGGACACCTATGGCCAGGACCTGGCCCCATTCAACAAGGGTGCTGAAAGCTTTGAAGCTCTGCTGGCCGTAGAACAGGCAAGCATGACCGATTTCATGGCGCGCATGGATTCATCACGTTATCACGGCGAACTCGGCCGACTGCCCTATGCTGATGAGGAAGTCGAGGTGGAACGAAGCCCCGATGGGATGATCCTGCGCGCACGCATTATCGAAGAAAAAGAACTGATCCCTGAATTGTAAAGTCAGCTGGTCAAGGCGCGTCCAGTGTTGGCGCCTCGGACGTCGACAAAGCCTGCTCTACGGCTTCATAGGCAGCCTCTGCGCGCTCATAGAGCGTCTCTGAAGCTCCTCGGCAGGACATGGCCACCCCGAGGGCACCCTTGGCGTAGCGTGCCACCCATTTGTGGTTCCGATCAGTCAGGGCCTTCAGGAGGCTCTCAAGATTGTCGGTTTGATCTGCAAGCTTAATCAGCTGCACCGCGGGTTCCGCATTGGCGTATTCTTCAGCCTGAACCTTTTTACGGTCAGCCGAGGACATGGCCTCCAACTCGGGGCTATCTGTGCAGCCATCTACCAGCTGCGCTACGCGCGCGCCGAAGAGCTCTTCAATCTCGGCGATCGTATGGGGCGTGTCCTCCACGACGTCATGCAGAACCGCGGCGACGATCGCCGCATCCTCGCCGCCGTGAGACGCGACCATCTTCGAGACGCTAATCGGATGAAGAATGTAAGGCCCGCCGCCTTTACGCTCCTGATCGGCATGTGCGCGCGCAGCAATGCGTACGGCAAACGCCAGTGCCTTGTAATGCTCGGCGGTGCTCGCGATGGCACCTTTCCCTATAGAGGATGGAAAATCAGCAATCACAGTCGGCTCCTCCATGGCATGGATAATGAGATCCTCGGTTACTTCAGCCAGCGGGTTTTCCGCACCATCAGATTCCATCTGGTCTGGCTCTTGACCCTGGGTCAAGCCCAATAACTCTTCAAGACTGGCCTCCCAGCTCGCCATATTCCAGATTTCATAGAGATCCTCAGCTTCAGCAGCCGCAACATCGGCAAGACGATCCCCCAGAACGTCCCGCGCGACCTGAACTCCGTCGATGTCATGCAGGGAATAGACATGGATGACGACGGGAACGTAATCATCCTCATCGCAGGCATTCGCCCATTGGACCTCGTCATGATCTTCAACGATCAAGAAGCGGTCGCCCCCATGAACCCGTGCAGCTGCGATTGCATGGATATGGCAGGCCCCGCTGCCATAGATACTGTCGTGGGGGTCTTCGATTCCGCTGCTACGGATGTAGGGCATGATCGTTTACCTTCTCCAGATCGGGCATTCCGACATAAAGACCGGTATGCTTCAAAACAAAATCAGCGCATCCTTCGAAAAACGAAAGCTGAACCGCCCCCATGCGTTCCAGCATTTTCTCAGGCTCACTGGGCGCGCGCAGATAGCTGGACGCCATGTCCAAGCGGGTCAACTTCTCACGCAGACTTCCTGGGAAAACAGCGTCATCCTCACCAGGTAGTACATCTTTGAACTTAAAGCGATGATATGATCCCCCTGGGTCACCGAGATTTGCAGTCTTGAAATTTGGATCTTTGAGGAGGTCTTCAGGCATGAGGACGCGATCAGCACGCATGCCGCAGATCGCCTTACCCTCATCCTTGAGCTGCTGCGCGCGCTGTTTCAGATCATCAAAGTTGAGTTTCGGCTTGCGGTAGACGCGATCAAAGATCGTGCGTACGGCCTCTTCTTCTCCCTTCAACATGAGGTGCATGATCGGGTCGACATAGGCTTCGAACCGGTAAAGCGTGGCGTCTTTCTTCGAGATTTGCCCATATCCGATGGTGCAGCGCAGATGTGGAAGCGAGACAACCTCAACGGAGTTCTTGCGAACCCATTCGATGATCAGCTTTACCCAATAGGCTGTGTCTACCGATTTGTCGGGGTCGATCATGGTCTCGATCACATCGATGGGCCCTTCATCGCCCGGGCCCTCAGTGATTACAGAGCATGCGCGTACATCCCGGAATACCGGGTGACATGTCTCCATATGATTCAATCGATCTGCAGGCGCTTCACCGTGAAGCCGCAGGGCGCCAGGACCGGCTGAGGCGTAGAGGGGTGAAATTCGCTCTGACTTCTTCTGCCACCCTTTGCGCGCGCTATAGGCATGAACATCGACATGGGCGAAGAAGTATTCCTCACCAAGAATGGTTTCGCCGTGCGGATGGCTGACCTCGAGGGCGCCTGCTGCGGTAAGCTCTGCATAATGCGCATCCTCTACACCTTGAGGCAGCTCAGCTTCGATCAAACCCGCCAGCTGGACCACCTTCTTGAAGGCTTTTTCACCTTCCGGGATCGCGCCTTTGGACGAGCTCCGCCACAGAGCGATGGCCTTGCGCGCTGTATCCTCCTTTACGCCTGCATCAACTGTGCGGCGCAGAAACGCTGCGCATGCTTTCTCTTCAGCCTCAAGAATGCGCAGCGCCTCATCGAAAAGGTGGATATATTCGAGATAGTTCTGCCGGTGAATGCGGCTGTTGAAGTAGTAGCGCAGATCATCGGCCGAGGTCTCGTCGATGCAGATGAAACCCTCCGGCGTATGGGTATTGAACTTCCCCCAAGACTTCTCAGTCCATGTCATCTTAACAGGGGTGTGGTAGGTCTTCTCGTTGTCGTTGTAGCTGCGCTTGGACACGGGGCACTTAACAACGAGGGCATCGCCCCGGGTTTCAACGGTCGTAAGCCCAAAGTCCTCCATCATATTCACTTTCCGAAAGGAGAAAGATCGATTGGAGTCCGTATCGAAAATCTGCGGAGCGGAGTCTTCGGTGGCGACTTTTGACCATTGCGCCAGAACACGTGTGCCTGAACGGATCCGCGCCCGGTTCTCTTTGAGGTAGGTCATCACAGAGGGTCGGCCGTCGTGAATGACCCCTTCTTCGTCATGTACAAAGGTGAAGGACTTGGCGTGGACATCTTGCTCAAGCCAATTCTCTTGCTTGCCAATGAAGTCTCCGAAAATATTCTCGCGCTCAGCCAGGCCCCAGAGGATCAACAGGACGCGTTTGTAAAACAAAGCACGGCTGTCGTGATCCGCGCGCTTATCTGAATACTCGACATCCTGGGGCGTGATCATCCGTGCCTCAGTTCCGAAACGCGCCCGTTCGGTAAAGATCGCATCAATCTCGGCCTTGGATGGGAACAGACGATTGGCCTTGGATGTGATCTCATCCGTGGTCACCATGGAGACTTGCTCACCATTCCGGATCAGGATGTGGATTTTTTGGTCCTGCTCATAAGCCGATATCAGAGCCAACAAGGCTGAAACATCTGTGGGTGGGTTGAAGGGGCGCGCGGAACGCCGGACCTTGGCAATTGCCACGCAGCGGTTGAAGGGCAGCATGCGCGCAACGAGATCAGGGTTGTCTTGCAGTAAATGCGGCAGATCCATCATATCGTCACCGTTGAAACCATCGAGCCGACTATGAGTGAAGAGTTCCTCATCAAGGTAGAGCATGCGCTGCATGAAATGCAGCTTATCAGCTGGCCCGGCGCCCTGCCCTCGCACCAGCGAGGTAAAATCTTGCTCCTCTCCCAGCCACAGACGCATGGTCTGCACATTTGCGAGCATGGTCTCGGCCATTTTGCGCTGCTCGGAGATCCCGGCCAGCCCCAACGAGACCTTCTCTTTTTGGAAATTCGCAACGAGATGCATCTTTTCCTGCATCTCAGCGGTCTGCGCTTCCACCCATGATTGGCGCGCTTCGAGAACGGCGATTGCCGTCTCGACCTTGCGCTGGGCTGCGTTCACGTCCCCACTTGGCAGCAGAACGGAGGGGACCTGCGCTTCACCACGTTCCTCCGCAGACTCCGCGGCCGGGGCGGGCAAGGACTTGATGAGGTCTGCGTCGCTTGGCGGGGAAGACATCTTTTCCGTGATCTCGGTGATTTCCCCCATAAGCTCGGCAAGCTCTGCCGCGCGAAGCTCTTCGCCATTCGGCGCATGGGTGAAATTAACCAGTAGATCCTCGATGAGGACCAGAACCGTGCCCCCGCCGAAACGCGGGTGCTCATGCAAGACAACGGTATGGATCTCACCATCGATGATGCGGACATCGCCCAGCAGAAAGATCAAACCATGATCAGGGGCCTCACGCTCAGCGAAATCCTTGAACGCTCCAGTGAGGCGCCACCAGCTGCCCGGTACGATTTCATCGAGTTCAGGTGGGATCCCTGCATTCTTGGTTGCCGACCATGCAGCTGGCAGATTTTCGTCAGAGTGCATAAGGTCCCCAGCTATCTTCAGGTTAATCTTTTTCTCAAGCTACCTACGGCCTAACTTGAGGTCAAATCGTTTTGCGAAAAACACCGAGTTATCCGCGTTCAATCCATGCATTGAGCGCTCGACGGGTTTCGTCATCCGGGGCCTTGTCGCGCATCAAGGCGATCTCGCGTGGCGCGATCTCTTCGAGCACATGGCCCGTATACCGGCCCTGCAGAACAATGCCCGAAGCCTTCCCGCTGCGCGGATCCATCGTGATGGAAAGGCAAGGCGTGTCGAAGCGCACAGGGCCCGCTTTGAGAGCCGCCATGATCTGGTTGATCTGATCCTTGCGCTCCCCTGCACGCTCTAGTTCCTCGCGGGCCTCGGCGTCATTCAAACCCGCCAGCCGCTCGGCATAGGCATTCGGCATGCTTAGAATTGCCTCGCCAACCAAGAATGGCGCCAGGGGTGGGAAGATGATCGTGGCAAGACTTCCAAAGATCAATGCAGACATCGAGCCCTGAGTGAGCGCATCGGATAGAGCCGCAATGCGCATCGTCACCGGGCGCGACACGGCGCGTGTTGCGTCCCCCAAGTATGCGCCCGAAAGCCGCGTAAGGCCGGAAGCCGCGACCCCAGCCCGGGCGGTGACCTCTGAGGTAAGATCGCGCGCACCATCTGTGAGCGCGCCCGCGCTTTTTGTAACAGCCTGTGCGCGTCGGGTTAGTCCGGACATGAAGCCTGATGCCGCTGGCGTATCTGCGGGTGCATCTAGCGCCGGCAGAACGTCGAGCCCAATACCCAATGCGCGCGCCCGAGCCTTATTGAGGCTGCGCAGGTGGATGTCCGCCCGTGTCATGGCCTGCATCAGGTTCTGAACCAGATCATCCCGGCCGGGGCCCTCCTCGAGCGTTTGCAGACCTTCCAGCGCCTGCATGATCGCTGGCACATCGACGACGATAAATGCGCGGATAAGACGCCAGTCATCTGGCGCTGCGGTGAGGTGTTTCTGAATGCCGGCAAGAGCCGCACTGAATTTCGTGATCTGCTTTTGCAGGCCCGGTGCAGAAATGGTTGATTGCTCAGCGCCCCGGCGCGCCATCTCAAGATCACGCCGAACAAGATTGCTGCGGTCTTGACCTGCAGGCTCGACCCAGGGGTTTGTGAACATCAAATCTCTCCATGTAAAACTTTATGAACAATTAAGATGCCCTTTTGCGAATTTCAAGCAATACACAATTTTTGGTAAACGCTCGGGTGAGGGGGTGTGCCCCGCAAGCAGGAGCATATCACCTCCATTCTTGCTGCCCGTATTTTCGCTTGTTTCGGGTATCTTCTATCCAACAGGAAAGGGAAGTCTACATTATGGATAAGCGTAAGAAGGAAAGTCTTTGGTCCGATATCAAGTCGGTCTCGGAAACCCAGGAAGGTCGGCAGGCTATGATGACCACCGGGTCCGTTATTGCTGCTGCCTATCTGGGATATGTCGGACCGGATCTTCTGGTCACGATGCACGATGCTTTGGCCTTCTATGCGCTGAAATACCCCCTGATGGATCCCCAGGCCATGAGCAGCGCCCTTTGGGGCGGTGCGCAATATTACACTGCAGCCGGGCTGGACTTCATCGGCAACCTTTCAGACACGGTCTCCTTCGAGCTGTCCCATACGATGCGCGAAAGCGTTCAGACCGCACGGGAATTCCTCAGCCGCAGCGGGGAGCGCGGGCTTGAGGCGGCACGCGTCACTTTTGATGAAACGTCACAATATGTGGGGCACTATGCCAATGGCGCCCTGCAAAATATCGGGACCGCTCTTCACTCCGGCTATAACGCCGTGAAGGAGCACTGGGGCGCCGTCGTCGCTGTGGGGGCTGCAGTGAAAGAGGCCTATGACTTCTACACGACCGGTGAGAGCATCTTCAAACGTCTCTTCGGACGCGGCAAGAAGGACAGCAAGGCCGAGACACAGGTCGAAGCCAATATCTCGGTCAACGTCGCTATTGGCGGGGCCGGTGTTCTTGCTTCTGCCGATTCAGCCTTGAGCACCGACAAGGTCAAGGATCCTGTCAAAGTGGATATGGATCGCATCATCTGGATCTCTGATCAGCTGCGCGATCAGATCGCAACTCAAGCCTGCGACCTCGAGGGCCTGGGCACTTCTGAGAGGACTCCGCCGCTCAATGCAGAGCAGCGGGCCGAGCGTGACAGGGTCCGTTCCGCTGTGGAACGCGCACTTCATCAGCATGACCTTGGCGTCCCTCAAAACGCGCTGACCAAAATCGGGCTTGCGAGTTCAGATATTGCGAATAAGTTGAATGAACGGTGGGATGAGAGCTCTGTCTCCGCTGGTCGCTTTCAGTCGATCCGAGGACAGGTGCGAAAAACATCCCATATGGAGTATGATCTGACCGACCCGCTCGCGTTCGTGAAGGGGTCTCAGGCAAGCTCCGAGGAGAGCAATGTTGGTGGCGATAAACTCGTGGCTGCAAATGATAACAAATTCGACAGGCCATCGGACGACGGTCCGTGTCTGATGTAAGGAGACGAGAATGAGCCGCAAGATTATTGGGCTGGCCGGCTATCGCCAGGTTGGCAAAAGCAAGATCACGCAGCACCTTTGCGAAAATCACGGCTTTAAATCCGTTCACCCTTTTGGTGTCTGGAAGACCGGGATCGTCGCCATGTACAAGGCGATCGGGATCGACGAGGACACCGCAGTGCGTATGGTGGATGGGGACCTGAAAGACACCCCGCACCCCAGCCTGCCCGACGGGATGGACAGCCGCTTTTTGATGGAGCGTGTTGGGAAATACTCAGGTACGGAACTTGGGCCTCAGTGGACCCTTGGTCTCGCCCTTAAACAGATGGACCAGCTCTATCCCGACGCAGATCTGATCATCGAATCCATTGTTTATGAGGTCGACGTCGTGCGGAGCTTCGGCGGTCATATCATCATGATTGACCGGCCGGGAACGGAAGGCAAAGGCCTCGACACAGATGCAGCCACGAGGCTGATCAATCCCGACAGTCGCTTTCTGAATGACGGCAACGAGCTTGATGTCATGCTGATGGAGTTCGAAGGCCACCTGATGCGCGAAGGCCTGATCTCGCGTTGCGAAAACGATATGGAAGTCGCGTAGCTGTGATTGCGAAAATGAATGTTAGCCCTGAATTTTGCCGCATGATGCTGCAGATCTATCCCGATAAGGTCCTTTCAGGTCCTGATCGGGATGAGGACGACGTCGATATCGATCCAATCATGGGGGCGACATTTCAAACAGCCATGGAGGATTTCTGCACAGATGCGGAGATCCTGCGCGTCGATCCTGAGCTGACAGCAGACTCGCCTGAGATCCGTTATGTGACCAACACCCGCCTGGCGCGGGAAGAGACCTTACTCTCCCTACCCAGCGGGGGGCGCGTCGTGAAAGCAATCAGCTCAGATGGCACCTATATCGGCGTTGCAGCTATCACGCCCCGTGAGGAGGACCCCGATACCTTCCGCCTCGCTGGCCTCTTTACCGGCTCAGCACTTTGCGTCAATGGCCCGATGCGCGGGCGTGGCATTGGTAAGGCGCTGGTCATCGCACGCTTTCTTCTGGATGAAGAACTGCCCACATGGGACCACGACACGCCTGGGTATAGCCCGGCCGGCGCAGATCTCATCGAGAACACCGCAGAGGATCTGGCGGAGCTCTCCCGTTACCTCCTGGGTAAGGCGAGCCGTCGACCAGAGCTGCTGGATCAATACAAATTGGACGTGACCCTTGAGGAGCCCCAACCATGCCCATGAGGCTCTTTCATGGCTTCTACAGCCCGCAGGCTTGCCACGATGAGCCTGACGCCACATTCATCTATGGTGATAACTTCAAACGCTACGGCCGCGGTAAATTCGCGGGACAAGCGATCATTCGCGACATGCCCAATGCCTTGGGCCTCGCCGTCAAACACGAACCAAAACGTGATCCCGGGTCTTATCTGTCGAATGACGACATCGACCTGTTCATCAAGGAACTCCACGCGGTTCATGAGGTCATCGCTCCGAAGCTGCGCAGTGGCGCCACGGTTTATTGGCCTGCGGATGGCCTGGGCACGGGCCTCGCCGAGATGCCAAGACGGGCGCCCCTCCTCTACCAAAAGCTCTGCACCTATTCCTCCGGGCTCTTCCGGCTCAAAGGTGACCTTGATTATGTCTCGGCCATCGTCTGTGGCGGGACTAAGTTCAATAATGCGGCTGCCGCGAACAGCGGCCTGCAAAGGCATCTTGGGAAAGATCTTTCCGCAGGGGCGACCCTCGAGATCATTCAGGGTGGAGCGCAGGGCGCGGACCGGCTTGCAGCAGATTGGGCCGCGGCCCGCGGTGCTATTCAGACGGCTATGAAGGTCAACTTCAAAAGACATGGATATTCCGGGATCGAGATCCTGAACCACGACATGGCCACACGCCTTGAAGCGCGGCGTGATCAGGCGGGCGTGAAGGCTCTGGTGATTGGTATGCCGGGCGGCAACGGCACCGCACATATGTTGCGGGTCGCGCGAGAGCGGGGCCTGGAGGTGCGCAACATCAAAAGCACGGAAGCAGCGCCCACTCAGCCTACAGCGGACCAGCAGACCAGCCTGGACCTTTGACGCTTCAACAAGAGATACAGGCCGGTAACAATGTGCATTTGGCAGCGCCAAAAGCTACCGATCTGTATCAAGATGTATCTGCGATGACGGCGCGCGCCCCTTAGGAGCGCCTTTGCTTCGGCTTGAAGGAAGGCTCAGGTGCGCGCCCGTGTGATCGTCAGCGGAGCGTCTGCCTCGGTAGCTCACTCAGCACATCCGAGATCACTTCACCGGTAATCGTCGAGAATGTGGTGACGATCTTATGTGTGTCCGATGTTGCCACGATCTTCGTCTCACAAGGACCACGGGACATGCGAGATACACCAAAACCATTGGCCGTGTTGCGTGCCGAAACGTCTTCAATCGGGATGTATGCCTGACGCAGGAAGCGACCGGTCAGCGGATTGGCGACATTGGCGCAAAGCTTGACGGATCCCGACAATGGATCCCTGCCAGCAGCCTGAGACTGCGCAAGTGTCTCAGTGGATGCCATCAGACTAAGAGTCAGGGACAGGAGCATGGTTTTTCGCTTCAAATTCACGACAGTTCTTCCTTCTAAGGATTCCGGTGGACGTAAAAAAGGGCCGCCCAATAAGGCGGCCCATAAGATCACTTATTGCCGAGATAACTGTCAGGCAGTGCTGTAGACAACGCCTCGGGCGAAGGCACGCCATTGATCACCTTTGCGCCCTCTTCCGTATTGAAGATCAGGAAAGGGACGCCGGGAATCTCATATTCCCTCATGATATTTGCGTTATGGATCAAGCTGTCACGAAGCTGCCCAGGCAGATCTTCCCAATTGCCTGGCTTGAGCGGGCTGCGACCGCCGGACAGGCCAAGCTCATGCTCAAGGAAAGCGATCGGAGGTTCATCAGCCAGCAGGATGGAGGCAATATACTTGCCCGACCGCTCTGACAAAACCGGTGCCAGGATGATGCGCAACTGAAGCTCGCCTGATGCGATCGAGCCCTCCAAATTAGCAATGGTTTTCGCACAATAGGGGCAGGTCGGATCGATGAACGCATATGCCACGGGCGCATCCATTTTGCCGATCCCGAACCACATTGCATCGGTGCGTACTTCCTTCAAGAGCGTGTCGGCAACGGTGTCGCCGGTTGTCTCGATGGACTGCTCGTCAGATGCCACCCCTTCGGCAACCACAGTCTCAACAGCGCTTTGCTCAACAGCTGTCTCTTTCACGGCTGCCTCTGGCTGAGGTTCATTCTGGGTTTCAGAATGTCTTAGCTCGCTGTGGTCTTCAGTAGGTGCTGCCTCTGCTTCCTTGTGACGTCGCACGATTTCCTCAGTCCATACCTGCACAGCGGTTTGAAACTCTTGTTCGTTTTTCACATCCTTGAGAAGTTCCACCAAAGCCGCCATCAAGATTTTCTTGTCGGCTTCAGAAAAACCTTCAAGCGTGGCATGCATATCTTCAGTAACCGAGGCTGCATCGGTAGCTGCATGCTTTGAGGCCTCCTCTGCCGCAGGTGCTGTACCAGCAGTCGCGCCCGATGTCTCTACAGGGCCAAGACCATCGATCTGTGCCTCGATGTTCTCGAGGCCGGATTCCATCGCGGTGATCTCATCGGAGGTCAGCACGCCCCCTTCGGGGATCAAAGAGACGCCGGGGGAGGTTTGACCTGTTGCCGGTTCTGCTACGACAGGATGAGGTGCTTCAGGTGCGATCTCAAAAGCGCGCACTGGCTGGCCACCGGTGAAAGCGGAGCCGAGGTCACGACCGTCGTTGCTGAACACGGTACCAGCCATCGCAGTGCGGCCATCGGGGGAAACCATCCAGATGCCCTGATAGCCCTCAAGGCTATAGATATCCATGCCAGCAAGCTGGCCCTGATAGGCCACGCCATCGAGTTGGCTCAAAAACTCAGGCATCTCTGCCTGCTGTGCGAAGGCAGTTGAGGCCGAGAGTGTCGCAACGCCTGCGAGCAGAAGCGTCTTGAGGCGGGTTGTCATGGGTTACTCCTCGTAATAGTCGGAAAATTCCTCGGGAGACATATTGTCAGCAATCGCCGAGAACATGTCCGGATCCGAGCTGGAGAGCGCCAGTGCTGCGAGGTATTTCACCTCTACGCCATATACCGGCGCCAGTTGGGAAATCACCCAGCCGGGAGGATAACAGGTGGTCTCATACTGGCTGAGTTTGCGTGCAGAGGCGATGCCAGCAGCTTCAGCAGCCGCCGCGAGTGTCAGATCTTTGTCATCGCGCATCGCTTTGAGTTTCGCACCGAATGCCTTGCGACGATCCTTTTTCGCTTTTGCTTCAGCGGGATCTGTCTGCGGACGCCCCCGTGACCGCACAGCGAAGCGTTCGGAGCTGTTCTCCCCCACTTCGGCCTGAAGTTCCGAAAACGGTATGATCTTCATATTTTTCTCAGTCATGGTGTACTGTTCCTTTTAATAGATCTCGCACTCTGCGACACTACAAATCTTGTTGTTTTTCTCATTCAACTGTCCGCTTGGTTAAGTTATAGGTCAAAACATGGTGCAAAACACCTTATGGAAATAAGTTTTCCACTGCTTTTCGCAACCTTTATGAAGGAATATATATTCAGCGCGAACCTGAGACCACGAGCAAGACACCGCCACCCGCAGAACCCTGCCCCTGTAACGAGACACAGAAAGAAAGCCCGATGACCGAAGCAAACTACAAAGTAAAACTGGATCCGCGCGCCGCAGACCTAATGACGTATCTGACGGGCACCAATGATTTCGAGTTTCACGACGTACAAATGTATACCTGGATGGCGAAGGCCCATTTCGGCGTAGACGCTGATGGCCGAGACTTCCGTCTGACCTTGGCGGGACATGGCGTCTATGAACTTGCCTGGAAGGCTTGGGATGGCAATTACAGTGATCGTCCGCAGGAAGGTCATATTGAGCAGACCCCGGCCGGCAAAGCGGCGCGTGACGCGGCAGCAGAGCTTGGCCGCAAACTCACCGGCCACAACCTGAAGGTTGACGGCTGGACGGACTTCTCAGGACTTGCCAATGGCCGCGTCTTGAAGCCCACGGGGGACGACGATGATCACAGCTTCATCCTCCTCGAGCTGAACGATAAGCAGTTTGCTATTGTCCTGGGCGATAATCCGAACCCGGATCTGACCGATGTCCCCGCTGAATATGAAGAGCAACCCTTCGCACAGGGTCGCTCCTCACGCTACGACATCCCGCGGGTCGCAATGTCTTGCTCGATCAACATCCTGGATAAGGCAGCATTCTGCGAAGCGATGGACGTCAAAACCCTTTCCGAGGTCGATGGATCGACCCTCGCGAGCAAGATGACCGTCCTTTCTGTCGATGCGAAAACAGCGGGTCTATCTGAAATCGAATGCAGTGCCCCCACTGTGAAGAAAGGCTTTCTCGCCTTCGAGACCCGAGCACATGTCGAGGATTTCGGCGCGCTGGTTCGAGAAGCCCGCGGCTGCTACGCTGATTGCTGGGGGGATGACGATTGGTATCCCGCATCGCCCGAAGACGCATTCTATGAGATTGCCCTTGCCTCGAACGCAAATCCTTCACCAGATGTGATGGGCTTCGAGATCGTCGGCATGAAGCCGATTGAGCCCGATGAAGTCCCAATGACCGAAACTGCTGAGGAGCCGAGCCTGTGACCCGCGACCTACCGCACAATGGCAGCGACCATGAAGAAAATCATCACTGGCGCCACATCAAACGCGGCACCTGGACCGGGGGACTTGCGTCGCCAAGCAACCCTATTCCTCAGGTCTGTGACCGTGCCGGGGTGCATCTGCTCTGCGCCGGATCGAATTCCGCGCTGACAGGGTTCGAGACGCCGGAAGCCGCGGAGCAGTACAGGTCGCGGTATCTCGACAACCTTTGGAAAACTGTCGATTTGCGTGATCCCGAACCGGCTGAAGATCTGCCAGCGCCCTGAACCGCGCTGACGTTGACAAAGCAGCGGTAATAGCTTTGCAATCAGAATGTATTGGGCGCCTTGAACGGGGATATTCTCAGATGAAGTCTTTAATTCCTATCCTGCTGGCGGCCTCGATCGCCGTCCCCGCTGCCGCTCAGGATTTTGGTAGCGCCTTACTGATGGGCCTTGGAAGTAGCGCTCTCGATAAGGGCTCTGATATGCTCAAAGAGGCGCCCGAAGGCTTTGATCGCTTCATGAGAGATACGGAAGCAGGCCGGAATTACGCTTCAGAGGCTGCCTGCCTGGGAGAGTTGCAGGTGGGCATCAATGCCGGCACTCTCATGGCAAACATGCTGCCCTTTTCTACCGTGGAGGCATTTGAGGATCGCCGGGGACCTGTTGGTCGCTTCCGGATTATGCTCAACGGTGAAAAGCATCACTTTGAAGTGGCCTGCGACGGGCGTAAAATGACAACGACTACCCTGCCTTGGGGTGAGGCACCGGATCGGGACGCATTGGCAGATCGCTCCAGCCTTGATGCTGGCGCGGGTCTCTTGCTTCTGCTTCACATCCAAGGTGCATTCAAGGAAGAGGAAAAAGTCTCGGCCGCCCCCACCAAGAAGCATATCGATGAGAGTTTCAACGTAGAGGCACTCATCGCTGACATCGTTCGAAATTCGGAGGAGTATGCGCTTGGCAAAGAAATCTCCCCATGCTGGAATATCGGCGCTCTGTCCACAGAGGCTTCGAAAACGATCGTTGAAGTAGCTCTGCGGTTCAATGCGGATGGTACGCCAATTGCTTCATCAATGCGAATGGTCGTCAGCTCTGGTGGATCGGACTCCGCAGCCCAACAGGCTTTCGAGGCCGCAAAGCGCGCCATTATCCGCTGCGGGGCGCGGGGATATAACCTGGAAGCCGCAGACATTTCGGATGACAAGCTGATCATCCTGTCGTTTGATCCGGGCCGCACAGGGCAGGCCCAAGGGATCGTTGTCAAGTAGGGCGCGCCGCGCGCCTTCCCCACCTTCAACAGTTTTTTCGCAAAACCACCTCCCCATGATCCCCATCATAGGGTAATCTCCCTATCGAGACGTCAGCGGTAACAGCACGCCGGCTACGCACCCTTTTTGCAAGATGAACGAGATTACCATGGGCACCAAAACACTGAAGAAGCTGAGCCAAAAATCCAAAAACAAGCCAGCCGCGATCGCACTGAAGATCCAGAAACGCTCATGGCTGGTCCTGGCCTTCTTTCTGATCCCGGCCACTGCTGCGGCAATCATGATCCCGCTTGGTCTTTGGGTCCCCGGACTTGCCTGGCTGGAATAGCCTACCTTTTCTCTGATCAAAGCAAACCAAGGGAAGATCTTCTCTTACGCCAGTATCGCCCTGGCGTGACCGATCTGTTCAACTCCGAAGCACAGAGACGACAAAAGCCCCACCAGATGGCGGGGCTTTTTGAACGATCAGCAGTGAGGGTCAGTCTTTGAATTTGACCTTCAACAGGCCCAAGCGGATTGAATCCACCAACCGCATCTCGTTGCTGAGTACCGGAAGAACCATGATTAGAGGGATAGTTGGTGCCATGCCGCCGACGATTGCGAAGCCTCGGAAAGCCGGGAAGATACCGACGGCCAGAATGGTCAGGCAGCTAAAGGATACAACGATGCTGGCAATGATGATGGTCGAGAGCCAGGGCATCCACACGGGTCGTTTAAAAAGATCATCGTCCAAGAGGCATTCTCCTTCAGCGTTGAGCCACAGCTAGAGATTTGAAGACTGCGTTGCAAGCTCTGCACAAGCGATTGGGAGAAACAAAAAACCGGCCCCGCATACTGCGGAGCCGGTGACTTTGGAGCCTCAGTCCTGCTCGAGGACACCAGACCAGTAGAGGTATGACAGCCAGTCCGAGTGCAGCTCTTTCTTGATAAGATGCGCTTTACGAGCCATGTCACGCGGATCCATAGGCTTTGGCATCCGTTTCGGGCGGATCAGCTTGTCGCCCTTGCGCGAGTTGCAAGGCATGCAGGCCGAGACCACATTCTCCGGGCTGTTCCGTCCACCCCGCGCGCGCGGGATCACGTGGTCGAATGTCAGATCCTTGGTCGAGAACCGCTCGCCGCAGTAGAGGCAGCGAAATTCATCACGCAGGAAGATGTTCAGCCGATTGAAAGCGACCTTCTGCGGCACTTTGATGTAGCGGGTCAGTGCCACGACACTGGGTGGGCGGTAGGTGAGGTTCGCCGAGCGGAATTCGACATCATACTCCTCCAGCACCGTGACCCGGTCCGAGAGGACCGCGCGCATCGCGCGCTCGAAGCCCCAGGTCGAGAGCGGGTGGATCCGAACCGGCTGAAAGTCAGCGTTCAGAACAAGGGCGGGGTAGTTCGGGGAGTGCATGATGGTCTCCTTCTCTTGAAAAATGCTCCCGTATCGGATGCCTTGTGAGTGGCGAACTGCGTTAAAGGGTTGATGAAAAAGCCGCGCCCCGGGTAGGGTACGCGGTCGGTGTTGCGGGAGTGCCCCGCGGGGTTAGCCGTCCTGATTTGGGTCAGGGGACCGACGGAGGAACTTCAAAGCGACCAGGCAGACCATCGAGCTCAGCACCAAGGCGGGGCCCTGACCAGGACTGGCGCCTGGCCAATCCCTGCTTGCCGGTTGAGGTGTGGTGTGCGCTCATGGCGACCTCCTCTGAAGCTTTCGGGTACATCAAGCTTCACCCGCGCAGACGAAAACACGAAGAAGAAACTTCGCAATGATCATCACCAATAGTAAGAGTGTGGCTTTTTACCCAATGGCCAGGCAATCCCATCAGGGTCAGCACCGCGAAGGATCGCGCGCTCAAGACGGCGCTGTTCGCGGCGTGTCGGGCGGATATGAAACATCATGTTATGCCCGCTCGAACAGCTCGAGTAGAGGCGATGCACGTTATCTTCGCCACCAAGGCGACGGACCATGTGCTTATAATCGGACATCCCGAGGTCTTTCGTCCGCGGGCGTTTGCGTTTGTAGTGGGCCATCTTGGCCTCCATAGGTTGTTGCTACCTACATGGCGGTCTCCTTTCATCTGATTGGTTTTCGCAGTATACTCGATGCACCGAACAAGTCATGGAAAACAGGCATGGAAATCAAGGTCAGGGATCTTTTTTACATCGATTTCGAGGCTTCAAGCCTCTCAGCTGAGTCCTGGCCGATCGAGATTGGCATCGCCTGGATCGAGGGCGCCAGCGTGCAGTCCTGGTCGAC
Source organism: Sulfitobacter sp. 1A13353 (assembly GCF_043557255.1). Classification (NCBI taxonomy): domain Bacteria; kingdom Pseudomonadati; phylum Pseudomonadota; class Alphaproteobacteria; order Rhodobacterales; family Roseobacteraceae; genus Sulfitobacter; species Sulfitobacter sp. 1A13353. The sequence continues at coordinate 217,563 of NZ_JBIFFS010000008.1, read as the reverse complement.
ATTGATCAGGCCGGATGCATCATGGGATCTCGAGGATTGGTCAGCGCAGTCCGCAAAGGTCCACAATATCCCCTATGAAGAAGTCATGGCTGCGCCCCGGGCGATTGATGTGGCGCATGAGGTGAAGGCCCGCTTGGAGGGCAAGACACCGGTCAGCGATAATCCTGAATTTGAGACGCGGTGGATGGCCAAGCTGCTGAAGCTCGCCGACACCCCTTCCCCCGAGTTTCTGGACTATGATCTTCTAGCCCATTCAGCCTGCCATAATCACCCGGCCGCTCTGGACCGGGTCTATGAGAGGCTTGAGCGCACACGCGTGCCGCATCGCGCCGGGAAGGATGCGGAGCGGCTCGCCAAGGGCATCCTGAGGGGTTTGAAGGTGATGCGGGAAGGCGAGCCCTCCACGGCACCAGATCCGGCCTAAGAAGCCGTCTCATCACCCAGCATGATGTCCAGAACATCTGATAGCTCCGCAGAACGGGCGACCGCCTCTTCATGGGCACGCTGCCGCGCAACCTCCATCTCTGCAGGATGCCGCGCGGGATCGTAGTCCTCTGGATCAGAACCGACGATTTGCACCTTCATTTCGAAGCTATCTGGCATGGGGCCGTTGAGCTTGAATTGATTTTCAATGCGTTCATACATCTCTGGCGGCAAATGATCCTTGAGACCTTCACAATACCCGACAGCGGAGTACCATACTGGTTCAGCTTTGTACCCTCTGGGTCGGCAGATGTAGTAGAAGTCCCATTCCGTCCAGCCGACCCCGTGAAGAATAGCCAGATCAGACCCGTAGACGAGGACCACCTGCCCAAAAAGCGGGCGGGCCTTTTCGGCAAGCTTATCGAAAGTGAGGACGTTGTCCATCAGGCCAGCAACTCACGGACGATGGCGGAGGCAGTCTTGCCATCATGGAGACCGGCGCGCTCATCTTTCAGGGCAGCCATGACCTGGCCCATGTTGGCGCCCCCATCAATCTTCTCCTGGGCAAAAGCCCGGAGCTCATCCTCGGTCATCTGCTGAGGCAGGAACTCTTCCAAGAGAGCCTTCTCGGCCCGCGCCGCGGCTGCAGCGTCATCCTTGCTGCGCGCCTCGTAGAGAGAAATGTTCTCATCGACCTTCTTCAGCGTTGATTTGATCTCGGCGATCACCTCGGCATCAGTCAAGTCACGCGGCGGCTTCAGGGTCTTGGCGCGTGTTTCCATCTCACCCTTCAAGGTAATGAGCGTGGCTGCCTGCGGAGATTTCGCCTTACGCAGCTCAAGGCTCCGGGCTTGGATTTTAGAGAGAAGCGTCATTCGAGTAGGCCTTCCTTGTTAACTTGCGAATTTGGCGATCCGGGCGGGATTCGAACCCGCACTATCAACCGCTTAGAAGGCGGCTGCTTATCCAGTCAAGCTTCCGGACCGGGTGTGTTTTTTGGTGTCCCGAGGTGGATTCGAACCACCGACTTCCCCTTTAGGAGAGGGGCGCTCTATCCACTGAGCTACCGAGACAAATTCCTGTTATTACAGACATATACGTAGCATGCGGGATGCAATAGGTATATTGCGAAAAAAATGGTGGGAGATGTTGGACTCGAACCAACGACCACGAGCGTTATGAGCGCTGAGCTCTACCAACTGAGCTAATCTCCCGTTGCAAAAAGAAATACAACGCTCCCTGCGAATTTGCAATAGGATAGGAAATAAAATTACCTATGTTCGGCTGATTATCTTAGACGCAGCTTATACCGGTCTTCAGACCAGCCAAGCTTTGAATCGCGGACTTCGATCTCCACGAAGTCGATATCACCGTCAATCAAGACCCCCGATAGGGATCTGGTACGGGTGCCTGACCTGTCCTGGGGCATATGCATTTCCCTAACACCGATCTCACGACCTGAGGGGTCGAGAATGCGCCATGCAGTGACGTAGTCATCCCAACCCTTATCCTCATGGGTGATTGTAGCTGTGAAGTCCCATAGATCACCGTTACGCTTGGCGCTCACAGTGTCGATCACCGGCGTCTCAGCGAATGCAGATGAAGCCTGGAGTCCAAGCGCTGCGATTACTGCCAGCTGAAGAATATGCATATTATGCGGGCTCCGGTGTTTCATTCATCAGCTCGTCAACATCCATAAGGATGCTGCGCATTTCTTCAAGTGGATGATCATCTGTATTCTCAGCGTCATCTGGCGTCTCATCACTGACCACCACCATAAGCTCATCCATGATTTTTAATGGATCGCTGACATCTGTTTGCTCCAGAGCACCGCTGGTTGACTGCCATTGTACTTGAACCTTACCCTCTACCTCAGGATAGGCGTCGAAGATCTCTTTGAGGACCTCTGCTGGCACGCGGTCCGACTGAATGGTGCCCGCATAGATCGCATGCGCATTGGCGTCGATTTTATTGACAGCCCAACCATCATGCGCGCCGGGCTGGCAACGTTCTGTCCCATTGACCGGAAAGACCTGAAGGTATGATCCGTTGTGCTTCGCTTCTGACATTTTGAATTCCAATTACTGCTTGAGCTGACCATAACCCAAGTGCGAGAAATGCCAAGACTACATTATCAGGTTAACCACTTTAAGCCTATTCCTGTTGGACCGCCTGGCTTGCCAGGATCAGATCAACCACAACAACGGAGCGCGGATCGACCGAGGATTGGTAGCCGGTTTCGCCATGCTCAACCCGAACCCTTTTAGGGCTGACCGAGACCACCTGCATAACACCCTGTTCGAACCCCGCATGACTGTTGTGCGCACTCCAGAGAACACGCGAACCGACGCTGACCTTCTGACCCAGGCAATCCCTATGCATATTCACGCTCCTCAATGTGGAACTTAGTGGCGGCCTTCAGATCCCACTGGAAACGATCTTCCAGAATGGACTGTACCTTATCGCACTGTTCCGGACGTGTCTGACGCACCGAGGCATTGGTTTTCTGGACCTTTACGCCAAGGCGTTCATAGAGATGGACTGCCTCTTTAATGTCGATGAGTGTCACCGGCCCCAAGTCCGGCCGCGCCCAGCGATACTGGCTTTTGCGCGCGATCGGCGTTTTCTCCATGACATTATAATAGGGCAGAAAGGTCCCATCGTAGTTGATCGGATCAGTGAAAACCTCGAGGCTATCAGCCAGCCAGTCGGCGAAGGGTCGGTCCGTGTCATTGCGCAGGCGCTCGATCCAAGCTGCGCTGGCGCCGCCACCGGGCTTCGAGGTGGGGCGAAAATCAGTCATATAGTTATAGATCGATACCATCCGGTCAAACGGATCCCGGATCAGGCAGTAGATATCCCAGTTCTCATAGCCAGCTGGGATCCCCGGCCGCTCCATGTGGCGATATAGCGTGATGGCCTTTGGATAGGTTGCCTGTACCGCGTCGCGCAGCGCTGTCGAGCCGGTCCGCGGCGGTTGAATGATGACGCTCTGGATTTCTGGCACGATCAGCATGATAAATTCCATTCAATATAGCATTGCGAAAAGTATTATGTCGCACCATTCAGCGGCGCAAGGTTTGCACCGCGATAATTAGGTATAAGGCCTGCCGATGTGCTGTTACGCCAAAGACCTGTCTTCCTCTCCCGGATCTCCACCCCTGCAACACCAGGCAGATGATCCGGGAAGGACCCTGGTGCGTTTTTTGCAGGTTTCCGGCGAGGTGACACAATGGTGACCTCACTGGAACTCGGGTACGATACCTCCACAGGTTCAGCTTAGGCGGGCTGACTGCCGTGGGATTAACGCCCCGGTGATGAAAGAGGGGTCACTCTTTAAAGGATGGCTGCTCTTAAGCCTACCTGCCGGTGGTTCCCTATATGCGCTTCACCATAAAGCGCGGATGATGCCATACCCATTCCCAAGCATCTTTGCGGCCACCAATACTTCCTTCAAGGTCCGCTCCCCTGCTGTGCGCCGTATAAAACAAAGCGCCCCTGATTTTTAACGCCCCTAGCAGATGAGGCGATCCTGAGGCGATCATCGCATCAGGATGACGTAGAGGTAAGGCCTGAGCCACACACCTCTAGTTGGTTCGATCTCTCGACCTCCGCCCTTCGACAGCCCCCTGTCTCCAAGCACCTTCCAAATCCAGAAGGCGAAGCGGCCGCTAAACTTTAGCCGAGAGATCTGAGGGCAGAGGCATCCTGAAGTCTATTCAGGAAAGTGTGCCGAGGGGAGCGTCCTCCCTGCCCTTTTCGTGACCATCACGCCTTGCAGCATCACGGCCTTAACTGGATGCCAGGCTAACAGTTGCCTGGCGCGGGAGGGTTACGGCTCCAACCGAGGCTTCAAAGGTCTTGAGACCTCCAAAGAAATGCCCTGTGGGTTTCCTAGCAGGGTTGCTCCTGCGAAAAAACAGAGAACGTCATGTTATCCACAATTCAGATTTAGCACCTCACAGCCCGATAAAATAATGGGTTCCAGAGATAGATGTGGAAAACCTTTATTGGGGATTTGCATGGTGAAACAGTTGCGATGATTGTTGCGAAAAGCAAAACAGCGGGATCAAGCAAATGCAATTTCTCTTCGCACTCCTCGGCCTTCTTGGTGCTATTGGCATGGCCGGCGGCGGCGGCTCAAAAGACAAGGATGAGCCCTCCTCTCCAGATGAGCCGAGTACACCCGATCAACCGGATGAACCTGAAACTGGACCTGATGGCCCCGCTGAAGATCGGGACCTTCCCGAACCACCAAATGAAGAAGACATCTGGGGTTTTTACGAGGTAGGCACAGAAGCGGACGACCGCCTTACCGGATCGGCGTTCGAGGATGTTCTGATTGGCGGCGGCGGTGAAGACAAGATCAACGGCTATAGCGGTGATGACTACCTGTCCGCCATGAACGCCACCGGCCTCACCGGCATCTATGGGCAAGACGGCAATGATACGATCATCGGGTCGGTCCCAGGTGGCGGCCAGATCCATATTGGCGCGGGCGACGGTGATGACCGCATCATCATGGATCTGACCAACGACGAAGGACGCCAAGGACACCATGTCTATTCTGGCCGCGGTGAGGATCGTTTCGAGTTTGAGAACATTGATCAGATCAATTCGCCCGTTATTGGCCGGCTTGATGATTTTGACGCCTCGCGCGACAAAATCTTCATCGAAGGCGAGGAGATCGACCTCACGGCGCCGCCCGCCGGTGTGGATGTTGTATCTTATATGGACGAACAGTGGCTGCGCATCGATGACAAAGCGCTCTATGCCCTTGAAGGTGCCTATAATGGCGGATCGATGCAGCATTTTGCGCCCCTACCCGATGACATGTCTCAGCTCGAAGTCGTCGACTGGGTGGACCAGAAGAATCTCGTGTCCAAAGACGAGGTCAACGTGGAGGAACTCTACCTCAATGAGATCGAGGTTCTGGGTCAACATGGTGTCGGCACCGAGGGCGATGATTGGATTTTTGACGAGCAGCTGAACGGTCACAACAACCCGACCTCCGACCCTATCGAAGGTGTCGACCATACGGATTTGGAGGGCAGTGCCTCGACCTACATTCTGGCAGGCGCTGGCGATGACGTCGTCGACGCGGGCAAGGGTTTTGACACCGTCTATGGCGGCGACGGCAATGACTATATCGCCGGCGGTATCGATGATGACCAGCTTTTCGGCGGGGCTGGCAATGATGTCCTCTTTGGTGGGTCAGACAACGACTTGCTCTCCGGCGGTCGCGGTGACGACCGCCTTGAGGGTGGCACCGGAGATGACACGCTGATCGGCGGTGCCGGCAAGGATGAGATGACCGGTGGCGATGGCGCAGATACCTTCGCTTTCGAAGCCGGTGACCTGAAGGTCTGGTCTGATCTTGAAGGCAGCGACGCCGAGAAATACGCCCAACTCGATGTCATCGAGGACTTCAAAATTGGCGAGGACAGCATTTCCTTTGGCGATGACATGGGAGTCAGCGAATTGAGTGATCTCTCAATCTGGCGCGTCGACATCGAGGATGAGGGCATGTTTGCCGTCCAGATCCGCGACACCGAAGAGCGCTTCCTGGTCAATGCTGATGACGATGAGGGTGATGATGAAAACTGGGGCGACATGAGCGACGAAGAAAACTTCATCTTCTAACGCCGCACACAGATGCGAAAAACGCCCCGCATTTTCAGTCTGCGGGGCGTTTTTGTGTGTTTGGCGCCCTGACCAGGATTCGAACCTGGGGCCCTCGGTTTCGGAAACCGATACTCTCTCCACTGAGCTACCAGGGCAGAAAACTGCACAGCAGTTTTTATGTGTAGCTCAGATCGGCAGCACCTCTTTAGAGGTGCGAGAGATCACTGAGCTATCAAGGCAGGCTCCTGAATACATTCAGGACCAATGATAGCGTAACCCGGCAGTGCATTGTGAAATGCACGTGCCAGCGATATCGCATTCATGCGATACGCGTCGCTCCAACGAGTTTCCTTCGGAAATCTCTGGGAGTGGGAGAGCTACCAGGGCTGAAACTGCACAGCAGTTTTTATGGGCAGCTCAGCCCGGCAGGATGGTCGTATAACCATCCGAGAGGGGAGCTACCCGTTTAGGCGATATGCCCGCGGCTGTCCTCACGGTAGCGCGCGACTGTCTCATAAGTGACCTGACGCATCTCTGAGATAGTCTCCACCGAGCGGACGGCGACAGCGCGTGTCCAATTGGCGATACGGGCCGTCAGACGGCCGCCCTCCTGAGAGATATTGAAGTCCAGCGCCCCATCGAGTGTGCCGCGCACAGAAGTATTATCGATATGCTCAATTTTCAAAGCCATGTTTTTCTTCCTTTATGCCAACGCGAACCGGATTGTCCGATCGTCGGCGCGTTTCTTTTTGTAGGGCACGACGGATATAAGATGGCTGTTTCTGACAGCAAATGCTGCCAGTACAGTCCAAACTTCTCCGCAGTGCCGGGAGTGTTGAGGGGGCAAAGCTATGTCCAGTATCCTGCCCGAGGCAGTATTTCGAACGGCATTACCCGGGATTGCCACTTGGCGCGCCCTTTTGGCGTCATGCTACAAGTGGTTGATGCGTATTTAAGCTACCGCCTCTGGAAAAGCAATGCCTGCTTTTTCGCGTTGCTCTTCCATCCATGCTACATCCCCTTCGAGATCCACCTGAACGATCAGGTCAGCCTCAGTGAAGACCTTGGAAAGACAGCTCTCGAGGTCTGCCTTGCTGGCATCGAGCGGACGCGCACAATGCTGCGCGACCTTGCGCAGCTTGTCATGCAGTCGCGCCACCTTTGCGCGCTCCCGCTCGAGCTCGGAAAAGCTGTCGTAGTAACGGGTTTTTGCGCGAAGCTTCGCGAGCTCCTTCTCGAGCCCGTCAGGCGTTACTTCTGGCGCCAGGCTGATGCGCACGCTGTCTGCCCCGATGGCGACGCGGTGATTTTCGATGACATCATCGAAGGTCTTCTCTGTATGCATGATGATGCCTCCTGTTGTGAGATTTGGGTTTAGGTCGTTTCTGGCAAAGGAGTACCTGCTTTGCGGCGAGCATCCTTCATCCAGGCAATGTCGACATCGAGATCAATATCCGGGACCTCAATGTTGTTGTCGTCCAGTTCCTGGCGTAGGCGAGCAATCTCGGCCTGGGCGCGCTCAAGCTTGGTAAAGCCCGCGTAGACATCCATCTGCTTCATAACAGTTCGGATGCTGTCGGCGAGAGCATCGGGTCGTGTATCAATTGGCATTTCCGTGCCCTCCTTTTCATTGAATTGGCTACCCACCAGGGTTTCGACCTGCGACATGGTCGCCCTGATCGCATGCGCTTTCGTGCTTCCTGTCGCTTCGAAACCCCTTGCGGGTCGTCGCAACGCTCCCCCGGAGCGTTTCTTGCAATTGGCTGCCCACCAGGGTTTCGAGACGGCGACATGGTCGCACCGATCGCATTCGCTCTCGTGCTCCCTGTCGCTTCGACCCCCTGTAATAGGTGCATCGCAACGCTCTGGGTGAGCGTTGCGATCAAATGGCTGCCCACCAGGGGGTCGAACCCCGATCTCAAGATCCAGAATCTCGTGTCCTACCGTTAGACGAGTGGGCAAAGTGGATGCGATGGCGCATCCGTTGTTCGGTGGACGGCCCGGCAGTGCCGGGCCGTCATGCTGTCCAGGAACCTTCTCCAGAGCACCCTCTTGCCCTAAGGTCTTACAGGGGATTTTTCCAAATCGGCTCGCAAGATAAAGCCAGCCCGTCCGCCACTACGCGCTCCACGGTCCGGCCAGCAATCTCATGGCGGATGGCAAGGGATTCGAACCCTTGGAACCCTTACAGGCTCTCCAGCTTTCAAAACTGGCGCATTTGACCGCTCTGCCAGCCATCCGTATTCGTCGATCATCGGCACGAGCCCGGTGAGGACCGGTGCGTGGTGCCACCCACCTTCCCGGTCTGCTCTCCACTCATCCGTTACTCCCGGAAGCTAACCGGTTCCACGAGAAGCCATCACCCGGGCTTGGCAATTCCCGGTCACTGGCGTTGCAGAGCCTCCCCAGGTCAGCTTAACAGGCCTTCCTATAGCCCACCGGACCCGTGCGGATGATCGATTGTGTTTGATGCCACCCACTACATGGCGTCCGATACTGGCCTCTTACAGGCACGGCCTCAGAAAAGGCGCGGCGTGGACCCGCAGGACATCCTACTTCATCTTTAACGACCTCAGGGCATATGTGAGGTCGACCGCCGGGCCGCATCATGACGTGCGACACAGGCTGTTCTAATCTGCATAGCTCGGAGGCGCTCTGCTGCGCGCTCAGCGCCTTTGGAGGTCGTTGTTGCCCACCCGGTGGCTCTGGCGGCCACCGGGCGCTACGGGCGCTCCTTGAGCCTCTGCGCAGGGGTTGCCTGCAGGCAGCAAGGATCCGGATCACCCCCGAAGGAGCTTCCCCGATGCTGTTGTTGGTACCAGTGGCCGGACTTGAACCGGCACGCCTTGCGGCAGGAGCGTTTGAAACTCCCATGTCTACCATTCCAACACACTGGCATCTCTTCATAAAATGGTGCGACCGCCTGGATTTGAACCAGGGGCTTCCTGCGTGTAGGGCAGGCACTCTCCTGCGGCGCCCTCACGGCCGCCGCGTCCTGAACTTCATTCTCTCCCCCGGAGAGAATGATCGCTCCGCGACCGCTTAGAACCCACTGAGTTACGAGCCCATGAATTTGGTGCGATTACCTGGGCTTGAACCAGGGGCCTCCTGCGTGTCGGGCAGGCGCTCTACCGCTGAGCTATAATCGCGAAACTGATGGTGCCGGACGAGGGACTCGAACCCACGACCTGCTGTTTACGAAACAGCTGCTCTCCCACTGAGCTAGTCCGGCATTGAAGATGGCGTACCATCTTCTCCGGACAGCTCAGCCCGGCAGGTGATCCATGCGCATTGCGCAAACTGGATCACTGAGAGGGAAGCTAGTCCGGCAAAGCCAGAGCTATGTCTCTGGCAAACTAGATAAATTCTACGGCATTTCGGTGGTGATGAATGTCCCATCATAGAGCACCCCTGCTCTTTGCAGGATCTTACGTGCTCCATGATCATCGAACAGCGGCCCCGGCCGGCGCCGGCCGCCCGGCAGGATCTCGTTGCCCCATTTGTCGTAGGTCTGATCTGCAGCGAACCCTTCGGGCAGCACCGGATCATCGATCCCGCAGGCCGCGCGGATTTCTTCGACTGAAAGCACCATCATCTCTGCCTTGAGATGGCACTGCGAACAGAGGGAGGATCCGTTCGACAGATAATATCCGCCGTCCGCAAAGAGTTTTCGCTCGAGGATGTGATGGGCGTCCACCGCTGGGGCGCCGCATGTCACGCATATATTGCGATCGCGCTTGAAGACGCCCTCCCGGAAACTATCGCGGTCGAGCAGCTGGTCTGTCATGGCGCTCCCCTTTTGGTCTTGCCGGTTGAATTGGTCGCAGGGCTCAGACGGTAATGAGCCGCCCCTCCGGAGATTGCTGGCCGCCCTGCTCTGCCATACTTCGCGCCGGCCCCGCGGGTCTCGACGCCGCGGGGTATCGGCGGGTTTCAGGCATTCTCTTTGTATTTGGTACCGGTGACCGGATTCGAACCGGCACTCCTATCGGAAGGGGTTTTTAAGACCCCGATGTCTACCATTCCAACACACCGGCATGATTGCGAATAATGGTGCCCCCACCAAGGTTCGAACTCGGGACATCTTGATTACAAATCAAGCGCTCTACCAACTGAGCTATAAGGGCATGAAGCTGCACAGCAGCTTTAAATTGTAGCGTCACCCGGCAGTGCATCGTAAGATGCATGAGAGGGAGAGCTACAAGGGCATTCACGCTCATTGAGCGTGAAAATTAGAGCTCAGGTCGGCAACACCTTGCAAAAGGTGTGAGAGACAACTGAGCTACAAGGGCATAAAGCTGCATCGCAGCTTTAGAGTGGAGCTCAGCCCGGCAAGATGGTCGCATGACCGTCTGAGAGGGAACTGAGCTATAAGGGCATGAAGCTGCACAGCAGCTTTATATTGTAGCGTTACCCGACAGTGCATCGTGAGATGCATGAGCCAGTGATATCGCATTCATGCGATACGCGTCGCTCCAACGAGTTTCCTTCGGAAATCTCTGGGAGAGGGAGAGCTATAAGGGCATTCATGTAAAGAACGCATTGTCTATGGTTGCGCAGGCTGGAATTGAACCAGCGTAGACAGATTTATGAGACCTGCCGGGGACAACAACACCCACCGCGCGTGCAGAAGGCCCCGGACGGGGTCGCCTGCAGACATGGTGTAACCAATGAGCTCTCACATTGCGTAGCTAGGTTCGATTTCCAAAGCGCGTAGCTTGGCTCTCCTACTCCGCTCTAAAGCAGCGGTCAGCCGGGCAATGTTATCGTTTCCAAGAAACCTACGCGCATCCATCGCGTTATCGCTTGTGGTATTGCCACGCAGGACAGGGAGCGCACCGCTGCGGTGATTTGCTTGATCAATATTCCGCAGAAAGTAGTCGAAACACCCCTGTAGGCCACTCACCTTGCTGGCGTCCACAAACTGTTGGCGATGATCGCCATTAAGGGTCAGGAATACCGCCCCTCGATACACGATAGAAGTGGTCTTCGACCGTGGATTTGATATCGAGGCATTCAAGCTCACCTGGAAAGATCCGCGGTCAATTACAGCGTTCAGCGCAACACCACCTTCAGCTGGCTTTTGTTTTCTCATGAACATCGAATTCTTCTCCGAGCGGATAAATCTGGAGGCGCACTCCATAAATTCGAGAATGCAGTGAACATTGCGAAAAAGCCAACAGGCGGGCTGATTGAATTGGTAGGTCCTGATGGATTTGAACCATCGACTTTCTCCATGTGAGGGAGGTGCTCTACCGGGCTGAGCTAAGGACCCATGAGGTGTCGCATGGCGACCCGACGGTCCTTGGCGTAACCCGGCAGTGCATCTGAAGATGCATGAAAGGGAAAGCTAAGGACCCCAAATTTGGTTGTCCCACCTGGAATCGAACCAGGCACCTCAGAGTTATCAGCTCTGTGCTCTAGCCAACTGAGCTATGGGACAGTGAATATCCTGGCGGCAATGATTTACGACCTTTGCTCTTACCTCCTGGAACGGTCAGGCGGGCGGCCAGGTATCTTCACATCGGAACTGCCCGGCTATCCGGGCACCTCGGAAGTGAAATCGACGCCTTTTGGTGAGCAAAAGGCTTGGAGAACCGTCTGAGATTCGAACTCAGGATCAGAGATTAAAAGTCCCTTGCTTTAGGCCAACTAAGCTAACGGTCCGGTATGTTTAAAAGGGTCTTCACCCCGTTTTGCGCCTGCTGCGCGGATCTCATCCTGTCGCATATGGCCTCCTCTTTTGATGTTTGCGATTTTGGAGCCGGCAACCGGAGCGACCCGGAGCATCATGAATGCCAGAGCTTCATTTCCCGCCGTGGACAGAGCTCTTAGCCGGCAGTGTATTTGGAGCGGGCGACGGGAATCGAACCCGTATCGTAAGCTTGGAAGGCTTCTGCATTACCACTATGCTACGCCCGCGCTCGGCCGAGGCCGATCTGTTGCACAAACCCAATCTGGGTTGCGCGAAAATGGAGAACCCTCTCGGGATCGAACCGAGGGCCTGCTGATTAAAAGTCAGCTGCTCTACCACTGAGCTAAGGGTCCAAAAAGCCATCTCATGGCTTTGAACACTTAGCTCAGACCGGCAGGCGATCCGTCAGGATCTGCCGAGAGGTGAGCTAAGGGTTCATACCGCTTTACGACGGTGTGGTCGTATCAGTAACAGCGTCAGTTTCTTCAACTTCGGCTTCGATGGAAGCGATCATGTCCTCGAACAGACTGCAGGTGTTTTGGTCGAAGGCCGACAGGCGATCGCCGAAATCAGTACCAGCTGCAGAAAAATCAGGATTTTCACCGCCGATCTTGCCGAGGATCAGGCCTGCAAGAACATGCGCTTCGCCCATATCCCAAGCAAGCTTGGCATGTTGGCTGCCCCGGGCGCCCACGCTGATGACATTCGACCGCGTGGGGTCACTGCAGAGCCGGGCGCGGAATACCGCAATTGCCTCTCTATCCTCGTCACTGAGGGGCGCGGCAGGATCCGGAACGGAGCCACGAGCCTTCACGCATGCTTCATACATGCGCTCTGCGGCCATCTCGAAGACCTTAGCGTAGCCCTTGGCCGACATTTCATCCACAGAGTCTTTATCAAAGACCGATCTGAAGGCCTCCAGCGCGCCATTCTCGACCTGCAGATCGATGCAGGCGTCGCAGATGTGACCACCCACCGCGAGGGATTCAGGCGCCGGGGCGACCCAGACTAGCTTGGTCTCATCGTATTTCGTCGACCCATAACCGCCATGGACATAATCGCCATGATGCGTGTTGTCCTGGTCATGATCTTTTCCGCAAACCTGGCAATCGTATTCGAACATCTTTTCTCCAATGCAGTGTTTCTTCTACAATAAGTGGATGTCTCGGACTTCGCCATATGCCATGCGAAATATGTTATTGGTGGTGCAGGAAGGACTTGAACCTTCGGCCTTCTAATTATGAGTCAGACGCTCTAACCACCTGAGCTACTGCACCACTTTGAGGTTCAAAGAACCTCAATGGGCAGTAGCGTCACCCGGCAGTCGTTCATGCCTACCGGCTTGAACGACGAGAGGGAGAGCTACTGCACCGTTTTATAATGGCTGGGGTGGCTGGATTCGAACCAGCGGTACACGGTACCAAAAACCGATGCCTTACCAACTTGGCTACACCCCATCACGCGCAAGGCGCGAACTGGTGCTGCGAGGGAGACGTCATCCCGGCTGCGCATGAAGCGCCGCAGCTTATCTCCTGGCCTGACCCGATGTACGCCTCGATCAGGCTCAGAAACTGAAATCTGGTGCCGCAGGAGAGGATTAAACTCTCGACCTCTCCCATACCAAGGGAGCGCTCTATCACTGAGCTACAGCGGCATTGATCGCAATGCGATCAAGGGTCGTAGCTCAGTCCCGGCAGTCGCTTCGAAGGAGCGATGAGAGGGAGAGCTACAGCGGCGGCAGAATTGGATTATTCCATCTGCGAAAATGGTGCGGATGAGAGGACTCGAACCTCCACGATCTTTCGATCACTGATATCTGAGACCAGCGCGGCTACCAATTACGCCACATCCGCATGTTATTGATCGAGCTCAGGCCCCGCACGCGTAACACCCATCATCAGTGGGGTAGTGGCAACGGTCTTCATGCACGGGATCATCGATAGGTGAGAACCGCTGAGCTCGGAACGCCAGCATATCTGCTGCCGATCGGAAATCAGCTTCCATAGGGTGGCGGAAGATAAGGGATTCGAACCCTTGGGACCCTTTTGGGCCCGCCGCCTTTCCAAGGCGGTGCCTTCGACCACTCAGCCAATCTTCCATTACCCCACGGGTATAATATTTCCCCTACCCGGCCCGCTGGCCTGCCCGGGTATTCGCTTTCGCGTTGCGGGTTGCTCTTCCTCCTTGCGGTCGGAAGTGGGGAAATTAGGTTCTTTGCAGTTTTTGCAAAGAAGTGTTGGAGGCCGGTCCCGGAATTGAACCGGGGTACCTGGGTTTGCAATCCAGTGCGTCAGCCACTCCGCCAACCGGCCATACTATGCCTCTAAGATGTCAGCCACACAGCCAACAGGTCATGCGATGCCTCTAAGGCTCCGGCCCGTCGGACCCCTTGAACGCTTCACGAATTACATCATCACCCTGATTTTGGAGGTCTTCGAGCGCATCTGCGAATTCGGCTGATAGCCCTTTCTGCGAGATAAACCGCAGCGCAAGGTAGGTCAGGTGTTCATCGATCACAGCATCGAATGCTGCGATGTTTTCGACCCTATGATCACCTTCACTGTGCTCCCAATTTTTTGCGGTCAGCGACATACATATTTTCCTTTCGGCATTCTAAGGGTTCTGGCGTTTCTTCGATACGGCCGGCGCTTTTGAAACACCATCTGGCCGTATCAAGATCCTCAAGAACGTCTTCCTTATGCAGGATATGACAAGCTACTGAAAAGGCTTACTGCCTATGTTTCGCGGAAGGCTTGGCGCTCTCATCGCTCTGCGAGCGTCTGCCGCGCCGCACACCTTCCTGTGTAAGGTGTTTGACATTCTCATCGCTTCTGCAAAGCGACTGCCATGCCACACACCTTCCTGTGTAAGGTGTTTGGTGGAGCCAAGGGGAATCGAACCCCTGACCTCTTGCATGCCATGCAAGCGCTCTCCCATCTGAGCTATGGCCCCAAAGGGTCTCATTGAGACCCGCGGGCCATGGCGCCATCCGGCAGTGCATCTTTAGATGCATGAGAGGGTGAGCTATGGCCCCGTGTTATGGCGGAGAGACTGGGATTTGAACCCAGGGTGCGTTTGCACGCACGCCGACTTTCGAGGCCGGTGCATTAAACCGCTCTGCCACCTCTCCGTGATTTGCGGTTCTTTATTGGCAAGGGTGGCCGGGCTTGAACCGACGACATTTGGTTTTGGAGACCAACGCTCTACCAACTGAGCTACACCCCTATATGAACAGCAAAGCTGTTCAGCGGGTGTAGCGTAAACCGGCAGTCGCTTAGGGGCGAAGGCCCGAAGCGACGAGAGGAAGAGCTACACCCCTATGAGAATTGGCGGACCGTTAGCCGCCCCGGGTTGGACCCCGAGACATTTGACCCCGTGCTCATGCACAGACTTGATACCCCGCGACGACCCGCACGCGGCAGAAATGGCTCCCCAGGTAGGGCTCGAGCCGGCGGCATGGTCGCTGACGCTCCATGCCGCTTCTCGCCCACCCTGTGCGGGTCCGCTGAACAGCTTCATCACTGTTCTTTCTAAATTGGCTCCCCAGGCAGGGCTCGAACCTGCGACAATCTGATTAACAGTCAGGCGCTCTACCAACTGAGCTACTGGGAAAGAGGGGGCGCACCCCCGTTCGGAGCTCAGCCCGGCAGTCGCTCGAAGAGCGATGGGAGGGACTGAGCTACTGGGAAATAGAGGAAAATATCCTCGTTGTTGGTGTCCCCGGCCGGACTTTAACCGGCGCCCTCTTCACGGTCCGGACCGTGAATTGCTCCTTCTCCGAGCTGCGGGGACTGGATGAAAACGTCTAGCCGGGGTCAGTGCCTGAAGGATCCCTCCTTCAACCGCACCCCGCCAGGGCTGCGCCGCGGTATCCCGCTGACCCGTGCTCCCTGACCGCGCCCAATCGCGCGCCACAGTTCGATCGTTTCATCCAATTTGGTGGACCCATTCGGACTCGAACCGAACACCTCCGCCTTGCAAAAGCGGCGCTCTCCCAGATGAGCTATAGGCCCAGATATGGCTGCAGAGCAGCCAGCTGGCCTATAGCGCAAACCGATAGGCGATCCGAGATGCATTGCATCCAATGTGGATCTGCCGAAAGGGAGAGCTATAGGCCCAGATACAACTGCAAAGCAGCCGTTCTATCTGATTTCAGGGACATGGCGAAGCGTACGGGGTTCGAACCCGTGATCTCCTACGTGACAGGCAGGCGTCTTAACCGCTCGACTAACGCTCCAAGAGAAAAATCGTTTAGATTTACTCGTAGGAGGGACGGGTATGCTTGCGCATATCCCTGCCTCCATGAGGGCCATGCCCTTGAAATCAGACGTGAAAGTGATGGTGCCCAGGGTGAGACTCGAACTCACACGGCCTTTCGGCCACTGACCCCTCAAGCCAGCGCGTCTACCATTCCACCACCTGGGCAATTTGTATTTGGAGACCGGATTGCGAACGTAACCGTTGGGGAGCGACCCCTTGGGCGTATTCTCCGATCTTTTGAGTTCGTCCTTCAGGTAGCTACTCCCTATCCCGAACCCCCTAAGACCTTACCGGCGACCTCCGCGGCTCCCGCGGCGCTCTGCCTGAGCTGCTCCAAATGTCGTGTCACCCGCCTGCTCGAGGCGGGTGATGTTCTTGTTGTGTTGGTTGCGCAGGTCGGACTTGAGACTGCGTCATGATCGCTTGTCGTCGCCCTTCGGCTCCTCACGCTCTCTGTCGCTTCAAATCCATCCCTGGATGCAATCAAAAGCACCTATGTGCTTTCTTACTATGGTTGCGCAGGTCGGATTTGAACCGACGACCTCGTGGTTATGAGCCACGCGAGATAACCATCTTCTCCACCGCGCATGCAGAGGGCCCCTCAGGGTCGCCTGCAAACAGGGTGGTGTTGTTGCTCGTAAGAGAATGGTGGTGGCACGAGGGATCGAACCTCGGACATCAGGATTATCGGTCCTGCGCTCTACCAGCTGAGCTATGCCACCGCCGTGCGGACCACAGGCCCGCAATAGGGCACTGCTCAGTCCGGTAGTCGCTTTCGGCATTGAAACCGAAGGCGATGAGAGAAAGCTGAGCTATGCCACCATTGCCGGGAGATCATTCCCAGCTTGTCGTTCTGCCTGGCCGGAACAGGTCCAGCATCCTCCCTCATAGCGGGCCGCTTTAGCATTTAAGCTACAGGCATTCCCTCAGATGATCAGTCCGAGGCGGCGAATGGCAAAGCGCTTTGCCACGTCGCGTGAGATGACACCTTCCGATGTTCTGGTAGAACTGCGGGGAACCTAACCCCCGATCTCGGCTGCGCTGAGTTACAACGTCCGTCCTATAGTATGGAAGTCCCGTGTTCTGGAGCGGACAAGGAGATTCGAACTCCCGACCCCAACCTTGGCAAGGTTGTGCTCTACCCCTGAGCTATGTCCGCATCGATTGTTTGGCCCGCGCATCTGGTGTCTCACCAGAACCTCCCTGTCGACAACAGGCGCTCTTTCTCGCCGTGCCGGAGCTCCGGGAGGGCGTTTAAGCTATGCGCGGATATCGTTCGAGAATGCCTGTGGCGGGGGCTAAGTCCCTCCAGGTGTTGCGGCCTGGACTTCGCCCTAGCAACGTCGGACCGCGATGCTCTCCCAAGGTTTTTGCAATCCTCGGGCTCCTGTCGCGCCGCCCCCGGCAAAGATATTCTCGTTGTTATGGCGGGGCGACCGGGAGTCGGTCCGGCGTCATGGTCGTATGTCGTAGCCTCTGGCAACCATACTCCCCTGACGCTTCGCCTCCCGGCCCCTCGTCGCATCTCAGCCCCTCCTCGAGAGCCCGAGCCTATTATGGCGGAGCGACCGGGAGTCGAACCCGGTGACCCCGAAGGGCCTACAGATTAGCAGTCTGCTGCATTACCGTCCTGCCCCCGCTCCAAGGGTTTCGGTGTTTGTTCGGCGCGGATGGTTCTAACCCATCATCGAGAGGTGCTACCCCTCAGCATCATGCCAGACGCGCCTGACGGCCCTCTTCCGTGACCCCTACCCCAAGGAAACGACGCCCCGGGGCGGTAGCGACCGGTAACGCCGGCCGCGGGTTGAGATCCGTGTTTTGTTGCGGCTCGAAGGCCGTGTGAATTACCTGACCGGCGGGATTTGAACCCGCGACCTGCCTGCAAGGCTGCTCTACCAGCTGAGCTACGGTCTTTCTCACCATCCATATCTCCGTCACGGCCGCTCAGGCTGGACAAAGTGGTCGGGCCCGACCACGGTGAGAACGTTTCGTCTGCGGGATAGTCCGCGAAAATGGAACCGAAGGCCGGCCTCGAGACGGCGCCATGGTCGACCGCGCGGGCTTTGCCCTTCCATCTCCCTGTCGCTTCAATCCCGCACTTCGGTTGGAACGCCATGCATCTCATGCATGGCTTTCCATTATTGGAACCGAAGCCCGGCCTCGAGACGGCGACATGGTCGATGGCGCGGGCCCTGCCCTTCCATCTTCCTGTCGCTTCAATCCCAAGCATCGGTTGGAGCGCCATGCATCTCATGCATGCCTTTCCACTATTGGTACCGAAGCTTGGGCTTGAACCAAGGACCTCCTGATCCACAATCAGGCGCTCTACCAGCTGAGCTACGACGGCATAGGGGATCGTTTTCGATCCGCCTCGTTGCTCGGCTCCCGGTAGTCGTTTTCCAACGATTGAAAGCGATGAGAGGGCAGCTGAGCTACAACGGCATTGTTGAACTGGCAGGTCATGGTGGGTCGCCCAGGAATCGAACCTGGCGTGCTTCTCAGCGACGGAGTTACAATCCGCGACCGCACCTTGCGGAGTGCGACCCAAAAAGAGCTGCCAGCCCTTTTGAAAATGGTGCCCTGGGGAGGATTCGAACCCCCGACCTCACCGTTCGTAGCGGTGCGCTCTATCCAGCTGAGCTACCAGGGCAGGCATCAGAACGCGTTCTGATGGTCTGGTAGCTCACCGTCGGCAACACCTCGTGAGAGGTGTGAGAGCCGAGCTACCAAGGCATAATGCTGTGATACATGCCTGTGAATTTGGTGCGACGAAATGGAATCGAACCACTGACACCCTGAGCTTCAATCAGGTGCTCTACCAACTGAGCTACCGACGCATTTGACCCAGAGGGTCAAAGTTGAGGAAGCTCAGATCCGGCAACACATTGTGAAATGTGTGAGAGGAATGAGCTACCGACGCAAAGGACCGGATATCGGTCCTGAGATGACTTTCCGTGGGGCCCAGGTCCCGTTTGGGATCTGCCAGGATCCCTACTTCGCCCACTGGCATGAACCGCCCCTCCGCGGGGCGCCCGGATCACCCGGAAAGCCATCTCCTACCCGCAGGGGTGTGCTCTACCATGTTCGGGAGCACACCCCGGCGAAGATCGTATGCAGAACGATGCGTTGCAAGGTGCTGCGAAATTGGTCCAAGTCGATGTTTCATCATCGACGTTGCGACCAACTTTTTAAGCACTAAGTGCTTGAAATTGGTCGGAGTAAAGAGATTCGAACTCTTGACCCCCGGTACCCAAAACCGGTGCGCTACCAGACTGCGCCATACTCCGAGAGAGGGTTTACGGTACCCTCCGAACCGACCTTTCCTGCTTTCACATCAACCAGTTGGCCGAGGATCGCTTTGCACCGAAATGCGCGAACCTTGCTGCGAAAACCAAGGATTTGACGCGACCCGCATGTCATCATGCAAGGATCTCGTCTTTGCCATACACGGTTGGTCTCCCACATCATCGGATCGAAATCCTAGTGGCCGTGTCGGCTTTTACCATCGATGTCAAATAGCGTGACGCAAACTCTGAAGTCTGGTCCCGGCTCGGATTCGATGGATCTCTGTTTTGAAATCTTGATCGAGGATCTTTGCCGGTAGTTGGCTGGGCGTTTCCGCCCGGGCCGGTCCGGTGATCCTCGTGTCGACCTTTAGGAGGTCATGAGGGCACCGGTGTGACTGGGTTGTCCTGGATTTGTAATCTGGGCACTCGAGCCCCGATCACATGACAGGTCAACTACTCGCCACATATAGGTAGAGAGCTGTGCAAAAAGCTTATGCAATGCGATGCGTGTCATTTTGTGTGCCCTCCATTCCGGCGTTGTGTTCGAGGCAGCTGAGTGCCGCCCGATGACATAGAGATAGACCAAGTTCGTAATAAAAGAAAACCCCTAAAATGAATTTTTCGCAAAATAATTTCCAGATACACTCTATCCTATTGATTTTCTTGGTGTATTTTTTGTATCTCTGATTTTGGTTGAGCAACACGCCAGAATTCGGCCTGTAACCCCCATTCTTCATCGGCGCTTGATGTAGTTCGGTATATCAAGAACAGCGTTTGATGCAGAATTATACATCAGTCCGCAGACCCCTCTCCTTCCGCCTCCTAAGCCCAAAACGTCATGGCAATGCGTGATGACGCGCGTTTCGAGCAGGACCACCAAACGAAAAAACCCCCGGCTCGCCGGGGGTTTGAAGATCAGGACGTCCTGTATTCCGATCGTTCCTTATTTGCTGCTCAAGTACCAGTACAAGAAGCCGAAGAACAGGACGCCCTTCCATATGAAGCCGAACATGGCAACGCCTGTCAGGGCGAACATCAGGAATACCAGGGCAGCGAAGCCAAGCATGGCGGGCACCAAGACGATCAAGCCAAGGGTGAAGAGGAAGATACCGAGCCGGGCCAGAGGGCCTGCCTCATAACCTTCCCGGACACCAACGATCACCGCAACCGACAGCAGAAGGAAGGGCAGAGCCAGCAGCGAGTAGTTGGTGCCGACCAGTTCGATGGTGAACTCAGGGACTGCAGCGATCAGAGCCAGCGGATAGAAGCCCGCATGTGCCAGGAAGACGCCGAAGTCGACAAGAAGGTTATAGGAGCGCTTCTTGGAAGCCTTTTGTTTCACACCGGAAGAAAGGAGCGCCAGCTCTTCAGTAGAGACATTCTGTTCAACGTAAGCCATGATGGACGTCCTTTTTCGCAGTTATTCTGTTGCTATTAAAGATGATGACCCAAGATGTAGTTGTCAAGTGATCCATGTAATAATTTTTCCTAACTTTATTTTTTTCGCACTCTCGTCCCCTGTGGATGGGATATCCGAAGATATCCCATCCCCCTAAGACTGACATCGTCTTACACCAAATCGACAAGGGTTCCTGAACATTCCAAGTCACCAAGAACCACAAATGTCGGTCTCAAAGGAAAAGGCCCCGGCGCTGCCGGGGCCTTTCTAATTCTATTGTAGCGAGGAAGGTCAGGACCCTTTGGACACGCCCTTCTTTGCGCGCCACTGCTCGCCCTTGACGCGAAGCTTGCCACCAAGGCCTGAGCCCTTCACGAACTTGCCGTTTGCGCCAACCTTGCCCATGCCCTGCTCGAGCTGGTTGCCCACGGTGTTGACGCCGACTGCACCAGCTGCAGCTGCACCTTTGACCATGCCTTCGCCGCCGCCGATCTGAACTTCAGAACCCATCCAGCGCATTACGCGGTTCGGGAATTCCGATACCAGAGAGAAACTGCGCTCCAGCAAAAGTCCGTAGGCTGTCACAGTAAGGATTGTGTAGCCGATGGTGCCGAAGAGCCAGATGATAGGGCTTGTTCCGACGATGCTTGATGTGGCGTAGAAGAGGCCTGCCGAGATGAGATCCGATACAATCCGGAAAATCAGCATGCCTACAATGAAACCAAGGACCATGAGTGTCGGCGTCATGAAGAGCGACAGAACCATCAGCCAGCCTTGCTTGCCGGCTTCACCGGAGATCCCCTCCCCATCCATGCGCAGATGCGACAAGGCCCAGAGGTTTACCGCAACGATCGCCTCGGTGATCAGCAGGAAATAACCGGAGATCGCCAGCACCCAGTACAAGAAAGGCATAATTGGCAAGATGAAGCTCAGCGATACACCAGCCGACAGCAAGATCGAGTAGACAGGCAGGAGAGCTACAGCCGCGCCCCCACCTGTAAAGAAGCCCGTGGCTGCGGTCGCAACCAGAATGGCTGAGCCCGCATGGATCAGATTGTGGCCCAAGCCAATCAATCCAACCATTGGGTCAGAACCTCCTGCACCAGGGTCGAAGGCGTTCATGAACCCCTCAGTCATAGAGTTTAGCGTACCGCCGACAATCTTATCCCAGAAGCTTGCGCTGCTGCCATCAGCATCAGCAGAGATGTCTGCCATCATCGATGTCGGGATCTTGTAGTCAAACGATGCCAGCTCCAGGGAAGAGGTCTGGAAGAGGTCACCGTATTTGCCGAGGATCGCCAGAGTTTCTTCTCTGGACGGCAAGCCCGCAGTATCACCAGAAGTGAAATTACGGCGCCAGAAACCCGACCCATTCGCGGCGTGATAGATGTCCGACGCGGAGTTGCCATTGGCAAGAACACTGAGATAGCCCGGCTTCACCGCATTCGGTGCGGCTTCTGATAGACTTGAGAGCTCATTGTTAAGCTTGGCCATCAAGATGTACCAGGATCCAGCACCCATCCAGCCTTCACCGTAACAACCAACCATGGCTTCACGACCCTCCTGGGCACCGGAAATGCCTGTCTCGGAGAAACAACCATCACCCCCGTTGATGCGACGCAGCAAGCTGTCACGGGCGCGGCTTACGCCAAACTCGTCCGATGTGGCTTTGGCGCGGATGTTGTTCACCAGTGTGGAGAGCTCGTTGTTTGCAGCGTCGTGTACAGTTGCAATCGCCGGTCCAATCGAAGCAGGTGGGACATCACTCGTGGCGATCTGATTGTAATTTGCTTCAGTGATCGCCAGCATGCCGTTGTAGGCATTCTCAAGGATCGCCTTATGCCCGTTCCGAAAGTCCGTGATCAGCTCATTCGCTTTCGCTGTCGACATATTCGCATTTTGGACCGCGGTCTGTGGCGTATCCGCTGCATTCACAATCTTGAGCAGATATTCAGGTGTGTTCGGTGTCGTCCAGGAACCGCAAAGCCCCCTATCCACCACCGCTGTGCCATTGTTGATGGCTGTTGTACTGGTTATGAAGTGGCTATTCTCTGATGAGATGCGAACCACATCCGCATTGGCGTTCGCCCCCTGCACCTGACGTTTAAGCGTCGATACACATGCTGCCTGATCAAAGAGTGTGGCCATGACCTCGGGATCAAAATTCACGACGGGCGCCGCGATTGGAAGGTCTCCCGAAATAACCTGAGAGGCAGTGGCACCCCAGATTGCAGAAGCCATCTTGGTAGAACCCTGAACCACATAGGCTACGCCGGACTGAGCCAGGTTGTACCCATCATTGACCGGAACCAGCATACCAACGGCGAATACAAGACGCAGAGGCGCCCAAAGCGACGACCAGCGCTGCCCCAAAACAGAGCCCTCATGTGCTGACTGCATCACACCGATCGTGACGTTGTAGAAGAACATCAGACCACCAATGAGTAGAACGATCACATTGAAGTATGAGATGATGTTCGCAAAAATGCTTGGATTCCCTGGTCCCGTAACCGACGGGAAGAGCGGCCCGAACATCTGATTCAGGAAAACCGAACTGTAAGGATCGCCGAGGCCATCCCCAAAGAAGTCCCAAAGCGAGGTCGTGGTTGGGGGTGCGGCCGCCGCGGCGCCCGGCATCGCAACGAACGCCAATGCAAGCATGACAGCCACCATTGCTGGTATCACTCCCTGCAGGCCGCCGGTCCTTGTCTTTTTATTATCGCGCCACATGGCAGATCCTCGGATTAATGATTTCTCGGTCGATCATCGCACAAGCGGGTGGAAATTCCGATACTCTTGCTTTTCGCAGATTACTCATTTCATTCCTTATCCACATGAAAAAGGCGACCGCGCCATTTTCTGTGGTCGGTACAGGCCCGAACGCCTGTCGCCAGCACTCCACCGCTTTTTAGGTATCGCAAAATAATAACACGGCTGAACTGCCCAGACATCGAGATGCATCAAGACACGTAGCACAGCTTTTAGTAGAACTTCTGTTTTCGCAAATGAAAACGCCCACCCGATTTCTCGGGTGGGCGCCTCGGTCTTCAGGTTGCCCTGAAGGATCGATTAGCGTGTGTAGAACACGGTGACATCGACGTCGTCGGCGCAGTTCGCAGCTGCATCAGCGGCGGTCACGGGAGCAACCTGACCCGGTGCAGCAGGTGTGGTCTCCGAGTAAGCGATCGCCGAGTTGTCGTCAGCAATGGTCAGGCCTTCGATGCCGGTACCGAGGGGGCCTTCGCCACCTTCACCAACGGTCGCCAGACGCAGACAGGCTGCTTCGGACATATCAACGAAGGTCATTGCGAAGCCGCCGCCGTTGCCGTTCACAGTCACATCACCACCGAAGGGGTGAACGATGCCGGTGTCGCTCTGGAAGTTCGAAGGAACCGAGCCGGAAGCCAGAACGGCGCCTGTCAGTTCTGCTTCACCAAACGAACGCTGGCTCTGGTACAGGCCGCGGACCTGGCTGGAGATGCCGACGCCGGCACGTGCAGTGTCAGTCACCTGGTTGGACAGCTGAGCCTGCTGGAAGAACACGATACCGCCGACGATCACGGCCAGGGCGATGACGAGGTACAGAACCGCTTCGATCAGGGAGATGCCGCGCTTGCGTGCTGCGGTCGACAGAGTGGAGAGCTTTTTCATTGTGTCTTGTCTTTCTTTAAAGGCCTATTCCGGCCGTTGCTTTTTTGTGGCGCTGTTTCCCGCACCACGTTGGGACAAGTTCAAATTACCTCACCAGCTTCATTTTTCGCAACGCGTGCGACCGGTCGGCATTGTGGAAAACTCATTATTCGGTCTGAATCGCGTCTTTTTTCGCAATTTAGCGGAACATTCTTTGTTTTTCGAAGTTCTGAAACTTGATCCATAAAGATGTTCATTATTTTTTATGAAGGATAACGGTGTTTTAGCGGGTATTAGTTAAGTTTTAACGCATCCTGAAACGCAAAAGACCCGGTCAAATGACCGGGCCTTTCTACTTCTATTTGGACTTCTCTTACTGAAGTTTCTGCGCGATCAGATCCTGCAGGCCATACATGCCACCCACGATCCCGAGAATGACGGCAAAGACGATACACATGGTGACGGATCTCAGGACACCCATCGAGGCTTCAATCTTCTGCTGGGACGTAATGAGCGAGTCCTTGGCCAGCCGCGAGAGCTGCTGGGAAAGGTCGGCAGTCTCGGCAAAAATCTTCAGGGACAGATTCAATTCCTGATCTGGCCAACCAGTGCCTGTGCGATAAAGTGCAGCACCAAAGTTTTCGCCATTCAACATGTGACGATACACCAGCTTCAAACGGTACTTCACATAGGGCTGCGACAAGGGCATGACCTTCTCTACGGCGCCAATCACTGGCATGCCGCCCTGGGTCAGTGCCGCGACCGACGTCATGAACGAAATGCCTGTATACATACGGTAGGTGGAATAGATCGGTAGTTTGTCAGCGTAGACGCGGCCAAAACGGATCCACCGCTTCAAGGACAGGATCACCAGCGTCAGTGTGATGAAGATCGTCATTGTGATCGGGAAGGCCAGGTTCTCGGCAAACCTGTTGAGGAAGGCCAGAAAGGCTGCAGGTCCCACCCAGTATTCCATCGCAAGCAATGGCTCGATCTTCGGGGTCACGGATTTGCCAAAGTAGAACATCAGGCCATAGATTGCCGAAAGCAAAACGACCGGATAGGTGAGACCGCCTTTGATGGTCGACATGATCTTCGCCTTGCCAACCAGCATTTCACAATATTCATCAATGAACCTCGGAAAGTCATCAGAGCTCTCGATCGCCTCAAGCACCATAACATCATCAATTGGCACCCAGGGTTTGATTGCTTGGCCAAAGCCTTCACCGTTGACCATGCCGGCAATAATATCGGCCACGACAACCGCAAGTGTTTCGTTCTTCTTCTTTCCTTCCTTGGAAGCAACGATGTAGATCATCTGCAAAGCATCGGTTTTTGGCATACCAGTACGGGTCAAAGCTCCCATCTGCTGGTAGAATTTGAGGCGCTTGTCGAATCCGAAGAACATCTTCGCGAACTTCTTCTCAAAAGCGCTGTGACCATATTTTGCCATCCTGCTTCCCCTTATTCCAGTGTTGCTTCGAGCTCAGCCACATCCTCCCGCAAACGCGGAATGAGGTTGGAGAAGTTCTTGATGTATTCGGATACGAGATCGACTTCTTCTTCGACCTCATCGATGTCCAGCAAGCCGGCCCCAACCTTCGTCAACGCGTGGTGCATGACCGGACGGCCGCCGAGACCCCCCTCCTCCACCGGCTTGACCCAATATTGGAACATCTCGCGGCGCATGCCTTTGGAATAGAGGCTCAGCAGCTCCGGATCGGTTGGCACGGTTTCAGCCACAACAGTCCGGCTGGCGAGACCCAGCTTGCATTCGCTGCAGCCCTTGCCGCGGGCGTAGAGCTCGTCGGGCCCCTTGCCGAAAATGTGGACCATTTGCTCGACCAGCTCGTTGGACACGCGTCCCTTCTCGAGCGCCTCTTCCATGGTGGTGCGGCAGTTCTTACAGATCACACCACAAAGACGCTGATAGATCAGACCGCGAACAATGCCCGGGTCTTCCAGCTTCCAGCTCTCGACCCCAAGGTCGGTCAGGCGGTCGAGAATGCCGAGGGCGTAGCCGGCGTGAACTGTCGACCAAAGCGCGTGGCCGGTCATCACCGCCTGAATGGCGAGATAGGCGGTTTCCTTGCTTCGAATTTCCCCCACAACAATGATGTTCGGGTCCGAACGCAAAGCGGATTTCATCGCTTCGACGAAACCATCAGTGCCGTCGGGCTTCTTCTTCACCGGACACTGAATCGCGCCGGGCAGCTCGAGCTCAACCGGTTCTTCAATGGTGAACATCGAGATTTCTTTGTTTTTCTCAAGGTACATCTTGTTCAATGTACGCTGCAAAGTCGTCGTCTTACCCGAGGACACCTTCCCGGCAAGAATATAGAGACCATTGGTCCGGCGGCGGAAAGAGATGATGTCCTTGATCTGGTCATCATTGTAGCCCAGCGTATCAATCTCGACCTCATTGGCCGGCGTCGAGAACTTCAGACGTGCGACAAGCGCACCGCGGTTCTCGGATGTCGGGGAATACTGCAGACGCAACATATCGACCCCGGGCGGAAGAACGCCCGACTTCATATTCAGAGCGCCCTGCTGGAAAGACATGACAGATGAGTTTTCGCCGACGTCAGAGGCGACCGAGAATGCGGCCTGCATGACTGCCATGCCTTCATCAGGCGGCATCGAACCGATTTCCTGCACACGGCCGAACACGCGGATCTTCACCTCGGTATAGCGGCGCAGTACCCTCATGTGGATATCCGACGCCTTCCGGCTGGCAGCGAGAGCAATAAGGTCCTTCAGCTTCCGCTGGCGCTCGACTTCGGGCACATCACTCTCAACCTCGTCCATGCCGTAGCTTTTGTCGAAAGCCTCATAGAGATTGACCATGAAGGCCGTATCGACCTCGAGGAAATATCGCGGCTCGACATTGGCCCGCTTGGCTTTGACCAGGACCGCTTTGACATCAGGAGACCAACGCGAGTTCGTGGCAATGGCGCAGACGCCATTCGAGAAGACAGCGATACGGCGACGGTCGTCTTCGGTGACATCAATCTCACCGACTTCACCCGTCAACAAGGCAGCATCCGTCATATTCATGAGGTATTCTTTGCGATCATCCTCACTCATGCCCGTGAAGAAACCATCATCCCCGCCAGGCTTGAGGCTACCTCCACTACCGCCCTGGGCGCCGGTGCCCCCTTTTTTAGGCGACACCGTGGGTTTGTTCATCACTGCCATCTTTTGTTATCCTGTTTTTTTCGCATGTCTACACACACTATGTCAGCGAAAGCCGAACTCTGAGGGGGTCACAGGGAAAGTCTTGTGGATTGTCCATCTTTTGTGACTTCCACGAAATCTGAGGCAATGCGTTTGACCGTGTAGCCGTTGACGATCCTGTCGCCAATTTTGATTACCTGGCGGTCGCCCGCGACATCGATCACTGAGGTGAAGACGCCGTGGGAGCCATAGATCTCACGCACCGACACTTGGTCCAGGCTTCCTGCCTTCTCGGCGTCAGCCTCCGCTTCTGCCGCCGCTTCTGCTTCAGCAGCACGCTTGGCAATCTCAACAGCACCAAGGATTTCAGCCTCACGCTGTTCAAGACGGGCCTCGGCCTCCTGCAGCAGGGTGCCCAGGCGACCCTCGATATCAGGGGTGTCTTGCGTATTGGCCACTGGTGCGTCAGCGTCAGGATCCTGGTATCCTGTCCCATCATCGCGCACAGGAAGGCTTGCGACCTCATTTTGCATGGGATCCACACCGCCTGTGGTGTCTACCGTGGCGCCACTGTTCAACGCCTCGGCGAGCCGCTGTTGCAGCTCGATGTACGCGATACGCGCGCGGATCGCCGCGGGCGTGTCATCGAATGTTTTAAAGACGCCCGGCGAAACTTCGATCGGCGTATCCGGACCAAGGGCGGTCAGAGCTTCTTCGATTTTCCTTTGATGCTTGATCTGCTCATCCATCATCATGATGGATTCCGCCACCGCCCGCTGACGGCCGATAACACCGCTGTCGTCGAGGAGCATGGTCGCCGCATCCGTGATTGGATCCCCGTCTATTTCGTAGATGCGCTCTTGCACAAAATCTTCCTCAGCAGGCTCCCCGGGGGTGCCGTCAGCACTGATAACGACGTCGGCGCCATTCTCGATCGCTTCAGCGATGTCCTCTTCGCTGAAGCTCACCACAGCAGCCGCATCAACGCCCGCGTCAGCTCCGTTATTCACAGTGGTTTGAAAGGTCTGTTCGCCGGTCGCGTCGTTGGCGGCTTTGCTACCTGCGTTGACCGGCAGCCGATCTACGGTACGGGTCAGCACATTGCCTTCCTGTGCGACCACAGGGAGCGCCATCTGACCAAGGATCACGGCTGCCAGTGCGATGCTGATATTCTTTTTCGTAGTCATTGTTGTTTCCTCAAAGTTGGATGGTGCCATCACATGGGCAAAACTGCCGGGTGGTAGATGCGGAATGAGATGTTCCAGACCCGTGATTTGATGTTGTAGACGGCATCCACAGGCACGCGCGCCGGGATATCGCTAAAGAGCCTCAAGTAATCCTCGATCGCCCCGCTGGTCTGAAAGCTCACCTGGTGGAAGTTAAAGACCGGCTCCCGCAACTTCACGCGCTGCTCCGGCGTGATCCGCTGGACTGACGCTGTCAGCTCCACCTTTGCACCGGTCGTTTGCAAGCGGCGACGGAGAACAGACTCGATGCGCGCGCCCTCCCAGGGTTCGGGCAGAACTTCAGTTTTGACGTCAAACAAGATCGAATTGCCGTATGTCGCCGACGTCCCGTTGGCATCGATGTTTGGCGGGGGCTCGTTAGGATCGAAGTTCGCTGTCAACCACGGCACAGTTCCGCCAACATTCGTCCATGAGGTCGCAACCCGCGCAGCCTTCTTATCTGCGTGGAAAGTGCAAGAGATTACGTCCTGTCGCCATCCGGGAATAAAACGCATCGCCCCTTCGATGACCGGCGTGCAGTCATTGATGAAGCCCAAAACCGATGGGGAGTCGAACCAGGGGTAGTCCGAAGGGGAAATCCGAACGGAAGCATCGCGCTGCTGTTCAAGCAGACGTTCTTGCTCAGCTTGGGTCTCGAGGTGAGACTGATACATGCTGTGCGCCACGATCCCCACCACCACGAGGACACCTGCAACGATCAAGCGCGGCAAATAGGTTTTGACCGGGTTTACAGGCTTCAGAGCGATGCCGAAGGATGGCGCCAGCGCATCTTGAATGCGGTAATCCTCAGTGCCACCGATCTCCCAGTAATCGGGAGCGATGCGGCGTTGCCAGTCTGGCGCCTGCATGTTTTCAAGAAACAGCATCCGCGCTTCATCTTCATCACGCAGAAGCTGGTCTTCATAGACCTGGCCGTTACGAAGGGCGACAATCCACCAGATATCCGCATTCTCGCCAATGCGGAACGCAGCAACCCAGGAGTCGCCCATCTGCTCTGGATTAAAGCAGGTAACACCCGCCTTGAAGCCAGGCTTGATCGCGTTGGACCCATCTGAAAAGCCCAGCTGGTTGGCATCCCGGAAGTTTGCGGCCAGGGAATAATATGCCTCTTCGCTCGATACGGCCTTCGCCTGTGTCTTTATCGATTCACTTGGCCGCGTGGAATCCCACAGCATGTTGAGAACGACATTCTTCTTGCCGATCTTCAGCGTCTGGTAGTTATCAAACTCATAATCAGGCGCGTTGCCCGTCTCGATCTCCGCCAAGCCGGAACCATCGCGCGTCGCGCGCTCCGCAGGCCCTTTTTTGGCAGACCCCTTCCCCAAGAGGGCGTTGATCTTTTCCTTGAGGCCATCGAGCTTCGAACCAGAAGGTTCCTTTTTCGCATTCCTATCAAGACTCAGCGACAGCTCCTTAACCGTCTCGAGGGTTTCTGAATCACCCTGCTTAGATTTAGTCTTCTTCACCCGAGAAAGAATGCGGGTCATAAAGCCTTTGGGAACATCAATCACAGGCTCCTCACCTGCGAGCTTACCGCCCTCGACATCCTCGAAGGGAGGCTGATCAGACAGATCCTCCGGATGGACAGAGAGGTCATCCCCCACCGTCTCCTCCAGTGCCTCGGCCTGCTTCTTTTTGCTGAAGAACTTCATACCAGCCTCAGAACTTGCCGCTTCCGATGTCGCGGTTGGACTTGAGGATCCTCGGCGTGATCATCACAACCGTGGTGACCCGCTCGGTCTCCGCAAGCTTCGACCGTCCCAGGCCGAGAAACCCACCACCCGAGGCCCCGGTGCGACGATCGACGGAATTCCGATTCCGCTCGAAGCCGGAAAGGATCAGCGTGCTGCCATTCTGCAGTACGGTCTGCTGCGAGAATTTCGTGCTCGACACCTCAGGCAACTGAACCTGAGACTCATCACTGCCGAATGTCTCCAAAGACTGGAGCTCCGACAGGCTCAAGGAATATTCGACCATGATGTCGTTGGTGTTCATGATCCGCGGGTAGAGCTGAAGCGTGAAGCCAACTTCTTGCGTTTGAGGCTGAGGGATCCGGGTCTCATCTCCGGATGTCTCGTCGGTCTCCACCGAATAGGATGCGATGTAGGAGACACTGTCGATCACCTCAACCGGCACCGGACGGTTGTTGACCGTGGTCACACCTGTACGGGTGTCGATAGTTGCCTTGCCCTGAGTGGAAATGGCCTCCATGAAGGCCTTGAACTCCACCGGCCCGTCCACAATGGACAGGTTCATGCCTCCAGTGGAATCGCCGCTGCCGCGGGCGGTGGTCAAGGCACCAAAGGATTTGGTGCCTTCCTTGATGGCCAGATCCAGATCGAAGCCGGCGCCGTTCGTCTCTTTGGACACTACGGACAGAACATTCACATCAAAGGCGATCTGCTGGGTCATGTTCTTGGAAATTTCGTCGACATAGGCCCGGATGTCCGCATGGGAGTCCACCTTGGCTGTCACCGACAGAAGGCCGCTGGAGCGGCTGATGTTGTAGACGACATCATCCCCAAGGATGCCCTTCACGGATTCCTCAAATTCACCCCAGAAGTCAGTGGAATAACCGCTGGAGGCGCTGCCCACGCTGGAACCGCCGCTGGTGGTCGATGGGATTACCGGAATCTGGTACTGGCGTGTGACATAGTCGCGGAAGATGATCTTACCGTCCGAATAGCTCCACTCGACGCCAAAGCTTGTCGAGACCTCGCCCAAAACCTCGGAGAGTTTGCCAGAGTAGTTGGGACGGAGCATGCGGTTGCCATTGCCCTTGGAGATGTTCACGCCATCCTCAGCCGACGGACCCAGGGATGCGATATGCTCGATCCCGGTAATGGATGTCAGACGCTCAGCCACCTGCACAAGGCTCAATGGGTCGCGAGAGGACATGACCACAGCATTGGGGGTCTGCACATGAGCCGGCAATAGGGCGGAAGCGTTGCTACGCTCTTTCAGAGGCGCCACAAATACACCATCAGAGACCTGAGCCCCACCCCCGCGCACCGACGGCGAATTGGTAAAACTGTCCATCGCACCGTCTGCGCGCGCAAGACCACGATCCGTATTGGCGTCAACCTGGTCGAAACTGGAGCCTTCCATGGAACAGGCCGAAACAGCCAGACAGGCCGTCAACATTACAAGGCCGTTGGCCGAGGTCTTAATGGTCATTTTAAACACCTATCAAATTATTCGCTTGTGATCGTCAGCGCATCTACGTGGATGACACGATTGCCGCGGTAGAGGGTGACAGAGAGCTCGGGGTTGCTTTGGTGGACCGCATCCACCAGGCGCCCGACTGTGTCTTCGAAAGAGCCGTAAAAAGTTGCCGATGCCCGGATCCGGTAGTCCGTCGGATTGTCCCAAATGACGCTCCACTCCGGCTCAGAGATGCGCGCCCAGCCTTCCAAGGTAGATTTCAGCGTTGATCCTGCCAAAGCTGCCCAGGCGTCCGAGCCGAGACCCTCCACCCCAGCCATATTCCCATCGCTTGCCTGCAGCGGAGAAGCCGCCATGCCTGCCGAGAAAATTGAAGCTGCAAGAAGCATGAGTGTCTGTCTGCGCGTGCCTTTCATATCTGTGGACCTTTTCTTCATATCATAATGTGCCTTCGTTTTTCGCAAGCAAGGTGTCATCCGCTAAATCCTTCAAGTTTTCCCTGAATGCGGTCACCGCTTTCCAGAACGAGGTAAAATGCGTCTTCGGTGTCGCGCACCGCCATGATCCGGCCAAATTCACCCAGGATCATGCCGACCCGCACGTTGAGCTTTGAAAGAGGATCGCCGACGCGACCGACGATGGTCTCGCCGCTTGGTGTCCTTGTCAGCTCCCAGTCTTTCAGGAAGATATTGCGGGGCGTGATGAAATCTTCCTCGCCACGGTCAATCATCGATAATGTCGGCACAGCCATGTCCCGGTTCGCTTCATCGCGGGAGATACGCTCGACTTCAATCTTGGCCGCATCGAGGTTCAAAAGCTCATTGCGCATATCGGGGTCGATACTGGCAACTTTGATTGAGGCAAGCTGCGCACGCATCTGGGCGCTGCTGTCAAAAGGCTGTGCAGCGCTGCGCTCATAAAGCTCGCGGATCTTCAGCTCGTTCTCCCCAACAGCCTGTGCCTGCTGGATCTTCATCACATCATCATAGGGATTGGGCATCACCATGCGCGGTGCGCGGGTTTCCATATAGCGCTGATTTTGCTGATCAATGCCATCTTCAGGGATCGCCGCCCCTGCGCAAAGACCTGCCAGGGTGAGTGTCATGGAAAAGAGTGGGAAGTTTTTCATTCTGGACCTCTGTCGCGGTTGTTGAGGATCTTCTCGATGCGCTCGATACGGTCTTCCGAGAAGACGTCAGCGAGCAGCGCGCGGCGCGCGAAAGAACCAATGGTTGCATAGATATTGTAACGCGAGGGCTCGGAGCGATTGTCGTATTTCCCCGCTACGATCTCATCCAGCACCTCACCGTTGCTGCGCGCCATGGCCAATAGAAAACCCATGCGGACATCCGGCGGAAGATAGGCGACGATCTGAATGATGTCGCGGCGCGCCCGTTTCGGAAAGTCATTGTCCAGACTTGCCTCAAAGGCGCGCACCGAAATCTGTTGCAGGCGCAGGGACAGTGGCTGCACGGCGCCCTTGACCACCCACGTCTCACGCCCCTTCAACCATTCACTGGTTGAGACGAGAGCGCGGCTGACGCTGGGTGGAAAGTTCGACATATGAGCTCCTGGCATGGCGGATTGGCGGCTATGGTATATTGCGAAAATATAACCTGACGCGGCATCTTACGCCACACACTATCCTCTTCTGGCTTCCGTGATGAGCCTCTGAAAGACTGATTTATGTGGAAAAGCCTCCCAGGAGCCGTTTTTGAGGAACAAAATTAGGCAAGAGCATTTGCGAAAAATGCACCTATAATAGTATCTTCAGGAAACAGGGCAGAACCGGAAGGTCATACAGATGCAGCAACTCTTTCTCAAAGTCGCAGACAGCGCAGGGGTCTCTTTCAAACTCGGCGACATCGTTGCGCCAGGCGTTTCTGCACTGCGCAGTGCGGATGTGGCATCTGATCTCATCAGTCTAGCGGGGATCACGCTCAATATCGCCGGGCCGGGAATCCTTGATGAAGGCAACACGCTCGGGGAGGAGAGCCTCCGGGATTTGATCTTCAAGACTTTTCCTGGCGCCGAAGAGCGTATCGATGTCGAGCTGACTGCGGCGATCATCTTTGACTATGCCTTGGAAGTCGCCCCGCGGATCGCAGGCGAAGAGCATGTGATCGATGTGGCGGCGCTCAGCGCCCATACAAATTTCATGCGTGAAACCTTTGGTGATATCCCTGTCGAGCCAGAATTCATCCAACGCATCGGCCAATACGCGCAGATGCAGATCAACCTTCAAGATCTCGCTGCGCGCAACGAGCCCGCGGCGAATGGCGAGGCCGGATAATGTCTCAGAACCCTAACGCCCCAACGCCGGACCAGGAAGCTGGCCGTATGCTTGTCATTGCGGTCGTCCTCGTCGCATTGGCTTTCCTTGTAATCGCGATGATGCAGGAGGAGATCAGCGCCTTTGCAGGGGCGGTCTCTTACCTGCATGTCTATCCTTTCGCGAAACTGGTAGAGGTTTTCCCTTCGCTAAGGGAGGTCCCGGTCGCTGGTCCGTTCTTCTTCGCGCGCGTTGAGATGGCGAAGCTGTTCCTTGATCAGGGAAACTTTGCCTATATGGATCCTGGTCAGCGTCGTGCCGTTCTGACGGCGGCCGGCCTTTGCGCCATGCCGATCTATTTCCCCTTCATGATCTACGCGGGCACAGCGGGACGGAATTTCAGGCCCGATGTTGTCTATAAGACGCCCTACAGTCTGGATCAGATGATCTGGACGCAGTCCGAGTATTGGCTGACCTCGCGCAACGCCCGCCATGTGAATCCCTTGAAGATGCCGGAGGTCTCTGCTGGCACGCTGGCGCGCAGGGTGATCGAGACCACCGAGAAGCGGCCCTCCAAACATCAAGGTTGCGGTGATTTGGTTCACCTCGCTCCCGCAGCAGTTTCCCCTGCCCCCTGGAACCGTGCGATGCGCCCTGAAGAATGGCTGGTGGCGAATGGTCTTTGCCTCGACATGACGCATATTAACGCGGCCCGAGAAAGAGAGTGGAAGTATCCCGACCAACTACTTGAGTCTCGCGGGTCCTGGAATGACCTGACTTTGGAAACCTTGATGGAGGCTCTGGCGGGGCAGCTGCGCACTCCCTGGAAGGGCTACGCAAATATGCGGCCCTGCCACAAGGCGATCTGTGCTGTCATGTGCCTGTTTTACTTCTACGATATCAAAGGCGGCAATGAGCTCTTGAATGACCTTGGGGGCATCAATGACAGCACCCGCGGTGCCGCGGGTCGGATGGATGATGCCATTCTGGCCGAAGAAGGGCTTATGGCACGTATTGACGGTATTCTTCAGGGCAAGCCCGGTGCTCAGATGCTGGAGATCGCAAATCGCCATGCTTGGCTGGAAAGCGCTTTCCCGGCCATGCTGACTTATGCCCGCAAAGACCGTGGCGTGCTGCCCGCAGCTGCTTTCCTGTGGCTCAAAGCCGAAGATCGGGCGCTTTGGTATATTCTCGATAATGTCGGCTCAGAGGCTGTGATGATCGAGTCCTCCGGTGCGATGGCCCATTTCAGGGCTGAGCATCAGATTGGTAAGCCGATCCGCAGACCTGCCGTATATCAAGCCGCGCGCGCCTTGCTGGAAGATTACCTCGATATGACCCCTGAACGCGTCGTGGCTCGTCATGACAAAGAGGTCCGCGGTTGGACGGCTGGCGAAAAGCTTGATCGGCTCTTTACAGGTAAGGATATCTGATGCTGCCGCTCGTACCGGTCATGTTTATTGCGACCATCGCCATGACAATTTTCTATACGATGTCATTGAGTTATGACGAACTTCAGGTCGATCCATCGATCGCGAATGATTTCCTCATGGTGCATGAATATCGGATTGATGTTGCGGGCCGTGACAGCGTCACAGATGGCCCCATCACAGACATGCCAGGGTATCCGTTCGAAAGCTTCTACAGTTACTACACCGAAGTTCACGAGACAGACAGGTTCATAGCCATTGCAACATGGCCGGACGGGGAGAATGCCTCAATCTCCCTGCCAGATGTGACCTCCCACAGCATCCTCGCACAGTACGATGGTCAGCTTCAGCAAGGCATGTATGCCGGCACATTCCGTCCGGATGACACAGGGTCCGGCGGGACGCTCGCGGGGTTCGAACTCAACGGACTTGATCGAGAACCAGATAGCGAAACCGCTGTTCTCCTAAAAGTATTTATAAAGGACTAACCCGATGATCATCATGACACTCCTTATTGCCTGGTGCTGCATCCTGGCACTCCCGCATCTGGCACTCTTCGATCTCAAAAGAGATGGTGCGACAGAGACATTTGATTTCGACTTCGGCCATATGACAATAGCTGTCGGTGTGGGGTCCTTGGGTCTCGCCCTGAGCACGATCTTCACCGACCTGCCTGCGCACAGCAAGTTTGTGATGGTTCTTATCGGTTCCATTCTGATGCTCGGAGCTTGGATCGACAGGGTTTCGGCCTGGGCGCCTGACATACTAATGATGCCCTTCTGCATTGCGATTTTTCTCGTTTCACCAGATATCGAAAGTCTCATGGATGCGTGTATCGCTTTGGGCCTTGGTGTGGCACTTTTCTTGATCTGCGTCGCACTCTGGGTGCCCCAAGATATGCTGGGAATGAAGTTTGCACCTCCTGCGGACCTGATGGCCCTGGCCTCTCCCTTCGTCCTTTTTGGGATTTCCATGGAAACGACAATGATTTTCGTGGTAACATCGGTCTTGCTGGTACTTGCGCTCAAGTCTTCTCGATTTGCAGCACTTCTGTCACGCCCCGAGGCTGTTGCTGATGGGGCTCGTGACGTAGAGTTCACTGAAAAGAAGGCTGTGACGTTCCTTAGTGTCATGTTCCCAGTGATCTTCGTAGCACTCGTTGCGAAAAACCTAACTCCACTGTATTCCTGAAGAGGGTTTCAGATGTCCGACCGCAAAAGAACTCTCCGTAACAGCCCGGCAAACAGGAAACGCGGTGTCACGCTTCTTGAAGCCATCTTGTACCTGACGGTCGCCTCATCGGTGATCGTGATGTTCGCTGACTTGATCAATACTGAGTCAAAACGACAGGAAGATATTGCTGTCGCCCAAAACATGAACATGATGATTAACGCATCGCAACGTTATGTGGCCTCAGAATACGATGCGATCCGTGAGCGGCTGCTCGCCCGCGCAGATCTGGGCGATGAAGCGCATCTTTCTGTGCCGGTTCAGCAGCTCGCAAGCAATGGATATCTGCCTGAATCCTTCACTGCCGAGGGCGAAAACCTTTTCGGTCAAAACTATGTTTTGCTCCTGCGCGCTGTATCAGCGCTCGACATGAGCGTCCCACAGGCAACGATGCAGTTGAATGAAATCGATGCAGATGGTGATAACAATATCGACACGCATCTCGTTGACCGGGACAACAGCAATGATGAAATGACCATTGAATCCATTTTGGTCACAACAGGCGGAGAGCCTGTTCCTGCGGCCCGAGGGCCCGCCATCGCTGTGCGAACCCAGAAGCTGACCGCTGGCTTTGTTTCGGAAGCAGGTCTGTCCCGTGGATCCTACGGCACATTCGCCTTCGACATTTCAGGTTTCGTGGATTTCCCGGAATACCCTACAACTGGGCATTTTGCGAATATCATTTCGTTGTCCCGTTTCTCGACGCTCGACTTTACCGGCACAGGGACTGGCAATGGGGTGCCTGATCCAATGCAGCGCTGCTCCGAGATTCTCGATACAGCGGGTATGAGTGTCACCTCACCAGATTATCTGGCCTGTCTTTCGACCAACGACATGTATAACGAGATCGTTTTCAACTCATATGATACGAATGGCGATGGTATCGACGATGTCTTCCCCGGCATCTCAGGCGTGAACACCATTGCGATGTCTGGCGGCACGGATACGGATGGCGATGGTCTGCCCGACCGCTTTGCGGACATCTCGGATGTCTACAACATTGAGATGGGCGCGCCCGTAGACACGGATGGCGATGGCACGCCTGACAGGTTCTCAGAAATTACCAATGTTGCCCGGCTGGCCTGCGATAACAGCACCGGCACGGTGGTTGAGGGCACGACGGTTATTGATTGCGCCAATATCCTCGCCAATGGCGATATGATCGTTGCTGGAGACCTGATCACCAGCGGCGATTTGACCGCCGACCGATTCATCTCAACTGACATGGGAGACCAGGACCTCTCGGAAGGCATCTACAACGCATTGCTTCTGTCCTCTGGTAGCCTAATGCCCAAGCCGCAGTGCCCGGCCGTGACCGCCGATGGGGCTTTCCAGATGGAGCCGCGCATCTTCGTCGTGCCGGCCGCCTATTCCCACCCCGGTGGTCTGCCCACCGTTGGTGTCCGCGCCTATGCTGAGAACGCAAGCGCATCAGACTGGCGGGTGCGTCTGTATAACTTTGTCGATGAAGACCGCTGCACCAGTTCGATTTCTGACCCTCTCACCACCAACACAGCAGATTACCGGGCTGAGAACGCAGCAAAGTGCTCATCTTCTGACGGTCTCGCAGATGTCTATGAAGTGTCTGAAAACGCCGGGCGCGTCATGGCAATGACCCGCTGTTACTAACCTGAATAACAACAATAAAAACAAGAGGGACAGCAGTAAATGTGGAATGCAGGGAATGAAGTTAAGGCAGGCGAGATCAAGGGGGAGCGTCTCGCGCACTACCACTTCAATGACCTCTATATCAGTACGGACAGGACGGTCGCGCCAATCGCGCGGCGTCTGGTTCTAACAGGCGTAGATCAGCGCGTCATCAACGGGGTTCACCCGGTCCCCCGCATGGTGCTGCCGGATCTCGAGGGGCTGCGCAAAGCCATCCATGATGCCTCCATGGAGCGTGGCTATTTCGAGCGTGAAATCCAGATTGTCTATGATGAGGTTGCCTATCGTGGCGCCCTCATCGCAGAGCCCGACGCGCCCGGGACCAACCCGTATGAGGCTAAGGCTCCGGAGTTTCAAACCTGGTGCCTGCGGCGCATCGGGAACGCCCCTCCCAAGCTTTCCGAGCTGAAACTCCCGAACTTCCTCTATAAAGTGCTGAAAGAAAGCGTGACAAACCGCGGGTTGGTTTTGATCTCCGGCTCCTTCGGCTCAGGCAAGACAACCACCTCGGCGGCCTGCCTGCAGACCTGGGTTGAAGATGCCAATGAAGTTGGGATCACGCTTGAAGACCCGCCTGAGTTCCCACTGGCAGTGCCTGAGGGAAAGGGGATGATCTACCAGATAAACGTCTCCGATCGCGACCCTGCGGAAGCCATTAAACACATGCGTCGCCATGCGCCACGTTTCGTCTTCCTAGGAGAGATCCGCACGCCGGAAACAGCGCGCGAATTGCTGCATATGTCCGCCTCAGGTCCGCTGGTGCTCTGCACGATCCACGCCTCAGACCCCATCCAGGCATTGACCTCCCTCATCCTCTTTGCCTCCTCGGCGATGGAGCCCGATATGGCGCGGCAACTTGCGGCGCGCTGTATTTCCCTGATTGTTCATCAAGAGATGTCGAATGGGATCGTCCAGGCGAAGCTTCTAGAGATCAAAGACGATGATTTCGGGATCCAGTCGAAGATCCGTACGGGTCGCTACGACCTCATCTATGAGGATTTCGAGACCCAGCGCATCCGCCGCAATAACCCAGGTGGGTTCAGCTCAATGGGAAAAGCAAAACGGTAAATCTTTTAGGCATACTTGCGGTGGGTGATGGATTGTCCACATAAATCAGCATATCATCGGCCGTTTCGCGGCGATCCTGCCGCATCGCATTTGCTCGAAATAAGCCGCTCATGTATATTATTCGCAAAGGGCAGACGCGCGACTGCGCCTCTCTGCCTGGCATATCGCCATCAAGATGATCGTTCATTCTGCAGGAAAGATAACTCATGAAGAAGACACAAATCCTCGGAATCGTAGCTGTTGCCTCGACCATGGCCATGGCCATGGCCACATCCGCAGGCGCACAGACGCAGTGGATCAAGGACAAGATGTCCGATCAATGTTCTGCCGCCTCGAAAGATAAGATCGCGGAAAATGTGCGTAAAAACATCGAGGACAGTGTCCGCCGGGCTGAAGCCAGCATTCAAGCGCCGGCCTCGGTCGTGGATCTGTCTTGCATGAGCGACCTGCTCGGCGCGAATATCGACGTCTTCTCTCAAGATTGGAGCAACATCGGCGGGTTCAGTATCGATGGTATGATCAACGATGTTGTCGGTGGCCTCAAGTCCGGCCTCAATGTGCAAACATTGTCCTCTGGCGTGGAGCGCGCCATCTGCGACTTCGCTAAGGAGAAATTCGAAGGTGTCACCGCGGGCCTTACAGGCTCATTGTCAGACATCACAAACGGCCTTGAGATGCCCGACTTCGGTGATGGCTTCGGCCTGCTCAACACTGGCTATAACGGGGATTCCACAGGCGGCACGACAGGTGGAACCACAGGTGGCACCACGGGTGACCCAGATGTGTCTGACGAAGATACAGGTGGCGGCAGTACGGATGGGAATTCATCTCCGACTGGGCCTATGGGCATCCTCGGGGATGCTCTTGTTGGACAGACACTCACCGCACGCCCAAACAGCATTGAGGACGCCGATGGGATCGTCAGTGGCTCCGGCCAATTCCAGTGGCTCAGCAACGGCCAACCCATTCCAGGGGCGACGTCGCAGACATACCGGGTGACTTCAACCGATCAGGGCGACCAGCTCTCAGTAAGTTACAGCTACCGCGATCAGGCCGGGAATACCGAAAGCGTTGTGAGCACCCCTCGCCCCGCCGTGCCCCCAACGACCGTAATGACCAACAGCACAAGCAGCACAGAGAGTGCCATCCAGGACATCTGGAATTCCATCGGCGGAGGAAACTGATATGGGAACTTTCCTGAAAAAATTCACGACTACAGCTTTGGTCGGCATCGTGGGCAGCGCCGTGTTCTACACGCCGGCTCATGCCGTAAGCTCCGCCTATGTGAGGGCCCAGCACAACAAGACCCGCAGTCATGTCAGCAAAGAGAATGAGAAGGTGCGCGAGCAGGTGAAAACCTCGATCGAGCTGCAGACCGAACTTCTTATCGAAGCACTTAAGGGCCAGGCCCGTGAGAACTCCAACTACCAGCAGATGCAGGTCGAAGGCGCCCAGCGCATCGAGGATGCGGCACAGATCAACCACACCAACCGGCTGAAGGATGAATTCCGCGCCAAAGCGGAAAGCGGCGCGTTCGATCCGAACCCCTTCGCCTGTATGTTGGCCGATATTTTTGGCGGCCAGGGAAGCGGCGGTGGCGGCGGTGCGACCGGCAATGGCAGTGATGTCGCAGCGCGTGTGGGGGATTGGTATAAAGGCAAGAACCCTGCTGTTCAGGAAGGCGGCGTTACTCTTACCAAGCACATATCCGACAAGAAGGACGAATTTGCGGGCTATGGTGGCAAAGCAGACGCCACCACAGATTGGAGCCTGCTGCTTGAGAACCCCTCCATTGACCTGACGGATCCGAAAATGGCTGAGGTGGCCGAAATCATCGTCAGAAACGGTCTGGACTCGACACCCGATCGGGATATCAACCCAGCCGAGAAACTCACCCCTGAGGGTCTGGATCGTATCGCCAAACGAAGCGAGACCGACACCCGCCTGGGTGCGTCAAATGAATCCATCAAGATGGCGCTTAATATGGCCAGCCAAGTGATGGAAGGCAAAGCTCGGGATGAGATGGCCAAGCTTGCCGAGCAATCGGCTTACAACCGGCCCATCCCGTCCAAGATCTCGGAGCTCCAGCAGCTCGATATCATGACGGTCTGGCACTACGCTCCTACAGGCGACCGTCAGGAGACTTTTTCTGCCGGAATGAGCGAGCAGGCCTGGCTGCAAGAAATTCACCATGTGATGTCTGTGAATACCCGCATTCAGTATCTTCAGCTTGAACTGATGGCACGCGACGCAGTGGTCAACGCCTATACCCTCTCGACCATGAACGACGACGACTGATCGAGGGCAGAGGGATGAATGCCTCAGGGGGATCACATAGGGCACCAAAGGGCCGGCAGCAGAACTCAACCTGCATGTCGGCCCTTCTGTGGATCACCTCTCCACTGACACTCCAGCTTTCTCTCCTCGTGGCCCTGCTTGTGGTTGCCCCTCGAAGCAGCCTCACATCCTCAGTGACGGTCACCACCCTGACAATCTTTTTTTTATCCGCCTGGCTCATCACGGCTGTGCGGGAAATCTTAAGTGGGCTCCCCCACAGCAAACATTCTCATGAGACAGCAGCGTCTCTGATGGAGACGTAAGATGGCCAAGTTTACCGCATCACAACCAACACTGCCTACAGATGCGGAGTCCGTCGACTCCCGCTTCATGCGGCGTCCTGTCAAAGGGATCGGCGCTCAGGTCTCGGATACGCTGACACGTCCAGATACGGTCATGGTCGTTATGCTGCTTTCAGCGTTGATCATGCTGATCATGCCCTGGACTTTCATCTTCTCGGCGCTTGTGGCCACGGGCTATTACATCTGGGCGGCATCGCGCAAATATCGTCTGCCGTTCAAGGCGCCCATCAACTGGGGCGGCACCGACTACGGCGCTCCGAAGCCTGGCCGCCCAGGGCAATACGCCACCGCATCCGGCATTCTCTATTTCGGTCGGGATGAGCAGTCCCTCGAGGAGCTTTGGATCGAGAACGGCGATGCGCGCCGGCATGGCTTCTTCATTGGGACCACCGGTTCAGGTAAATCCTTGCCGATGGACGCGCTGGTACTCACGCCCCATGGCTGGATGAAGAATGCTGACATCATCCCGGGTCAGGAAGTCTGCCACCCCGATGGCGGAACCTCTGTGGTCCAGTCGATCCACCGGCAGGGTGAGATCCCCGCGGTGCGCTTCCACTTTTCGGATGGCCGTACGGCTGATTGTTCGCGTGATCACCTTTGGCACATCCGCACGCGCTCGAAGCCGGGCGCTACGGCCCCTGTAGAGACACCCTTCGAGGGGAAGATCATGGAAGCCTGTGATCTGGGCATCCTGCACGGCCTTTACAAAGACAGCATGGAGATCTGCACGCCCCTGCCCCAACCCCATACAGGTCAGCC
Organism: Sulfitobacter sp. 1A13353; assembly: GCF_043557255.1. Lineage (NCBI taxonomy): Bacteria > Pseudomonadati > Pseudomonadota > Alphaproteobacteria > Rhodobacterales > Roseobacteraceae > Sulfitobacter > Sulfitobacter sp. 1A13353. Next base: position 174,589 of record NZ_JBIFFS010000008.1, on the reverse strand, counting down.
TATCACTGGCGATCAGATGAGCGGCGCAGATGCGCGCTATGCGGCAGATCAAGGGATGAATGCGCTGGACTACATGCCCTCCATCATGGGCACCCCTGAGGAGCGTCGGCATTTCTTGTCAGACTATCTGCGCGCCAAGGCGCCAACCTGTCTGGTGACAGATTACGGTCTGCGTGTTTGCGGCCTCCCGCGGGCTGATGCGATCAGCATCAAACAGATCGCCTGGTCCCTGGGTGGCGTCGCCACCACCTTCATTGGTGCGGGCACCAAGATGGATGTGCTCTTCATGGTCAAAGAAATGACCGACTTCCATCCTGACGCTGGCTCCTGCAGGTTCCCCAATGATCTTGGACTCGAGATCACCGAGGTTGAACCTCTCGATGAGCAGGATGATGTGGAGATGTCCTGCATCAAAGTCGACCGCGAAGACGGCCTCTATGTCATGGAAAACCACATCGTCACCCATAACACCGAGCTCTTGCTTGGGGTGGTAAGCCAAACCCTGATGTGGTCCTCAGGCTTTCTGTTCATCGATGGTAAGGGTACGACCGAATTCTACGCGCGTTCCTGGACGCTCTGTAAGCGCTTCGGGCGCGAGGACGATCTGCGCGTTTTGAACTTCACCGACCCCGGTGGCGACCCCGACGCCCCGGCCGGTGGCCCAGCCACCCAATCCAACACCCTCAACCCCTTCGCCAAGGGATCGCCAGACCAGCTGATGAACATCGTGGTCTCGCTGATGGGCGATGCCGGCGGCGGCAACGACATGTGGAAATCACGTGCCGTCTCGCTGGTGACCGCGATGATGATGGGGCTTTGCGAATTGCGCGACAGCGGGGAAATCCTGCTCAACGTTCAGACCATTCGTGACTTCCTGTTTTTGGGTAAGGGGTTCGAGAAGGACAAGCTTGGCGGACGCAAAATCAAGAAGCTCGAAGATGCCCCCGAAGAAGCTTGGGAAGAGCTGCGCGGACGGGCTGGTTTGATCGAGCTTTACATGCGTGCTTTGAAGGGTGATTTGTCGACAGCGACGAAACTCGCAATGAAGGGTTTCTTCGATACTTTGCCCGGTTTTTCGATCGACAAAGCGATGAACGGGGACAACCAGGAAACCAAGGCCAACGAGCAATATGGCTTTCTTTCCATGCAGTTAACTAAACCTCTCGGCTCTTTGGCGGACGGTTACGGCCACATTTTCCGGACACCTCTCGGCGAGATCGACATGGACGATGTTGTGCTCAATCGGCGCATCCTCGTGGTGCTTTTGCCAGCCCTTCAGAAGGCTCCTGAGGAGATGCAAAACTGCGGCAAAATCGTCGTGACGATGGCGAAGATTATGATGGGTAACGCCTCAGGTTTCTCGCTGCAGGGGACCAAGCAGGAGATTGTCGAAGCCAAGCAGACCCGCGCGCCTTCTCCCTTCATCGTGGTGCTCGATGAGGCGGGCTACTACATGGTCAAAGGTATCGACGTGATGATGGCCCAGGCCCGTTCTTTGGGCTTTATGATTATCGTCGCCGGTCAGGATATGGCCGCGATGCAGGCCATCGATCCGCAGATCGCCGAAACCGCGGCGGCCAACGCCTCGATCCTGGCTGTGGGCAAGACCGTGGATGGCAACAAGACCATTCAGTTCGTCCAGCAGCTGATCGGCAAGGCCACCGTCTCCGTCACTGGGGGCTACCAGGCCAAAACCGGTGCTATGGGCGGTGTGAACTGGGAAGACCGTATGGATGCCTCCTTCCAGGAGGTCGACAAGGTGACTGTCGCTGAGTTCCAATCACTCTCGGAAGGCCAGTTCTACCTCCTGTTCAACGGTAAGACCGTGCGCGCCGCGACCTTCTTTATCGGCGACAATTTCGCTGAGAACTTCTCGGTGAATAAATTCCTCAAGGTCCGTGGTCCGACGGACCGGGTCCCCGGCCTCGATCAGAGCGTCGAGGAGGACTTCCTTGAAGGTTATGTCCGCGTCGCCAAGAAGTTCAGCCATGACTTCCGCATGTCGGATGTGGCCGATGATCCGCTCGACAGCATCACCCAGATCAAACGCCTGCATGACCTGGCGCTGGCAAAGACCAAGAAGATCAACGCAGAAAAGACGCAGTCCGCTTGGCTGGCTGGCATGCTTGGCGTGCTGGGGGTCGATGAATCCGTGGATCTGAGCGACATCGAGATTGATGATGACGATGATGAGGATCCAGATTGGGATACCGAGAAGGATGAGGCCGCCCCGACCCGGCCTGACATGTCCGATCTCGCCCGTCGCCGTATGAACCAGATGCCGGATCTCGACGATGAAGACATCCCCTCTGGCCGTCGAGGCGCCGTACCGCCGCGGGGCCGCCCGCAGCTGGGCGAGCAGCGCCGTCCCTCGTCCGCAAGCGGACGGGAGCGCCCTGCCCTCGCAAATGCGCCTGAGACGATCGCAGCGACTGTTTCTGACGGTCTGGACAAGGCAACCACCTCGGAGACCGTCCGGGGTCGCCACGGCGCACTGGTGGGCCTCTTGGCGCAGGAGAAGAAGGCTGTGGATGAAGCCAAGTCCTCCGGCAGCATCACTGACCTCAACAGCGAGAAGCCCGACGTCAAGAAAGAGACCCTTGGGTCGATGTTCACTGCCATGTCGAGCCAGATGAACCGTATGGAACGCCTGCTGGTCTCTGAACTGTCGGAAGGCAACATCGGTGCTGAGATCATGCAGCGGGCGATCTCGATCAACCCGATGCCGCTGCCGGGCACAGAAGCCGAGGATTACATCAAGAGCCGTCTGCAAAGTCTGGAAGAGCAATTCAGCGAAGAATGAGCTGAACATATTGGAGAGACAAAAAGCAATTCTCAGAAGAATGGTGGGAATATCATCGCCGAAGGCGAAGCACTTCAGCCCAGCATGATATTAGCTGGGCTGAAGCATTGCAAAGCTGCAACATCCTAAATGGCTCACAGAAGCCTCTATTGTTTAAATCTCGATATCAGCAAACCTTATCGTCATCGACTTACCCTGGGAGGGAAGGACATGAAGAAGGTTGTTATACATATCAGCGTTTGTGCAGTTCTAGCTGCATCTACAGCTGGCGCAACAAGCTTTGCGGATGGGGAGCACTACGACGACTTTATGCGAAGGTTCGGGCATGACCCGATGACCCCAAGGATCACGCAGGACCAGATAAATAGGGGTTTCGATGCGTCCTGCCCATATCCAATTGGCTCTGGCCGGTGTAGATCTGGCAGTGGCAGTGGCAGCGCTGGCGGCGGCGGCGGCGGTAGTGGCGGTGGCGGCGGTGGCAACGATGAAACGTACGAAGAAAGCCCCGAAGATCAAAGAGAGCGCAAAGGATCTCTCGTTGGCGGCGCCCGCGACTTGTATGAGTTTGGAAAGGAGAAGGGGGCCAAATTTGGAATAAAGCGCGGCTTAAAGCATGCGGTGAACCAACTCCTAACAGGAAGCGCGAAATGGATGGTAGGTGGCTTTATCGGCATCTCTGTAGATGTTTTCTGGCCTACACGACTTGCTAAGAACGATGTCCTGCCTCCACCCAAAAAGAAGAATAATAAGAAGAAGCTGATGGATCCCAATGGTAAGGTGCTTGGTAACACTGAAGTCGATCCCACCTGGGATCCCAGTGATGCGCGCAATCCTCAAATGAGACCCCAGAATGACAGGCCAACGATACAAAAAGAAGCCGACAGCAACGATTCTAAGGATACGACGAAAGAGGATTTGCAGCCAGATAAAGGCTCTAATGACAACAATTCGGACGACAATGGATCGGGTGATACCGACACCGATAACGATGTAGAAATGCACCTTATCTAAATGAATAAAGGTGATGTAATTGTAAGTCCCCCATTCTGGGGGGGACTTCTCGATGCTAACTGGATTGTGGAAAACCTTATCTCAAAGATTGTGCTTTGCGAAAAATGGCATTGATGTGTTCCGAGAGGAATTATAATGAAAATCGCTACTTTTGACCCAGGCAAGGTTGCCTCCTTCGCTGTCTACGACACCCAGAAGCCCCATCTCATCGAGATCGGTGAGATCGATGTGATCGGTGTCGGCCGGCTGCTGCGTCCTTGTGGACAGCATATCAAGGAAGTCCTCGCCGGTGCCGATGTGGGCCTCGTCGAAGAGGTGGGCGCCATGAAAGGCCAAGGCGTCTCCTCGATGTTCACCTTCGGCATGTGCTTTGGGGCGATCCTCAACACCATTGGCTCCTGCGGCATTCAACTCGAGACCGTCACGCCCGCGCAGTGGAAGCGTTCCACCCGGATCTCCGCGAAATCCGATGAGGATGTGAAGACCCTGGCGCGCGCCTATGCCACGCAGCTTTTCCCACAGCACAAGGACATCTTCAGGGTCAAAAAGAACCACGGCATGGCCGAAGCTTGCCTGATGGCGCGCTGGTACTTTCTGAAGGGCCCGGGCTGCGATGTTTCTGATGATGAGGTCAAACAGGTGCTCGAGGTGGAGCAGGATCTGGTCTGACTGGGCAGCGCCCGGCGCGGTTGGAAATCGCACGTCGTCCTTCTTTTAGCCACGGTCGCATGGTAACTCAATTTCATTGAATTGATGAATTTGGAGCTCACCATGCGGCGCATTCACCCCCTTCTGCTGTCTCTCAGCATCTGTGCCTTCGGCTTGGTTGGCGCATCGGAGGCCGCAGAGATTGATTTTGTCCCCGGCCTCTCCCCTGATCAGAAAGCAATTCTGATACGCGGTCCCATTGAGCCGGGCGATGACGACCGCTTCTATGAGATTGCCGAGCAGACCCCGCGCGCCATCGTTTATCTGGAATCGCCCGGAGGCCATGTGACCACGGGCCTGTCGATCGGCGCTGAAATCGCGATCCGAGGCTACACCACCCTGGTTCTGGAGGGGCCCGGCTGCCACTCGATCTGTGCTGTGATCTGGGTGGCCGGGGTGCGCCGCTACATGTCGCCCGAGGCTCAGATCAGCGTGCATGCCGCCTACCGCCTGCGCAGTGACGCGAATGGGGGTAGCGAGGCCTCTGAATCGGGACAAGCCAATGCCCAGATCGGCGCCTTTCTGAACGAGCTTGGCCTTAGCTATGATGCGGTGGGCTATTTCACCTTCGCGGGCCCCAGTGATGATCTTTTGCCCATCACGCCGGAGATCGCTCAGGCCCTGAGCATCGATGTCTATATCCAGAACCCCGGTGGGGCCATTACGCCTGCAGAGCGCCCGACGCCGCGGCGCATTACCCAAAACGTCTCGGATTATGCCGGACTGGTGACGCATTGTGCCGTGCTGTTTGGTGTGGAGGACAGCTTCTGGCGCGGGCAAGCACAAACTGTCCTGCGCGCAGGCCATGACATCTTCGGAGGCGAGACCTTCGTGCCGCTGTTGAGCGAGTTTTCCGACAGAACGAAAGCGGAGATCAAGGATAAGGGCGCCGTGCGCTGGTGCCTTTCCACCGAAGAAAACCTGCGACGTCAGGGGCTGCCCACGGGCATCAGCGGGCCGAGCTTTGACTGCGCAAAGGCAGCGACGCGCACCGAAAGAACGATCTGCGCAACGCCAGACCTCTGGACGGCTGACCGGGCGATGTCAGCCCTGTATTTCCACTACAAGCGGAACGCAGGTGCCTACCGCGCGCGCGACTTTCTCACCTCCCAGCGCGCCTGGTTGGGGCGACGGAATGCCTGCGGAGATAATCTGAGCTGCCTCGTGGAGAGATACTCATCAAGACTGTTTGAGTTCGGAGCCTGAGAGGAATCACTCGATAATCTGCACTTCGCAAAGGGCTGGGACAGAGATGTACTGAGGGACCCGTCCAGAGGCATTGACGAAGCCGTCGAGTGCATCGCATCGACGCGGGATGATGACCTGCTGGTTGGTGCCGCGCAATCTGCGCATCTGCCATTGGTCCGCCCGGAAGATCCCATCCGCCGCATACATTCTCTGACCGGTGGTGGCATAGGCCACCCGGTAGATAGGGTAGAGAAACCCCTGCTGGCTTGCATGGATCCCCAGATAGCGTGCGGTTGATCCTGAAGGGATCTGTGCGAAGGCGCAGCTTCCATTTCTCAGAGTTGAATCATTGCGCAGGAATTGCTGTGCGTTGACCACGCCATCCAAAGATTTGTGCAGCCCAGCTTCCTCAAAACAGACCAGGCGGTAGGGCCTATCCTGCGATATCGCAGGCGGTGCCACCGCCATGAGGGTCGCCACCATCACGCCAATCAAGCCCAGCCTCAACATCGCAACCCCCAACTCATCACATGCGAAGGCTATGACAGATGCCTCCCGATACAAAGGGAAACCCAGCACCTGAGTGCTGGGTCTTTTATATCTGGCGAGGACTGAGAGTACACTCAGAGATCAAAGGTCGGCTCAGCCTCAAGATTGCGCTGCTGAGAGGCCTCTTCCAGTGACTTGACCTCTGCCGTGCGGAAGAACTCCTTCTTGCCTGGCTTGCGGTCTGTGTAACGGCTCACAGCCGCTACATGGTAGCATGGCAGGGCAACCTCGCGCTTATAGACCTCTGTACGCATGAACTCAGCCTCCGCGGCGAGAGAAGCCTCATCGCCTGGAATCTCTTTATGCCATGCCTTGTAGCCATAGGCTTCTGATCCGTCGGCCGCCCAGCGGTAGCCGCGCTCCTTCAGCAGATCTTTGCGGTCAAAGGGGGCATTTTCGGCGATGAGGAAAATCGACGGGACATTGCCACGCTCCAGCATCTCGGCAAAAGCTGACCGGCCGTTCTCGTCTTTGCTGTTCAGAACAAAGGCCGTTGCCAGACAGTCGGAGTTGGCGCGGTGGGAGCCGTAGACCAACCCTTCAGAGAGGGCGAGCACCTCAAGGGAGCGGCCATTCTTGCCACGCATGATCCATTCGACCTGATTGGCGGTGCAGTGCCAGTCGACCTGATCAAAGCCGCAGTCCGGGAAGTTGGCTTCGCACATCTTGCGGTCGAAAGCCGCGTTATGTGCCAGCACGATCGAAACGCCCGCAACGATCTCCCTCACCTCGGCCGGATCGATGCTGTGACCCTTGACCATCTCATTGGTAATGCCGGTGAGCGCGACGACCTCATCCGGGATTGGACCCTTCTTCGGTTCATTGAACTCGTCATAGACCCTGCCCAGCGCAAGGATTCCATGTTCGTCATAGGTGAACTCGACCATGGCAAGTTCGATGACTTCGTCTGTCTTGTGATCGAGACCCGTTGTTTCAGTATCGATAACGATACCCTTTTTCGCATTCGCCAGGCGCTCGGGGTCTGTGACCGTGGGGAACTTGCCGGAATCGATGATATTCATCAGCGACAGGCCAGAAGCCCGCAGGGACTTCATCAGGATGTCCATCCCCATGGCCGAGCCCGCGAGGTTCTTGATGATACTGTCGATCTTGGCCTGACGTTCGGCCGCCTTGTCATTGGACATGAGGTCCCCTTTTCATAATGCTAGTCTGGGAGGCGGCGCCTCTCGTTTCTGCAAGACTGTGCGCAGCTTGCGAAAACGGCAAGGTTTACTGTTTCAGAATATCCGTCTCACGCACCGGCATAGCACCGGTGCGGGGGAACTCGGTGACCAGCGCCTGGTCGGCCTCAAGGGCCTCGGTCACCAACTCTTCCGGGATATCCAGGCCAAGCCGCTCGCCCTCACCGAAGAGTTCGATCTGCTTCTCAAGGATCCGGTATCCTTCCACCAGAAATGGCAGACGTGGGCGCAAGACAATATGCATCTCGCCCACGTCGGAGATCATGATCTCGACCGTCTTTTCACGCTCCCCCGCGTCGCTCATTTGTCCAAGCCTTCCCGTGTCTCATAGCGGACAGCAGGTTTCACCGGCTTGACCTCATGAACCCGTGCGGGACGTGTGGGCGCATCGCCAAGGTGCTGAGGCTTCTTCAGGTTGACGCCCTCATGAGGCACCTGCCCGTAACGGCCGCAAGTGGTGGCATAGGGATCATTGCAGTTGGGCGCTTCTGTGTAAGGCATAAGCCCCTCAAAATAGAAGCCTGCCTGCGCCGGGGCCCCTGCCCCCAAAAAGGATGCGGCGAGAGCCGCGAGGATCATCGTCTGTTTCATGGTTTTGCTCCTTCAAAGCTCTTGGATTATCGGGTCGATATGGGGTCTGATCTCCACGCATTGTGCGAGGGCATCATGCAGCCAAACCGGTGCCGCCAGGATGATCCGGTCATATTCCCTGGCGTCGCCGATCGTCTGATCTACGATATGCGAAAGCGCGCCGCGCAGATGCGCCCGGGCACTCTCGATGAAGCTCTTGGTGTTCACATCCTGGCCATAGAGACGCAGGGAGGAGCGCAAAGCTTTGGTGAGCATCGCAAGGTTCGCCATCCGCAGGCTCTCGCCGTGATGATCGATCTCGATGTCGCAGAGCGAAGACCATCCAAAGACTGCAGTCCAGGCGCTCAAAGAGCGCCCACCATCGTCAAGCACGTTGACGCGGGTTTCACCCGGGCCAATGCTGATGAAAACGACATTCTGATTGTCCTCGATGCCCTCGATGATGTCTTGGGAGAACACATCCGTGAAGATGTTGATCTTGTCGCGCACAACACGGAAGCCGTGGCCATCCTTGGCACCCGGAAAGAGGATGGGGTCATCGCTCATGCCGCGTCATCCTTTTTCAACGAGAGGCTCGCATCAGATGCGGGATCGCTTGCGGACGCTGTTGGCTTAGCGGCTTTACCCCCCAGGCCGAACTTTGCCAGAAGGCCCGTTTTGACCGGCCCCTGGGCAGCCAAATCCTCACGAGCGGCTTCATACATCAACTTGCGCATGTAGGGCACAGCCTCATAGGAGAAATCGACCGCGGTGCGTTCTTCGAACACGCCCCGGGCTGTGCGTTTCTTCCCGATGAAACGCGCCCGTATGAAGCGCACGATCGAGCTCGCTGAAATACCCTTCCGGTCAAAATACCAAAAAACCATCATCGTGAGCATGGCAATGGACAGGGTCCAGATGCGCATATGAATGAAGGTTGGCAGCAAGACGAGAACCACGCGCCCATCAAAGATCAGGAACTTTGCGGGCTTCATCGTTTCGCGCCAGAACACTGAGCGGCCGTACATCAGGTATCCTCCCGCGGGGGTGTTTCGATTGCCTTCAGGCCCGCCAGCGCGAAGGCTTCTTCGCGTGAGATAATCCCCTCCACATAAAGCGGCTTCACCACATCAAGAAGCGACTGACACATGTCTTCAGGGCCCCGGCCCTCGGCATTGCCTTTGACCTCTTCACCGAGCACGGCCGGCCAGTCGTTGACCGGCATGTTGGCAAGCTTCTCTTTGAGGCGCGGAGTGAACTTGATATATTCGCGCACCGGAACAACGCCCGGCTTATCGATGCGCTTGGCAAGATACTGAACCATGCAAAAGCGCAGGGCCGAAATCAGGTCAAAAGCACGGGCGCCGCGTTCGTTCGCTGGGAATGTCGACAGCAAGCGACGAATGGTGTCGGATACGTCGTTGGCGTGTGTCGTGGTGTAGACCAGGTGACCGGTCAGTGAGGCTTCAAGCGAGGCCGAGATGGTCTCATAGTCGCGCGCCTCGCCCACGATAATGATATTTGGCTTCCGCCGCAGGGCGGAGTGGACGCCAACAGCAAAGCTCTTGATGTGCTTGCCGACCTCAGACTGGCCGATAAGTGACGATGAGCCCGACATGCCGCTCATAACATCACGGAAGGTGTATTCGATCGGCGCCTGGATATCGACGATCTTCACCGGCTTGTCGATGTCCTGCAGATGCGAGTTGGTGACCGCGGCCAGAGTTGTCGACTTACCGGAGCCCGTACCGCCACCAACAATAACAATGCCGTTTTGCGGCTTCATGGCCCCGAGCAAGCTGCTGCCCAGCTTTGCCATATCCTGCTCTGCGTCATCCTTCTTGGCTGACACATGCCCCTCTGCGCGCTTGACCTTACCTTCTGAGCCATCGAGCTGCACCAATTTCAGATCCGGCGTTTTTGAGGGCAAGGCACGCATGGTGATCTCAACACCCTGACCGTCCCGGCCATAGATGCCTGTCGCATTCACACGGAAGCGCTGACGCGTGCCATTGACGAGGTTGAGCTCGTAGGAGAAGTCCAAAACACGCTGGCCGTTGATCTCTGTGCGCGCGTTGGCCCCTTTATAGACCTCCATCAAAACCTGATCGACCTCGGAGGGAGACCAGGGCTTGCGGGTGGCACGGTAGAGCACACCGTGAATTTCAGCACGGGGCTGTTGGTCAGATTGAATGGTAACGTCCGAAGCGCCCGAGAGAACGGCTGACATCAAGAACTCACGGAAATCTGTATCCGTGATCCGGGAAGGCTCTTCATCGAGCATGAATGCTTCAAGCCGTTCCCGGTCGAGAACAGCGGGTTTGCTGTTCTCGACGCCTTTGGAGACCCTGCGGGATGTGGCTGAAAGCCTTTGTGTGCTTTCTTCCATGATATGGTCCCCGATTTTATTTCAGGAGATCATCTGCCAGCGAAAGCGGCGGAATTTTCCCGGATTGCACGATGAGCTTGTCGCGCTCGGAGACAGTGCGGACAGACCAGCGCTTCGGATTGGTCTCAAACTCGGCATCCGAGACAACCTTGACGGTCCGCGAACCGATGCGCATCTCATCGCCGCTGCCGGTGACGCCGAAGTCCGCATCCTGCAGAACCATACGGTCCATCATGCCCATCGACACAAGACGACGGTACTGAAGCATGCCCTCGTAGTCGCGGCGCAAACGGTCCAGGCGCGAGCCGATCTCTGCATCCGCCAGGCTCACACCTGCAGACCAACCCTCTTGGAAGGAGGTTTCAAACAGATCCTTTTCCGCGGCGCTGCGCGGATAGAGCGATTTGGCGGGCTCTTCTGGCGCGCCGGGCGCGAACAGCAGGTAGTCACGCCATGTCGGCTGAACCGGACGGATCTTGCCGGGCTCGATGATGGTCAGGTATTCATCTGCAACCGAGGCTTCGCGGCCTTCTGCGTCGCTTTGGAAAGCATCGAAAGAACGCGACACGATGGGCGGCAGCACATATCCGGCCTTTACCGGCGCTTCGCTGACGACACGCGAGAAGTCGAAGACCTGGCTGAGTTGCATGGAGCGTTTCTCGAGAAGCTTCTCGATCTCCCAGCCGCGGCGGGCGTAGCCCATCTGTGAGCCGTAGCCCTGTGCTGCTTCGAGAATGGCACGGCGACGGATTTCTGTGATCTCGCTATCCTCGTCGTCCGGATCATAGAGACCGATCTTTACGTCATTGGGCGAAGCCACAGGCTCAGCGCCTACACGCAGATTATCAAGCTCACCGATCTTGGCGGGCGCAGGCGCTGCTGGCGCATGATCGGCACCGGGGTATTGCGCACAGCCTGCCAGCAAGGTGATCCCTGCGACCGACATCATGAGAAGCATTTTTGTCGCGTTCATTGCTTAGCCCCCGTAACGGAGTTCAATTTTCTTGGAACCCGGATTGAAGCCAATGTCGGCATAACCGTGAACCATGTTCCCGGCGCGGCGCACGACACCAAAGAGCGGCTCGTTGTTTGCATTGATCGAAATCATCACCTGGTTGGCAGGAGCGCGACCGGTCACGACCAGCTCATAGCCCGCACGCTGCGAGATATCTTCAAGGAAGCTCTCGACGGGGCCGTTCCAGTCGACGGTGATCGGCTGAATGGATTCAGGTGGCAAAACCACATTGGCCGGGATCTCTGCGCCGGGTGCGGCGCGGACCGGCGCTGCCGTCGCAACTTCAACTTCCGCGATGGCCGTGTTTGCATTGGACGCCTTATCGACGGCTTCAGCGATCTTTTCTTCGACTTCGACGATCTGAGGAATATCCTCGGTCTGCTGGGTTGCACAGGCGGACACGGCCGCGGCTGCCATAAGGGATAGGATGAGGGCTTTTTTTGACATCGCTGTTTTCCGCTTGCTCGTTTGAATGAGTGGTGTTCCAGACAGACACTATCAATCTAACGCGTTGCGAAAAAGCTAACCTTTTGCCCAGCGGCCCCTTTTATGTGGATAAGCGGATATAGGCTCTCCCCATGCCGCGCCCTATCGCAGATGCTGCAAACGCCCCTGACTTTGCAGCTTCTACCGGACACATAATCAATGTGGACTGATTCATAATCAGGTTTGCCAGTTTCATAATAGGCGCCTATCTTGACCGAGAGGTAAGAAATTCAGGTCCAGGGTGCCACGGTCAGACAAACAAGCGGGCGCCGTCAGGATTTGAGAAAACGAAAGAAACGGTCAGGTTCGGGATGCGGGCCGCCAAGATCGACATGTATATATGCCCTGAGAGCGATCGTTATGACGTGTCGTTTAATAAGGGAAAAGGGAAGCGAGTATCATATGAACGACGTAGCAACCGACGACATTCGCGAGATCAGCGACGTCTATATCAATGACTTCAACCGCATTGCGAAAAGCGTAGATGCGCGCTGTGAACTCACCGGTGAACAGCCCTCCATCGGCGAGCTGGAAACCCAGATTGCTTTGAGGGCTTCTATCATGAAGATCTCCTCGCTGCGCCGCGAGATGACCTCCATGCGGGCCGTTGCCTCCTACTTCCTTGAGCAGGAAGCCTGGCCGGATGGGATCGATGAACGCGACTGGATCATGTCCGCCACGATGGAGGATGCCGGTCAGCTTCATACTGCCCTGATCCGCACCGCAAGCGAATTTGTCATCCTCGGTCGTGAGGTTTCAGAACGCCTTGTCGAAACCGCAATGCGCATGAACTTCCCCGGCTCCGAAGAAGATGCCGCCCGGGCCCTTTCAGGCATGAGCCCGGAGCGCGCGCAACGCAAGACACGCGACAAGAAGTTCATGCAGCCGATCACCGATCGGGACTTCATGGAGCTCGAGTTGCATCTGACCGACCACCCACATCAGAATGCCTTGAAGACCCTCAGCATGAGGCGCACGGACAGCAAAGCCCTGCTCCGGATTTTCATGCGCACAATCCGCCTGACCGGTATCCGTCCCGTGGAGGTCTTCAATTGCCGCATTCTGGTCGGCGATGAGAAGGCAACCTACACACCGGAAATGATCAACGACATCTATGAAGCGCCCTACCTCACAGCCCTTAAGGGGATCTTGATACCAATCGATGCGCTCTCACCAGAGCCGGGCAAGTCGCTCGCGGAAATGGTGCGCGATGCCGAGGCCGCCACCGGTGTGCCGGCCATCCTTATGATCGAGGCGGCCAAGACGACCAATGCCAATCCCGATCTTTTGAGGCCCTTCCGCGCACAGATCCTGACGGGCATCGAGGATGATGACCTCGAGGTGCTTTGCCTTGCGGCCCACCTTCATCACTTCAAGATGGACAGGAAGAAGTATTCGAACCTCATCACCACCATGACGCGCAACCTCACGGCCGCGGCCAGGGTCGTGTTGCCCAACCGCAAGGACGCGCTGAACCTCTATTCATTCCGCCATGATTTCGCGACCCGTGCGCGGCGCATGCTGCAGGTGTGGGAGGTCGCAGCCCTGATGGGGCATACAGCAAAAGCATCGACCTATGCCTATGGCAAGCGTGGCACCCGGAAGACCTCCTCTACGGACGGCGTAAAAAAGGCCAAAGGTGAGGACGGAAGAGCGCGCGTGGCAGCTGGAGGTTGGATGCCCACCCATGACGCAGAGTTCGCCGAGGCAATCCGCGAAAAATGGGGCGCCTCGTCCGATGGGGCCACTCAGGTCAACCCCCGCCAGGACCTCGCCACCGCCCTTGGTATTGATCTGCCGGACGCAACCCCGTTCCCAAGTCCATCTTAAGACGAAAAAAGACATTCGTTTTCCACAGGGAAGTATATCCTACCCCTCAAGAAGACCTCATGTGTGATTGTGAAAAACCTCGATGCTGCTAGTATCTCAAGTTATGATCGCGCCAGTACAACCGGATTTTATCCAAACTGACCCCAGGAGACCCCGATGATCGGATATTACGACCCAGACAGCCTCAAGGTTGGAGAGACTGACGGCGTCATCTCCTTCATCAACGCCTCGGACGCCAATGATGTGAAGGAAGTTCAGATCAACACGCCGAAGGTTGCGAAAAACGTCGTTGCTGCCCTGAAAGACCAAATGGCCCATGGCCTCGCCGGTCTGAACGGTCGGTTCCGCAAGGTCCAGGGCACCTTCACCCGCGTACCAGGCAGCATGACCGAAGGCATTATCGTGGACGCATCGGCGGGCAAGGAAGTCCCCGTTCGCATGGGCTTTGATGTCAAACCCGGTGATGTGCCGGCGCGCGGCGTCTGTATTGCCATTGGCGAAATGGTCGACGGCGCCCTGATGGTGGACCGGCTGACCCTCGCACCGATCGCGCCGATGCCCATGCCAAACCCGGGCATGCAAACCCCCGACAGCTGAGCTGAGTTGGACAAACGATGATCTTCAAGCTGCTCAAGAATATCATTAAGCTGACATGCAAGACGGTCATCAAGTTCATTGGTTTGATCGTCGGCATGGCCCTCGGGCCTGGCCTTCTGCTTCTCATGTTTCTCTATGAGCCGCATCGTCCGCTGCCCGCTATCCTGACAGATTTGCCGCAGGATGAGCTCGAAGCCTCTCATGTCATGCAAGGACGCGTAGATCGGGTCTTTGCTCTAAATACGGACGCCAGGATCGTTCGGGAATACTTCAACGATCTTGAGTTCACCGTGACCCCTCTTGAGCGCCATGCTGTCTATAAGCGACGCCAGCTGAACTGCATCGAGCACTACACTGTCGTTTGGACCGAAGAACGCCAGCGCCTTGAAAAGATCGCCTCCCTTGTTGAGCGGAAATGCTCACCTCTCTGGAAAATTTGACCCTATGAAAATCAAGCACCTCCTTGGCGCCGGCGCCCTGTCTTTGGCTGCGCTCGCCACGACCTGGGTGGTTTGGGACCCTGTGGTGACAATCGAGATACCGCATGAGCGCATTAATGCAGCACTGGACGAACAGCTGCCGCGTCAGGAGGAGCTCTCCGGCGCCAGGGTCACCATCAATGAGGCAAGCCTATTCACAGCCGAGAACGGCCGTCTGAATGTCGAGATACTCGCTGATCTGGATCTCAGCGGTATGGCGGGTGAAATCGAGATCACCACCTCAGGTATACCCGACTACAAGGACCTCAAAATATTCTTTCTGGATCCCGTAATTGAGAACCTGGAGTACGAATTTCCTAGCATGAATGTCTCTTCTCGAAGCGAGACTGCGGGCAGCGCCAATGCGCTGGTAACCTATATGCTGCCCTCGATTACGTCAAAGGCCGTAACACGCCTGCAAAGTGCCCCGATTGCGGATCTGACCCAGGATGGATGGAAGCAGCGCGCCGCGGCCGCGGTATTATCAGGCATTAAGGTCAAGAACGATGGATTTGATGTGATGCTGCACCCCGCGCGCATCGTGCCCCATACGCTCACCAGCCGACATACGCCTGTGATTCTGAGTATCATCTTGCTCTGCGGCTTTCTCGTCTATGGATATCGCTCAACCCAAGGGTCTGCTTATGGCAAATTGCGCAAGCCGCAGAACGGTCAGGTCTGATCAAGGCCGATTATCCGTCACGTTCAAGACGAATTGTACCGCCGGTGTTGCGTGGACAGCCGCCTCTGACTTTATTGGGCCCCCAGCTGCCCTCCAACACGGGAACTGACCCACTCTCATCGAGATTGAGAACCCCTGCAGCCATGCAGAAGGCTCCGTTCCCAGAGGTTTTCCAAATCGTTCCGTTCCAGGACATCGCCCTCCCATCCAGATGTCCCAAGAAGGCATAGCGAGACCATTTACCCTCATCTTTCATCTTGATGGAGATCGTCCCTTCGACACAGCTGCCCTGTTGGTCGATATCCCAGCTGTAATCCAGCTTTTGTGACCCGGCCAAAGCATATCCCGACCATGTGCCCGTAAGGCTGGTAAACTTGTCAGGCGTGGGCGCAACACTCTCTTCCATGTCACTTTTGAGCCGCCTCAATGCAGAACGCACATTCGCGCGGTTTTCCTCGCGTAGCGTGTTGGCCTCATAAGAAAGACGCATCATTTCATAGAAAATATCGCTGGTCATACGGGCGTCGGGCCGAAAGGGCATATAACTCTTGGGCGCCAAATCACCAACCATCATGATATACCCTGAGCTTGCGTCAAACCTCACCAGATTATCTTTTTTGCTCATGCGCAGGATGTCTTCGTGCGATAGCTCAAACGGGTAGGCCCGAGCCGTGCGATAGGCCACCTTTTGAAAAGCCATCCCTTTCTCATTAAGCATATCGGCCCACATCTTGATGGATATCTCGATAGGGAGCGCCGCCAATCCAGCAACGCTATTGGCCCCTTTCATGGCCTTGATAGGTGCGGACTTAGCTAAGATGCTCATGGATACGTATTTGGACAGCTTGCCGAAGGCATCCGTGTAATTCTGTGCCTTCAGGTCATGGAGAACCTCTTCTGCGGCCATGGCCGCCCCAAAGACATTCCACCACCGGACGCCGTGATAGGTGGAAATGCGATCGAGCATATCTTCTGTGAACGCATCAAGGCCCTCGGAAGTCGTTTTGAAGCGATTGAGGTAGATGAGGATCTCTTGGCGCTCAAATGCAGAAAGCCCAGATAGAGATATCTCTCCCTTGCTGCATGCGGCGCTCAGCGGCGCGGCCAAAGGTACCGCAAGAACGGCAGCTAAAATTGCTCTGAACAACATAAAACGCCCCCTTCAATCCCGCCATAGAACGAAGTGAACCAGTATCGGTCAAGAAAAACGATGAGAGCTGGGATGTCCTATTTCAGAGACTTGGAGAACCTTGGCCCCACCACATGATACCCCTGATCATTATAGAAAGCCGCTGTGCCGGGGTGCTTTGCGGCATCCGGCGCGCCGATCTCGATGGCACTGGCACCTTCTATGGCAGCGCGATCTTCAATGTATTTCAAGAGTTTTCGGGCCACACCCCTCCGGCGCGCCTCGGGCTGTACGAATAGTTCGGTGACCTGCAGAAAGGAGCCACCAGCATAGATGGCGAAGCGCTCGTCGATGCCGATATAACCCTGCAGACCGCCCTTCTGCCCGTAAGCGATGAAGCCCCGGTAGGCGGCGTGATCCAGGGCCAGGGTCAAAACTTCGGCGACCTCATCGGTCGAGCAGACGACCTTGCCATTCATTGCAGTCCTGAGATTGCGGATCAGCATCGCTGCATCCAAAACCGTCGACCGGGAAAGCGGCAGGATCGTCGTCATGTCTTCAGGGCTCCATCATCATGTCATCATCAGCCATCTCGGCTGGATCACGCAAGAGGTCGGCGGAGCCCTGCTCGACAACTTCCTCGATGGTGTCGGACAGACGTACCGCCTCATGCTTGATCTGGCTGACTTTCTCGGCATTCTTTTTCGCACGCGACAAGGAGAACTTCTCGCCGATGCCCGCAGCCGGGGTCACATCAACGCCGATCGCTTCAAGTGCCGCAATCAAATCGTCGACATTGAGCGCTTTCTTCTGCGGCACACCACCGGCGACCGCCATGTCTGCGACGAGATCCGGAATAACCGAGGGGTCTTCGCCATGGGCCTCAAAAATCTGCTTCAGAAGGCCCTCACCCTGATCGGCGTCGAATTTGCCGTTGCTCTGCATGAAGTCCTCAATCTCAAGACCGGCGGCCGTGGCCAGCTGCCCAAGCACCTCTTCATCCCATTGGCGTTTGCGATCGAAGGAGGCAAAGCCCAGGTCGATCTTACCCTCATTGAGCGCATGAGCGTCTTTGCCAATTGCCTGAATGCGCGAGAGAAGCTCTTTTTGACGGGTGGTCAGCTCATCGCCAATGACCTTCATCACGGCGGCCTGAAGCGTCAGGTTTTCCATCAAGCTGCGCGTCTCTTCATCATCGGTGTCCAGTGTGCCAAGGCCAGGCACCTCAGGGACCACGCCTTTCATAACGAACTCGTTCCACAGCGTGTCAGCGCCAGCGATCATTTCCTCTTCGAGGTCCGGATCATAGACGATCTCATAGGTAACCAGTTTGAAGTAGCGCGGATCGAAGCATTCGATGTCCATGCCATCAAACTCGATCCCGGACTCGCGCGAGAAAATGCCGTACTGGTGGACTTGGCAGACGTAGTCAAAGGAGACCATGCCCTTCTTCTCGTATTCCTCGTTTACCGCGGCCGAAGGGCATTTGTAGTCGATGATGCGACGGCGGCCGTTCTTGTAGAGGATCAGGTCATCAGGTGTGCCCACGATCTGCGGAGCTTTTTCCCAGCGAAACCCCTTCAAGACATCAAGAGCGCCCTCATCGGACACGCAGTCATGCTCCTCAAGATACATACGCTGCAGCCAGGGCTCCGCGCGCACGCCGCGGTTCATGGCTTCATCGCCTGCCTGGGGTGCCATGATCAGCAGCTTCTCAAGGGTAAGGTTGCGGGCGTTGGAGAAACCGCCGCGCTCGCCGCGGAAGTGACGCACAACGGTGCCGATTTCCGAACCGCCAATGGCCGAGGCCCGGCGGACGTGCCACAGGACATGTTCATGTACCGATGCGATCGTCGCTTTACCTTCGCCATGCTCAAGCTCCATGCGGGTGATTGCCATTTCGACACAGCGGTTCACCCAGCGCTCTGCATGCTTGTCTTCGATGACAGGACGCTGAGGCAAAAGGTCAATCAGCGCGCTGAGGCGGCGGATGGATTCCGTGAAATTTGCCGGGGCGGGCCTTTCGGCTTCCGCAATCGCTGCAGCATCGAACCGGTTGAAGACTTTAATGTCAGGCATGTGGTTTCCAATTCCTTGAAGTGTTGTTCAGAAGATATGCGTGAATTGCGAAAAACACCACTGCCGACCTTATCCAAAAAGAAGAACCGTAATAAAATATGTTTCCCGGACAAAATCCCGGACAGACCTTAATCCCCAACTGTTCAGCGTTATCCCCAAGACCCTTCAAAGCCTGAAGAAAACAACGCTTAATTGAAAAGAAGGTTCAAATATTTATTCGCAATATTGAATAGTAAGATCCCGGCCCGTAGTTTTGCGAAAAGGCTAATAAAAACCCCTCCAGGAGAACCAGATGCAAGCCCTCGCTCAAACCTACAAAGACGGCCCCTACGGAAACGCAGATACGATCGTGAACACCCGCGCAGTTTTCACCCTGCGCAAGAATGCCCGCCTCGAAGAAACACGCGACGTCTGTCTCGACATCCGCAGCGGCAAGGAACTGGTCGCCGTGGCGCGCGACACGGACGATCTGATGTCCTATGCCGTGGGCTCGATGATCGCCAAACTCGCAGACCGCGGCCTTGTCAAAGATGAGATGGAGGTCTTCGATACGCTCTCCTCCACATTCACCAAAGACAGTTTTAATCAGGCTGATGAGAAAAGGTTCAACCGCAGGACCGTATTTGAACATCTTTCCCTGAACGGCCTTGTCGGTAAGGGTCTTTCGATCCGCGAAGCAAAGCCCGCCGGCACCCTTCCGACCATCTCCGAGATCTCCAGGATCGTCGAGAACTACCGCAAAATCTCACTCGATCAGATCCAGTCCGCCGCGCGTTCGCGTGACATCGTCGACGCCCGCTTCATTGCCATATGGGCCATGCGCTATGTCTGTGGTCACTCTCTGACCTATATTGGCGAACAGCTGGGCAACAGGGACCACACCTCCGTCCTGAATGGCGTCAACCGCATCGTGGCCATCCGCGCCGGCGATGTTGGCAAGCGTCATGAAATCGACAACATCTGTGACGAGTCCGATGTCCTCGCGCTGCGGCGCCACCATGCCATTCTGATCAATCAGTCCAACGTCCGCCGCCTGTTCTGATAGACCTTGCGAAAAACATGACATGGAACGAAATAGGGCCGCGTCAGCGGCCCTTTCCACGTCTATGTGATCTGGTTCAGTCGAACCGAACCCTTTCAATGTCCTGATCCATGTCCGTGAGGTTCACGGCCTCGAGTTGACCCAGAACCTGGCTCAAACGTTCGATTTCATCCTCACCCGGGTCCTCTTCAGGAGACACATTAAGAACACGGCCTGCGTCTACATCCATTACCGGAATGCGCTCCGCGGTCGGCCAGGAGTAAACGAAGGCCACATTGTTCTTCTGTCCGACGTTATCTGAGATCGTCAGGTAATCTCGGCCATCCTCTGAGAAGACATCCATCTCGAAGCGATACCCCGGCATGCCACTTTGTGTGATCTTCTTTGCGCGCGCGCCGACCTGTTCGATCCACTCCCCGGACAGCTTGCGGTTGGATTTGTTTGTGCGCAGCTGGTCGAGACTGTCGAGGGGGATCATTGCGGCCGATAGCTCGCCCACAGGGGTGGCGGTCATCGCGCCAAACACATCCCGGCACATCCGCTCATTCGCCAGAACAATGCGCCGGATCGCTTCTTCATTGATCCGGGCCATCGCCGGGCTGCGTATTTCTGCGCCAACGCCGCTCTCACCGACCTCGATGCCGGCTGCGCTCAAGAGATCGCGCAGCGGGCGCGCGCTGGATATACCGTCCGGATGACGTGCATCGAGCATGCCAATCCGGGCGCGCAAGAGATCAGCTCTGGATTTGCGAACAAAGCCTTCCTCATCGATGGGCATATCAACCTCACCGAAGGCGTCTACCATTGAGGCCAGGTAAGACTGCGCGATGAGCCCTGCCGGGAAGCGATCGGTGTCCGGTGCAGAGGCGACCATCTCGAAGATCTCCTGTATCCCTTCGAGGGCCTTAGCCTGATCTTTGTCCAGGGTATCGCCTTTACGGGTGAGTGCGACCATCTCTTCTCGGAGTGGCAACATGCCAGCCGCGGAGAGGCACATCTCCTTACCTGCAACATCAATATAGAAAGGTGCATACTCACCGGGTGTGAAGACCCGGCCAGACGACGCGCCATCGGCACCACGCGAGACCGATACTATGGCGCCATAGGTGACATCGGGGTCGCCCTCACCGGATTTCATCGCCTCGTTGGACCGTCCAAGAAGGCGTGCCGCATCTACGGTGCTGCCGGTGACATAAGCAATCCTTGCTGGATGCGATACACCCTCATCGTCCTTGCGTATGCACCTTATGCCACTCTTCTCAAAGAGTGCCCTCACGCTTACTTTCATCTGGCTCTGCTCCCTTGTGGGTTTCTCAAGAACCCATCTGTTATTCTCTTATTTTTGTAAGCCCGCCCCATGAAAACACAAAGCGGGCTTGAGGTTAGTCAGCGCGACAGGCAGATCAAGCGTTCTCTGGCAGGCCCTGCTCTGCCGCTTCGCGTTCACGCAGTTTGCGCAGCGCCTCATCGTCCTTCGGGTCCTCATCAAAGGGGTCGGAGATGGAATCCGCCTTGGGTTCTTCAGCCGTTTCCGATGTCCGTTCCTTCGCGACCTCAGCACCCCCTTTACCAGGCGCCTGAAGCGGTCGACGCTGACCTTCCGGAGCGCCTTCTTTGCCTTTGTCGCTCATCAGCTCCCTATGCGCATCTTGTGTCTTCTCGGCTTCCGTTCTGAAGCCAGCAAGTTTGGGTGGGTTCGGCATGATGAATTCCGGGCGAGCGCTTTTCGAAAATCCATATTGCGTGGTGAGCTTGGCGCCCAGACCCGCAGCTAATGCGGCCTTTCGCGCGCCCTCGATGAACTCCTCACTGCCGGAGATGTTGATCGAAGTCCAACCACGTTCAATTGCTTCTTGAACAGCCATCTCGCCGGCCATCGTGCTGCCGTCGTCACCAAATGGGACGTGCATTCCCTCATCATTGGCAAAGAGCTTACCGCCGTCGATCAACTCGACGCAGTTATGCCCCCAGCGCCCGACATTGGTGAACCTTGGATCATCTGGCGAGGCATGGGGATCCAGTAGGGTGGCCCATTTGATATCCTTGAAGGGGTCTTCGGCGATCTTGATCCCCTTCCCCTTTTTGATGGAGGCAGCGTTCACCTTTTCAGCTTTGGCACGGTTCTTTTCGATGAGCTTCAGTTCACGCTTCACCAGAGGCTTGAAGATCAATTTGATCCGCTTCTCCTGAGCCATGATCTGCTCATTCTCTTCCATGATCCATGCATCAAGCTGGGCGGCCCGCGCCTGCATCAGTTCGCTTTGCTTCGCGAAGTTGGCGTTGAACTCTTCCTTGACCTCATCAGTCAAGCCTCCCTGCTCTTCGGCGTAGCGAATGGCGTCGAGATCTTTCTTCCGGGGAAACTTCATGAACTTCGGCCAAACTTCCGGGACTTCGATCCATTCCGGCAGGTTTTCGGCTCTCTTTTCCTGATGGATGGCGAGATGATCCTCGGCCTCCTTCTTGAAGGCCTCCTCATCCGCGATCTGCGTTACGCTGTTCACGACCCGTCCGCTGTCGACCTCGGAGATATGCCGATCCTCATAGCTCAGCCTGATCGCCTGCCCCTTAGGAAGGTCGAAATAAGATGCAGGCACCTGAGGGATATATGGGCTCAACGCTGAAGCCGTCTGCACAGGTCCGGCGCCTTGCTCTACAGCGGGTGCAGTACCCTTTACCGCCGCCGGGGCTGGCTCGAGGGGCGTTTCGACGGTTGGCGCAGCGGCTTTCACCACTTCGGGCGCCGGTTTATTGGCCGGCTTATCGTTCTTGGCATCCACAGGCGTATCTCCCTTATTTGCTTTGCTTTGCGCCGCATTTTCATTGGGCAGTGGCGCTGTATTGGTAGCCACGGGGGCCGGTTTCTGTTCCGGTTCTGCGACCTCCTTTGGCAGCGCCTCATCGGGGATATCCGCGACGTCCACATCTTCCTTACGGCCCGATGTATCAAGCCGAGGATCATCGTCTTCAGCCGTCTGGAAGGTTGGGAATATACTCATGTCTTACCTGCTCAATCTTGCTTTTCGTTGCGCTTAAAAGGGGGCCGGGCTGTCATCTTCGACAGGCTCGCGCTCAAACCCATCGAACATATCCTGCTCATAGGCTTCCATTGGCGGCATATCGTCGAACCGGGGATCATAGCCAGGATCACCATCAAAGGCGCCGCGGGGATCATCAGGCACCATATCCCCGTAATCCTCGGGCATGGGGGGTGGGGCATCTTGGAAGCGCTCATCGTAGGACACGCTCTCGCCATAAGGCCCCTGATCGCGAGGGAATTGGACTGGAATGGCTTTGCGCTCAACCGCATCTTCCTGCTTGGCGATCGGGGCTGCGAGATAACCGAAGCCCTCTGTCAGCTTGGCGTGACGCGCATGCTTATTGCCGGCGGCTGAAAGCTCATCGACGAAGCGGCTGATTTTCGCAAAGCGCTGCCGGATGAACGGACAGGCCGCAACTTCCTTGGGCCGCGAGATTTCTACAGTCTTGCGCGCGCGGGTGATGGCCACATAGCCCAGCCGGCGCTCCTCTTCGACCTCAAAATCACCGGCATCTACGGCACGGCCGTGGGGCATCACACCTTCCACCCAGAAGGGCAGACGAACGTGATCGAACTCGAGGCCTTTTGACCCGTGGATGGTCATGATCTGGATGCCCGCGGGTACTTGGCCGGGGCTCATCTCAAGCACGGATTCCTGAGCGAAGGCTTCGAGGCTGTCAAAGCCCTCACATTCATCCAGCAGCAAAGCGATATTGCCGATGCGGCGCACCGCCTCGGAGACCTGGCTGGCACGATCTGCAAGATCCTCACCCTCGAGCAGGCTGTCCTGCTTCTTTTCGTTGTTCGAGGAGTCTTTGTTGTTCTGCAAGACCCACATCAGGAAGGCTTTAGGATCGAGCTGGCGCACCTCACCCTCCTGTCGGCCAAGACCGGTCGACTTCAGGGCGTTATGATACATGTCATCAAGATATCCGGTCTGGCGCAGGACCTCCATAAGAGCGGCCTTGGCATCCGGCGCCGCGCGCACAGAGCTGGATAGCTCTGACATCATGTGACCAAAAGCCTTGGCAGATTTCACGAAGGCAGGCTTATAGGCTTCCCCCTCTTCAGGCAGGTCGATCCGGTCACGCAGAACAGTGTTTAGCTCTTCGAGAAATGTAGAGTCTTTCAACCGGGCGTTCTGCATGACTTTACGCAGAGAGGTCGGGCCAAGGCCGCGCGACGGCTTGTTGATGATCCGGCGCAATGGGACTTCGGCTTCTGGATTTGACAGATAGGTGACAAAGCCCATCACGTCTTTCACTTCCGCGGTCTTGCGCAGATCTGAGGATTTACCCTCCACAACCGGAAGCCCGGCTGCGCGGAAAGATTTGGCCACAGCCTTGGCGAGATCCCGTGTCCGGGTCAGAACAGCAAATTCAGATGGGTTGCCGCCGTCAGCCATATAGGCTTCAGCCTCGGTACGGATACGGACAATTTCTTCATCCGGGTTTTTCGCATGGAACATGCGGATCGGGCCCATGTGCTGAGCAGCGTCCGTCGGCACCAGGTCCTTGCCGTAGCGGTTCTGGTTGTTGGCCACCAAGCCATTCGATGCCGCGAGGATCGCAGGCTGACAGCGGTAGGAGGTTTTGAGGAAGCGCTTTTCCAGTCCTGGGAAACGCTGCTCGAGGCCACGCATGACTTCAACTTCAGAACCGCGGAATGCATAGATCGACTGATCATCGTCCCCGACGAAAGCGATGGTTGGCCGCGGGAATTTGCGCAGCCGGTAGGTGTTGATCTCATGGCCACCATTGGCAGCTTCACTATGCTCACTGGTCCGGGCATTTTCAGGGATCTCGAATTCACGACCACCGTCAGTCATGGCGGTAAGCCACGCGACCTGAGCCCGGTTAATATCTTGCACCTCATCAACCATGAAATGGCGGAAAGACGAGCGCCAGGAATTCCGAACCTCTTCGGATTGCTGCATCAGGCGCGTGGTGCGATTCAACAGATCATTGAAGTCGACAGCGTTCTGCTCCTGCAACGCACCTTGATAGCGGCCGTAGATCTCGATGAAGTTCTCGGAGGTGAAATGCCCAAGGATCTTCTTCCAGCGATTGATATCAGCTGAATTTGCATTGGGTGTGTCTTTGGCCGCATCGACCTTCTTCTTGCCGGCCGCCAAGAATGCAGGATCGAGCATACGCGCCTTTGCGGTCTCGATGTCGCGGAAGAACTCATCGATATCGAAGCTTTCGATGCCCATTTCCTCAATGACATCATTGGCCAGGGAGCGGGAGTCGGACTCGTCGAAGATCGAGAAGTTACGGCCCAAGCCCGCCTTGTCAGCCTCGATACGCAGGATGCGCAGAGACAACCCGTGGAAGGTCCCGATCCAAGGCTCGCCCTGGAAGGCGCCATTGTTGAGCTCACGCAGCTCTTCCAATAGGGGCTGGATGCGCTCGCGCATTTCGCGCGCCGCTTTATTGGTGAAGGTCACCATCATGATAGAGCCAGGATCCGCACCAAGACCACCCTGGTCGGTCGGCCCCACAAGATAGGCAAAGCGGCCCATCAGCATGCGGGTTTTGCCAGACCCAGCACCTGCGAGAGCGAGGACAGGCTCCTGCGTGAAGCGTGCCGCGGCCGCCTGCTCGTCTGAAAGACCGTCGATGAAGTCGCGAATTGCCATGAGTGGCCCCTGATTGATTTATGTCGATAGTCTGACAGTAAACCTCAGTTGCGAAAATTACGAATGCCTCATTTTATTTAGACAAACAGATCTGAAGGGTGGTTATCCCCAACTATCCAGCCCTGAAAGCGCGCCAAGCCCGCGACAATGGCCCAGTAATGTTGTAAGGATTTCATATTGTTTTCTGCTATGAAAACGATCCGACCCTTAACAAGAGAGTTTATACATGAACAAGAAAGACTTCACCGCGCGCGTCGCAGAAAAATCCGGCCTGTCCCAGGCTGACGCAGATGCAGCGCTGAAAGCCATGATCGACACCATCGTTGAGGTTGGCTCGGCTGAAGACAAGATCAACCTTCCCGGTCTTGGTACATTCGAGGGCAAGATGCGTGATGAGCGCCAGGCCCGCAATCCTTCCACCGGCGAGGCGATCACAGTCCCGGCCAAGAAGGTTCTCAAATTCAAGGCCTCCACGGCCCTTTCCCTGTGAAACCACGGGCAGGGGTCTTCGGCCCCTGCCCTCACCCTTGCATTGGAGATGCACTGATGAATATTCCGTCGTCCGTTAAACAAGCCAGCCCCGCCGGCGGCAGCCGCCCCATCATGCGCTCCGTCAATATCCTTATGACGTCCCAAATTATTGATGCGCTTGAGAGCGATGGTCCGGACTCCCGCTCCGCAGCCGTGCGCGATGCCGCCGAAGTGGTGATCCGCGCCTATGCCAAAGGTCATGAATGGGTCGTTGGTGTGGTCAAAGACCGCGTCGATGAAACCTCCCCGCGCAGGCGTCGTGAAGATGAAGAAGCTGGCATGAAATGGGAGAAGGCCATCGTCTGGATCCCGGAAACCATGTTGCGAGAAATCGAACGCTTGGGAAAGCCGAACGGCCTGCGGGTCTCGGAATTCCTCCGCGGTGTCGTGGTCTACGCAACTGAGACTTGCGAATAACCAAGTTTGATTCTTATCGCCCTCAAAGGGGAACGTAATGTCTGATATCGGGCTCTACGCGCTGACGAAGGTATTCGCAGGCGCTCTTTCGGCCGTTATGACCGGTCCCTTGGGCAGCACTGACCTGCCAGATGTCGATCTGAAAGCGGCGATCGTGGGTAATACCACCGGGTATTCTGCTCAGGTCTATGGCCCGGACGGTACCGAGCTGGGCTTTACCGGCCATGGCACCGGGGCAAGCCCCTCGGTCTTGGATCTGCCGGATCGCTTCATCCAGGCCCTCCTTTCTGTAGAGGATGCCCGCTTTGGCGCCCATCCCGGTGTCGACCCGGTTGCTGTTGCCGCCGCCTCGATCGACACCCTGCGCGGCAACCGTCGTGGGGGATCGACGCTGACACAGCAGGTGGTAAAGAACGCCATTACCGGCTCTGATCAGACCGTCGATCGGAAAGTGCGTGAAGCCATCCTCGCGGTGCGGGCTCAAGATACGATTGAGCCAGATCAGATCATCCAAGGCTATCTAGCCAATGCGTGGTTCGGCCGCGGCCAGGACGGCGCCATGGGCGCGGCGCGCGCCTGGTTTGGTAAGGAATGGGCGGATATTGACCTGCATGAAGCAGCCTTCCTGGCTGGCATCTTGAAGGGCCCGGCTTACTACGACCCGGTCAAGCATCCCGAGCGGGCCCGCGCGCGCCGTGACACGGTTTTGCAGATGATGCGCGCCCGCGACATGATCACCGATGAGGAGATGGCACTCGCCCTCGCGATGGATCTGGAAGTCATCAGTGCTGAGCAAAGCGATGAGCTCATGGGATCTCTGGCGCGCTGGACAGCCTCGGGCATTGAAGAGGACATGTCCCGCTACGGCCTTACAAACAGGTCTGATATCGCCTCAGGCATTCTCGAGATCACGACGACAATCCAACCCGATTGGCAGAAGATCGCAGAAGATGCCCTGATTTCTGGTGTCGGCCGGATCGGCCAGGCCGGGCCGGCAGCACGTCTGGAAGCTGTGATCCCTGCATTTGGAGAAGATCTGGACACAGAGGCCGTCGAGGCTTTGCGCCGGGAAGCGGCCAATGGCCTTGCGACCACCCGCAAATCCGGCCGCGCCGTGATTTCTTCGGTTTCCGGGAACACCGCTGCGGCCATCATTGACCGCGGCTATGGGGATCTCGAATGGGATCAGGTTGCCTTCGACACAGGTAAGCTCGGCTTTACCCCTAAGAAGGGCGACGTCCTGCCCTACAAGCGGGAGGATGACACAGTGACACTGCAGCCCGCGCCGCAGGTTCAGGGCGCCGTGGTTGTCATGGACCCCTGGAGCGGCGCCGTACTGGCCTCCGTTGGCGGCACTGACCCGGATCTCTATCCCTTTGACCGCAGCCGTGCCATGCGGCAGCCGGGCTCCGCCTTGAAACCTTTCCTCTGGGCGCGCGCCATGGAAGAAGGCATTCGGTATTTTGACATGGTCGAGGATATCGAGAGATCCTACCCCACAAACACCGGTGAGGTCTGGCGGCCGCGGAACTACGACGGATCCCAGTCTGGCCTGATCCCGCTTTTCGTGGCACTCGAAGAAAGCTCAAACCTCGTGGCGGCGAGCCTGGTGGACCGTCTTGGCGTCGACGCTCTGGGGCAGATCACGGAAATCGCCGGGCTCTATGAATGGGGCGGCATGCGCCGTCATCCCTCCTCGGCTTTGGGTGCTTCCGAGACCACATTGACCCGCATGGCGGCAGGATATTCAGCTTTTGCCAATGGTGGGCTGGTGGTGTCTCCACATCACATCTCGCAAGTCAAAAAGGATGGCCAGACCCTCTGGACGCCCCGCGGGCCGGATGGCTACGCGATTGCCACCCAATATACGACTGATGACATCTCCTCGATGCTTTATGGTGTGACCGCGCGCGGCACCGCCTATTCCGCCTTCAAGGATCTCAAGCTTCCGGTGGCCGGCAAGACCGGCACCACCCAAGATTACCGCGATGCTTGGTTTATGTCCTTCACCCCCGGCGTTGTCGTAGCCGTTTGGGTGGGGCGTGATGACTTCAGGCCGATCCCGGGCAATCTCTCAGGGTCGCGCGCCGCGGCACCCATCGCCAAGACGGTCTATGCGGCGGCTCTGAAGCAAGGTCTGCTTAATGCACAAGGGCACCGCCCGGATCAAACAGAGGTGAAACCCTGGCCCCCTGCTCTTTTGGACATGAACGGCCGCGGGGCTCAGCTGCAGCCATCCTATGTTGCTCAAGATCCTTTCAAGCGCCCCAGCGGCGGCGCCGTCTTCATTCGCCGCGAAGCTGGCACCACTGCTGTGGAAGATCTCCGCCCCGTGGATGACCTCGATGCCCTTCTCGGCGCTCCTCGACCCGGCGCCGTTGCAACAGAACCGCAGTCTCAGCCATGGTATGATGAGCCAAGCAGCAGTGGTGGATATCTTGATCAGAATGAGGATCCCAATAGCATCTTCAAAGCGCCCTCCAGAGAACTTTCAAGTTCACCCGCAACAGGGAATACGGTGTTCAGGAATCCGTGGTAAAGAACATCCAGACTTTGAAAAGAGAAACACCGGCCAATGGCCGGTGTTTCTATCAGTAAGCCTCGTCACTAAGAGCATCAGCTCATCAGATATCGGCGAAAGCCCATATCATTCACAAAGCCCGGCTTAACCATGATCGCGGCCACACCGCTCGGCGAGCGGATGAACTCGACAGCCCCATCCTTGATCATCGGGACCAGGCTGGCGCGGAGAAATGAGCTCGAGATGCCGCAGATGGTCGCCGCAGCATCAACAGGAATGGCCGCCGTGATGTCGCGACGGGTTTCACCGGTGCGCACCCAAAAGGCAGGCTTTGCCAAGTCAGAGTAACCTGCGGACGCAAGGTTGTCGAAGGTGCAAAGCACGCAGAAGATATCCAGAACGCGGCCGAGGTTCTCGATGCCGCCCGGCAGAACCGGGAATGCCTTGGCTTCGACAGCCTTGTAGAACTCCACCGTCGTGCGCAGCTTTGCCGTCAGGATATCATCGCGTCGAACCTGAAGTCGCTCACGCATGATCGTCTTTTGGATGTCGTTCTCCTCAACAGAGGCGAAGACACCAGCCCAGAGAGCGGCACTGTTCATATGTTCGTCATTCTGAGCCATGGTGTCCGACATGCGAATATATCCACTGTTTCTATTTTCAAATATAATATGATCCGATCTAGAATGGATCAATACATATCTGTCATAAACGGATGAAAGACACCATATATTGCTTTTCGCATCACTCTGAACTGTGGAGAACCACCTCAAGTCCGGCCTGTTCAGCAAGTTTGTCAGCGCCCATGATCCCCTGCATGACAATCGACATGACCGTCATTGGCGCCGCTGGCTTCATTAAGACCCGACCGCCACCCCTCAGAAGGTCAGAAAAGACCTCTGCCGCGGCATCGAGCTTGGTGCCAACGAACTCCGGTAGCTTGTCGTCAAGGCGCGCCTTAGCAAGCGCATAGTTCTTTTCGAGATGCTCTGCAGGCAACATGCCGGTGGTCGACCGGATGACCTCACCAATCCCATCATCCTCATAGGCAACCTCAAGCGCATGGATGCGCACATCGAGAATGGCGCTCGGCACGGGAAGTTTGTCGGCAATGAAACCGGGCAAGGTTACGTCCATGGAGGCCGGTAGACCGATATGAGCTTTGCCGAGCATCTCCCCAAGTCCTGGCAGATTAATATCCATATCAACCGTGACATCTCCCTCGGCCGCCGCGACTGCAAAATGTGCATCCCCTGAGATGAAGTCTTTATCCTCAAGAGAAAGAGCTTCGATCAGGTAGCTCGGAAAGAAGCCCTCTACGTCAATCGCGATCCCCTCAAGGGACAGGGTCTGGGACGCATTCGAGCGTGACAGCGGGTCCACGATATCGCTGGCCTCCTGGGAGAGCGTGACATCCATGATAGCCCCGTCCATAACGGTTTCGGACGTCAGGAGCCCCAGTTGGGCAGAGACCGCCCCATCGGCATTGCTGATCGCAATGTCCTTGAGCTGCAGCCGATCCCGGCTCACCACATCATCGCCCGCCATCCCTGTCGCGCTGTCAAAGATGTAGCCGGTTTGATAGACACCTGCGCCAATAACTATACGCGCCCCATCGGCCGCAAATACCGTCATATCCGATGTGCGCATGGTTTCCGTCAGCGTGCAGCTTGGCCCCTCCTTGAGGCTTTCCTCGGTGATCTCCATGAGACCGAAGGTTATGCGCTCTGCCTCCAGCAGACCCTCCGGCATGGCATCCCGATCACCTGTCACGTTCACGTTCTGCAAGAAGATGCTGCGCTCATCGCTGGAGCCTTGCGCTACACAGCTCTCAATAGGTTCGGTGGAGGGGCGATACCTGCTGTCCCCATCCAGGAGGCGCACGATACCGCCCAACGCTTGGATATCTGACAATGCGATCCTGTCGACAGTGATATCGCCGTCCCCGGCACCACCGGTGATGAGAACAGACATCAGGTCGATCTCGCGGCCGCTGTGGATCAAACGGTCGGTTTTGATCTCCCAGTCATCTGCTTTGATCGTGACATCCGAGAGGTAGACTGACTGCGTTCCAAGAGACCCAACCTCACCCCAGCTGATGCTAAGCC
Source organism: Sulfitobacter sp. 1A13353 (assembly GCF_043557255.1). Classification (NCBI taxonomy): domain Bacteria; kingdom Pseudomonadati; phylum Pseudomonadota; class Alphaproteobacteria; order Rhodobacterales; family Roseobacteraceae; genus Sulfitobacter; species Sulfitobacter sp. 1A13353. The sequence continues at coordinate 143,572 of NZ_JBIFFS010000008.1, read as the reverse complement.
CTGCCGCGCGCATATAATGCTGCAGCTCTTCCTGGGCACTCTTGGGCACATCTTGAGAAGCTGCCGGCACCGCCCAGAGGGACAGCGCCGCCAGCAGCATCGTATTCACGGCGGTCTTCATTTTTCGCACCCTTTCAAGGTCACCTGTGAGGTCAGACCTCAAACATCATCATTGATCAGGTATGCCGCGCGTTTGAGTTCTTCAACCAAATCTCCGACAACATCGCCGCGCTGTTCAGTGCTGAGATCGCTTCCAGCCTCTTCCATGCGCGAGATGCGATTTTCGATCTCGGATTTCGCAGAGCCGCCAGGGAAGCGACGGGCCAAAACCTGACGGGTGAGGCGCGGGCCAATGCTCTCATAGAGCCTGCCACGCAGCGCCACATCTTCGGCCGTGGTCGAGAAAGCCCAAATTTCCGCGGGACCCAGGGTCAGGTTCAGCTTTTGACGGACAGAGCCATCCTTGAGCTTGAACATCGCCCAGATCGGCGCGCCCCGCGACGACGGACCGGTGAGCTGGTAGCGCATCACACGTTTTTCGCCCTCTGTCAGGCGGAACTGCCCGTCCATGTAGTCGATGGAGTTTTCCGAGCCGGCGTTGCAGACGATCAGCGTTGTGGCCACCTCGATCATGGAAGGCGGGAAATCCTCGATGAGCTGCGAAGCGATCTTGATGTCGATGTTGAACTTACGTCCTTCACGCGCATCCTGGATCACCTGCTCGACGATCATGTCGATTTTGCCTGTGCGGTGGAATTCGTCCATGCAGATCAGCTTGGGCAGCTGCAGGTTCACTCGCGCGCGTTTGACGTGGTATTCAAGAAACTCCGACGGCAGCGACCCTTTGGTCTCGGCCGTGCGGAAGTCCGCCTCATCAATGAAAAAGTCGCGCGTCAGAACCTGACGTGCCAACATGTACATCAAGGCGGTTTGTTTCTTGGCAGCCGCGGAGGCGCCCCCAACGGTGACATCCATGAGATCCAATGAGACAATCCGGGCCGAACCCACAGAGAAGCGGGTATGTGTCGACAGGATAGGATAGTCGCGCACAACCTCGGAAATCATCCGCTGGAAGGAGTTCATTATGGGCTGATTGGTATCACCGTCATTGGCAGACTCGTAGAGCGAGGCGACCTGATCGGCCTGGGAAGCCGTCACGAGATCCGCAAGCGTTGGTACCGCGTGGCGCTGGGCCACACTCGCTTCGTGGATCTTGTCGTTGACCATCAGAAAGTCGACGACTTCCCACCAAGCGGTTTCAAAATCCGCCTCAAAATCCAATTCATCAAGGGTCCGATCGATGTTCGGCTCCTCATTGCGCATATAGCGACGCGGTGTCTGGCTGTCCGCAAAATCGTAATAGACACGCTCCACACAGGCGTTGATCAGGCCGCGCATTGCCGAGGATGGTGGCTCTGTGCCATTGCCACAGATAAGCGACAGGAAGTTCACCAGGAACTGACGCTCGTTCGGTGTGGGCTCGCGCATGCCAAGCTGGGTGTCGAAGACGTTGATCGAGTTCTCGCGGCTCATCTTGAGCTTGCGGAACACGACCTCATGCCGGCGATCGGCCGGCAGGGCTTCCTGCAGCAATGAGATGACCCCCGAGGACGAGGTCCCAATGTCGATGATGGCCATACGCGGCAGGAGAGGCTCGCGCCCGCCCGCGGACGAAGGCGAGATGGCGGACGCAAAGTTGATCGAGTTCATCATAACGGATTTACCCGAACCCGGGGTGCCCACCATCAAGGTGACCCAGGTGTTTTGCTTCGAGCTGCCGGGCTGGTAGGGCCACGGCTTGCCGTCGTCCGTGCGGTAAAGCACCGATCCGAATTCCCAAGGAGATGCCTGACGCGCAAGCGGCGCCATCGCAAGCGCATGCTCAAGCGGGGCGGCCGCGACGGGCGCAGTGGAAGACATGGTCGCGCCGGGTACAGTGGAGAGCACTGTTGCCAGCTGATCTCCCGAGATGCCGTCGGCACGTGAGTTGCCCCACCGCTGTACCGCACCGGTCAGGGTCTGTGCATTGCGGCGCAGTTGTTCTGGATCAGAAATCGGCGACCATGTGGCAAAGCTCATGCGGAATTTAACCACTGTATCCATCTGCCCATCGATCTCACGCAAAAGGTCGATCGACTCCTTGATCCGCCGGTTGTGCGTCGGAGAGGCAAAGGTGAAAATACCGAGGAAGGTCGCCTTGAGCGATTGCGAGTGCATCCCACCAGCTTCGATCTTGATTGTGCAGCGCCAAGGGATCTCTTTGGATTTTGAGGTGACGTCCATAACCAGATCATTGAAGTCCGGAAGTGTTTCAGGCGGTACTGTCATATCGAATGAGGAGAACAGTCGGTCCCCGATCCGCACCGTGCGCGAATTCTCGATCATCGCATCTTCGGTGGCGAGCTGCCGGTCAAATTTCGGCTCGAAAAGATGGCTAAAGTCACGGGCTGCAAACTCAGCTGAAGTCTCGGGCATATTGACGAATTTCTTCATCGTCTTGTTCTGCTTGGCCCACTCCGGCAGCCGCGGTGTCCATTCAGCCTTGAAGGGCGCTGTTGTGGGATAAAGCGCCGCCCGGACCTCCTGCAAAAGGGCGGAGACTTCCAGCACATGGTTGAGCTGGCCCACAAGGGTGAAGGAACGGGAGATCGCATCGACCATGGCGGTATGGCGGTTATGGACCATATCCATCGCGTTTTCAGGATTGCCGGCACGCACCATGACCGGCACCTGCGAGATCCGCTTACCGACATTGGCCGCCTCTTCCTTCATCTCTTCTTTCGAGAGAACATTGGGCGTGGTGTAGACGGTGATCAAAAGCGTCTCGGCCACCATGCTGGAAGAGAAGACCCGGCGCCGTTCATCAAGAACGTCCGAAATATCCAAGCCAAGCGAGGAGGATGCGCGCTCCGTCTTGTTGATCAAGGTGCTCAGTTTTTCACGTGCGGAATTCGAATCCCGGATGAAGCTGAACTCGATCATATGGCCAGGGGTCGACAGATAGGGCGAGAGCGCGATGCGCAAACGCTCGATCATATCGGCAATTTCTGCCTCCCCGGGGGTGCGCAGCGCGCCCTCAAGGGCGATCATCGACATCATCGCGCCGTCTTTGGTGACGATCGTGTGGTCGTCTTCCATGGTCTCAATGCGGATCATGTCCGACAAGCTCTCCTGAAGGAAAGTGCAGACAATCCGTGCATATTGTTGAGAAAAGCTCATTGAAAACTCCGTTATCCGATAATGGCAGAAAAGATTTCCGCTCTTTTGTCTGTGTGTTCGTCCATGATCTCATCGAGCCGCCACATTGCATTACGCTGTCCGCGGTTGGAGATCTGACCGAGGATCAGGTCTTCCGGGGCGCCCCCATAGGCAGTGGGGTCAAAGGGGGGCTCGACACCCATGGCCATAAGCTGGCGCACAGTCCCGATCGGCATATGCAAACCTGCCTCCCAAACCGCATTCGCCGCCAGGGCGAGCATTTCGGGATCTTCCGGCACTTTGACGATGATCCCGCCCGCATAGGCCGAGACCAGAGTGGCCCCGCAGTCGAGCAGGCTCTGGATCGGGCGTGTCATCTCAAGGCGATCCCAGGCGGTCAGCCAGACACATTCGGGCGAGAGGCTCTCGGAACTGCTCAGCTTGCGAAAACCACCGCATAGTATGTTCTCGGCAGCGGCATTAACCGACCAGCTCGAAGAGGCTACGTCCCGGCCGCCGGATACATCGATCAAATTCGACACCATGCGACCGGTGACGGGCTTACGCCAGCCCGGACCCACAATGATCGAGTAGTCTTCAAAGGTGAACCAGGGCAGCAGCGCGATCACCTCGTCGAGCGTGTAGGAGATACGGCGGATGACCTTGGTATTGGGCCTCACCCAAGAGCTGAAATACTCATGCGGGATGCCGGGGCGTTCCTTGACGATCGCAACAACCATGACCGGCTTTTCCAGAGCACGGAGATCCGCGATCTTGTCATCCAGAGGCTCACCTTCAGGGATGCTGGCCTTCTGCCATTTGCCGGCGGAAGGAACCTCATGGTTCGTCACCCTCAGAGCATGGCTCAGACGGGGCACACGGCAATGCAACATGACCTCCCCTTCGGCGACGTTGAATTCTTGAAGCCGCGATACACCGTAGCTCAGGGCCTCCGAGATGCGTTTGCGCACCTTACCATCTTCCGGAACGGAGCTTTCCATCTCCGAGTTGAACAGATTGCGCAAACCGGTTGCCAGCGAAGGGCACCGCTCGATCGCGGCGTGGATCTCCCCATCTGAGCGCATGGTTGTGGCTGCGTTCTTGCGCGCTGTTTCAAGAGACATCTTGAAGACCCGATCGAAAATCGAGGCCGCAGCTTCAGCATTGGAAGCGACACTGATGTCGTCGATCCCCCACTCGCGGGGCATGTCTTCCAAAGCGATGCGCATCCAGCCGCTTAATTTGAGCTTCACGTCCCGGTTGGCTTCCTGATGTAGGCGCACTGTTTGGTAATCGCGATTGACCAGCCAAAGTGCCTCGGAAGGCAAGGCATCAAAGGCCCCCCTACCCTCCGAGCGGTGATCCAGACCCGGGCAGACAGCTGTCCAGCCTCCATCGTCATCCATGATCAGACAACCGATGCGGCTGCGTTCTGGCTCGGGCGCGATGTCATCGTCTTCTGCGATGTCGGTCAGTTCAATTGGCATTGGAGGGTGCTCGACTTTCCGTGAAAGGTTGTTTTTCGCTCCGAGACTAAAGGATCAAGCCGTCAGCACATAGATGGAAAGGCGGCTTTTCCACATGCAATTCAAGGCACTTGCAGCAGAACGCAGCAAAACTGGGTTTCAGACCTTGGTCGGCGGATCAAAGACGGGCTTTTAGCGCATCCCCCGCAGAACGCAGCGCGGCATAGCTAGGGAATTTCTCGGGGATGACGCGCTCTTGCCATCCTTCCTCTACAGCACGGAAGCCCCCGCGAGCCCAACCTTCGATCACCGGCTGATCCATGAAGATCGCCGCGGGGGCAATCTTGATATGTGCATCCATCTCGGTCAGCCGTGCGAGCACAGCCTCTTCACCCTTTGCGTCTCGAAGGGCATAGATGGCTTCAAAGATTGCCTCGAGGTTGGTGTGGCCAATCGCATCGAAGGCATCTTCTTGGCGGCTCGACAGATCACGCTGAAGCTTCTTTGCATCGATGGTAAAGCCTTCACGCTCTTTGTGTGTGACCATAGCCCAGGAGATCTGAGAAAGCTCTTCATAGCTGAGATCCGGGGCGTGGATGAGGGTGACGCGTTTGCGCGATGCGGCCCAAAGAAGGTGCTTGCGGTCATGACAGAACTGACAGATTGGCGCCAAGGCATCCTTTCCGGCGGGCTTATGCCCTTTGAGATGGTCAACCTCCATCATCTCCGGCATCCGTGTGCCACAGGTATTACAGTTCCAATCATGGGTTCTCATGGTCTGCACGATCTCATCGATCATCGTGGCGTTGAGCATGTTATGTGCTTTTGCGCTGAGCGTCAGGGAAGTCAGGGGGGACTGAATAAGGCTGGTGAACATCTCACGCTCCTGGAAAGTCTTTCATGGATATAGGGCCGACCGATGCCGGCCGGCCCTAGTGTTGTCTTTCACGACACTCCCTTTATCAGGAGGGCCGACTTCACTTGATCGCGGTGAAGCCGCCGCCGTCTTTGGTGAGGGTTGTGTTGTTGTTCGTATCGCCAAAGATCGAACCCACGCCCACGCCCATGACAGTTGGGACAGCGATCAAGGCCGCACCCACGAAGATCAAAATGAAGCCAGTCGAGACTTTGTTCGACGGATCATTGGGATTGGAAGCATTGGCTTTCAGCTTCATGAAACCCATGATCCCGAAGACGAAACCCGCGAGGAAGGCCACGATACCTGCCAGGCTGCCCAGGGCGATCAGCTGATCGCCGACCTTACCGGAAACACCGGCAACATCTTTGACCTGCGCATGAGCGCCGCTGGCCATAATCGAAGCGGCGGTTGCCGCTGTGGCCAGATGGGCCAGTTTGGTGAGTTTACGCATTGGGGTATCCCTCTTTCTGTTATGCGTGGGCACCGGGCGGCATGGTTGCGAATAGCGCCCGGCGTATCCTTTTACTTGATTGCTGTGAAGCCACCGCCTTTTGCGTCCAGCTTGGTGTTCTGGCCACCCTGGCCGAAGATCGAGCCAACACCCACACCCATAACGGTCGGGACCGCGATCAAAGCCGCACCCACGAAGATCAGGATAAAGCCAGTCGAGACCTTGTTCGACGGGTCATTGGGGTTGGAGGCGTTGGCTTTCAACTTCATGAAACCCATGATCCCGAAGACGAAGCCCGCGAGGAAGGCAACGATGCCGGCCAGACTGCCCAAAGCGATCAGCTGCTCGCCGACCTTACCGGAAACACCGGCAACATCTTTTACCTGCGCATGAGCGCCGCTGGCCATGATCGAGGCAGTGGCGGCCGCGAGGGCCATGGTTGTGAATTTGGTGAACTTACGCATATTTAGTCCTTCTTTCTCTAAGTTGATACGCCCGGGCGACATGGCCGCCGGAGCTCCGTGTTTACTTGATTGCCGTGAAGGGCTGGCTCGAGGTTGAGAGCTCCGTGTTCTGGCCGCCTGCGCCGAAGATCGAACCGATACCAACACCCATGACGGTGGGCACTGCGATCAACCCTGCCCCGATGAAGATTAGCATGAATCCCGTCGAGACTTTGTTCGACGGATCATTGGGGTTAGAGGCATTGGCCTTCAACTTCATGAACCCCATAATTCCGAAGACAAAACCCGTCAGGAAGGCGACGATACCTGCAAGACTTCCCAGGGCGACCAGCTGGGTACTGATATTGGTCGATACTTCTTTTAGGTTCGTGGCTGCCTGCGCATGTGCGCCGCCAGCCATCGATGCGAATGTGATGGTCGCAGCAGCTCTTGTTACGTGCGTATTGATCTTCACAAGGTCATCCTCACCTGCAGCTTTATCGGTTGTCGGCTGCGGAACTCATAGATGCGTACACAGTTCATTTTTCGCATCTCTGGCCTAGAAACCCACCGCCGTCTTCCTGCACATCTTACGGTAAGACTATGCAAGACACCTAGCGAAACAGCGGCGTTTTTTCGCATCTTGTGCAAATTCTGTGTGGAAAACCGACGGATCACATATTGTTTTTCGCAAACTGCTGCCTCCGCGTCACGAAGACATCTCTGAAGCGACATTACACCCCCTCTGGCCGCTGCCGTTACGCTTTGTAACGCGAAACCGTTTTGCCATAATATCGGTTAACCTATTGTTTTCACACAACCTTAAACATTATGCCCGCAACGGGTGAAACGCTCTGTTACAAACATATCGTTATTTATCAGTATCTTAGCTTTTGTAACGCATTACGCCAGCGAGAGTATTGCGCATGTGCAGGCATGTGCGTGGGTGTGAGGCGTATATACACTCTTTCTATATTTCTGTTACAAGTAACATATATATATATTATCTTAGAGAAATCAGAGACTTAACCCCGTTACAAAAAACATAACGTATCCGTTACGCTGTTACAGCACTGTTTTTGCAGTATATTTTCCATTATCCATCCGATTGGACCATCTCTCGAACTCCGGAAAAGGCTTCATATTTCATAGGAAATACCGGACGGCGATTGATTTTTCGCAAAGAAACCAAGGACATAGAGCCAATCCAAAATCATTTCATAGCGCATCTCGTTTTTCGCTTGAGGTGCAGCATGCGATCTGTGATATTGCCCAAGCATTTCCGACGCCATTTTTCGCAAGGGAACCCTCAATGGTAGCGACCAACTCAAGTGCCGCCGCGCACACAAAAGCCAAAACGACCTCCATTAGGTGGTCCGAAACAGATGTGGCCAAGCTTATTGAGCTCTGGAGCACCAATCTCTCAAATGCAGAGATTGCGAAAATCCTAAAAAGGGAGGAGTCCGCAGTTGCTGTAAAAGCTTCACGCATCAACCTTCCCCGCCGCAAGCAGATGAAGTCGAAAGACTCCAAGGCTCGGGTGCGTCCCTGCTTGCGGTGTCAGACGCCCTTCTACTCAGGTGGACCGGGTAACCGCTTCTGTGATCCCTGCAAGGACAGCTCGGATTGGAAGAACGGCAATGACCATTACTCAGCAGTTGGGGGCTACTGATCCATGAGCAGCGTTGCGAAAAAGACAGAATCACTTGAAGAACGCAGGCAGGCGGCTTTCGCGGCGTGGCATCAGTTCAAAGAGCAGGTGAAAGACACCTACCGGATCGACACGGCGATCGAAGATTTCTCCGGTACACGCCTGGATGGTCGCCCCGGCGGTGACCGCAAGGGGAAATGCCCTTTCCATAACGACACAAATCCTTCCATGTCCGTGCGCGCAGGGGCAACCGAAGGCTACTTCAAGTGTCAGACAGCGGGCTGCGAAGCCAAAGGCGACGTGTTCAAGTTTATCTCCGAATACCTTGGCGTGAGCTTCAAGCAGGCCGTTCTCCTGGCAGCCGAGAAGGTGGGCATCGATCCTCCTGGTGGTGCTGCGGATAAACGCTGGAAGGGTGCGAATACTGCGCCTTCCAAGCCGCGGTCGAACTTTGAAAACCAGATGAACCCCGCAAAACTCTTTGAATCGGATTTGGCACTGCCCTTCCGCGGACTGCAGGAGCCCAAGCCACGGCAATTCATGAAGGTTTGGCACCCTGGCGGCGGGCGCACGATTACGCCCTGTGTCAAGACATATAAACCTGAAATGGTTCACCTCTACCGCAATATGTCTCGCCAGCCGATTATGGCGGTCCTGCGTTGCAAGCACCGCGAGGGTGGCAAGTATTTCATGCCCATCCGGATTGGCGTCCTGCCCCAAGAGGCCCCGAATGTGGTTGTCGACGATATGGAAAACCGCCGCGGTTGGCTCGTCAAAGGCACCAGCGCCGGTCATCGCAAGCCGATCTATGGTATGGAGAAAGCTCTGCCTTGGATGAAGAACGGCGGCACTCGGATCCTGATTGTCGAAGGTGAGAAGACTTGCGATGCGACCCGTCGTCTGATCTCCGGTCTGGATGACGCAGACAACTGGCTGACCCTCTCGCCAATGGGCGGTCATAACGCCAGCCTCTATGCCGACTGGACCGAATTCATGTCTCACATGGATCAGGAGAAGCTCGACAAGCTGAGCTTCTCGGTCTGGCCGGATGCGGATCACATTAAGACCCGTCCCGATGGGACCGAGATCGACGCGCAGCAGCTCTATGTCCGTGATACGATCGGCGCATTTGTTACGGCCGCGCGCAAGGCCGGGCTTGACCCGACAAAAGCGTGCTACAGCCGCGCCCTGCCCGGGCAGTCTCGGGAGAACGGCTGGGACTTGGCGGATGCTGAGAACGAAGGGTGGGATGGCGAACGTGTTCGCCTTGAGATTGATGAAAAGGGTGCGAAAATGCCGATTGAGAAACGTTTCCTGGACTTGGACGTCAATATCAATGATGCGGATGATCCCGCCCCTTTTGAGGATGGTCCGGAAGCAATAGACGACCTCGAGCTTTCGGACCATGAATACGAGGAAGACGACCTTCACAATGGGGGGTCTGGCACCTCCGGCGAGAGCTTCATCCCTGATGAGGACGAAATCGCAGCACTCTACGAGAGCAACACCGCCCCCGAAGCCAAACGTGATGTCGCATCAGAGGTGAAGGAAACCCTCGCCATCACCAGCCAGCTATTGGGAGAAGAGGTAACCGATCAAAGCCATGTCGAAATCCTCGACAGGACACTTGGTGCCGACGATATGGTTGAAGCTGAGGACATGGATCAGGAACCTGATGAGGTCGAGACCGATGGCGGCGACGACAATGATGTCATCGATGGCAGGCATGCTGTGATGCGCAACACCAACTTCCGTTGTTTGGGATACCGCGAAGGGACCAACTACATCATGTCGCTCAGGTCCGGTCAGATCTTCGCGATCAACTACGCCGCCATGCGCAAGCAGGCATTGTTCAGCATTGCCCCAATCGATTTCTGGGCCGCGCATTTTTCAACACAAGAACGCGGAAAGACCACAATCGAATGGGATACGGCAATCTCGGCACTGATCGACGCTTGTTATGACTGCGGATATTGGGACCCCACCCGTGAGGCAGGCCAGGGCGCGCGCCTCGATGGGGGCCGTGTGGTTTTCAACTCAGGCGACCGTCTATGGATCCAGAAAGAAGTTGACGGTCCGGGCGTCGTCGATATCGCTGCGAATTTCAACGGTGATTACCAGTATACAGTGGGCGACTCTTGCCGCCTGCCCGCTTTCGACAATACTTTTCAGGCCGGCGATGCGGAACCACGTCAACTGCTCGATCTTATCAAGAAGCTGAACTGGCGTGAAGAGACCAGCAACCTCTCTGTTATGGCGATGTTCGGCTGGCTTTGCATTGGCCCGATCTGCGGCGTGCTGCCCTGGCGTCCGCACCTTTGGCTCGACGGCCAGCGTGCTGCGGGTAAATCCTGGATCATTGAGAACATCATCACGCCCTGTCTCGGTGACTATGCCTTGAGCGTGAAGTCCAACTCGACTGAATCGGGCCTGCGCAATATGCTGCATGGTCGCGCCTTCCCATTGGTTTTCGACGAAGCTGAGGGTGAGATGGATGGAGATCGCAACCGCATGGGATCGGTCATGCGTTTGGCGCGGCACTCTTCGACGCCTGGGGATTCCGTGGTGGCTCAAGGTGTGCCCGGCGGTAATGGTCAGAAGTTCTATTCCATCGCCTCGACATTCTTGCTCGCGTCGATCACCCCTCAGATCGAGTCCTCCGCGGATAAGACGCGTTTTGCGCGGGCTAAACTTGGGCCGGGCCATAACTCCGCCTATTTTTCGCGCGAAATCGAACAGCCTGCGCTCGATTTGCTGACGCCGGATTTCTCGTCGCGGATGATCGCCCGTATGGTCACCCGTGCCGCATCGATGATCAAGGTTCAGGCCTTGATGGTGCGCGGCTTGACCGCCTGCGGCATCGAGCGTCGTCTCGCTGACGTTTGGGGGACCTTCGCGGCTGGCGCCTGGCTGCTGCTGGAAGATGGCATACCTGAAGATCACGATGTTGCTATGGAATGGATCGAAGAGACCTTCGGCATCAGCACACAGATGCAAGAGTTTGCGGCTGAAATTGATGACGATAAGGACCACTCGCGCCTGTTCCGCGCAATTATCTCTCACGAAATCCGTTGTGAGACCCTGAACCTCGGGGCCCGCAATTTCACGCTGGGCTCGATCATCGACATGGCAATGAAGGATGATGAGGATGGCGATGAGGTGCTGGATCGCAATCAGGCTTCGAAACGCCTGGCCGAGCTTGGTATCCGTCTGGGCTACCAGGGAGAGCTGGCGAAGGCCGGAGATGAGCCGGATTGCCTGCTTATCCACAAGAATTCGCCACGTCTGGTCGAGATCCTTGCGAGAACGCCTTACGCAACATCCTATATTGATGTTATTCAACAGGCAGAGGATGTGAAAAACGGGCCGCCTGTCCGTTTCGGAGGTCTCGGTACGTACCGGTCAGTTTCCGTGCCGATCAAGCACTTCGGGATGTGATGCGAAAAAGAGGAAGACAATGGCGATAAAAGACAGATCGGGCGCAGTTGAGTCGCCATTGGCTCGGTATGAGACATACCAGAAGGCTTTCAGGGTTTCTGCCATCGGCAATGTAATCATGGCCGTCGCCACGACCGCATCCATCGCCATGGCTTGGGGGGCTTACAGCAGCCAGCCCGAACCGCGGTACTTCGCCACCCGTGAAGATGGGGGGATCATTCCCCTCGTCGCGGTTTCCTCGCCATTCTTGAACAACGGTCAGGTTACGAACTTCGCGGTTGAAGCTGTCACCCGCGCCCTGACTATGGACTTCAAAAACTGGCGCGAAGACCTGGCACAGGCCTCCGAGTATTTCCAACGGCCTGAAGGTTGGAACAACTTCCTGACCGCGATCGACAAATCTGGCACCTTGGACTTCGTGCGCAACAAGCGCCTGATTTCCAACGCTGTCGCAAATGGTGCAACCATCGTGGATGACGGTGTCGATGCGCTCGGTCGCTACAGTTGGACGGTGCAGATCCCGCTCAAAGTCACCTTTGAATCCGCCAACGAACGCAGTGTCGAAGATATGATGGCGGAGGTCATCGTATCGCGCTTGCCGACCTGGGAAAGCTCCAAGGCGGTTGGCATTACCCGGATCACCATGCGCTGATCAGAATAACAAGATGCAAAAGGCGAAAAGCGTCATTGCGAAAAACGGAGTTTCAGTAAAGTGGCAAATATGAAAATCAACACTGCGACCTTGGCCCTCATGACCTTGGCGCTTGGTGCAACAACCGGATACGCCCAGGAAGGCGATATTCTCTCGAAGTATCGCGCCCAGGGCGGCATGCTTCCTGTCGAGGCTGGTTCTCCCCCTGCCAGCCCCGTCGGGGATAAGTCCGGCTCCCCTACGGGGGGGCCGGACCGAGCTATGACTGACTTTCTGGCCACCGGGAAAGAAATGTCACAGGAAAAAATCGAAGGCTTCAATGAAGCTGTGGATCAGGCATTCCCGATGACGCCTGAGATGATCCGCCGGTACCGACAGATCCAAGAAGAGAACGAGCGTGCAGCGCAGGAGCGCCCTGCCCCGGATGAGGAAATCACAACGTCATTGATTTCGCTCGAGCCCGGCGAGCCTGCGCCCCTGCTGACCGTTTCTCCGTCGATCGCCTCGGTGATCGGCTTTTATGATGCCACCGGGGCGGCTTGGCCAATCGAGCAATACGTATTGGGCAACAACCAGGACTTCACAGCCATTCACCTTGGCCAGGACAGCAACAACATCATTCTGACCCCTCAGGGCCGTATCGGCTATACCAACATGGTGGCCAAATTGCAGGGCTTCGATAAGCCGGTCACTGTCCGCATCAAGATCTCCGAAGAGGTCGCTGATTATCGCCGCGACCTTCAGGTCATGCGCATGGGCCCCAATGCGGAGATCAACAATGCCTCCGGCGGCGGGATGACCCAGACCGTGGCTGAAGCTGGTGACGGTCTTCTGCTTGCCGCGATCACCGGTGTCGACCTGCCCAAATCAGCGCGCGCCGTGAATGTCATGGGTGTTGATGCCAAGGGCTGGGTCATTGAGGGCGACCTCTACCTGCGCTCGCGTCACGCCCTTCTCAGCCCCAGCTGGACCGGCTCCATGTCGGGCCCTGATGGTATCCGTGTTTACAAGATCAATCCGGCCTCTGTGGCCCTGTTCAGCGTTGGCGGTCAGATCATCCGCGCTGACATCAAGCTTCCATAAAAGGGGAAAGACATGAGCGACAAAGATATGAAAGACGAAGGCGTCGAAATCCCCGAAGCTGAAGCTGAGGATTTTGGCTCTCAGCGCGTCAAGAAGAGCATGAGCCCGGCGGTAAAATTCGGCATCGTTATCGGTGGCGTATTCGCCATCATCGGTGGGTCGATGATCATGAGCACCAACGAGATTTCCGAAGTGCAATCGACGATCTCTTCCGCGGGCGGAGATCTCGACGACACACCGGGTGGCGTCATTCAGTCCGAGAGCCCTCGGTACCAGGAAATTCTGGAAGCTTCGAATGACGAGGCTGCCGAAGAGGCACTTCGCACCGGCAAGACCTTCATTCCCACGCCTGAGCGCATTCTGCAGCCCATCGATGACCTGGAAGCGGGTGATCGGATTGAAGATGTGGAGCCACCGGTTGTTGTAGAAGAAGCTGTAGTGCCTCCTGCACCGGAAAAGCCGGCGCCGCGCGTTGCTCAGACGCCTCCGACACCGCCGGCTGCACCCGTCCGTCCCTCCGCGCCACAGACCAGCAATGGTGAAGAAACCGAGAACCGATATACAGCTGCGATGATCGGGCAGATGGGTGCCCTGTCGCGTAACAATGTCTCCGCAGGCCTGAGTAGCGTGCAGGTTGGGTCTGGTGAAACGCTCAGCTATGCCGAGCGCGTAGCTCAGTCCGAAGCTGAAGCCGCTGCTGTGCAGGAAGAAACTGTCGCCGCAGAAGAGGTTCAAACCCTTATCCCGGCCGGCGATATCATCTACGCAGAGACTCTGACCAGCACCAATTCAGACATCCCGGGCAGCCCGGTTCTTGTTGAGTTGACCACAGGTGAATACCGCGGCGCGCGTCTGATCGGTGCCTTCACGGTCAATCAAACGTCCGACAGCATGGTTATTCAGTTCTCTTCGATGACCCTGGCCGATGGCACCACGGTTGGCGTGAACGCCTATGCGGTCGATGGTATGACAGCTGAAGCAGCCGTCGCCTCTGATGTCGAACGTCGTTACCTCAAACGCTACGGCCCGATCTTGGCCTCGGCTTTCATTACCAGCTACGCCGATGCACGGTCGCAATCCGGTCAGACCCTGGCTTCCGTTGGCGATGAAACCGTCATCGTCGAGGGCACCCGTGACACGGAGCAGTCGCTCTACGCGGGTTTGAGCGCGGCCGCTGGCGCCATTGGTGCTGATCTGGAGGCCTATGCGCCTCGCGGTCCGAAGGTCACTTTGCGCGATGGCTGGCCCATTGCCGTGATGTTCACAGACACAGTGGTTGCCGGCAACTAAGCCGGCAACCCGCCATTTCGTATGGTTTTCAAGGGGGAAAACATGACAAATAAAACAGAGAACAAGGCCGCGCAGTCCGGCGGCGGGGATGAAACCCGGACCCTCGGGAAACGCTCCGATCCAAAGGTGAAGGCCAATAACCCGCAGCTGTCTGACAAAGATAAGTTGGGCAAGGCCGTCTCATCGATCGACGATCTGTCGGCGCGTATGGAGCAGCTGGATAAATCTTCCGGTCCCTTCGGCAACGATGAGGTTGATTTCAAGGCAGGCCGGGTTTCTTCGCTGCTTGATGATGTGCCTGCAGCCAAACCCGTTCCAGTCGCACGCGATGAGGAAGATGAGGTTTCGCTCGATGACATCCTGGGGAATAAATTGCCTCAAGAAGATGCCGGCGATGAGATGGTCGACCTTGCTGACATGGAAGAGGATAAAAGTGATCTCATCGAGACCACGCCCTTCATGGACAATGAGAAGGCCGCCCTGGAAGATGATGACTATTCCGCAGCTGTTGATGACTTCCTGAGCGACATCGAGGCTGAGGGGCTCTGGGAAGAAGAAGAGACGGATCCGATCGACGAAATGGTCGATGAAGATATTGCCACAGTCGATGAAGAGGAATCTCCCTTTGCGGCACTTTTCACGCCGGTTGACGGCGACGAAGATGCGCTTTTCGACGCCGGCGTACAAGAGACTGACTCAACAGAACCTGAAGGTTCCGTGGATCAGGAAACTGTGGATTTCGATGATGATTCCCTGTTTTTCGATGATGAAGTTGATATTCATGTATCCAAGGCAAGCAACGATCACGTGACCGCCACATTGCCAGGCGCCGGGACCTTTGCTGATCAGGAGGATGATGCAATTTACGACGATCTGAATAACGACGATGAAACCGGTTCGGGCGAAGAAGACCCCTCCTCCGGTCTTCCGCAACTCACCATGGGTGAGGATGACGGCATCTATGCGCCGGGCACGGACTATGCAGATGAAGAAGTTGCGCATACTTCGGAAGAAAGGGATTTCGCAGACAGCTTCGGCAGCGATGAAGATCCTGTCGAAACTGATAAGACCATGAAAAAGGATGACGCAATGGCCACCTCTGAATACGGGTCCGATGAGGACCAGACAAACCTCAAGACCCTGGAAGCCGTTGAGGATGGACAGGACGACAACACATTCGACGCCGATGACATCGATGCCTTCAAGGACGATGAAGTTGCCGCTTCTGATGAGGGGTCTTTCGAAGGGGATGATCTGGACGACCTTCTGAACGACAACGAAGCCTCTGCTGAAGATGAAGACGCTGATGTCGAGGATGCCGAAACATCCGAAGTAGAAGACGACACATCCGATGATGCCGCAGATGCCATCTTCGGTGACGACGATGAGGAAGACACTGTCGAGGCTTCGACAGAGGGCCCAGTCCTTGTTGCTGATACCCAAGAGCATGACACAGTCGCGTTGGAGAAATCCGAGCAACCCGCTGAAGCCGCCGTGGCTGAAGAAATCACCGGCGAAGAGGCACCGGCAGCACCTGCGAAAAAGAAACCCCTGAAGGCTGCTCTACTGGCCGCTGCGTCCTTCGCCATTCTTGGTGGCGTCGGTCTTGCTGCATGGAATGGCGCCATCCCCGGTGTGGATCTGAACCCGGCCGCAGGCTACCCGCCAAATGCGATCGAAGTGACCGACACAGGTGAGGCCATTGATGAGCCGGCGCAGGTCGCCTCGGTCGATATCGACCTTGAAGAGCCAATGAGCCCTATCACCCCCGAGGCAGCCAAGCCTGAGGGCAAAGGCACAATCCGCCTGGCAGACCTGATGGGGGCGAAGGCTGAAGACACAACTGATGAACCCATCGCGCCAACCGATCTGTCTGACTTGATGGATGCGGAAGAGCCGAGCGAAGACCTGGGCGATGCCGAGGTGGTGGCAATGGAAGAGGCACCGGTCGTTGATGTGCCCGATCTGGCGCTGATCAACGATGACACTGTCGAGATTGCAGACCCGATCGAGGTGGACGTCGCAGACATCGATGCAGATCTCGTCGACCCTGTGGATGCGCCTGAAGATCAGCCGGATCTTGTTGTTGTTGAAGCCGAACCCGCAGATGAGCTCGACCCGATTTCGGCGCTTGCGGCTGAAATCAGCAATGCCACTGGCAAGGTGGCCGATGAGCCCGAAGAAGCGGCTGAAGACGAAGCGACCAGCACGACCTCTGTCTTTGTTGGCGAAGAGCGTGTGGCTGAAGTCGAAGCCGATGTCTCTGAAATCAGCAAGAACATCGAGGCGCTGACCGAAGAAGTGTCCAAGATGAACGCGCTGATGGTTCAGACCATGGAGCGCAGCTCCACGATCGCAACACGCGTTGAGTCCAATGAACGCTCGCTTCGCACCGTGACCGCGATCCTGACGGAGTTCACTGGGGTTCGCGAAAGCCTGGACCAGACCCAGATCGTTCTGCTCGACATCGCAGCACGTGTGGGCTCGCTCGAAGCCTCCAATCCTGCCAATAAGCAGGAAGTGGGCAATGCGATCAAGGAGATCAACGGTGAGTTGAAACGCCTGACCGCCAATATGGCCATTCTGGCACGGATGACCGTGAACGGCGTAAGTGCTCTGGAAGCCCCTAACGCCTCTGCCGGCAACCACGGGGTTCAGACCAGCAACTCCGGCGCCTCCGGGGCCGGCACTGACAAGGTCTTCGCCGATGACACCGAGACCTTCCGCGCAACCACACCACCATCCGGCGTTGTGCCGGCGGACGTCGAGAATGGCGATTTCGTTGAAGGCTACGGCTACGTTCTCGATGTGATCCCCGCCTCCGGCAACCAGAACCTGGTGGTCATGGAGAATGGCTCGGTCCTGGTGCCCAAGTAACCCTGGGCGCTTTGCGAAAATTAGGGTTATCATAAGAGTATGAGGCGGGCTCCGGTCCGCCTCAGCCATATAAAGCCCCAGCAACCCCTGTAAGAGATGTGACATGGCAGACCTACTTCAAATCATTAGAAACATCGTCGAAATGATGGGAGAGTTCACCACAGTCGTGTCTGTGGTCTGCTTCCTGATTGGTGTGGTGATGCTGATTACGGCCCTGAAGCTTGCGCAGAAGCGTCAAGAACAAGGACCGGGACAGGGTGGCTGGAACTCCCCTATCGCTACCTTCATAATTGCTGGGTTGTTCTTCTCTTTGCCAACCCTGGTAGATGTGCTCAATGTCTCCCTATTTGGTGTTGAATCTCAATCGGCGTCCTCAATTTTCACCTACGCAAAGACAACCGTTGGCGCGATCAAAGGTGCGGAAGGCAAAGAGATGATCGAGGGTCTTGTCCTGATCGTGCAGTTCTTTGGTCTGATCGGTGTGGGTCGTGGCTTGTATCTTCTCAACCAGTCCGCTCAAGGCGGCCAGGGACCCAAGACCTTCGGTCCTGGGCTTACCTTTGTCATCGCAGGTATCGTGGCAACGAACTACCCATTGGTCGCGGGCATCATCCAGTCGCTGATTTCCACCCAACCCTGAGCACATCCGCCAAAATACAAAATGATGGAAAGAGAAAAGCGCCCGAGAGCATCGGGCGCTTCATTTATTTCAGAAGGTGAGAAATACCGTTTAACCCGGTTCGTAATCCTCATCGGGGCGCCGATCACGGTACCGAGCGGCCGCCTGGCCAGCAGCCTCCTCCTGGGTCAGCGCACCGGTGGGTTCTGGCACGGGCTGCAAGATCCGGCCGTAGCCTTTACAGCGCAGCTTGGCTCGGGTCGCGGCCACATAAAGCGTGTTGTAAGCCTCACGCGCCTGAGTGACATGCTTCTCTGACTTGAGCTCAGCGCCCTTGAAGCGGCTTTCCATCACATTGATATCCGGCCAATCCTCACCGAGCTGCACGGCATCGAATTCGAGACCTTTGGAACGGTGCGCTGTGTATACCAAAAGATGTACCTTATTCGCATCGGGGTTCTGCGCTTTTGCAAGGCGTTCGACGTCTGAAATGCGGTTCGTCTTGACCAGGCTGACCAGCTTCGAGAGACCGGGGTCCGAGCCCTCCTCCGCGGTCATCTCCATCTCGGTCCAGCTGTCGAATTGCTTCAACTCTGCGGACTTCACATCACCCAGACGTCCGTCCTTTAGGGCTTGCGCCGAACGGACATCGGTCAGGAGACCATCGACGTTGTCGACATGCACCTTGTAGCCCTTGTTGAGGTATTTGATCGCCTCATCGAGCATGCCGATATTGGTCCGGCAGATCACCGCACCCCGCGGCCCCTCTCCGGTCTCGCCGGGACCGGCGCCTTCAAGGCGCTTTTCCGGACCGCCATCGGGAATCTTGTCGAGGATCGTACGGGCAATGACCGCGATATTCTCACCAAAGCGAAAACTCTGTGTCAGGAAGAGCTCGCGTCCGGGAAGCTGCTGCAGGGCATTTTCTGCCCCGCGCCAAGAGTAGATCTGCTGGTAGGGATCGCCCACCGCGACCAAAGGCAAGCCAGTCTTGGTCAGGATGGACCGCTGGACTGGGTTGATGTCCTGGGCCTCATCGATCATCACGTATTTGTAGCGCGAGAAAGCATCGCGACGCAGATCATCATCAATGTCGAGCATCTTGAGATACATGTCATGGCTGTAGAGCTGGTTCTCCATACAGTCCCCCCAGTATTCAAAGGCCATCAACCTCAGAGGCTCGGAAAGCTTGTCGATCGTGTCGCGCACATATTGGGCTTTTTCCTCCGAAACGATGAAGTCAGGGTCCCCCAGGACCTCCATCAAGGCGGCCTCCGCATGACGGGACGAAAAATCAGCATCTGCGGATGCTGCGAATTTCGCCATCGTACTAGAAACGGCAGCCGCAACCCGGTAGTCCCCCCAGCCCTTCACATTCGGCACATGGAACCGGTCCATGATCCGCGAGGTCATGAAGCTGCGCGCATTAATCTGAGCTGGCTTTTCCATGTAGTCGCGCATAACGCCGAAGGCGAGACCGTGCATTGTCTTGGCCTGACATTTCGTCCGGCCCAGCTTTTCTTTAGCCTCTTTGGCGATCGAACCGTTGAATGCCAAATAGATGCCGCGATCAGAGCGGGCTTCTGCGCAGGCTTTCAGCGTGGTTGTCTTACCCGCACCGGCGAAGGCGATAACCTTGAGGTTCTCCCCAGCGCGCAGCGTGGCGACACCTTCCTTGATTTCGCCCTGTTCGTCGGTTAGCTTCATTTTTCGCTTCCTCTTATATGTCAGAGTGAACCTAACCCTCATTTGCGAAAACAGATATACGCGCATTACATTTTCAGTGGAAATCTGGGGATATCCTTGCGAAAAACCTTTCTTTCTGGCGTATTTCAGATCAAGTCTACGACAACAGAGTTTCACGTCATCAGATACGGCCGACTGACTGGTCTGAGAAAACCATTATGGAGAATAAGGACACCCATATGAAACACCCTAAGTTTACCCTCGCCGTCAGCATGATCGCACTCGCCGTTGCAGGCGGATCGATCCAAGCTCAAGATCTGGGCAATAACCCTTTCAAAGCAGTCAGCCCGACTACGCAGCGCGCCGCGCCGGCGCCGATGGCGATGACGGGTGATGACCTGGGCAGCCATATCGCAGGGCAGGTCCTGAATATGAACGGTTACAACATCACCAACCTCAAAGACCCCTTCTTTGAAGGGGATGCGGTGACGCTGGACTATTTCAACAAGAACAATGGCTGGGACCAGATTGCCGACGGCGATATTGATATGTCCGGCTTTACCCTGAAGAACCTCGGCGATTTGGATATGGAGGGTCGCAAGATCCATGATGGCGCTCTGGACAACGCCAAGGTGGTCAATTCTACCTTGAGCAACTCGATCATCACCAAGTCTACGATCGACAGCTCGGAGATCAGCAATCCGCAAGTTCAGGGCGGGGTCATGACCGAACCCACCCTGCGCGGCGCTGAGATCATCGGTGGCACCGCGCGTGGCCTCACCCTCTCCGAGTTGATCCTCGACGCTCCTGAGATTACCGGAGCAGTTTTGAATGGCGGCGAAATGGTAGATGCGACGCTAGACGCGCCGGTCCTGCATCAACCAACAATCAATGGCGGCGTTCTGTCTCAGACATCGACCGTTGATGCGACCCATAAGGACAGCACCTTTCAAGGGGACACGCTGATCGAAGGCGGTGTCGATGTGACTGGCAACCGCATCACCGGTGCAGGCGATGCCGCAGAAGACACAGACGTCATGAACCTGCGCAGCACGCGGGCCATGATCGAAGATTTCATCGCAAATATGGAAGCGCCCGCGGTTGTTGAAGTGGCGGTGGAGGAGCCTGCGGCGGCCCCGGCCCTTACGCTGGATATGACGGCACTTTCGGTCACCGATATCTCAATGGGGTCACCCGTCGAGGATGAGGTCGCAGCAGAGGTCGAGGTTTCTGCAAAGAATGATCTGTCTTTGCTGACCAAGTCTGAGAACGGTTTCGATCTTCCCGGTGATTTGCATGTTTCAGGCAATCTCGTGGTCTCCGGCGCATTGATGAATGTCCCCGCGATCTACCGTCCAACCCCTTCTGAAGAGGACGCTCTGGGTGTGCTCGACGGCGCGGATACTATTTCGGCGCTTTCGAATATCGCAGCTATGGTTTACAATCTTCCTGATGGTGGCCTAGCGATGGGGATCGATCCTGGAACCATTCCTGCTGAAATGAGCTTTGTCATGAGGGCAGGTGTGGGTGATGATGGTGCGAAAAACGAAAGCATCGATTACGTTCAGCTGATTTCCCCTATGATTGCTGCGATCCAGACAATGGACGCACGGATCACCGAACTGGAAGCGCAGATCGACTCTGCGAATTAAACAAAAGCGAATGCCTTCAATTGGCCTTCGCGTCAATTGAAGGCATGGGGGGGGTGCTGGATCGAAGGAGACTAAAATGTCTAAAAAGAGTGGCGCCAGTATACTTACTCTAATCCTTGTGGCCCTTTCTCCGCCGTTGCATGCTCAGGACGGCTCGGGTGAGCAGAGATCTTTCCAGCCACTTTCTTCGAGCGAGAACCTTAGTGAAGCTTTGGATGCGCCCGATTACTTTGTCCGGGATGCCATCACAGCTGAAGGGGATAATCTCGGGGATCACATTGCCATTCAGAACGTGGATATGGGCGCGTTCAACATCACCAATATGGCAGATCCGATCGAAGATCAGGATGCCGCGACAAAATGGTATGTAGATCAGGCAGTGGGCGCTGTGAGCGGCCCGACCGAGGGGGACAACCTTGGTGACCATGTCGCCACGACCAACCTGAACATGTCCCACTACAACATTAACAACTCAAAGATCATCAACCCCAAAATTTACAATGGCGAATCTTGGGATCTCAAAATGTGGGATCCCAGGATTTTTGATGCCTATATCAAAGATGCCGATATCAGCGATGCAAGCATCCGAGACCCGGACGTCAGTGGCGGCACCCACAACCATGGTGTGTTCTCAAACTCCACCATGCACCAGATGACGGCAGACTTCCTGACGACCTTCAACGGTTGGACCGTGTGGAACAATACGATCGACATGCAGGGCAATGACATCAAGAATGCCAAGATCAAGCTCCAGCTTGATATGGACAACAGTCCACTTATCAATGTGCCTGATCCCGTCAATCCACAGGATGCCGTAAACTTGCGCACGCTGGACAGCCGGATTGCGTCCGGCGGTGGAGATAACCTTGGGGATCACAAAGCCATCCAGACCCTTGATATGGGCGGCTTTACCATCACTAATATTCCAGAGCCGACAGATCCCGGTGATGTCACAACGAAGACCTATGTCGATACGGCTGTGGCCGGCGCCAGTGACAACCTGGGGGACCACAAGGCCACACAGAAGATCGACATGGCCTCGAACTCCCTCGTCAATCTATCAGATCCTGTAAACCCGCAGGATGCAGTAAACCTGCGCACGCTCGACAGCAAAATCATGGCAGCCAGTGCAGGCGATAATCTCGGGGACCACAAAGCCACTCAGAAGGTCGATATGGGCGGCTTTACAGTTGCCAACCTCCCTGCCCCCGCCCAGCCCGGCGATGCGGCGACGAAGGCATATGTCGATGCGACAGTGAGCGGTGCTGGTGACGACTTGGGCAGCCACAAGGCGACCCAGGGTGTCAATATGTCCGGTTTCAAGATCTCCAACGTATCGAACCCGGTCAACGCAAAAGATGCCGTGAACCTGGAAACACTCGACAGCAAGATTGCTGCGGCAAGTGCTGCTGGTGGTGATGACCTTGGTAATCACAAGGCCGCGCAGAACATCGATGCTGCGGGCTTCAAGCTCATCAATGTCGCTGACCCGGCTCTTCCTTCTGATGCTGTGAACCTGCGCACATTGGACAGTAAGATTACGGCCAGCGGTGGCGACAACATGGGTGACCATACAGCCACTCAAGATTTGGACATGGCGCTGTTCAACGTCAACAACGCCAAAATCCAGAACCCTAAAGTCTACGATGGTGAGTCGTGGGATCTGAAGATGTGGGACCCGAAGATCTACACCGCCTACATCAAGGACGCGGACATCTCGGATGCGAATATCTCAGACCCTGTTGTCAGCGGTGGTACCTTCAATGCCCCGCACATCAGTCATGCCACAATGGACCTGATGACCGCCAATTACATGACGGTCTTCAACGGTCACACATTCTTTAATGAGAATATTGATATGCAGGGTCATGGCATCAAGAATGCCCGGATCAAAACGCAGCTCAACATGGACTGGATGCCGCTCATCAATGTGCCGGACCCGGTTGATGAATATGATGCGGTAAACTTGCGCACCTTGGAGGCACAGATTGCATCAGTCAGCGGTGGTGGGAGCGGCCCGTCCAGCTCCGAATTCAGCGACCTTCAGGACCTGGCTAACAGCAACAAGAACCGCATTGGCTCCCTCGAAGGCAGGGTTTGGACCCTGGAGAATAGCGGCGGTGGTGGCGGCGGCGGCGGTGCAAGCCAAGCAGACGTCGATAAGAACACGCAGGACATCAGCGGGCTTCGTGGTGATCACGATAACCTGCGTAACTGGGTTGCATATATCGATGGTGAGTTCTGGGGGCTGAAAAGCCGCGTTGACAGCAACCAGGGTCAGATCTCAGGATTGAACGGCAATATGACCTATGCCCTTCAGGAAATCGAAGCCCTCAAGGATCGCATTGCGACACTCGAGGGCAAGCACTGATCGAAATGAGCCCGGCGCATCACCGCCGGGCTCATTCAATTACACCCCAAAACCCACAATTGATTGCGCCGCTCAACTTCCTTTTTTCATGGCTTTCGCCGATGATGTGAAAAAGGAAATAGTGATGCAGGCGCTGATCTTCATTGAGGCATTTGGCAAGGTCCCGGCTTGGTCGCGGATCTCCCATGCGCTTGGGATGAAGTCAGAGATCATAGCCACCTCCGGCCATCTTTGTCGCTATCCCGACAGCCTCTACCCGCTGGGGATCAAGGTGGCCAAAGGCCAGGCCATCGACGTGACGCGTGTTGTGCGCCCCGAAATCGATCGCCGCATACGAAACGCACTGCGGGCCCGTGACCCTGAAGCAGAGATCATCATCGCGACAGATGATGACCCAGAGGGGGATGTCATCGCCCTCGATGTCATGCGTGTCATCGTCGATGTCGATCCCATATTGATCGACAGCTGCATTCGGATCCGCCCAGGCGCCATCACTAAAGAAGGAATTGAGGTCGCCATTGCGAAGGCCCGCGCCAAAGAGGGCGGCATTGACGATCTGGTCTCACGCGCCGTCAGCGGCCGCACAAGGGCGCTGACAGACCGCTGGATGGGCGCCACGCTGTCTCGGTTGGCAAACGCTGGTTGTGGCCGCGTACGCGCCGGAATTCTGGGTGCGGCGCTGTGCTGGCGTAAATCGCCTGAGCTGGTGCGTGATCTGCCTGAAACCGGAGAGATGACTTTCCAATGCAGGTCCGGCGCCGGCGGCCTTCCTTTCACTGCACAGGTCTCACTTAAAGGCACCGTCCCGGAGGCTTTGGCTTCAGTGGCACGGCGCTATGCAGGAAAGCTTATACCTGGTCAGGTCAATCCGATGAAATCAGTCGGTGCCGCCGTAGCGCCGCGGTTGAGCAATGTCACCCCTTTCAACACTGGGGATGCGCTGGCTTATGCCTCGCGTTTTCACGGCGTGGGAACACGGGCTGCGATGGCAGGCTTACAGAGCGCCTATATGAAAGGGCGTATTTCCTACCCGCGCACGGACAACAGAACGATATCGCAGGCTTCAGCTGCGCATGTCATCCAGGCCGCGCGCATATGTGGCTTGCGGGATGTCGATATGCGGCATGCGGCAAAACATGCTCATACGGATGAGAACGACGGCATCACGGCGCATGAGGGGATATACCCCACGCCCCGGATGACGAAAGACGACATGGACCGCTTCCGCAACTTGGTGAAACGTCCCATCAAGGACCTGGACCCTAAAGATCCAGCACAGGTCGAAGACCTCATGGTCACGCTCGTGGCGCGTCGTATTTTTGAGGCACTTCGGGATGGAGAGATGGCGCCTGGCATCTTCCACCCACGCGAGGATAGCGATCTCACAGAGGCGGAGCGCGAGGCTCTTTCCGATCTGGAGTGGACGCGGCCGCTGGGGCAAAGCTTGCCATGGGGTCGTGCTCAAGCCACCGCGCTGCGCATATGGCCCCTGGCTTCTGTCTTGGTCGACGGCATGATGATCGAGCAGATCGGTCGTCCCTCGACATGGGCAAGCCATGCCGATCAGGTTGAGCAGTCAGGACAGATCATCATCCCCACTCCAGGCGCCCTGCCCGAGCCGAGCCCGCAAGGCATTAGGATACTCAAGGCCCTGCCCCGCGGCATATGGAACCCTGAGACCTGCCGTATGATCGAACATACGATGTCCATAGCTGCAGCAGATGAAGATCTGGGGGCCGAGATCACGCATCGTATGCGATCTCGGGTCGATGTCTGGTTCAGCGGCATATCCAGGGAGGTGCGCAATGCCCTTGTGGAGATGCTCAAATCAGAAAGTGAGAGTGCCGGCCGCGCGCCCAGCAAGGCGGCCGAGGGCATACGGCCTGTTGATGTCGACCCTGATCTCGACGCTTTTGCTGACGAAGAACCAGAAACAGTAGATATGGCTCTATGAGCCGATCCAGGTCCTGCGGTCGCCTGTGTCCATATGGACGAATGAGCCTGGGTAATGTCCGCATCCACCCACCTGAAGCCATTTCGCATATTTGAAGATGGGCTCTACCGGAATGCCGGGGAAGGAGAAATCAACGGCCTTGGCTTTGATGTGCAACGAGTTCCGCGCAGCACCCCCACCATTGCGTCGCAACATGTCATTGGTCGCACGGCTTCTATATCCCGATAGGAACCTGATCTCACCGGAATGCCCGTCGCCCACGGCCGCTTCGGAGATGGCTGCGAGGCCCCAGAGCAAATTCCTGCTGCAGGGTTTGATTTCTGCCTCGCGCCAGTCGCGCATAAACCAATCGATCCGGCGCAGTTCTTGAACGTCATATTGGCCATCTCGCCAGAATGTCGTCGAGATGCGTTCGTTGGTGTTTGCATTCCACATCCGAAGATGCGGCTTGATGATGGGCTTGAGTGAATCCAGTCGAGAAGGCGTTTTCGCAAACGCCATAGAGGGCAGTGAGCATGATGCGCCGGCAGAGGCGGCACCTAGAAGAAGATCGCGTCGGTTCAATCTCATGGGTGGAACTCCAAGTTTGATGGCATAGCACATAGCATAGTTATCTTGTTTTTCGCAATATAGTCGGGAACTTTTTCGGGGGATGGGCTAAGACGTGCTTATGGGGTCTCATTTAATCCCTTTGAATTTTCACGACATGCATCGATTCTAGCCTCGAGAAGTACAGGGCGTGATCAAGAGGATACGAGATGACTCACACAACGAGCCTTGCAGGACTGGCGAAAGCGCATGAGCTACATCCTCCCCTGCAGGATGCAATCACCCTGCATTATGATGCTGGCGTTGACGCTGATGGAGACCCGGTTGTCTTTGCGGTTCTGCATTTGGATGACCTCGCCAAACTGCCCACCGACCTATTGTCGGGACTTGGCATTGGTGCAGATCATGACGATGTGAACGGCGACCCAGCGTTTTTTGTTGGCGATGATCTTTCCATGAAGCTCTACGTCGACACGGATGCCTACCCTGCCTTCAAGGCGGATCTCATGGATATCGTCGAAGATCTTGGATTGGTGCTGAAAGATGCCCATGGTGATCTGCGCCTTTTGATGGGCGAGGGCAATGATATCGCCACCCCGGACATGCCGGCCTTTGTCCACGCTGGATTTGAGCGCATTAATACGGCGGAAGCGATCGAGATGCTCTACCGGGAGCGTCACCTGGAGCACGGATATGCGGCACGGAGGGATGACGATGGTTCAGGACCTCAGTTTTCTTGAGCGCCCCGCAAACATCGACCCGAAGTCCTTGGGTAGGGAGGATTTTCTTCTTCGCCCTGGACATTTTTCCGTTATCGATGGTGACACGATCTGGGCTCTTTCGAATAGTGAGGGTCAAGCAAGGCAAGGCAAATCTTTCAGTATGCGGTTTCGTACGATTGCCGCACCGGAGCGCCCGACAAGGCGCGGAACAGACGCAATCCTGAAGAATTCCGGCATTGACCCGTATTGGGATAGCCTTGGCCAGCAATCAACAGAACAACTAAAGGCCTATCTCGACGGACGCGCGCTGCTGGTGCAGCCCAGCGGTCAAATCGACCGGTACGGACGCATGCTCTGTGACATGGCGGTTGTTCCTTATACAGGCGGGGAGCCAGACCTCTCACGTGCTGTTTCGCTCGAGCGCTTAATGCTGTCGCAGAAAGTTGCCAACCCCTTTGACGGAAAACCGACGCCCCCACTTCATCCACAGTTATATACCCCTCCAGCACCTGAAGTCTGAAACACTGGTTGCGAAAATTGTCGTACAAGTTAGATTCTATACTGAGCAGGGAGTATTCATTCTATGTCAGAGCCAAAAAAAGGTTTCATAAGTCGCAGTTCTCGCGGCGTCGCGCGTTATGTCGGACGTCGCTTTGGCAATCAGTTTGTGAATGAGGTTGGGCGGGATTTGGTTACCAAAGGCTTCAACCGCGCCAAGGAAACCCTTACACCCGTAGAAATGGACCGCGATGATTTTCGTGCTGGGCTGAACGGCCGCTATGAAGATGGTGGCAAAACACGATTTGAAGAGGTCCTTCGCGAGACCAATACGAATAATCGGCAGCTTGCAGCACTTGCGCAGCATCGTCGCCGCGCAGCTTATGTGATGTTCGCAGCCGCTGCTGGCTTCCTGCTGTTCGGAGCGGTGATGATTGTTCGGGCTGGAGGCTTCAACGAGGCACTCTATGGCTTTGTCACCGCCTTCATGTCTTTTATCTTTCTTACCATAGGTATCTCACATGACTTTGTCAGGTGGCAGATCGAACAGCGGCGCTTTGGGGGTTTTCTGGAGTATTTTGGCAAGTCGCCTGAAGCGCACAAAACGTCCAAAAAATAGAATTCCGGCCGCACGGAGCACAAAAACTGGCATACCACATTCCGAAGCCGCGTAGTCGGCATCCATATGCAAGATCACCCCTTAGCACGGCCAGCATACTTTGCTGTTTTCGCAGGTTCCCCATAGGCTGTTCTCATAAGATGAGGGAATATGTCATGGCACATGATGCGAGATACCATGAGGTTCAAAAGCTCCTGAGATATGGGGCAGTCATGGCCTATGAGCTCGACGACCAATCGATCGGCCACGGTCTGATCGACCTGACCAGACGCGCCCGGAAAGAGATTGAGGTGATCGGCCTGCGTAACGGGCATAAATCTGTGCCCATCGAGAGCTATGAGGGCATGTTGCTGTATCGTGTCATGCCAGAAATATCTCGCAGATTGATCCAGAAAGGCGGCGCGCGCCTCCTGCACCTGCCTGGAGAGCAGCCTGGTCCAGACGTCACCAGTCTCACAGGCAATGCATTGCGTCGATTGGCCGGCACCTGTGTTGCGAAAAGTGCTTTTGATATCATTGCCGAGAAGGTTCGAGACCGTTTTGACCCGGAATTCAGAAATACTGGGACCTTCTTCGCCTGCGAAGCGGTTCAAAGGGATTGCCGTTCCGGCAACATTCTTGAGGTGGCGCTTTCAAAGCTGAATCCACCAGAGTTCAACCGGTCACGACCAGATTTTTTTGCCGACAGGATCTCAGATTGGGTGGAAAAATGCTCGATCCACCCCACAACCGACATCTGGACGCCAGCGATGCCAGAATATGACATTGAATTGGATGATTTTTTTGTGGAAGACGGCCAAAGTATGGCCTCATCCCAAATGGGTCCCACCTAACCACGAAAAATGCCCTATGAGGCAAAATTGCCACTATAACCTTTAGGTTAGGTTCTTCCCGCCATTTCAGGCATATTATCATTGATGCGAGAAACAGGATTGCTATGGTCATTCCAAGCTGAACAGGCACCCCCAACAAGGGTGTCGTTTTTTTGTGACCAAGACGGAGATCGCCGTCGGTCGAAATGATGCAAGGAGAACTTCATGGCGGAAAACCAGCAAACAATCGATATGACGCGCATGGCCTGCGATGCCTACCATATGTCGGATGCCAAGATGGCAACAACGATCTCTCTTATGTCAGCCGCATCATTGAAGCATTTGCGTGCCACCTATGAAGATGAAGAGGACCGTTCCCAACTGGATGCCATCCTCCCCCTGTTCGAGAATATCATGCCAGAGATTTCCGCGCGCCTCTTTGCGCGTGATGGCATCACGTTGAGGCGTCCCCGCCTTTCCACTTTGGAAGGCTTTACGGGGATGGATCTGCGGGAGGCCTTCATTGAAGCATTCCAGTCCGAAGCCTTCAGGAAATACCTCAACATCCTTTTTGAGGACCGATTGCTACGCTCAGACTTGCGACATTCGGATTTGATCACCTCTCCAGTTGTGAACGGGAACATCGTCGCCATTGCGCTTGATCGCCTTGAGCCCCCCTTGAGTGACGAGCCCGATCGCCTTGCGCGGATCGTCAAGATCACAGGCTCCATTCTTGGGCTGGAATGCGAAGATGGTATCTGGCGTCCGGAATTCACAGCACATCACCATGAAGGTGCCACGCTCACGCTGGTCTCCGATCAGGTGAGCGATATGGTGGAAGGTGACGACGACCTCGATGCGATGGATGATTTCGACCTCGATGAGCAGGATGAAGACTGCGGCGACATGGTAGAGACATCGGGACGCCAGTTTGAAATGGCGACTTAAGCGCTGAGGTTGAAGAACCTGGAATTCGGCACCATCCGACAGAGGCAAATTCTAGGCTGAATTGTATTTGCGAAAAAGCTAGGAATTTGAGACTTCACTATATATACACAGTAATACCCAGTGAAGGAGATCAATGCCCTTTGCTCGCCTGACCGGCGATCACCGCCGCAGGTCAAGGATATAGGGCACGGCCCCCTGAAGGTCCGCTTGTGGTGGCGGCATATTGTGAACCCGGCGTCTCGCTAGAACGTCTCCGGAAGTGGTAACCGGAATATAGGGGGAGAAGGTCATGAACCGAAGAGCAGTCATTCTCATGTCTGGACTTGTCCTGGTCGCCTGCACGCCTCAACAAGACCCCACCTCCCGGCCGCAAATCTCTACCCCCTCCCCTGAACCTGCGGCTCAGCAGGAAGCTCCTGCGAATATCGCAGATATTCAAGAAGGCGCAAAGGCCGGTTACGCTGGATCTGACAGTGGCACCTCTGGTCATCAAGACGCAGTGGCATCCCTGGGCAGCCCCTCTGTGCCCGGCCTCTGGGTTCGCGCCCCCTTCATTGAAGAGGGTAAAGAGGTCGAAGTCTTTGCGAGTGATACAGGCAAGGCTGTTCTGGTCACGTCGGGCCCAACAAGCGATATCGTCCAGATGTCTCTGGCCGGCTTTCAGGCTCTGGGCGTCAGCCCTGCTGAGCTCATCCCTGTAGAAATCAGAACTCCATGAGGCCGTAATGTCGAAATCCACTTTTCTCTACAATATGTCTCGCGCAGATCCAGACACATTCGAAGATGTGCTTGGGAGCGTATACGATTTTATCGAGGCACGCGCTTTTGGTGATGAACTTGATGAAGTTGCCGAAAACCTTCTTTTTGAGATGCAGAACGCTTCGCGGCCAAAGTACGATGACAACATGCACGCCGGTCTCGACATCAAGGTCGACAAGGTCTTCTCTGATATGCTCAAGGAGATCGAATCCTCTGAGGCCGCGGATGATCTTCGGCTTAAGATCAGCCTCCAGCTGCGGCACCTGCGCCAGATCGTTTCGACCGGCTTTGCCTATGAAGTACCCGGGCATTCCTATCATGTTGTTGGTCCAATCGAGGACATCTTCCCATATGAGAAAATGTCTGCTTCTTGGCGCGCCGGGGACCTGAGACGAGAGTATAATATCTCATGCCGCGAGCACCTCTATGAGGGTGGCTTGGACCGCGCGCGGGCATTGATCTTCGAAGCGCCTTTGAGCACAGCTGAGATCATGCTGGCTGGCGAAGCCAAGGCCAAAGGCTTGCAGATGGTCTTGATCGGTTCTGAAGAACTCCTTCCAGGCGTACCCACCTTCTCAGATCCCGAAGACGCTTTTAAAGATATCATCGCGCGCTGCATGCACAGCAGTGAGCTTACAGAGGACATCCCGGAGGAGGATCTCGAGAGATCCGCTGTCTTGGAGCCTTCACAGCCTGATGATGGTGATTATGCTGCCCTGGCCTTGCATGCAGGCATCTTGAGAACGCGGTGCCGGAATCTCGTGCGCAGCCTGACCTCGCGCAGTGACCGTGATGCAGCGCGCTATGCCGAGATGTACAAGATGATCAAAAGCGACATGGTGCCGGAGGAGGTCAGAAATGCATTCTTCCAGATCACTGCCAATGGCTCACGCACGGGAGAAAGCCCCACGGCCGCCCAGCGCATCAACACGATGCGTCACCAGATCGAAAAGCTCGAGGACAGGATCGAAGAGCTGCAAAAACCTGCAGAAGTAAACGAGGCGCCGACATATGAGGGATAGCCCTATCAGGCTTCAGGGCCGGGCATATCTTCGGGTTCATGGATGCTGTCGCGCGCATTGTCCCACATGGTCACTGCCTCATTCGCCAGGCGGTAAAACTCCCGTGTGAAAGCATCCTCCATGGCATCATAGTCTGGGAATTTGCTCGTATCCTTCGGCATGCCAATGGAATCAAGATGCCCTGTGAGCTTCTGAGTGTGGTCATGGACGAAGTCATATAATGCTTCGCCCCGCAGGAAGTCGTCCCGCTGCGGTGTCCCGAAATACTTGGTTTTACTACGACGCTTGTAGTCCCAAGCGTCGTCTGGATTGATCAGCTTGTCGAAGGCGATGAACTTTTCGCACAGGTCTTTGTGTACCTCCGCCTTTTCCGTCCCATCTTGCCGTCCGGGCGTATTGCACAGCAGGTAACGCGCGACGGAGAATGAGACCAAGAGATGGAAGCGGAAAAGATCGGGGTTCTTGGTGTGCATTGTGACGTCCTTCGGTGCTGCGAATATCGCGGGGTTCTTCTCGAAAATGCGCGCTCAGTCGCATTCTACAAGCCTTCAGGCCCGGGCTCTGGCCCATCCTGCATGATCTCTCGTTTCGGCTTCCAATAGGCCTCATCCTCATCTGGCATCGGATAGCGCAGGACATTCTCATAGATCTCGGGATCATCCCATTCCGGGTGGACCTCGATTTCCAGAAGCGTGCTTTCAGCGGCCTCGACCTCGATGATGCACATCGCATCGGGATTGCTTTCTCCATCCCAGCCGCCATCTGCGAGGTAATCTTCGGCGTCCGAAAGCTCAGAAAAAAGATAGACGCCGTAGCCGTCGTCGCCCCAGCTTCCAAGAAAGCCCTCTTCGATAATGCGCGGTGCGACGGCGCGAGAGGTCACATGCCAGACGGTGATTGTCTCTTCTTGCACTTCAGGAGCTCTCTACTGTTGAATTCGGGCCTCATATCAGAACTTAGTCGACCATTGCGAAAAACGGGGTTACTTTACATCCCATGCTATGCGAATAACATAGAGGAAAGCCAAAGGGGACGCCATGCCAATCATTGCACCACATCACCTCCCGGGCGGTCCGTTCCCGCCAAAAGCCCCCTACGACCTGCAATGCGCCTGGCCGGATGACTGTATGGTGCAATGGGGCGGCCAGGGTATCGTGCTGTCCGATAATGGTGCCCGCGGCACCGCATTCTTTGAGGCCTTCCCGGCCGGCAAGGGGTTCTTCCGCGGTGAAGGTAAGACCATTGAGGAGGCAGAGGCGGCCTGCTTCAAGAAATGGAAGGCCTTCTCGGTCTGCGATCATCAATGGGGCCGTGGCTTCATTGTTGAAACCAAAGGGGTGAAATTCAAACACGGCCGGATGCGACCCAAGCTGCGCGGCAAGACCTACTACACCAATGGTGGCGCCATCTGTAAAAAATGCAAAGCTTTCGCATCCGTGTTCAATCCGGTTCATTCTCTTGGCAAATGTATGGATGGTCCCAGCATCCATTCCCTGACCAATGCTGCTGAAGGCGGACTGCGCCCCAGCCGTTCAGGGCGCGATGAGGCTAGTTGGGCTAAACATGCGCGCGAAAGCGAGTTGCGCCTGCGCCGCGCCGGCATTGATCTTCCCGAGACACCAGACACACCCTCCCCCTTGGGACTTTTTGATGACCCAAATCTGGACCCCTATGCGGTGGCCTGCCGCCGGGCCGTGGTGACGTGGTATGTCGCGCATCGAGAAGCGCTTGCGAAAAATAACGGCTCTTTGCTCCAAGGGTTCTTTCAAAGCCTGGAGCAACGCACCATGGAGCGCCTTGTCGAGGAGGAAAGCAGCTATCGAGCCGAGCTTGAGGAACCTACTGTAAAGGATGCACTTGATGTTTGAGTATTTCGGATATGTGTTGGGCTTTTTTGCCATCCTTTTCGCGATCCAGTCCTTTCTGCCAGAAACCAAGAAATGGGTGATTTCGGATCCCCTGGTGATCGATGGGGACACGATCTTCACCAATGGCCAGAAGATCAGATTGCATGGCATTGATGCGCCAGAGATGGGCCAGGAGGGCGGCGAGGCCGCCAAGGCCCTACTGGACCATATGCTGAGCGGAGAACAGATCACGGTTCAAAAGACCGGCGAGGATAAATACGGCCGTATCGTCGCGAAGCTTCATACCCATGAGGGGGATATTTGTAAGCTCATGGTTGCTCGCGGCTATGCGGTGGCCTCCTTCCATGATGATTACACAAGCACCCAGAAGCGCGCCGAGCGCAAACGCCGAGGTCTCTGGAGAGGCAACGGGATCAGTGATCCATCCGCTTACCGGCGCACGAACCCCAATGCGAAAAAGACTGCTTGATGGACTACATTGGCATCACAGCAGGTCTGCTCCGTCTTTTATTTGCAAGCATCATCCTGATCGCGGGTGAGCGCGCCTATGAGGTCATGCTGTCATTCCTTTTTGCGATGGCCTGTGTCAGCCTGTATATGACTGCGAATATCCTGATGGCGATTTTCTATGAACTCCTGAATTGCAAGATGAGGCCCTCAAAATCATGAAGAAAAGCAAGTTCTTGATCTGGAGTGACATCCACGAGGAGTTCGAAGACTTCGATCTGTCCGAGCCCGCCCCGGAAGGTGTTGACGCTGTTCTGGTTGCTGGCGACATTTGGACCAAAGGCAGGTCGATCAAGAAGCTTGAGCGCATCGCGGCCTGGGCCGGGATCCCGGTCATCGCCACAGCCGGCAACCATGATTATTATGGCGACAGCATCATGAAGTCTGACCAGCGCATGGCGCGCATGGCCGAAGAGAGCGATTATGACATCCGCTTTCTGAACCCAGGCACTACCCAGGTGAATGATGTGCGCATCATCGGCGCAGCGCTTTGGACGGACTACCGTCTGCGCTGCCCCGACGGGGAGAACTGGATCGTGCGCAATGCCTGTCAGAATGTGATGAACGATCATAAGCGGATCCGCTGGGGCTTTGGGAACTTCCGGCCGGTCTCTGCAGATGACCTAGCCTCGATCCATCTACAGCATAAGACCTATATCACTGAAAAGCTCGCACAGCCGCATGACGGCCCGACCCTGGTCATGACGCACCATGCGCCCTCAGAGCAGTCTGTGAAGTACCGCGAGAAGGAAGAGCTGCATGACCACGCCTATGCCTCAAACCTCGAGGACCTGATCCTCGATGCGCGGCCAGATTACTGGATTCACGGCCACACCCATAATCCTGAGAGCTACCGCATCGGGGAGACGCAGGTCTGGGCCAACCCAAAGGGCTACCCAGGGGATAACCCGGAGTTTGACCTGATGAAGGTCTATGAAATCGAAAGCCCCAGTAAGGATGTCGATACACCATGCCCGTGATCCAGCATAAGCAAGCTACGGTCTTCATCGCACAAATTGACCACCGCAGTAATCTTTCGGTTGGCACTGTCACTGGCGTAATCTGGGCATTGGGTCAGACCGCCGTCTCGATCGCCCATGGCTATCGCACCATGCCCTGCCAAACACGGGTTCCCAATCAGAGCTGGCAGATGTTCTTGCCGATCGAGATCGATGGGTTGCGTGAGGCTATGCTGTTGCAGGCCACGGCGATTGCGGTGGCCGGGCCTGAACTTTTGTTACGCCTATGCGTAGGCAATGGGGATGCTGAGTTTATCGCCGCGGGTGAGATCCGCAGCGCATCCGGCTCCGCCTTCGTAAGCTCAGGCAGGCTTTTGGATGCAAAGAAGGACCGGCGCATCGATCATGCAGACCCTTTTCTATCGCGCGGTGCGTTTCGCAAGGCTGATAAGATCATTGCCGAGTGGAACACCACCCAAGCCAAAGTCATGCAGGTGGTTCTCGATCCGAACATAAAAGATATTGGCCAAGCCGCGGAATACCTGGGTTGGGATGTGAAGATCCTACGCAACGAACTGAAGCTGGCAAAGTTCGAACAGATCAAGGATATGGTTGGTTTGGGCGACTTCGATCGCGCAGCCAATTGGGAGATGGCGACATGAACAAGTATACCCGGCGGGGCGCGCTCTTGGGCTGCGGCGCCGTTCTGGGGGGACTGGCCGTGCGCCAGACCATGTCCAGCAATCCAAGCCTGGATGGCACGCGGCTCATTCAGCCAAGCGCTCGCAAGGGGGTAATGGATGATGCCAGTGGTTTGAGTGAGACCCCGATCTTCAAACATGTCGTGATGAAGCAAGATCCAGGCGACGCTCTGGTTTCGGCCATCAGATCTGAGCTCTCTGAAGCGCGCGCCGAGGGACGCCCGGTCAATGTCGGCGCCGCGAGACACTCCATGGGCGGTCAGGCCATCCCCCGGGACGGACACGCCGTGACATTCGAGAACGGTCTCGTTGATGTGGACCAAGAGCGCTCGGTTATGCGCTGTCATGCCGGCGCGCGCTGGAGCGATGCTATTTCAACAGCGGACCCCCTGGGGCTCGGCCCGAAGGTCATGCAATCGAACAATGATTTCGGAGTGGCTGCGACCTTCTGCGTCAATGCTCACGGATGGCCGGTTAAAGAAGGCCCTATGGGCAGCACAGTACGCGCCTTTGACATGGTCCTGCCGGATGGAGATTTGATCACCTGCAGCCCCAGTAAAAATACAGATCTCTTCGAGATGACCATGGGAGGCTACGGGCTGACCGGCATCATCACGCAGATGGAGGTCGATTTGCTGCCGAACCAGCGCCTCCTCCCCAGCTTCGAGCCGATGCCGGCCGAGCGTTTCGGGACCCGGTTCATTGAGGCCCTTTCAGATCCTGAGGTCACCATGGCCTACGGCCGGCTCTCGGTGGATCGCGCCGACTTTATGTCTGAGGCTTTGATGATCACCTACCGCGCCGCTGAGGACCAAAGCGACCTGCCCGCGGCCGCGGGATCGGGGGCAGCTTCCCGGATCGCCAGCCGCATCTACCGCGCGCAGCTCGGTAATGAACGCATGAAGCGTGTGCGGTGGTGGTTCGAGAAGGATCTTGCCACATGGATTGGCGGAGGACCGGTGACCCGGAACTCCTTGATTAATGAGCCGGTGGTCACGCTGGATGACCGCAACCCTTACAGAACAGACATCCTGCATGAGTATTTTGTCTCCCCGGACCGGTTTCCAGAGTTTCTTGATATCTGCCGACAGGTCATTCCGAGCTCCTATCAGGAATTTTTGAACGTTACGCTGAGGTACGTCGGATCCGACCCCCGCAGCTGGCTGTCCTACGCCCCTACCCCACGGATTGCGGCGGTCATGTCCTTCAGCCAGGAAATGACGGTCCGGGCGGAGGCAGACATGCGGCGTATGACAGAGGCGCTCATTGAGGGCGTGATTGGCCTCGACGGGACTTATTACCTTCCCTACCGGCCCCATGCACGCCAGGACCAGCTGACACGTGGCTACCCCCGCGCGGCCGAGTTTGCTACCGCAAAGCGGGCGCTCGACCCGGACCTGCTGCTGCGCAACAACCTTTGGGATCAGTATTTGGAGACCCTATGACCCTCATTCAGAAAATCGCTCTGGGCTACTTCGTGGTGCTGCTGGGCGCCACCTCGCTCAATTATATCCCTGGGCTCACCGATGAAGATGGTCTGGCCTTCGGCATCTTCGCCTTGGATATCTTTGATGATGCGCTGCACCTCGCCTCTGCACTCTGGGCGCTCGCGGCCGCGCTCATCTCACCCCGTGCCAGCAAGATCTTCCTGGTGATCTTCGGCACGCTTTATCTCGGGGACGGGATTTTCGGATTCTTTACCGGCTACGGCTATCTCGATCTGGGCATCTTCACCAATGGCTCCGATGGCCTGTCCTTCACCCTCTTCAGGGTGCTCGCGAACCTACCGCATATCGCTCTGGGCGGCGTAGCACTTGGCGCAGGACTGAAATTGGGCCGCGGGCTGTGAGACGTCTTCTGAGGGGGCTTTGGAAGCTTTTCAAATATGCTTTGGTCACCGCGCTGCTCGTCGTGGCGGGCCTTGCGGCGCCGGTCGCCTACATCGAGACCAGCTGCGCTCCGAAAGGGGAAGTCGAGCCATATGAGGCACTGCTCCCCGCGGAGAGCCATCGTGCGGAAGGGCGCAGCCTGCTCACCTATCCCGAGTGGCACATCGTTCATGCCTATGAGGAATATGCGGAGGTGATCCGGACGGAAGACCCGCATGACTTTAACTACCTGTCGTCGATCGGCGGTTTCTGGTCATCCCTGTGCAGCCTGTCGGAGGCCTCCGGACCGCAGGGCGGTTTCCCGGGTGAATTCAAATCGACCATCTATACGATCGGGGTGAGCTTCACCGCGGAGATGCTGGCCAAAGCGGCCTATGAGGAGACGATTGGGCGGGCGACGGCTTGGGCGCGCGGCACGCCGCGGGCCGCTCTCGACGATCTCTCCGCCTCTCAGGCAAAGGACTACAGTCAGTTCCTCCGCCAGACCCCCTGGTATAAATGGGATTTCATTACAGACGCAGCGGCCCTCGAGGCGCATCCCGCCGACACACCGCGGGACGCTGAGCGCCGCATCGCTCTGGGACTGGAGTATAAAGCAAAGGCCAAATATGCGCGTGTGATCGCGGGCGCGGTCGCCAACATGAAGCCCGATGCCTTGCGACTGCGCATGATGATCACCGGGCTTAATGCGATGGAGATCGGGGCTTATGAGGGGGTGCGCGTTATCCAACGGCGGCCTGAAGGCACCGTAATCGAGACACCGAGGTATCGCGCACTGACAGGGTTGATGAAACGCATGGCTGATGATGGCGCTAATTTCGTGGAGATAGCCGGCAATGATGACATCCTGCTCTCGGTTCTCTCTGACGCGCCGCTCGAAGGGGCTCTCTACAGCGCGCCGCGGCAAGGCTTTGAGGACATGCGCCATCTGATGATCACCAAGGTCACAGGCCTTGCGCAGCTGCTGCGCCAGCTGGAAGAGCGTGATCTGCAGCTCGAGCACATCCATGACTATTAAGGCCTGGGTCATGAGCTTTGCGGGCGTGATCGCCGCTGTCTTCGTACTGCAGCTTGCGGTGATGTATTTCACCGACGAGGCGCCGGGCGCGGTAGTCCTCTTCCCATCCGAGGGTTTCATCTCATCCATGCCAGCAGACATGGCTGTTGTTGGGATGGGTAAAGGGTGGGTCGCGGTGAAGTCAGACGGCGACCGCTTGGGCAAACGGCTTTATCAAGCTGGCGCCCGCCTGGTGCTGCCGGCGGGCCTGCCCGGCTGCCTGCCTCTGCCCAAGACAAGTCGACAGAACATACAGGATTAGACCGGATTCGCGTCGAGATGCTGATGGTGCTCTCTTTGCTCTTTATGATTTCCGTGGATAACCTCGCCACCATCTGCGAAAAATACAGGAATATCCCTTATAGTTGACCTCAAACAGACGTGAGGTGCCGCTATGAGCGACGAGATTATCGACAGCCAGGAAACCGCCTTCGGCAAGGTTGAGGTGTTGCAATACCCGGCCCTGTCCGGATCCTCTGACGCGCGGTCGGCCGAAAGCCTCTTTTACGTCTCACAGGCTGGGATGCGGCTGAAGAAGGTGCGGATCACACTGCCCGCCAAATCATCCAAAGTCCGTTTCGAGCCCGGCGCGCTTTACTACATGCACGGGGATCTGGAGATCAAAGCCTCCACCGGTGGTGGTCTGATGCGCGGCCTGGCGCGGAAGGCGTTCACCGGTGAAAGCCTCTTCGTCAATGAGATCCACGGCCGCGGCGTGATCTATCTCGAGCCGACCTTCGGGCATTTTCTGCTGGTCGATCTGGATGACGATGAGATCACCGTCGATAAGACCATGTTTTATGCTGGATTGGGTGATTTGACGATCGGCGCCTCAATCAACCGGACCGTCGCCGGTCTGGCAGGTGGTGAAGGGTTCTTCCAGACCAAAATTTCCGGCACCGGCATCGCGGTGCTCTTCTCGCCGGTCCCGATGAGCGAAGTGCAGGTCTTTGAGTTGAACAATGACAAGCTCTCGGTCGACGGCAACTTCGCGTTGATGCGCACCAAGGGTGTCGATTTCTCGGTCGAGAAATCCTCCAAGAGCTGGGTTGCCACATCGGTCTCCGGCGAAGGGCTTCTGCAGACCTTTAAAGGGACCGGCACGGTCTGGATCGCGCCAACACAGGGTGTCTACGACAAACTGGCCACGCCTTCCGGGCTTTCCGAACTTGCAGGCCCTCCGGGCGCGCGATCGACCAACACCTAAACCCTAAGCAGGACAACGAAAGCGCTGCTGCGCTGAGGCTGGAAAGAGAAAATAATGGCGATCGATGATTTCAAACCGGTAGAGCGGGAAGAACCCCCGCAATACCACGACCAGAAGAAGGCAATGGCGCGCGAGGACAAGATCGTTCTGACCGCCATCATCGCTTTGATGAGCGTGCTTTTCATTGGCGGCCTTATGATGATTAAGGCAGGTCTCGCCTTTTTTGGCTATGCCACGGAAAGCATGTCAGATGGGATCGGTCTGCGCAGCGCATTCTTGGCCAGTCTGGCGATATCCTTTCTCTTTATGATCGTATTCGCCAGCGTTGCAGGTGACGGCGTCGTGGGCGAGCTCGGCCTGATGTTGATCGGATATTTCGCCATGCTTATCTTTTTCACTGTATCGATTGCCGTGATCCTCTGATGGGAATCCCTGAACTGACAGGTCGTCGGGCCGCCCTCATAATCGGCGGAGTCTCGACCGCATTACTTCTCGGCGCTTTAGGCTTCCAATACCTGGGCGGATTGGCGCCCTGTCCGTTGTGCATGCTGCAGCGCTATTGGCATTTGATGATTGTTGCGGCCGTTGGGCTCTATATCGCGCTACCTCGGCGGCTCACTGCAGCATTCGGAGTGTTGATGAGCTTCTGTGCTGCGGCTGTGGCTTTCTTCCATGCGGGCGTGGAGC
Source organism: Sulfitobacter sp. 1A13353 (assembly GCF_043557255.1). Classification (NCBI taxonomy): domain Bacteria; kingdom Pseudomonadati; phylum Pseudomonadota; class Alphaproteobacteria; order Rhodobacterales; family Roseobacteraceae; genus Sulfitobacter; species Sulfitobacter sp. 1A13353. Next base: position 103,018 of record NZ_JBIFFS010000008.1, on the reverse strand, counting down.
TTAAATGGTGGGAGGGGCCACAGGGCTGCTCTGGTGTCGCGGAGAATATGACAGCCATGGGCGGTGCTGCGCTCCTGTCGCTCGACAGCGTGGCACCCATCGTGAAATGCACCGAGGTCGCCTGGTCCTTCGTCGGGCTCTCCATGGCGGGATGGAATGGGGTGATCACTCTGCTAGTGGCAAGTCTTTGGGTGATATGCTGGCGGCGTTGCTCCTGATAGCCGCGCCGACGGGGGAAGGCAGCGAAGGATATTCAATTACCAACGAAAGTCTTTAGATCCGCTTCTGTGAGGTCTTCCTCAAAAAACAAGTCGACCGGAATATCAGGTGATGCTCTATTTACAATGCGCTCGACGGCGGATCTGGACATTCCGCTGTCTCCCAACCTCACCATGAGATCAATGTCGGAATGGTTCATGAAACCTCCCTTGGCCAGAGATCCGAACAAAGTTGACTCCAGACCAAGGGCTTCAAGTTCCGACTTGATCGAACCCAACGCGACGAGCGCCTTCTTGCGGCGGTCAGCGGCTCTCCTCTGGATGATATCAGATGTCTTGGTCATGTTTCGCCCCTTCTCGATGGTTTAAGCGATCCGCTAACCTATTGCGAGTGAGATGGAGTGGGGAGTAGACGGGGTATCTCAGTTCAGGTGGGTCGGGGGGGGCACCCCCCCCTTCCAAAGCACCGCATCTGCGCGCGTAGAGATGAGGTTCAGGAAACCTGCATCATCTCATCAAAGGTAGGCAGCTTCTTACCCTTGAAGCCCGTGACAGCTTCCATGCCATGCACATCCACATGGGCACGGTATTCGTCCCATGTATCGAGAAGCAGACCAAGGACCTGGCGGCGTGTCAGCGAACCGCGCTTGCCGATCAGTTTTGAGCGAACCTTGATCAGCGGATTACCACGCGAAAGACCCTCCCCGTCCATCATCTGCTGCAAGAAGATTTCAGAAAGCTGATCGTCCTGGCGCCGGATATGCGCGATGAAGAATGTCAGGATCCCCGCGGAGCCGATTTCCTGCATCTCTTTTTTGCGCGAGATCGGGAAGGCTTCCATCAACTCCGGATGTGCGCGGATGGTCATCTCAATCTCCGTGGAGGACGGCGCGCTGCGGTCTGCAGGCGCCAAGTTATTGTCCACACGCCACTGAAGCTTAGCAGCTGCCGCAAGAACACGCTCATCGCCTTTGGCGATATATTTGCGGTGCGCATGACGTGCATGCATGTCGAAGGTCGCAAAGGCTTCCGGGGCAATTCCGGTGGCGATCATGACCTCGATACCGGACTCTGCCTTAACGACCGCCTCCAGACGGTGCTGACCGTTCAGCAGCTGGGCGTCACCCGAGAAGGGGTCCCCCGCAAATGCGATCGGCTGTGCGTTCATCATCCAGTTGCCGGAGCGAATATCGCGGGCGATGGAATTCACATGGGTCATCTGGATGTTGCGGTTCGACGTGTTGAAACGCTCCAGCCACTGGGCGGCAACATCCGGGGTCAAATAGACCAGACGCAGATCCGCATTTACCGGCACGGCATTGCCCTTTGAGCGCAGCCCATCAATCATTACGGATGTGGCATCCATGACCTCGGCTCCCAAATCAATGCCCGGGTAACCCACGAACAGAGGCATGCGCAGGTTCGGCGGCGTGTCTTCCATAAATGCCTTGCGGCTCAAAGGAGCACCATCGTCATCAAGACGACATTCACCATAGTCCCGGGTCCAACCGTATGGAGCGTCCGGCGTGGTACCGGAATCAAGGTCGTTCAAAGCCTGAATACCCATGACAATCATCTCGTCCACTACGGGCTTCATGCCCTGTTGACGGTCATGCGCCAACTGTAACGCAAGCTCTTTCGCCGGGTGCCCGGCTTCGAGGAGTGCGTGGTCGATCATGGCCTTGAAAAGGTCCAGCGCAAGCTGTCCTTTACCCGACTGCAGGGCCATGAACGCGACGACTGGACGCGCTGTGGAATGCAGCGGGCAGCCACGGGTCATTTCAGACATCTCGACGGCGTCCATGATGCCCGGGTTCAGCTCGAGCACCTGGTCATAACGCGCCCAGCTGGCCGGGCTATCCGGCTTGCCAAACGTACCGCGCTCAATGCGGATCAGTTTCGCCATCGTGCGGATGAGGGAGCCGGCATGCTTAATGCCACGCGCTTCGAGAACACCGGCATAGGAGCGGCGACGGTGCTGATCGATGGTGTGGACGGTGTCACGCTGGATCCCGTTCACAATCAGGGTGCGAAAGCTCTCACCGGAGATCACAGAAGCCATCAGGCGCTTGCGGCCATCGAGGAGCTTACCCTCGGTGTCGAACAGAATGGGCTGAGCGTTATAAATCCACGCCCGAGCCGTCATCGCATCGGTATAGGTCTTCACAGCCTGCCGATCGACCTCTTCATTGCTTGGATTTGCGCTCAAGATAAGAGCGGCACAATCAGGCGTAATGCTCCGGACTTCGTAGCTCAATGTGCTTTTCGCAGGGTCCATAAGATCACGCGAAATACGGTGAGCATCAAGGGAGATCGGCTTAACTTTTTGAGCGTTGGCGGAATACATAATGGTCTCCAAAAGGTACGAGTAACTAAGTGCTGGCCCTAAACTGCCGCATGGTAAACATCTAAGTATTATAAATTTTCGCATATCAACTATGGGTGGTACTCTTTTCGGTACCCGGTACCTTTTTTTAAACGCAAAGAAGGATGTTCGTGTTATTTTCGCAACGTGTAGTGAAGGTTGCGCATGATATTTTGTTGTAAATGCAAACGTCTGAGCATGCGAATAGTGGGTAAACGCGTTGTTTGAGAAAAAACAAAGTGATTCGGACTATGCTTTTCACAAACTTGGCATAGCCTTCCGGGTGAGCTGCTAGAATACAGGAAGAACCGATGAGAAAACCGATTATCTATGACTGCGATGGCGTGCTGCTCGACATCATTGGGGGATTGAGGAAAGCCCTATGGGAGATCGACGGCATCAAGACAAACGGTCCGGTTCCTCTTTCATATGACTTGAAGGAGTGGATGGGTGTTGATGATCAAGCCTTCGTTATTGACCGTATCCAACGCTTCAACAGTGGTGAAGGCGAATATTTTGCCAACCTTGATCCCCTCCCAGGTGCCGTAGATTTTGTGAAGGCCATGCGCGAGCGTGGGTATGAAGATTCCGTTCTCACTGCGGCCGGTACGGAAGCGAAAATCAAAACGGGCCGCGCCTCCAACCTTGAGCGTGTTTTCGGTGGTTTTGAGAAAATCCAATATGTCGGACTGGTTGAGTCCAAGAAGCCTTATCTTGAGGATATGCCGTCCTCCTGGTTCATCGAGGATAATATCGTCAATGCGCATCTGGGAGCCGCTACCGGCCATGACACCCTGCTGATCGAATATGAGCACAATGCGACAAAGACCGATGACGAGAAGTTCCGCCGCGTGACTGGCTGGAACGAGATCCGCAGTATCTTCGATGCCGAGCACGCCCCTGCTCCTGCCTATATTTTGTAAAGGACCTCGATATGAGTGAATGGAAAAAGCTGCCGGGCGCGCCCCTGCAGGAGCAGGTCTTCGCGATTGGTGACGTACATGGTCAGGCGAAAGCTTTGCGCCGCGCCTTGGCGAAAATCAAAGACACGCCGCGCAATGGCATGCCGTCGCATCTGGTCTTTACCGGAGACATCATCGACCGCGGGCCCGAAAACCTCGATGCGATCGAGGCCGTCCGCACGGCAGCCGAACTTGCAGGCGTCGACAAGGTCACCTTCCTCCCGGGCAATCATGAGTTGATGCTCTTGGAGGCCGTACTGCAGCCTCACTGGGGCATGAACCTTTGGGCTCAGAACGGCGGCATGGCAGTCATCAATGAAGTCGACCCCCAAGGCGAACATAAACGCATCGACGATATCGCAAAGATGCTTGGTGAGGCGCTCGAAGATTTCATGCAAGTGATCGATGATGCACCAGACTATCTTCGGATGGGTGACCTGCTATTCGTTCACGGCGGCATTAGCCCGCATGTTGATATGCAGGCCTTCCTTGATCAGGGCCGGGACATGCCATCCAAGATGCGGGACCACTGGGCCTGGATCCGCGATGAGTTCCTCTATCATGAGGGTGGCTGGGACGAGGCAGGCAAGCTGGTCGTTGTACATGGTCATACACCTCACAATTTTGGCAAACGCATTGATCCTGCCATCGCGGATCAATATCTGGACCGCGTCGACACGCATAAGCGCATCTGTGTCGATGCAGGTGCAGCCGGCATGGACCAGGTCGCCCTGTTGGAGTTTTCGGGTGATCAGTACAGGATCACAGTTGCCCATGAAGTGGCGTTTAACCCTGCGCTCGAAGAAACGGTGATGCCGGACGAGTGCGAAAACGAACCGCACGCCTGAAAGAAGGACTGACATGAAGATGAGCTCCCCTCTGGCCGAAGTGCCCTGGTCTCGACTGCAGGGCACAGAGATCTTCATTGCGGCGATGACGCATCAGGCCGCGAACGCGCGCCGGCACTACCATAACGCCGCACATGTGCAGCGCCTCTATTGGCATGCTGCTGTAACTTTCCAACTTCCCTACTCTCGCGCACTCGATCTCGCGATCCTGACGCATGACGTCATCTTCGACTGCCGGCAGGACCGTGAGTTGCGCTCGATCGACTGGCTCGCCGCTCATCTGCCCGACGGAGAGGATGATCCGGACTTCCTCGAGGCCAAGAGGTATATCGCCTCCACGATTGATCATCGCCTGACGGAACATCCAGAGATGGTCCTTCTGGATCTGGCCGATTTCATCGATCCGAAAGTCAGTCTCGAAAACACGGACCTGCTGCGCAAGGAAGCGCGGGATCTGAATGGCGTGGCGCCCGAGATCTTTGCCATGGGCTGCTCGTCCTATCTCGAAGGGCTGCATGATCGTTTCAAACAGGGCGCCGCGCAGCTTCCCGCAACGCTGCTCTACATTCATACGCAGATTTGTCGCGGCATCCTCAACACCCGAAAAACGTTGCATGATGCCTGCAAGCAAATGGAACGCTCATATGTCTAACGGTCGCATTTCTGAACTGAAGCCCTCCCATACACGCACCAGTGACGGCAAGAAGATCGACAGCTGGCGGGTAAACCTGCCCGATGGCCATGATGACATCACAGTCTCCATGCACTCCAACAGTGAGGGCATCCACTTCAGTGCCAAGGGAGACCACAATTGTCTGAAGGGTCTTCGCTGGGAGGGCACGGATCTCGCCGAGCTGCGTAAAGAGGTCATGGAGGATGTAGAGAAGGCCGCACAGCGTTACTACGCCACGGACTGGGAGCCGGCCGTTGCTGTTGAGGTTAAACTCTACAACCGGGCCCACAAAGAAGCGGCCAATGTTCAGATCGAGCTGAGCGTCATGGATCTTCATACGGATCCCACGAAGCCCGTCGGCAACCGCGGTGAAACTCATGTGCTTAAGAACAGCGTGCCGACCATCATGCTGCAGCGCGCCCACGACGAGAAGTTTGAAAGCGGCAAGGGCCTGGACCAGGAGAATATGCGCTTTTACAGGGAGAAAGGCGTCATCGCTTCACGAACCATTCTCGGGGACTCGGCACGCCCTGAGGCCATGCTTCTGGCCAAAACGCTTGAGGACTTCTCAGTCCGCCTGATGCGCCGCACGGCACCGGATGTGGTGCGTCTGGAAGGGCTGCCCTCGCCTGAGGACCTTGCCATCATCCTGCGCGAAGCCATCGATGAGCCCGAGGAGTCCTCTCCGGAGCACGACGATCCCTTCCTGTGATGCGAAAATCTTTATTGTAATATTTGGGATATCTCATACTTCATGTAAAAGAATGCCTCAGACGATAAGGACAACCTGAATGCAAGATGCCTCCCTCGCCGAAGCTTCCGTGGAAGAGAAAACCGCAGATCAGCTCTTGATCGAAGATCTGATGGACAAGATCGAAGGTTTGACGGCCGATCTGGAAGACGCTGTCGAAGTGGCCGTCTCCCGCGGTGCCGTTGAATGGGCCGCGCTCAATTACCCTGATCACCCGGCGTTGAAGTCAGAAGCCCGCCCGATGACAGTTGTCGCGGCCGCGGGAGTCAGCGCTCTGAAGGTGGCGCGGGCGAAGGCTCTTGCTGCCGTGGCAGCAGCCAAGCGACAAATCAGGGGACAGGGGCCTATCGAAGGCGTGTTCACCGAGATGGACGCGGAGGATGTCGAAAACTTCATGGTGTCCAATGCGGCTTTGGCAGCGGCCCTTGAACGTGAGATCCGTGACTTCATGCCTGAAACCCGCAAAGCTCTCTTGGAGAAGCAGCATGTCGTTGCGAAAAATATCGCTGCGGCGGAGCGCGAAGCCTGCATTGCCGCCGTAGCGCGGACGGTCGCTCCTGTTGTGGGCACGCCCTACAGCGTCGGGCCGCGCAAGTTTAAAGCGGCCATCGCTAATCTTGAGCAAACGGATATCTCCGCTTTCATCGGAAATGAGGACCTATTTTGATGCAAGAAATGCCGACCCATGCGGACTTAGCATTGATCAAAGAGACCATCCCCCATCGCTCGCCCTTCCTGATGATCGATGAGGTGATCAACATCGATAGCTATAAGTCTGGCGTGGGGATCAAGAATGTTTCGAAGGATGATCCAATTCTGGCGGGTCACTTCCCGGAAGATCCGGTCTTCCCGGGCGTCTTGATTATTGAAGCCATGGGTCAAACCGCCGGCCTTGTCGCAGGACTTGGCATGCGCGCGCTTGGCGCCGGTGGTCCTGCCGGCCGTGTGGCCTTGATGACGATCGACAAAGTCAGGCTCAAGCATCCTGTCTATGGCGGCGACCGTCTCGAGCTGCACATGCAGACGCTGCGGGGCGGTCCTGGTGCCCGCATCTGGACATTCCAGGGTGAAGCCCGGGTGGGCGACAGGATCGTCTGTCTGGCTGAATTCAACGGCATGCACGATACATCTCAGGGCAGACCACCAGAAGCATGATCTGAAAGGCGGACGCGCTTTGCGATCGCCTTTTCTGCTTTTCGTATGACTTGAGTATCTTGGCAGGACCAAACCTGTCGGAGAACGCAGATCATGCGGATGAAAGAAGCCCTAAGCATTTTTAAAGAGATGGACCAGGCCAAGCGTCGCGTGTTCACTGCCGACGACCTGCGCAAATTCTTCCCTGAAGACAATGACCGAGCAATCGCTGAGGGTGTGAAGCGTCTTTTGGTAGCAGGTGAGATCGAGCGGCCGGCGAAGGGCACCTACGTCTACGCCAATTCAGTCCATCCACGGACGCATCTGGTTTATGAAGTCGCTCGAGCACTGCGCCGCGGCACCTATACCTATCTCTCGCTGGAGAGTGCGCTCTCAGAATACGGCGCAATCTCTCAGGTCCCAACCGGTCACATCACCTTTATGACCACCGGCCGGCGCGGTGAATTCAAAACCCCTTACGGCACGATCGAGTTCACCCATACCATACGGGACCCCGCGGACTTTGCCATGGATCTGATCGACAACGGGCGCCCCCTGCCGATCGCCACATGCGAGCGTGCCCTCATCGATCTCAAGCGGACCGGTCGCAATCTGCACCTGGTTCAGATGGATGAGGTCGAAGAGGAAATCAGGCGTGCGAAATCACTGGAGGATACCGATGCAGAATTTTGCTAAGCTCGTTGATCTCGCGATCACCCCGGGCGCAGAGGGCCTGCGCCCCGTCATCGAAAAAGAGATCTTGCACTATGACATCCTCTTCGCACTGGATCGGGAGAACCTCCTTGGGGATTTGACCTTCCAGGGCGGTACCTGTCTGCGCCTGTGCTACGAGTCACCTCGGTTCTCTGAGGACCTTGATTTTGTCGGGGGCTTTGACTTCAGCCAAGAGCGGCTGATGAAAATACGGGAATGTGTCATGGACCACATCGGTGCGCGCTATGGCCTCGAAGTTGACGTCAAAAACCCAAAGCAGATGAGCGAAGAGAAAACCTACTGGGGTTTGAAAACCGACCGCTGGCAGGTCTCGGTCACCACCAATGCAGGCCGGGCGGATCTCCCGCGGCAGAAGATAAAGCTCGAGGTGGCGAATGTGCCTGCCCGCACCAACACCCTACGCGCGCTGAACCGCAACTATTCCTTCTTGCCTGCGAGCTACCAGGATCTGCTGGTGCCGAGCGAGACCAAACATGAGATCATGGCGGACAAGGTCGTATCCCTTTCTGCATGTCGGCATTACATCCGATACCGCGATATCTGGGACCTCCAGTTTCTCAAGCGCAGCAAGGCGGTTATGGACCCCAGTCTGATCGCAGACAAGATCCGGGATTACCAATCCGAGGATTTCGAGACGTCCCTCGCCGAGATGCGCGACGAGGTTCGCACCATCGCGACCTCAGAGACGTTCCGGCGTGAAATGATCCGCTTCATTGAGCCGGATGCCCGCGCGCGCACATTGGACAAACCGGGGTTCTTCGAATTCCTGGGTGACTCGGTGAGCGAGATCCTCGCGGATGCATATCAGGCGCTTTATGAACCCGCGAATGAATTCGATTACTGAGGCTGGCGCCGTCCTGCGAAAAGTCGTGGACAACTGTTTGTGAGAAGCTCTTCGGTCCAGTAGACTTCCGGGAACTGCCACAATCCATAGATGACCCGATGCGTAAATATATTTCTGCTCTTCTGTCGGCAGCGGTGCTTTTCACCGCGCTTCCCGCTCAGGCCGATGCTCAGCCTGGCGTGACCTACAGATACCTTGATCGTCCTTTCCTGGAACTCTTGGGCTATCTTGAGGGCCCTCAGGGGTACAATGACATCACCGGCTTCACCAACCTGCGCCCCGTACGGCCGGTTTCCCAGATGACGATCCAAGAGGTCTTGGAGTTCCAGATGATGCTGCGCCAAAAGGGCGCCAAGTCTTCTGCCATGGGCCGGTATCAGTTCATCTACAAAACGCTCGATTATCTCGTGAAGCTGCATGACATGGATACCAATCAGCTCTTCGACAAACGCATGCAAGACCATCTGGCACGTTTGGAGATGGCCCGCTGCGGCTTCTATGACCGCACGCTGGATGTGCGCGAAGTGGGCGACTGTCTGGCGCATACCTGGGCCGCCCTGCCCCTCCTTTCCGGCAAGAACCGCGGTAAGTCGCGCTATGTCGAGACCGGGATCAATTCAGCACGCACCTCTCCTGAAGTCATGGAAGCCATCCTGCGCGCGCGCTCAGTACGAGATGTGCTTAAAGTGGCTGACGCCACCCCCACACAGGCAGGGTTTAATGTCTCGGGTCATGTCTACCAGAATGGCACTGCTCCGCGGCGCTTGGCACGGGTGCGTCGGGCGGCTGATATGGATGGTCCGAGCCGGCAGGCGCCGCGCAGCGGTCTGCGACCAGAGCCCCGCCCCGAACAATAACAAAACTGTGGATAGTCCGGCCTTTTGTTTTGAGAAGCTGCGCGCCAAGCCGTAAACCTAATATGACAAAGAAATTCGCAACGCGAGGACCCCGATGAAACTGAATATGCGCACCCTTCTTCTGATGGCCGTGGCGCCGGCCGTTCTTGCGGCATGCGACAACGCCGACCTGACGGCCCGTACGGTCTTCCCCGAACCGGCAAATCACCCCTATGTGGCAGAGCCCACAGGATCGCAAATGATGGCTGAAGCCCATGGTCGCAAACGCGTGCGCGATCTGCGATCGGAAGTGACCGGCAACATCGCCTATCTGCGTAGCCATTTGGGCGAAGAGCGCTCCTACATCCTGGACATGCAGGACAGCCTCCTGGTCACCATCCCCGGCGCTGGCGCCTTTGATGCCCGTACTGCGAACCTCAGCGACAGTGGCATCGATGCCGTGGCGCGTGTTGCCGCCTCGATGATCGAATTCCCGCATACCCGCATCGCCATCGCTGGCCACGTCCAGGGCTCCAAATCCGACTACGCAGATCAGATCCTTTCCGAGCGCCGCGCCGTGGCGGTGAAGTCGGTTCTGATGTCGCGCGGGATCGACGAATGCCGCATCGGCGTGATTGGCAAGTCTGCTGATGATCATGTGGCCGCCCCGATCACCGAGCGTCGCAATCAGTACAACGACCGCATCGAGATCATGATGAAACCCTACCAGGATGGCGCCTGCGTCTGATCTCACCCAATCCCCCGGGAAGCCCCGTCTGTTCACGGCGGGGAGGGATAGGGGCGATTTGTCATGGGGCTGATCTTTGATTGGCCACATAATTCCGCACGATCTCGATCGGAGCGCCCCCGCAGCTGGCTGCGAAATAGGACGGGGACCACAAACCCTTGGCGGCATGGGCCTTCAGGTCAGGCCGATCCCTCAAAAGGATCCGGGACCCGACCCCTTTCATGGAGTTGATGAGGCGCGACAGCGCCACGGTCGGGGGGTATTCCACCAGAAGGTGGACATGGTCTTTCTCGCCATCGCATTCCACCAACACCGCGCCGAAACCTTCGGCGACGGAAGTGAAGGTGCCGCACAAGCGCGCCAATGCATCATCGTCGAGCATTCCGTGGCGGTACTTTGTTACAAAGACCAAATGCACATGCAGTGATGTAACTACATGTCTTCCCGTACGATATTCCATCTTGCGCTTCCTCAGACCAAACCTTACCTTTGATATATGGAAGTGATCAGAGCCCATGTCTATACCCTGCGCCCGACGCCAGAGCAGAAAATACTCCTGGCGCAGACGGCCGGTGTGGTGCGTCTCGTTTACAATCTCGCCCTCGAGCAGCGGCGGATCTGGAGCGGCAAGCGATATGCAGGCGGCGCCCGCCGCAGCTTTGGCGCCAAGGGGTCTTCGCGCGAGCTCAGCGAACTGCGCGCTGCCTATGACTGGGTCGGTGCCGTCAGCCAGACCGCACAGAACCAGGCGTTGATGGATCTCGATCGCGCTTTTGCGAATTTCTTCGAAGGCCGCGCTTCTTACCCGATGCCGCGGCGAAAAGGTGTAAACGACGCCTTTCGACAGGCGGGCCGCGAGATCTCGGTGCGGCAGCTCAATGCAAAATGGTCCGAGGTCAGGATCCCCAAGATCGGATGGATCCGTTACCGCGACACCCGGCCCTTGCGCCGCGGTGAAAGGGGCGCAGTCGATATCCGCAACGCCACCCTGCGCCGCGGCGCCGGTGGCGGCTGGGAGGTCTCGATCTCGCATCGCTGGGACATTCCCGAAGACGATATCCCTACGGGTGCTGTCGGTGTCGACCGCGGTGTCGCAATGCCCTTTGCGATGTCGGACGGCACTCAGGTATCGCTGCCAGCGACCATGGCAGCGCGCGAGACAGCTCTGCGCCGTGCGCAGCGCAAAATGTCGCGCAAGCGACGGGGTTCGCGACGTTACGCGAAAGCCCGGGCCCGGGTCGCGCGACTGAAGTCGAGCAACGCCAAAGCGCGCAAGCATTTGGCACATGTTACCTCCCGCTCCTTGGTGCGGGACTATGGCTTGATTGCGATTGAGGATCTTCGAACAAAGAACATGGTCGCAAGCGCCCGTGGCACACTGGCAGAGCCAGGTCGGAATGTGGCACAGAAGCGCGGCCTCAACCGGGCCATCCTGAACGTAGGTTGGCACCAGTTCGAGACGATGCTTGGGTACAAGCTGGAGGAGACCGGCGGCGTGCTGGTCAAGGTTCCTGCCGCATACTCGAGCCAGGAATGCGCCGCTTGCGGGCATGTAGACAAGGAAAACCGCAAGAGCCAAGCGGTCTTCGTCTGCATCGCCTGCGGCGCGGCGGACAATGCCGATACCAATGCGGCAAAGGTGATCCGCGACCGCGCCCTCCGGGGCGAGGCGGCGGGAAAACGGCGGTGGAACACACCGTTGCTGGACGTGGAGGGGATCGCAATAGCGCCCGTAGAAGCGTCAACTCCCTGCGCAGGCAAGGGGCTCAATGTCCCATTGCATGCGTCGGAAATCCACCTCTCTTCAGTGGGTGGAAGATGTTAAGATCTCAGCTACCCGCGTGTGACATGAAGGCCCCTTCGGGGGCCTTTTTCGTTTCGCATGATTGATTTCCCGCCTCGGTTGATATCGAGTTCATGGCATCTTGATCAGTTATTTTCTCGGAGACGTTATGAAATTTACCCACTCCCTTGCCATCGCATTGTCTGCTTTAGCGCTTCCGGCCTTGGCCGAGGTCGTGCAGCTTCAGGACGGCCGATCTGTAGAACTGAAAGAAGATGGGACCTACGCATTTGTGGAAGCTGAAGCCCCGAGGGGCGATGCTTATGTGGAGTTCAAAGAGAGCTTCTTTACCCACCACGTGAGCGAATACAAACAAAAGTCCGTGCGCTTTATGCCCGTTTTCAAGAATGTTGGCGAAAAGCGGATCGCAGGATTGAAGTTCAAAGCCGTGTTTTTGAATGCCTTTGGGGAGGAGATTGCATCCCATGAGGGGGATATCGACGAACAGATCAAACCTGGTCAGACATCATCTGCGAACATCTTCTATGTCTTTAAGGACAACCAGTTCCTGGGAGGCGAGATGTATGACAAGCTTTTGCCTATGGTTACGAACAAATCTGGGTCAATCAACGTAACGGCCACGATGATTGCCTTAGAAGGAAATGAGGTCATTGATCTGTCCAAGTAGGCTTGCGTGATACGAACTGACCGGCGACTGCCGGTCAATCCTTTTACGCTACCTGCTGCTCCTCACGGTCTTCCAGCATGGTCTCCAGGGTGATCACATGGGCATGATCGAAATCGAGGCATGAATCCAGATCCTGCTCATAGATCAGATTGAAGTCGTCGATGACCGCTTGGGTCCATCCGGAATGATCCACTTCAAACTCCGTTCTACCATAATCGACATTCTCGATAAGGTAGTCGGACAGGAGGCACATCATGGCGTACTCTGATCTGGGAAGGATCTTCCTGATCCTGACCCCAAGCGCCTCGCGCGCGCGGCCATCGAGGACTGCCCCCGCCATATGCAATCCCCCAGGAACCGCGGTGCCATCGGGTTTATCCAGGACCTCACGCAGCACTGCAGGCCAAGTAACGGGTGTGTCCTCATTGGACCACAAGACGACCGGAAGGTCGGGATGGTGCTCCTCCAGTCGCTCTACGAGCTCAGACCAAAGGGGACGCCTCTTGGAAAGCTCTTCGGCGCGCGCGGCATCCAAGGCACCTGAGTTGAGCATTGCCGCCATGACTGCACCGGGGTTTGCCGCACTGAAGAAGAGCGACATTTCCCGATTGGGAAAGAGCTCACGCAGATAGGCAATACGCCTTTGCGCTTCACCATAGATCACACCGCCAGAGAAGACATCGGAAGGTGAGGCAAGGAAATCATTGAAGGAGAGGATCAGCAGTTCAGCTTGCTCATCGAGAGCCTCTGACATGCGATCGACCTCGAGCGGCATGAAAGCCCCGCCTTCGGCGCCACGGACCTTCCTTGAGAAAATCTCGCGATAGACCTTGGGATCAGGGATCGAGATATTCGTTTTTCGCAAATTCGGCGCAATCTCTCGAAGAGACCTGATCAGCTGATCCCCTGCGTAAAATGGCACTGAAAAATGGATGTGAATGCGTCCGTTGCTTTCAAACATTGTCGTCTCCTTGGCATCTTTCCAAGCAGCTATGCCGCATTGTTTCGTTTTTCGCGGTTAAGGTCACAAAAGATCCATGGTTTCGCCACTTTTCTCGCAGTGATAAAAATCACAAAGGCGACCCCGGGGAAGGGCCGCCTTTGCTCCTGACACTGGCAAGGGGGGCTTACCGGTATCAGTTCCCGATGATGGACGGACGCACCATCAAAACCATGCGGGTCCGGGTCGTATCGCCATCGCGACTGTCACGCACGCCCATGGAGCCCAGGATGCCGACACCCTTTTTGCTGCTGGACGAGGCGCGTTCCTGCTCATAACCACCCATGACGAGTGTCTCGCCCGGCGACATGGTCAGGGTATATTCGACCGCGCGCTGATCTGCATCAGGCAGCTGCACGAAGCCCTGCCCAGTGTCGAAGGTTTCCAGCGAGTTCAGCTCGGATTGGGTGACCCAGACAGACAGGTGGATCTTGCCGTTCTTCATCAGACGCGGCAGCGCGTAGATGGCGATACCCGAGTTGATGTCGTCGGTTTCGATCGAGGGCGCTGAATCTTCGGATTCCAGTGAGATCTTTGAGACGTAGGCTTTCGAGTTGGTCAGCACGACCGGTGCAACAACCCCATTCTGCGCCACGGTGTTCGACATCTGGTAATCTGCCACGGCCTGGTTGCCCGACAGATTGCGCAGATTGAAGGATGCCGAAACATCCGAACCAGAAATCACGCCGATACCGCCCTGCATCGCGGAGGCCAGGCTCTGACCCAGATCTGCCGACAGGCGACCCGAATTAACCGAAACGCCAAGATCAGCATTCAGCTCCGCGCTCTTGGAGGTGTCGACATAGAAGGTCGCAATCTCAAGACCGATACGCTTGGAGAAGAGGTCGTCAAAGCCCTTGATGACCTTTGCGGCTTCCGCCTGACCCGAGGCCGAGGCGAAGACGGTAACCTGACCACTGTTAGCTGATGTCGTGACTGTGGCTGAGTCATCCAGAACGGCTTCAAGAGCTGCTTTCAGCTCTTCCCAGGGATCCATGGAGACATTCTTTGTGGAAGACACGGAGTTGCCCGCGACGTTTACGCCACCAAGGGAGGTCGAGAGAGCGCCTTTCGACGACGGCAGTGGCAGATCATAGGTTCGCGTCGCCATACGGTCGAAGGTGATGGTCTCACCATCGAAGGACCAAACCAGATCATAGCGCGAGGCGATGGTGCGCACGAGCTCGGAGAGCGGGCCTTTGTGATTGATGCGGACCTTGCTGTTGATCGGAATATCCAGTTGCTCATCGCCGGACTGGTAGCGGGTCCGGATGACGACGTTCAGACCTGTCAGCTCCTGCAGCAGAAGTTCAATCTGCTTTACGCTTGCAGGTTCGGGTGTGACGATCTCAAGCGCGTCGGCGCGCTCGAAAGCGGCGGGGAAAGGCACGCCGTGATCTTCGGCATACTGGTTGGGGGTGCCATCCAAGTTCCGCCCAAGGAAAGAACGGCCCGCGTCAACGGCGCCGCCGCGGCGCATCACTTCGCCTTTCGCGCCCAGCGCTTCGGTCTGAGCTGTAATCGCATCATTGGTGCCACTCTCGAAGCCAACCTCCCTGTCGGCGCAGGCGGCCAGGGCGAGCGAGGACGCCAGGCCGAGGAACAATGTTTTCTTAAAGGTTTTCATCAGTGGACTCCGATTGTCATAACGTTGTTGGTGTAAAACACGACCACCGGGGGGACAGCCGCAGTGGAGAAGCCCGCGATGACCTCATCAACCGCGCCACGGAATGCGCCGTCGTGAGAATAACCCACGCCAAAGCGCCAATCAGAGTTGTGGTTGACGATCACGTCATACCCAGCCTTTTCACCCCAGCGCACCAGCACAGGCACGAGGAATTCACCCGGGAGGGCTTTCCATCCTGCGATGGCCACAGGTTTGTCAGCGAGATCTTTGGTGATCAGCCCGCAGGGTAGGTCGAGGATCATTCCTGGTACAATCCTGTCGGGGCTCGACATCACATCGCGGTTCAGATCGAAAATGGCTGCAGCAGCACCGCTGGTGCCGTGGGCGCGCTTTGCGATCGAACCCAAAGTGTCGCCGGATTTCACTGTGTAGGCTTCACAGGCAGTGACATTGGAGTAGGCCCCCATGTTGCCACCCTCCCCTGCCATCGCCGAGGTCGCGCTCAGACCTGTCATGCCGGCTGCAAGCGCCAGAAGGCCCGCTGCGAATTTTGAAAAGGGTTTGTTCTTCATGTTGGTCGTGCCTTCCAAGAAGTCGTGTGACGTTGTTTTTCTCAAGCTACACTAGATGAAGTCTTTCAGTTTTTCATTACTCAGAATGCAGAGCTTCAGGTGTTTTATGTGGACAACCGTCTATCATCGAGCGCCCGGCGGATGATGAAGCCCACCCTTATGGCGTGCTATTTTCCACATGTTTTGATCGAGCGATCCTCATTGTCTGTTTATTCGCAAATGCGCTCGGTGATAGTTTTGGCAGGAATTCCCGATCTCGGGAGCCATTTACATTCCTGGAGGGATACATGAATTATACCGGGACCATCGCCGGCATCGAATGTGCGTTTGGCGCGCGTTGGGATGATGCGAAAGACTCTGCGCGTCTGAAAACAAAGTTCAGCGACACCGTTGGTTATTACGACAGCAAAGCTGTGACCAAGAAGCATGTGCCGGCCCCGGCTGTTGTAGATGCGATGATCGACACCGAAGATAAGATGGCCGCCTATACGGTCTTCTACCATGACGACGAAGGCGAGATCTTTGGCTCGATTATCTACTCGGCTGGACAGATTGCCCCGCTCTCCGAGACGATCTATGAATCTTCCAACGATTGGATCCTGGCAATCGGTCGCGCTACGGCGGATTCCAATATCGACAAGGTCTACTTCCCCCTCGGCACTGTCGAGATCAGCAGTGACAAGCACAGCGCCTATGAGATCGCCACGGAGGTGGACAAGAAGTCCCTGCCCCAACTGACCAGCAGTTCCAGCATCGGCACGATCATCATCGTTCTTCTGATGGTACTCGTGCTGGCAGCGATTCCGATCGGCGCCTGGATTTTTATCGCCAAGCCCTTTGAAAAGGCCACGACCGAGGTTCAGTTTGTCGTCGAGAAGATCAAGCCGAACTACACCAAAGTGCTCGAGCAGTGCAAAGAAGATCTTAATGAGCCTTGGCCGGCACCACCGGAGTGGACATTGCGCCAGGAAGGCTGCGTAGGCGCACCCGAGCTTGCTAAGATCGCCTTTCCAAAGCCGACGGATCAGCGGCCCTACGCATACCGCTTTTATGATCTGAACACCACTGAGTGGGACGACTATCTGTCGCGCGCGGCTTTCCTGAAGATGGCGGAACGCTTCCCCGGTCAGCTTCTCGAAGGGACCAACCAGTTTGTGCTCTACATGCCATATGACATCGAGCGCGACACAGTGGACGACGCCTACCTGCCTGACACAGATCCGATCGCGATCGTCCGCAGCAACTTCGTGGGTGCTGTCAAACTTAGTGGCAATGCTGGTGTGGGCGGGACTTCAGCCTTTACCGATCTCGAGCTGTCACGGGTTCTTAGCCGCCTGTCGGAAACACGGGTGACCCCGAACCATATCTTCCGCGTTCTCGACAATCAGCAGACCGGCATGGAGATTGGCCCGGAGCGCCTTGAGACACGCCAGGTGCGCGTCGAGTAAGGCTTCTACCTTCTCTGTATGGCACCACAAGGCTCCGAGTGTCTCGGGGCCTTTTTTCTGTCCTTCACATACAGGTTCTTGGCAAGACGTGGATCCCGTCAAAGTCTTCCGGCAGGATGAAGCTGAGGGAAGACGCAATATCGTTGGCATGGCGGCTCGACCAGTCCTCAAAGTAGAACTGGTCCCGATGCACGAGGTCCTCGATCGGACCCACAAAGCGAAACCGAAAGCGCCCGGACGTGCCGCCGTCACTGCGCTGCTCGAAGCTTTCTGAAATGAGCTTCACGGCTGCACCCTCTCTTAGAGAGACCGCCTCCAACAGGTGCCACCGCTGATGTGCATCAACATCATAACGGCCGGGCCATTCAAGCGATGCAACCATATGCAGCTCAGCCTCGCTGCAAAACAGCTCCAAGCGGTAGTCACCCTCCCCTCGGGTGAAGGTTATTTCTGTGACGGCCACGCCGTTCTTGTATCCGGTCAAGGCTACGTCCTGTTCAGAACCGGTGTCGATGGCGACACGTCTCAGCTCTGCCTCCGTTAGGTAATGGATGTCCCGGGGATCCGTCGCCGCGGCCAACTGAAGGAGTTCTGCTGAGACGCCCATCTCGGAGAGGTAGCCGAGCAGTATCGCGACGATCCTCTGGTCCGCAATTCTGTCATCTGCACTCAGTGTTACAGCAGAGGGATCAGTGAGCGTGCTGGGTTCATAGAATTGATGGACACCCAGCCGACCCAGGGATTGGAAACCTACATCCGAGCCAGGGGTATTCTCAGAGGCGTAGCGATTGACGCCGCCAGCAAAGGCAAAAACACAGGCGGAGCTGCATTCTGACTGGGTCGATGTTCCCACAAGGTGTATGCCACTGTCATAGACATCAGTCACCTCGGCGGCAGAAACCGCTGTGTTAACCTGTTGCAGTCGGAAGGCCATGCCCAGTCGCAGACCTCCGATCAGGTCCCCGCCAGGGGAGTTCAAGTGGACCCGAAGACCCCGGGCGTCCTGAAGCTCTTCGCGCGACAAGAACGCCATGAAGTCCTCATGGGTATCGGGGCCTATGGCTCCCTCCCCCACGATCCACCCGCAGTTCGCGCAATTCCCCCCGTTTGTCGCAGAGTAGAAGGTCATAGGATCAGAAAAGCCTGCCATGGCGCGACATGCTACGATCACCAAGGACGTGGCCAGAAGGCCAGCTCGAAATAAAGACATCAATCATCCGTTTCAAATGCACTAAGTCAGGGGGCCGCAATATTCGAAACCCATACAACATCCTGCAAATGAATTTGTGGCATGGTCAAGGCGACGCGGGCACCACCAGCCGGTCACAGCGTGCCTTTGATGCCCTTTGGGGCCTCTGCCTTGTCAGGCCCAGGCTGTGAGGTAGACAAGAACCCCAGAGACCAGCAGGGGCGGTGCTGCGGGGTACATGGATTTGAAGAGCCGTTTGCCGCGGCGCATGGAGTACCACGCACAGGTCATGAGCATCATCACGGCCGCCAGGATTGCCCAGTGCAGCACATAGGGCGCGATCATAAAGGCAATCACCCCGATCAGGGGAGGATCACCCGCGCCGAAACGCGCGAGACCTGCAACACGCATGCTGGAGAAGACCAAAATGCCCCAGAAGGCGAAGCCTGAGAAAAGCCGTATGCCCGTTTCGAACAGGTCGACAAAGAGCACTGACTGAAGCAATGCAAGCCCGGCCATTGCGGCAAGTGTCTCAAGCTCGATCTCGAGACGCCGGTAATCGACCCAAATAAGACGTAGGGCTGATACCACGATACCCATAGTGAGGACATCGTGTAGGCCCGAACCTGCTGTGATCGACATGGATCAGTCTTCTTGCAGAACGATTGTGCGTTGCTGGAAGGAGTTGGTCATCGAGTTGCAAAACCGGCTTTCGATTGCATATTCGCAAACCGATGTCGGAAGGCGCGATTTATAGGCCGCGGTGGGGTCGTCCTGCGCAAAGCTGATCAGATCCTTCTGCAGGTTTGCAATCTGCAGCATCAAAGCGCGCTGTGTATCCAGTTCCTTTGCGATCTTTTTGATCTCGAGGATATGGACAGACTCCCCTTCGTCGCCTGCAAAGAGGCTGAGGCCCTCGCTCGAGGAGCCGTTTTCGGTCTGCTCTTCATCTTCACCCCGGACGATGTCGGATACACGATCCTTCATCTGTGAGCCCAGAGCATTGAGATTGGTGGGCTTCATTGCACCTTCAGGAAGTTGACGTGAAATGTCATCCTGAGCAAGGGCTACCCCCGCGCTCAAGCTGAGTGCGAAAATGGACGTGATAAGGTTTTTCATTAGTTGTCCCCGACGAAAATGCGGTCTGCAATGACCTGTTCTGCGTTGATCCTTCTGGCATTGATCTCAACATAATTGCCTGTGGTCAGAAAGATAGATCCCCCCGAGAGAACATCTGTGGAAAGCTGGTTAAAAGAGGCGTCCTGCCCTGTGAAGCTGCCCGTCGCAAAGGTCCGAGAGACAGTATTTACTGCTTGAACTGTCCCGCTCGCTGTCAGGTTTCGTGTCGCGATTTCATCGCTGTCCAGCTCATCCGTATCCACTTCCGACACCACGGCAGATCCAGTGGACGTAATACCATTTGCCGTCAATCTTCCGTTGACTGCGAGTTCGTCTGCGACATTGAAATTCTGCGTGTCGATATTGCGGGCATTGTTGATATCGAACCCCCCCATATCCAGGTTGGCCTCCATCTGATTAAGGTCCGGCCGGCCTGGGATGGCAATCCGGTGCAGATAAGGGTCAACGTTCGCATCCATCGAAATATAGCGCATCACGCCGATGTTGCCGTTGAGGTCTTCCCCGGTGAGGGCAGCAATCTCGGGCACATCGAGTGTAAAATCCCAACCATTCAGGCTGTTCGGGGCATTGCGTTGAATGCGGCCCGCAAACTTGGTGTTGGGATCAGGTTTTGGCGCATAGGTAGATGCTGCCCCATCAAAGGACATGATGACCGAATAGACCGTGTCACCCCGAAGGGTGAAGAACAGCCTAAGATCGCCACCATCCGGAGACACGGGGATGTCGTTCATCGAGATCAGGTTGGCGGAGATCAGGTCGCTCCAATCCCGCTCGATCACATTGTCAGGTGCCGCATTCAGGTCCGCCAGAATGGTGAAATAGTTGCGATCCATATAGGTTTGGACGTCATCAGCCATCCGGCTCATGTTTGCTGCTGTTCGCTGCGTGATCTGACGTTTGGTGTGCGAGGTCGCAACCTCGATACCAGTCTGTAGGATGAAGGCAGAGACGATGAGAACAAGCGTCATTTCCGCCAATGAGAAACCCCCACGCGCGCGGCGTGGCAGCTTCTGCATTTTGGTTTCACCGATAAGCTTTTCCAGTTTTCGGACCAGCCGTTTCATACCTGAATTCCCCATTATTGTTGTCTAACCAAGCCGCCGTAGATGCACGACCCGGCCCCATAGCCATCCGCTTGGCAGTCTTGCAGGCTATCGTAGTAAAGCCGTGGCAGCAGTGGTGCGCAGAGATATCCGCCACCATCTGCCCTGCATTGTTCATAGGCAGAACCCACGGTTCCCGGATCATAACCTGGAACATTCTGCTCGATAATAAAGCGGCAGTATTGAGCGCCCTGGTCAAACTGAGACAGTTGCGCATAGCACTCAATCATATCCACTTCTGGTCCGCGCGAGGACGCAAATCCATTGGAGAGAATGCCGCAAATGGCCGGGTCTTCCCCATAGGCAAGGCAGGTGTCATAGGCAGAGGCGGGCGTGTTCCAATCTGTTTGCATGACCGGAAATTCGATCAGTGGCGCACAAGTGTATTCCGATCCCCCTTGCAAGAGGCACATGCTGTGCGGTGTTTCACCATTAAACTCATGAGGTTCATAGGTGTCATATGCACCGCCACCATCAAATACGACGAACTTGCATGCCTGAAGATCGAAAAACCAATTGGGGTTGCCATCGCTGCCTGCAAAGGCATCATTGGCGCAGGTTTCAGCGGTCCCATCATAACCGCGGCTCAACAACCCACATATGAAGTCCTGATTGCCATTGCGTACACAGGTCTCACCAGCAGTGTAATGACCATCGTCCACCGGTTTTTCCGGGACATAGGGCTCCGGCTCATACCGATCGAGCAACGTGCAATAGACGGGGTCACGCCCAGACTCCACGCATTCATCGTAGATCGTATCATTGTCCGTATCACCGGATGTGATGTATTCACAAAAGAGTGGCGAGCCACCTTGATCGATGCATTGGTAGTAAGGCGGCAGACCTGAACCTGTGTCGGGATCGAACCCGCCAGAAATTACTTCACATTCGAAGTTGGTGCCATTTGACTCCATGCAGAGCTCATAGATCTCCTCAGGTGTGAGGAACTCAGGCACCGTATCGCCACCCCCATCGGAGCCGCCAGTGTCACCCGTTCCAGGCGATGAGCCGCCACCATCGCCATCGCCGGTATCATCACCGCCAGTATCACCACCAGGTTCATCCGGATCGGTAGGGGTATCCGGCTGACCGGGTCCCGGAGCGATGTAGACATTCTCGTAAAGGTCCGCGACACGGATGCCACTGGCATTGAGCTGGTCGAATGTAATCGACATGCCTGCGCCATCAAAGCCATCAAGACCATTGCCAGAGGCCAGCTGGCCGGACAAAGCGATATTATCGATCCGGGAGGTGCGCTGAGATACAGGGATCGCAGTGCCATAGGGCAAATGATTGACCAAGAGGTCACCATTTCCATATGCGCCATGGCCTGATGTACCGGAGACGACAACAACATCAGAAACGACAGATTCATTTGCGATGACTTGATCAGCCACCGTGTCGTTCTCCACGACGGTCTTATCTGTGCGCAACCGCACCACCTCGAACCTGTCCGTTTCGATCAAAGTCGTATCAATGCCGATGAAGCGATTGGTATCGCCAAATTGCGCATCACCCGTACCGGTGCGCAGCGTATTGGTGTTGTCGATTGTGTCGCTGGTGAGGTTCGTAGCCATCCGGTCGCCGGAGCGCAGCGTGCGCTCGGGATATTCACGGCGGATTTCAGAGGCGGCCAGCGTGCCGATGTTTTGTGAGTTCTCGATGTTCACATATCCGCGGAGCTTCTGATCAAAGAGGCGCGAGGCCCGTTCATCAGGATCGTCGAACTGAACATTGACCAGACCACCGGTCCGGGAGACAGACACATATCGGCTGCCTGCAGACAGGTGCGGCATATCCGCAGCATTCGGCAGGTCGCTTGTAATCTTGAATGTGTCGAGGTTTTCCTTGGTGATGCTGAAAGCAGCTTCGGCCTTCGCTTCGGTCGTTTCCCGCACCATCTGACCGATCACGGCCTGGATCAGGATGGAAACAAAGAACAGAATAACAACAAGTGAAGGTAGGCCGTAACCACGAGGGTTACGACCTTTGTTGTTGCGGATCGCTTCTGTGACCCGCGTCCGCATTAACGGAACTCGAGGGCGAGATCGCCAGCAGCACAGGTGCCGTTGATCGAAGCCACAGTGGCCGGGATCGCGAATGCTGTACCGTTCGACTGGGCGCCGAGAAGGCCCGACTGTTCCAGTGTGCGGTCAACATAGCTCGACATGAAGTCGATGCAGTTGGCGCGGGTGTAGTTGGTCAGGGTGATGGTGAACGACTGACCCGGAACACCGGTTGCACCGCCAGCCACGACAGTCACTTCTTCACCGAAGGGGGTGAAGAGCTGCTCATCGCCGGAATCCGGAACACCATCGGGGTCACGGCGGCCGATTGGCGGAACCATCTCGGCGCCTTCGAGGATCGGAAGAAGATCCGTGCCGTCAGCGCCGTAGGAGGTTGCCGAGCGGTGGAGGTCCTGAATACCCGAGTAGGTCTCGTTCACAAGGTTGGTGGTCTGGGTCTGCTGCGAGTTGGTCTGCAGCTGATAGAAAGCCACAATGACAGCGGCGATCAGCAGAGCAACGATGATCAGGTAAAGACCCAGCTCAACAATACCGAGGCCGCGGCGCTTGCGGCGGGGGGCATCCAGGCGTGCGTTCAGCTTTGCCTTTGTTTTCTCAAGTGACTTCATTTTTCGCATTTCCTTTTGTTATGCTTTTTGCAGTTGGTTAGTTGATGACGTTGACGATACCGAAAATGGTCTGACCCACCACGGCGATGAAAGCGGCTGTGATCATCATCAAGACGATGTTCAGCGCGGAAACGGCGGTTTTCACCTTCGCTTCCAAGCGGCGCAGCCAGGATTCCGCGTATGCACGGAAACTTGATACCCAGTTCTTTTGTTCAGCATATGCCTCCAGCACTGCGTTAAGTTCAGGGTCCGGAAAATCCATTCCGGCTTCGATTGCAGCAGCCCCGATATTCATAGAGCTGATGTTTTTCTCAATTGCCATAATACGGCTTTTCGCATAGCGAGAGGAGTCTTTTGACAGCGTTCGCATCAAATTACTGTTGATAGAGTTCCCCACGGCGGCGTTTTCCAACACAACGAAAGTGAAGGTCGCGCCAACTTTAAGGCGATAGAGCGAGAACGGCGGGATGCGGTCCAGACGGGTTCGAAGTGGACCCACATAGTTCAACTGAACGACTTTATATACCGCATAGGCAATCCCCAGGTAGATGAAGATCATGAAAGGATTGTCCGCCACATAAAGTGCTGCAGAAGCAACGGTTTGCCAGGTTCCTGGCCACTCCTCCATAGGGGAAACAAGCATCAAGGTGGGGTAGAAGTCCTTGCCGAGGAAGAACAACAAGACCGTCATCATGATCAGAATGAAGACCGGGCGGAAGATGGCCGACATGATCGCGGAGTGGATCTCGGCTTCCACCTCAGCAATACGACCGGCAGCCCGGAAAAGGTCTGCATCAGAACCATGTCCGAACTTCGCAAAAATAAGCGACTCGGATTCTGGCGTATATTTGCGAACCACCTCTTTGAAGCGATCTGATGCTAAACTTTTTCGCAACTCTTCCAGGATCGACTTGATCCCCGGCCCGCGTTTCTCGAACGTCTTGCCGACGAGATCAAGTGCGCGGCCGAGTTCCATGCCTGTGCCGGTAAGGTCGGCAAGCATCAACCAGACTTCAGCCCGCATGCGCCGATTGAAGAAGAGACCTTTGAGGTTCATGAGGACTTCCTTTTATCCATAAGGTTCTGGATCCAGCCCACATAGACAGGATCGATCTGGAGATCGGTTTGAACCGTTTTGCCAATTGGTGCGCCCTTCTTGATGGCACTCTTAGGATCGATCGCTCCCATATTCACCATATACGAGAGCTTCTGTTTCAAGGTGATACCACCCATGCCGCCCTTCTCGACCGGTGCCTCCCAATAGTTTTTGGCACCGATGGCGTCATTGGCGCGGATCTTCTCCAGATAGGTATCATCAGGCTCAATATATTCCGCCAGGGCGACAAGGCGCTGGAAACCGGACCAGGCCTTCTCGGCCTCGGACCCTTTCACCTTCGACCGACATACAGGACAACCTTCGAGGTTGCGGTGCATGAACCCATCATCCCCCCGGGTCGCGCAGACGCAAAGCAAAGGCACGAGCGTTTGCTTCATCATCAGCTTCAAGGAATCTGGTTTGGACAATTCGGTTGGCTCGATGCCCATGTCGATCAATCTGAACGGAATGGAGTTCACAGAGTTGATGTGGATCGTGGTCCACACCTGGTGGCCTGTTTCAATGAACTGAAGCACCTGCCGTGCGGCTTCTGCGTCTCGGACCTCGGAGACCACACCGACGTGCGGGTTGATCCGCACAAAGTGCATAAGCGCTGAACGGTAGTTCTTCGTCCGCTGTGCCGCGTCACCTGAAGATTGGATTGGGATCTGGATGATGCCCGGCTCGTCGAGCTTATATTCCACGGGGTCCTCGACTGTAACGATAGAGATGTTGCCATCATGCTCTTGGTACTGACGTTTGATCGCTGAGATAATCGTCGTCGATTTACCGTCGCCCGTCTCACCACCAATCATTACGGCACCCTTCATGCCGTCGCGCGCACGCTGAAGCGCCTCAAGAACTTCAGGATCGAGGCCCAATGACTCCAGAGATGCCATCTCTTCACTCTCACGGTAGAAGACACGAATGGCCAGGTGGTCCATGATATCGGAGCTGGTTTCGTGGAAGCCCTTTTGGCAGCGCAGCTTGAGAACATTCTCAGGCAGCACGAGACCTTGGGACTTGTTCTTGGAGGAAGATACCGAAAAGCCCTGGAATTCACCCATTGTCTTTGTCGAGTGACCTGCCCCTTCATCCCGCGCGTCGAAAATATAGGAAATCAGAGCGTTACCCTCGAGCGACGTCACCGAGGCGCCGTAATCGATCTCCTGACCTGCGATGATAAAACGCACCACCGTCCGCTCGGGGGTCCGGATGATCTTGATGTCCGCAGCCTTTGAATTGGCTGCGTCCCGAAGAATGCGGTCAGCGATCCGCTCATGGCTTTCCAGTTTGTCGCCGGTGCCATGAGAGACCACGGCATGATAATGCGCCATGACATCGGAGCCGGAAACCTCTTCCAGTTTCGGATCGACGTTCAGTTCCTTACGCACATAGGTCTGGGCATCGCGCACGAAGGCGTGGAACTTCTTGCCGGTGGCGAAGAAGATGTCACCATTCTCGTAGACCGCCACGATCTCGCGCCGCTCTTCAGGTGCATCGATCAGGCCGTTCTTGTAGATTTTCTTGGAGGATCCAAAAATCGACATGTGATTACTCCAGGAAATGTGTGTTGCCGGCCTTCAGGAGCTCAACGACGCCCCGCTCAATGCCGACCACGCGACTGCCGTCATCCATCTTGTCGCCGGGGCGCACTGTGAAGATTGCATTGCCGTCTACAAGCATGGCCTTCCAACCCATCGGGTCTTTCATGACCGCGGCCAAAGTATAGGGCGGAGGCACGATAACCGGCTCAGGCTCGACCTCTTCAACGATTTCGATGTCGATCTCTTCGAGCTCAAGATCTTCGATCGGATCGGGCATCTGGATCGGGTCAGGCGTGGGCAGATTGCGGGGCGGGACATCCGCATTGGGCAAAGAAGCGATCTGGTCGATGGCATCCTGAGCCGCTTCGGGCGCCGGGGGTGCAACGGGCGCGATGATGGGCTGGAAAAGCTCCTTCAGGCGCATCTCATTCTCGGCGATGTTGATCAGCGCGCGTTGGCTTTGACGGCAAATTGCCAAGGTTTGCTTCTCAATAGCAAGAGCGACGAGCGTGTCCTCAGGGTTCACCAGGTTGGAATATGCATTCCGGATTTTCTCAATGGGGCACTTGAAAGGAACAAAACCATCTTCCTGCTCCAGCTGTGAGGTGGCGATCGTCGAGATGACAACCGGCTCTGCAAGGGTTTCGGCGGCTGCAGCTTCACTGTCAGGCGCATCCTGCGCGGCAGCCAGTACAGGCAGAAAAGCTGCGATTGCCGCCAGCGTGTATGTTTTCATTTTCATGTGTAAGACCTTAATCCGCGAGTTTTCACTGCAAACACTAGAGGATCTCGATCCGCTTTTCTCTATGCGAATTTGAGTAATCCACATAAAACAGCAACCCCGCAGACATGTTGCGTGGTGCTCGAGGGAGCCTATGGCGCCAGAATTACGCGTAAAACAATCGTAACAAGCTGCGTATCCTCCAGCCCCACCCCCGCTCGGTCTGCCTCAATCCCCACCAATAAGAGATCAAGCTACACTTTTCGCTGAGTGTTAAGCTTGAATCCGATTAAGATTATCTGAGCAAATATATGAAAGGCTGAACACTATGATCAGGAAAAACCTGCTCTTGACTGCTTCGGTAGGTGCCATTGCTGTGACTGGTGCTTTCACGGCAAGCGCGCAGACCGAGGCGATGAAAACCGATGCCTTCACCAGTGACGGCAAAGCACGCACTGCATCGGAAACTGCGGAGCTCTACACGAGCACCATCGCCTATTTGATGGAAACCATCGAAAAGGACATCCGCAATGATGCGGGTGTTGCTGTCATCAATGCGATGCGCAGCGGCCAGCTCAACCAGCTGCCCTCGATGGACAGCAACACCTTGAGCCTCATCGACGCTCTGGGCATTCGTGCCGTCGTTGTTGACGCCGACCCCGCCCCGGATGTCGAGGACGAGCGCATCGTGGTCTATGTGACTGACGAAAATATGCGTCAGAACATCTCGCGCGCGGATGTGGAAGCTGAGGCGAAGCGCAACGACTATAATGGCATCATGCGCATCCAGAACGGTGTGGTGATCGGCCCCGAAGGGCAGTTCGATCTGCCTTCCGACATGCCTGGCGGCGTGCCGACGGCGGCTATCGGCGCCTATATGGGGATCAGCGGCAACGACAAGGTCACCTCTGGCGGCAGTGGTTCTGTCGAAGTACGTACCTTGGCCTGTGAAGCGGGTTACTATGGCACGGGGCGTGTCTATGAGTATGAGATTTCCCGGACGACAGACCTCGGCGGCAATACGACCGACATTACCGAGTCCGATGCAGACCGGAGGTTAATCTCCGAGAACTGCTCACCTGAGTCTGTGGAGCTGGTCCGGTATTTCGATGTATGTACTGCACCCGATGGCACCACCGGGCAGGCACTCTATGAAGCAGACCAATATGTCCGTCAGAGCGCTTCGAACCCTTTCGAGACTGAAGTTTGGATCGATAAAGCCAATGGTGTCCGCATCAATGATGCCGAATGTTTGGCTGGCGATCGGATCTCCGACACCCAGGACATTCTGATCACCGGCAACGGCACCGCGCCGCGCGAACTGCAGTTGAAAACAAATGCCACTGCGGGTGATATCGGGACCGGTGCCAACCGGGTGCCAGCCGATCTTCACGGTACAGGCGACTACACGATCCCTTTCCTGCCGAACGCCACTTCGGACTTCCAGTTCAGCCGTAGCTGTGCGGCTGAATATGGCTCCGTTGGCATTCCTGGCGGCTTCCGCGGACCAAGCATTTTCAGTGGTCAGTCCCGGTATTTCCGCGACTATAACCGTCGGGAGACCTATTTCTCCGACGATCCGACCGAATACATTCTGAACTACGATCTTGTTCGGGATCCAAACCCCTACGGGCACCCCTCGAAGGGCCGCGGGACGATCAATACGGCTTATGGTAGCGCACCATCGGGTGATGGCTGGTACAAAGGCTCTGAAAACTGTCAGCGTCAGCTGACACGCGATGAGCGTCAAGATCGGACAGTCAGCTGTGCAAGTGGCTACCCGAGCCACCCCAATGGTTCTTACAGCCAGCGCCGTACTGGTGAAGGCTTCTATACGCAGCGCCCCGGCCGCTCGCCCTCCCTGAATACGATCGCTTGGAACCCCTGGTATGAGACCGGGAACAGCTGCTATTACACCAGCGTGCGCCGCACAACCGAGAGCCGCACCGTGCCGACAACTTCCGGCGGGCAGGACTGCGATCAGCCTCAAACGCGGACATTGGTTGTGACCACGGATTATTTCCATTCGGGAGGCAGCAACAGCTCGTCGCGCTACGATCCGAACTGGACAAACAATGGCGGGCCGACCAATTGCATCGCACCGCCACCTCCTCCTCCGCCACCACCCCCGCCATCGACTGGTGGTGGGGGTGGTGGCGGAGGAGGAGGCGGTCAGAGTGCCGATGCCTCCTGTGGCTGTTCGGACTCCGGTGATGGACCCGGCACGCCCGGTTATGGCGGCGGTGGTGGCGGCGGCGGTGGTGGTGGTGGCGGGTGCTTCGCCCCTGACACGCCTGTGACCATGGCTGACGGAACCACAAAGCCGATCTGTGAGATCGAAATCGGTGATGAGATCGCCGAAGGCGGCATCGTTCTGGTGCTTGGTGAGTTCTACGTCAACGACGTCTACCACCTCGAAGGTGTCCGTGTGACCGCCTCGCACGTTGTGAAGAACGACGATGGCTGGATGCGTGTCTCTGAAGATCCACGCGCGGTCGCCGAGCTGCCGCGTTGGCAGAAGACCTGCAACCTGATCACCTCGAACAACCGGATGATCTGTGGCGGCATTCTCTTCGCCGATCAAACCGAGTTCGGTGGTGTCTTCCTTGAGGACATGATGGCGATGGATGAAGACAAGCGCCTCAGCGAGATGAACGCAGAAATCGTTCAGCGCCAGGTGGCATAATTCGCACCAGCGCATAGATGAGAGAAAGGCGCCCCCGGGCGCCTTTCGAATTTGAACGGGGGGTCAACTCATGGAACACGAAAAAGAAGGCATCTTTGCCTCTATTGAGCGGTCTGACACGGGTGTCACCGTCAAGGATTTCGAAATCGAGGAAGGGCTGCTCATGGCCTTTGGCGAGGAGCACTACCTTCCCGCCTTCAAAGAGTTCCTCGTCTTTGTCGAAAGCGGCAATGCGAAAGAAATTCGCTTCGAGGTGACCCGCAGCGGATATCGCATGCTTCTCGCCCGCTTTGGCTATGCTCTCGTCGATGGGGTGATGATCAAGCGCATTGGCGATGTGGCCTTGACCCAAAAAGCCAACTTGGCCGCGGCGACCTTTGACAGCATGTCAGGCAGCGCCTTCGCCGCGGACGCGCTGATCAAAATGGCAGATGGCAGTGAGATCCCCGTCTCAGAGCTTGAGGTAGGCAATGAGGTCGCCGCAGGCGGCATCGTCACCACAATCCTTCGAGGCCGTCAGCGCAGTATTACTGATATTGGCAGTATCCGCTGTGGGTCTGGATCTGGGATCTTTCATGACGGCCGTTGGATCCGCGCGCGCGACCACCCGGATGCCGTACCGGTCTGGTTTCGTGATGGCATGGAGGGGTACACCATCGGGACAGTGAACCACCGCATGATGGTCAACGGTGAGATGTTCTCGGACTTCTATGAGACCATCACGCGCTACAAGGAGCTCTCCGACTTCTCGGACCAGGCGGTCTCCATCATGAATGCGATGCAGGAGGATGACGACAAGGCAGGCTGGACCACGCGAATGTGGCGCCGGGAGGAGCTAGACATTGTCCGCCCTTGGTGGGGGAAGATGAAAGAGGCGGGCTACGGCGATTGGGGGGATGGTCCCGCGATCGATGAGATCGGCCGTATCGGCTTTCTGGCTGAACTCGAGGGCCGCCCGGTCGCCTGTGTCTTCCTCTATTTCCCGCCCTCGGCACGCTATGCCGCCATCTATTCGGCGATCTGTGATGTCACAACCTCATACCATGCCTGTTTTCGGGGGATTGCCCTGGCTGCCAAAGCGTCGATCGAACACTGCCGTGAGGTTGGTGTCGAAGAGATCGTCAGCTACGTTCACACGCCGGCAGTGGTAAAATCATTCGAGTTGGCCGGTTACCGGCATGACGAGAAGCAATACAACAACATCTATCTCAGCGAGGAGATTATCCCATGGCTGGAACCCTGATCTGCCGCGAAGACACGCCTCACGATCGCCCAGCGGTCCTCGATCTAATTGAGGCGGTCTACAATAAACGAACGGGCGACAAGATCTTTCCGGATGATCGTTTGGTGGTCGAAGAGAATGACAGGATCGTTGGCTTCGCCGCGCTCTACCGTCTTGATGATGTGGTCATTGGTGCAGTGGATTGGTGCGCCATTGAAGAGGGTCGCACTGAGGAAGATATGGTTGCCATCCTCGGCGCCCTCATCGAGGGGATGCGCGATCTCAAGGAGCGTTACGCACTGCGCGCAATCATGCTCCACACACCCTACGACGAAATCCGCCAACACCTGGGTGCGGCGGACTTGCAAGTCGGTGAGCAAAAGATCCGGCGGCTCGGGTTCACCAATCCGCCCCCTCAAGCCTAAATCGGCTTGAAGATGGCGGCCGAGTAGATATTGCCCATGCCCGCGGCAAGCGACAGGATATTGCCCTTCGGGGCATCCACTGCTTTGGAAAGATAGACCGCATCATCACTGGTCCGGTTGGCGATGGCAGGCACTTTGCCGCGCTTCATGTCTTCTAGCAGCAAGATTGTCTCCAGCAAGCCGCTGGGACCCATCGTATGACCGATCTCGGGCTTGTAGGATGTCGCCACAAAATCGGTGAGACCTGCAGCCTCAATGCCTGCCTTCTCAGACTGGTTGTTCAGATCGGTCCCGGTGCCATGGGTTTTGATCACGGAGATCTCGCGCTTGGAGATCTGCGCCTTATTCAGCGCCCCCTCGATGGCATCGGTAAAACCCTGACCGTCCAGCCGCTGGCCGATCGAATTGTCCAGCACCTCAGAGGCGGTGAACTGGCCCAGCATCTGTGCCATGGGATTTTCCATACCATCATGACCGCGATCGAACACGGCCAGTGCTGCCCCCTGCCCCAGCCGAAAGCCGCCATTCACGCCATCAAAGGCGGAAGGGAGCAGTCCCTTTGCTTCATCCTCGATCGTCACGCTTGCGCCGGCTTCTCCGAAGATGTTGAGCTGCGTGTTGCAGACCACATCATCCACAGCCACCACGACCACGCGGTCGAACCCATAGTTCTCGATCAGATTGGCAACATCCATCATCACTTTCAGAGAGGACGCGCAGGCCGAGCCATCTGTAGAGACATGGCCCGTGGCCCCAAAGCGCGACGCCATGCGTCCCGCGTAAATCTGGGTCATCGAGATATAGGGCAGCTTGAGCTTGTACTCGAGTTTTGGATCCTTCTGAGGAAACCGCCCTGAATCGTGGATCCAGATCTGGCTGCCGGTCGACAAGATCAACGCCGTCTTGCCGCGGTTGCTTTCAGCGATCATCTCGCAGAACGGCTCATCGAGGCATTTTTCCATCAGGTTGTGCGGTGGATAGGAGATGCCGAGCCTGGCCCGCTTATAGGTGTCAGGGAAGAAATGCGCGCGCTGGGGGACATTGATGTCATGAAATTCATGCAGGTCACCCCCGGATATGGTGCGGGCGTGGGTGAGGTAGATCATTCGATATACCCTTCGGCTTCCTCAAGTGTTTTGGGAATGCGTTCGCCATGCTTTTCCATGAACTCTTTCATGTCGCGCACGGTGCGCATGTCGCTTGCTTTATCGAGGACGTTCATAGGAACCTGATAGACTTCCCCCATGACGGTGATAACCAACGCCATGTCGAGACTGTCGAGACCTGTCCTCTCCTCCGAAAGGTCGGAGGCCAGCGACTTGGGTTTCTTGAACTTTGAAAAGTCCGGCTTTGTCTCTCGCACAACGGCTTCGAGAAGGTCGAGGAAGTCCATATTGCATCTCCTTGTACATTTGCGAAAATTGTAATCGCCGCAGTTTAAATTACCACTCCCCATACGGCAGATCGCAACAATTCATGTGGAAATCCTAGCTCAGAAGGTACTTTCCTTAACAAGGAGACAGGCGCCTCACCCGGATTGATATATTTAATGGGCGCTATCACAATATGTGGAGTTGCGAATAATGCAGGTAGCCTTGGAGGCGCGTGTGTGCGAAAATGCAAAAAACTGACTACGTCAAAGGACACTCCATGTTGAAGAAGCAGATCGCGCTCGCAGTTGCGCTGACCCTCACTGCGGCCGGCGCCGCCTCGGCGCAGAATGAGCCTTGGGAAGAGCCGCGGCCATCTGGTATGACCGATGCTCATACCGCTTATGCGGAGGAAGCGCATGAAGCGCATCTCGCAGCGGGCCTCGACAAGTTCGGATTTGATCCTCTGAAGGCAGAATGGGACTATCAGGTGAACCGTTTGCCTACGATGCCGGTCTCGAACATGTCCGTTGCCAAACTCAACTCGCTGATGAATGGCAGGTATTTCATCTATGACAACCAGAACCCGGGCTGGAGCGTGATGTATTTTGCCCCGAATGGCGAAACCCATTTCTGCGCAAATGCGCCTGATGGCAGCTACAATGAGTGGAAGGCAGATCGATACGTAACATCTACGCCGTTTGGCTTTGCTGGCATGCTGCACTGGGATCCAAAACGCGCGGAGACCGAGAAACCTCCTGTGCTTGCGACCAAAGGCTACCCCTTCGTGGCTGATCCAAATACCGGGATCGTCTCCAGTCCGCGGCGCGTATCTTACGGATGGCAGGCCCAGACTGGCTGGTTCCAGGATGACTACGCCACAGTCTTCGCAGAGCACTGCCGTGACCTGCCGCGCGTGTCCAAAATCAACTACAAGCAGGAAGGCGCAACGGTCGAAGATCTGGCCAAATTCGCCAACCCGGTCAAGGGCTTCAAGGTCGACTTCAGGAACGACCCGAATAACCCTCTGACAGCGGGCATGTACTACCACCTCTACCCACCACAGTAAGATGTAGACAGGATTGGGAGAGGGCGCCCCTCGGGCGCCCTTTCCCTTTGCTATACGATTTGTTCAATAAGTGAATTTCATTGTATTTTTTTACTGCATATCAGGAGAGCATATCTGAACTCCAAATAATCTCTGGATGAATCGCGAATAATACCCTGTCTTCCAAAGTATTGCCTGACCCAAGGGCCATCTCCGCGCTACCCTAAGGTGAGACCTATAGACAGGACGGCCGGTATGCTCAGCAAGAAATTCCTCATGACAGCGACCGCCTGCGCCATCGCGATGAGTGGCGCCACAGCGGTAAACGCACAGACAGAAGCGATGAACACCCGAGGGGTTGTGACTGACGGCAGCGTCCGGACAGCCTCTGAGACCGCTGAACTCTATGCGAGCACAATCGCATATCTTCTTCAAACGATCGAGAATGACATCACCGCAGACACAGGCACCTCAGTGATCGAGGGGCTGCGTGCAGGCCGCCTTGATGGCCTCCCGTCGATGAACGCCAACACCTATGGCTTGATCCAATCTCTGAACATCAGAGGTGTCGTCGTTGATACGGATCCAACCCCGGGCGTCGAGGATGAGCGCATCATCGTTTATGTCACCGATGATGACATGCGTCAGAACATCAAACGCGCAGACATTGAAGCCGAGGCCAAGCGGAACGAATTCAACGGCGTCATGCGGATCCAGAATGGCACCGTCATTGGGCCAGAGGGACGTTTTGACCTTCCCCGCAACATGCCCGGTGGCGTGCCCGTCGCGGCTGTAGGTGCCTATATGGGCATCAGTGGTAACGACAAGATCACGTCCAGCGGTGCGGGCTCAAAAGAAGTGCGCGTCATTGCCTGTGAGGCGGGTTACTACGGCACCGGCCGGGTCTATGAATATGACATTTCTCGCACAACCAATCTCGGCGGAGATGTTCAGGATGTGACCGAAGCGGATGCAAGCCGCAGGCTGATCTCCGAAAGCTGCGCGCCGGAGTATGCACAGCGGACCCGGTATTTCGATGCTTGCACGGCATCCGATGGCAGCACCGGCCAGGCGCTTTATGAGGCGGATCAATATGTCCGCCAAAGCAGTACGAACCCCTTTGAAACCGACGTCTGGATCGATCGTGCAAATGCGGTCCGCATCGATGAGGGTGAGTGCCTAGCAGGCGACCGTATCTCGGATGCGCAGGACTTCTTGATCAATGGGCGCACACAAGCTCCTGTGGAGCTCTCTCTGAAGAGCAGCACGTCCAACAGCGATCTGGGCAATGGGCCGAACAGGGTCCCCGCGGTTGTCGACCCTGCCAACGGCTCTGCGCAGGCAGTGAGCGGCATCCCATTCACGCCCAACTCGACGTCCGATTTCCAGTACACGCGCAGCTGTGCCGCTGAATATGCGCCGATCTCACCTCCGGCTGGGTATACGGGGCCAAACAGCTACACAGGAACCGTCTCCTACTTCCGGGACTATAACCGTCGCGAGACCTATTTCTCGGACAACCAGGCCGAATACATCCTGAACTATGACCTGGTGCGCGATCCTAACCCCTACGGCCATGCCCCCAAGGGTCGCGGTCCGATCGCATCCCCGAATGGCACAGCCACGCCGGGAGGTGATGGTTGGTACAAGTTCACCGAAACCTGCACGCGTGATCTGACACACCCAGAGGTTCAAACCCGCCAGGTGACCTGTGCCGCCAGATATGCTGCCTACCCCAATGGCAGCGTCAGTGAGCGCCGTGACGGGATCGGTGATTATCGCCAGACGACCCCGGACAACCCGGCAGCGAATGGTCCGACATTGCTTAGCATCACCTGGGATCCTTGGTATGAGACCGGCAACAGCTGCTCACGCACGACTGTGACGCGGACGAATGAGAGCCGCACCATTCAGACGACTTCTGGAAACCAGCGCTGTGACCAGCCTCAGCAGCGCACGCGGGTGGACACTCTCACGGAGTACCAGACCGGCGGCAGCAACACCAATACCAGCTATGATCCTGACTGGATCAACAGCGGCGGCACGTCGAATTGCACCACAATCAGCACTGGCAACAGTGGTGATGGCGGCATGAACGAGAACGCGCCGGGTACGAGTGATTCAGGCCAGAGCGACTACGGTGGCGATGGGGGCACCGGGCCGGGTGGTTCTGGGAATAGTGGTGGTGAGCCGGGAGGCGGACCGCCAGCACGCTAAAGCGACAGCCAGGCCGGGCATCACTGCCCGGCCTTAACTTTTGGTGT
This sequence comes from Sulfitobacter sp. 1A13353, assembly GCF_043557255.1. Lineage (NCBI taxonomy): Bacteria > Pseudomonadati > Pseudomonadota > Alphaproteobacteria > Rhodobacterales > Roseobacteraceae > Sulfitobacter > Sulfitobacter sp. 1A13353. Next base: position 67,340 of record NZ_JBIFFS010000008.1, on the reverse strand, counting down.
TGGGTTAATTTCCATAGAATTCATTTTTCGCACTTGATCTGTGAAAAAATATTACCAAATTGAGAACAGCAGCCCCAAAGACGGTGGCTCCGAGGACCAGGTTGTGCGAAAAGCGAGCCAAATACGAAATGGGAGACCTTGAATGTTGAAGACCTTCAAATATGCAGTTGCCGCGCTGGCTCTGACCGCTACAGCAGGCATGGCCGCCGAGCCCTGGAAGGGTGCGGCACCCCGAGGCACAACCTCTGCACACCAGCAAATGGCCGCACAGGCCTCGCGTGTGGCAGCCAGTGGCGTGAACTTCGGACTGAACCCTCTTTCCGTGGAATGGAATGGGGAGAAGAACCGCTTCGAAGGTTCTCCCGTGTCGAATGTTACTGGATCTTCGTTGAAGCAGGCAATCACAGGGCGCTACCATGTCTACCAAAGCCCGGGCCAGGATAAGTGGAGCGTGCGCTACTACGGCGCTGATGGGGTGGCCTACTTCTGTCGAGCTGCTGGGCGCGGCAAGCATCGTGAAGAGAAGAAGCACTATGGCGTTTCTCCATCGGAGTTTGGTCTTTATGGCATCCAATTCTGGGGCCTGACAAAAAACAAACCTACTGGAAAGCATATGTATTCTTGGCCGTTGGTTGCGGATGCGGCCACAGGTGAGGTCGCGGATTACAACTTTCATCGTCGTCGCTGGAAGCCGCAAGTCGGGTGGATCCAAAGTGAGTACGCCCCCGCCTTTGCAGAGCACTGCCCGAAACTGCCGCGTGTGAACGCTGTGTCGAACCAAACGGGTGATACGCTTCAGGAGTTGGCTCGCGGCGCTCGCCCGGTGCGCATCCAGCCGGCCTTCACCAGCAGCACACGGGCTCCCTTGACCGCCGGAATGTACTACCACTTCAATCCGCCGGTTCACTAAGGCAGGCTTCAGGTTAGAACAGAGCGGCGCCTACGGGCGCCGCTTTTGTGTGTCGCCCGTAGATAACGGAAGTCCGCTGATCGGCTGCCCCAACAGGGTAGAGCCCATCGATTTGTGGATGCTCAACCACTGGTCTTGTTTTTAGTTCAACAAAACAATCTATGTGTTACTCTTTTCGCAAAGAGACACCCTTTACTATGGACCCTCTGATGCTGGGTTCGAACAACACGGCAAGGGCACAATTAATGAAGCTTACGATCAGATCGATAATGGCACTCTTGCTTGCGGCCGGCGCTGGGCAAGCCAACCCTTGGGAAATGCCTGCGCCTGCCGAGATGACCCAGGATCACACCGCCCTTGCCGAAAGCGCGAACCGTATTCAGAGCAGTCTGAAAGAAGGGGGTTTCGGCTTACCCCCCGAAGAGATCAACTGGGCGAAAGATTACATCATGCTGAGCATGCCGATCTCGAATCTCTCTGTGCCGCAGTTGTCACAGCTGACTACAGGTCGTTATTTCGTTTTCGGTCTGAAGTCAGTCAATGCGCCCTGGGCGGTTCGGTATCATGACCCGAATGGCAAAACATACTTCTGCGAGCCTGTTCGTGGGGAATATCGAGAATGGGTGCTGGACCGCCATATCAAGCAAAGCAGTGTCGGCCTCGGCGGCATCCTGTATTGGAACTCAACTGGGGACCGACCACCCAGACCAACAGAGGGGAACAGCTGGGGCTGGTCCATAGTTGCCAATCCCGATACTGGCGAAATCGGCAGGTATCACCTCAAGGGTGACGAATGGACGATCGAATATGGCTGGTTCCAGGATGAATTCCCATCGGAAGCTTCTGTCCACTGTCCCAGGCTGCCCCGCGTAAGCGCAGTAAACACGCGGCAATCAGGGGCCACGCTGAAGGACCTCGCAAAAGCCGCCAAACCGATCCGCGGCTTCAAAGCGTCTTTCAAGAATGACCCAAGAAAGCCGCTTACCGCAGGGATGTACTATCATCTCTACCCGCCGCTGCGCTGATCGACAGATCCAGATAGAACAAAGGGCGCCTTGCGGGCGCCCTTTCTCATTCTATCATATCGTTGGGCTCATGCTCCAGCCGCGGCAGAACCTCGACCACACGTCCCGGATCAAAGGCACAGCCCTCCTTTGGATAGCCGCGCGCATTGCTGATGAAGGGAATGTCGCCATGGTACCCTTCGATCACCGCAGAGCGGTTGTCATGGGAGTGCCCACAAACCCATAGATCGATGTCTTTCTCACGCAGCTGCCAGCCCATATCCGAAGCAAAGCCTGCATTGGAGACATAGCGCGCTGGCGCGCCGACCTCGCGCAGCGGATGCACCATCTCCCGGACAGGAATATGGTGGGTCATCACGACCGTCGGTCCATCGAAGGGCTTATCGAGATGCGCCAGCACCGCCTCGCGGTCTTTCCAGTGCATCGCAAGCCAATCCTCGATCTCGAGGTGCCGTGTGGGGGTTATGCGGATCTTCGAGAAGTCATTCATCGCCTGGTAGACCGCAACGCGCGCCTGGGCCGACATTCCAGGGTAGAGATCAAGGTCCGTCCAAAGCGTGGCACCAATGATGCGCGTGCCGGCCACTTCGGTCACATCACCATCGAGTAGACGAATATCGGCACCGGCCGCATTCATCTTGGCGATGCGCGCCTGCTCTTCTTCAATGAGCTCAGGGATAACAGAACCATAGAACTCGTGGTTGCCGCGGACCATGATCACCGGCTTACGAAGCTGGTTCCACAGAAGCAAAGCCGCATCGACGTGACGGCCGTGGGTCGAGATGTCCCCGGCGAGCAAAAGTGCGTCTACGCCCAGCGCTTCATCAGGGATCTCGGGAATCTTGTTCCAGAACTCATCGTGCAGGTCCGTCCAGACCAGAAAACGTGCCATATCAGGGCTCCGGTTCATCGGGGGCGCGTTCACATGCCTCCCGTGCCTCTTTGATTTCTTCAACCGAGAGCTCGATCGAACCCAGAGGCTCATCCATCTCATAGCCGGCGACAAAGCTGGTGATCTGAACGCCCCAATCCTGTTCATAGAGCCGAACGGCGGCGCCGCCAATCTCGATCCAGGCACCTTGACCATGCGGGATGCTGAAATTTTCATCGTCCAGCGTGCGGACCGGCACATCCCCCTGCACTTTGATCACCAGATCGCTGTCGCTGATCTTTTCGGGGTCGACCGCCCAGAGGCGCGGGCCGACATGCATCTTCAGCAGGTCACCATCGAGCTCCTCGGGCATCTCGGGCTTGCCGTATGTGTCCTCATACCACGGCAAGTTCAGATCGCGCTCGGCATCGACGTCAAAGAGAATCCAGTCGAATTTATTCGCATGGGCAAAGCGCAAGATATGAATGAGATCTGCGGGCAGATCAGGCTCGCTCTTCCAGTTATCTTCCGCGCCGAGATAGGTGCTCATGGCATAGCCCGTGTCTCGCGACATGAAGCCACGCTTTTCACGGTTCTCGGCGCGCTCCAGCCAATTGCGGGTCGATACACTGAGATGCCCGGTCGAGCAGTCCATCATTTGAAGGGATACTGGTTTTGTCATCTGGTCTCTCCGATTTGTGGATGGGGTAGCCTCATGGGCCCGTGGGCGCGCTTTCCGCATCTCCGAAGATGGTCTGCCGGATATAGTCTTCCGAACAGCCCTCTCCGATCAGGTAGGCGATCTGCGCTTCATGACCTTCATTGTTGATGCCTGATGCATCGGCGTCAGCTTTGTCATGCAGATCATCGTAGTCATCATTCCCGCGCGTAGTATTGCCGGTCTCGGCCGCCACATGGTTGGCCATTTCAACCACCATCTCGTCGAGCTCCTCGGAAGCATCATCTGTGAGCGGATGGGCTTCCAGGAAAGCGGCGGCTCGTGCTTGAATGGCGGAGCTTACATCGGAAATTCTCGTATCGGTCATGCGAAATCCTTTCGTGTTATTCGCATCATATATGAGTGATTTGAAAATGACAGGGCCACACGCGCAGGTTATGATTATCTAAAGTATTTTCGCAACACATTTGTTAACATAAGCCTACCAGCCCAAAGGAGGCAAAACAGAGATGGTTCCGGGCCGCCGGTGTCGTCGAGGTCAACGATAAAGAGGCGCTAAGCCCCCTGGAGCACCGAAAGCGAAGATGACGACACTGACACAGACCTACAGGATGCAGCTAGAGTTCATAGATGACCGCCGCTTGAAAGTCGGCGGCATAAGGTTTCTGAGCCCCCAGTCCTTTGTGCTGTTGATCATCTTATCACTGCTGCCGGGCATGGCGAGTGCGCTCACCTTTGAGTTCCTCAACATCAATCGACCGGATCTGATTATCCCTCTCGTCCTGGCCCTCGAGATCCCTTTCGCCATATGGGTAAGCGGCTTTATGGGCGCGGAAGACAGGCAAACTATCAAGCATACCTTCACTACGATCCTGTCTCATGACTTTTCTCATATGGGTCCCAAGGACGTTATGAAGACGATCTTTTGGGGCGAGAACTCAGTCGTATTTTTCATCTTCAGGATTTGGGTGGCGGTGGTGGCTGGCATTCTGGTGACGGTGATCTTCGGCCAGATCGAACCCGTCCTTGCCTTGCGCTTCGATATGCCTGGATATCTGATCCTCATCATCAGTTTCTCGATGTTCTCCTATATCTTCATCCGCAATCTGTGCGAGGAGACAATCCGCGACCAGCTCGGCCACGCGATCCTGGCCTGCACGTTTTCAGCCTTCATCTTTGCTTGTGTCTATTACCTGACATAAGTCGATTTACTGCGAAAAACTTTATGTCAGCCATTGGAATTCGCAACAATCTAGCGTATCTGAAGACCAACAGATATGCAGGGGAATGGCCATGAGCGACACGCAGGAAACCAAGTCTGACAAATTTATTCGCTTGAGCACCATGCGCCTTCAAAAGGTTCTCGACGGTCTCCGAATTCTGGCCAACACGACCAATGTGCGCGACTACGATTACACCCCTGATCAAGCTTGTGAGATCGTTGATACTCTCTATGACAATATTGATGAGCTCTCCACCTCTTTCGGGGTCCCTCCGCGGGGCAAGATGGTCGCACAGGCCGCGGTAGAGGCCGACGGTATTCAGGCAGATGAAACGCCAGTGGCAGACCCAATCGTGACCGCTCCCAAGACCGCGCCCAGCGCCAGCGGTCCGATCGACGAGCATGGGCCCAAAAGCCGCATCGTTGAGATTGACGGTGAGAAGCTGCGGGTTGGCCCGGGTGAATGGTCCAGCCTCGAGCTGCTGCGTGCCGGCCCACATCTGGGCCTGGCGATGGAGGCCGTGATGGACGGCAATAACGACAAGGCGCTCGAATACCTCAAGAAGGTCATGATCGCGTGAAGACGCCCCTGATCACAGCATCGGAGAATGACACCAGAGAACTGCGGACTTTCTCGCGATTCCTACAGGAGCGCGCGGCCCATAAAGAGCTTGAGCGCGTGACCGGCCGTGAGCTTCCCATGGAGACCGCAACTGTCGATCGAGAGTGGTGGGACCCCCGTGGGGAGTTCCCGCGCGCGCCCGAAGCTGGATCCGAACCCGGAGGCCAGCATGAGTGAGGAATGTGAACACTGCAACTGGGAGTTTCCTGAGCCAGGATTAGCCGAGGCGGTTTTCGGTTCGCAGGAGTGCATGAACTGCGGCCTGACCAGGTCAATCGACAAAGATGATCGCCTTGAGGCGATCCAGTCATATGAGCAAAAGATCCACAACTGCGAGCAAGAGATTGCGCGCCTCACCGGACAGTCCAGCTGAGCCCCTATTTGATGAAAGATACCCCCATGTCCGAAGCTGTTTCCCTTGAGATGAAAGAGATTGCCCAGCGCCTTGAGGCGGCCAACTTGGCCTACCACCGCGATGATGCACCTGAGATCGATGACGCTGAATATGACGCGTTGAAGGCCCGCCTGCTGGAGCTTGAGGCGCAGCACCCTGACCTGAAGGACGCAGACACACCGACCGAGAAGGTTGGCGCGCCTTTGGCTGCGGGATTCGGCAAGATCACCCACAAGGTCCCAATGCTGAGCCTCGGCAATGCCTTTGAAGAGGATGATGTCTCCCGCTTCATTGCTCAGATCCGTGCTGTCTCGCGCGACGCCATGCTCACAGCGGAGCCGAAGATCGACGGTCTCTCCCTTGCCCTGCGTTATGAAAGCGGCGCGCTGGTCTCGGCCGCCACCCGCGGCGATGGTGCTGTCGGTGAAGATGTGACCGCCAATGCCCGCACGATCACTGATATCCCTCAGCGGCTCACCGGGGCGCCGGAGGTGCTCGAAGTGCGCGGCGAAGTCTTCATGAGCCACGATGATTTCGAGGCGCTGAATGCGCGTGCTGCGAAAAATGGCACCAAAAGCTTCGCCAATCCGCGTAATGCGGCCGCGGGCTCCATGCGCCAGTTGGATGCCAGCATCACGGCCGAGCGTAAGCTGTCTTTCTTCGCCTATGCCTGGGGTGACATGTCCGAGCCTTTGGCTGCGACACAGTCCGAGAGCATTGCGCGGCTGGCCGAGCTGGGCTTCCGGGTGAACCCATTGATGCGGCGCACCCAGCCCGTTGCAGAGGCCGGCAAGTCTTTGGTCACGCAGTTGACCGACTACCATGAAGAGGTCGCTCTGGCGCGCGCCGAGCTTGGCTATGACATCGATGGGATTGTCTACAAGGTCGACGATATCGCCACGCAGATCGCTCTGGGCTTCCGCTCCACCACGCCCCGCTGGGCTGTGGCGCATAAATTCGCCGCAGAGCGTGCCTGGACACGGCTGGAGGCCATCGAGATCCAGGTCGGCCGTACTGGTGTCCTGTCACCCGTAGCACGCCTCACACCCATCACAGTGGGCGGTGTCGTTGTCTCCAATGCCACCCTGCACAATCTTGACTATATCGCGGGTCGCGACAGTGCCGGTAATCCAATCCGCGGCGGCAATGACCTGCGCGTCGGTGACCGGGTGGAGATCTACCGTGCCGGTGATGTTATTCCGAAAGTGGGGTCTGTCGACCTCGACGCGCGCCCCGGCGATGCGGCCCCCTTCGTCTTCCCGAGCATCTGTCCGGAGTGCGCCTCCCCCACGGTGCGGGATGGCTCCAGCCTGCGTTGCACCGGTGGCCTGGCCTGCCCTGCTCAGGGTAAGGAGCGCCTGAAGCATCTGGTGTCCCGCGAGGCTTTCGATATCGATGGCTTTGGCGACACGATGGTCGACACGTTCTGGGGCGACGATGCCCTTCCCGTCCGTCAGCCTGTCGACATCTTCACCCTGCCTGCGCGTGACGCGGAGCTGGCGCGCAATGAAGCGCCTGGTGAAAACCGTGCCCTCGCCACCCGGTCGGGCTGGGGTCCCTCCTCTGCGAACAAATTGTTCTCTGGCATTGAGGCGGCGCGCTCTGTGCCCTTGGACCGTATGATCTTTGGCCTTGGCATCCGGCATATCGGCTCGACCACAGCAAGCCTCGTTGCGCGGACCTTCCTTGATTGGGAAAGCTTCTTTGCGGCCGCCACGGCCGTGGCCGAGGGCTCAGTATCTGAAGCGGCGCGTTTCCGTGCCGTTGATGGGATCGGCGATGCGGTGATTGGCGCGCTGCGCGAGACCTTCATGCCCGGCCCGGAGCGTGAGGCGATCGAGGCAATGGCCGCTCAGCTCGACATTCAATCTCTTGAGGCGCCCAGCACCAAAGACAGCACTGTTGCTGGTCTGACGGTGGTCTTTACCGGGACACTGACACAGATGACACGTTCCGAGGCCAAAAAGCAGGCCGAGAGTCTAGGCGCCAAGGTGGCGGGCTCTGTGTCGAAAAACACCGACATCCTCATCGCCGGGCCCGGCGCGGGTTCAAAAGCTGACAAGGCAGCGGCACTGGGCGTGAAGGTCATCGATGAGGCGGCCTGGTTGGAGATGATCGCGTGAACACTTCCCGAGTAGACCTTCCCACAGAACTGCCATGGCAGGCCGCTGAACAAGAGAGCTGGCCGGAGACGATTGTATTTGGCAGGCTGCGCTGGTTCCGTTACACCTATTTTGTCGAGGATACTCGCAACCCTGAAGGGCGGGTGATCGAGATTCACGGCCCGGATGGAACTCGGCTCTACCGCGGCGAAAGCGATGTCTGTGCAGACACGTTGGTGCGCATCGATATGATGGCGAAATATGAACGAAGCTGGAGGCTTAAGCGCAGAACGCTCATGGTTTCCCGATAGGCGGTTTGGGTTTAGAAACCTCCACCGCCGTCAAAGCCGCCACTGTAACCTCCTCCATCATAGCTCGAAGAGCTGCCGTTGTCGTAGTTTGAAGAGCCACTGTCGCTCGCGGCCGCATCGGGCGTAGTCGTTTCTGTCGGTGTGTCAGTGGCCGCCATCGCCAGTAGAACCGCATTCTGATCAGCAACACTGCGACGTTCGGCACTCGCCTTGCTGTCCCGGGCCCCCTCACGCGCGCTCCGACGCGGAGCTTCCTTGCGGGGCTCGACAGGGAAACCTGCAGACCTGAATGAAACCGGATCCAACTTCTCTTTTTCAGCGTTGCGTTTGCTCTTGAACCAGGAAAACATATTGCACCTCTAATATTTGACTTGTGGCCATTTTCACACGCAACTGTGTAATTCGCAAATCTGCCACATAGGCATAACTTGACCAACGAATAAGATGCGGTCAGGCTCAAAGAATGATGCCGCATTTCTTCATCAAGGCGACCGCCCGAATACACTGCTGATTTAGGCTGGGTATTTGGGAGTGCGCTGGCGCGGGTGGAGGATTTATAAACCTTTTGCAGCCGATTACTGCTGATCCGAGAGTTCGATTCTCTCCATTCCTACCAAACTATTTTTTAAAGTATGCCCATTATGATCATCATCGCCGTAGGCCTTTGGTTCGCCTTCGGAGACCCGCCCGAAACAGTCGCCAACTGGTTCTGGAAGGATAAAGCCGCGCCTTGGGAAGAGGTCGACGCTTATTATTTCCCAAACCGAACAAACATCACTGTGCATCAAGAGCGATTTGGTCTGGATGACGTCCAGGCCTGCCGCAACTGGGCTTACGCCCTTGCTGGTGCGCATCGTGACCGCTCGATGAGTAAAGGGGATTACGAATGCGGCATCGGCAGAATAGACGGCCATGATGGGCTCTCGGTCTACCGCATCACGGTGCGCTGACCCTCAGGGTGCAATCTCTTCCAACTCAGGATCACCCTCTTCCCGCCGACGTCCTGTATTTGGGTGCCTATGCCAGCCATCGGGCTCGCCGGACCCATCCCAGGTTTCCAGTGCCGCGGCGGCTTTCTCGTAGCCTGCGTAACACCAGCGATCCTCATACATGTTCTTGTCGCCAATGCGGCCAGTGATGATTGCATGGGTGAACATCAACGGCATGATGGCAGCGTAGCGCCCATCTCCTAGATCGCGTGCGTCTAAATAATTCGCCTCGTTCTCGAGCCAATGCAGGAAGGTGGCGTTCCGGGCTGCGGTCATTGCATTATCTGTCATCAGAAATCGATCTCATCGTATTCGAGCGGCTCTTTCTCATCGGCGCCATCCCCTCCTTCCTCGAACATCTCGAGGGCATCTGCAAGATCCTGATCTTCCGCAGGCGGTTTCTCGAGGTCGGTACGCTCCGCGAAGGGCGTTACCGAGTAATTCTCCGGGAGATCTGGGTAAAAGCTCATCTCGTATTCCCAGCGGCTGATCTCGGTACCGTCCGAAAATATCAGGAGATCCTTGATATGATTCTCGGCCACTTCGCTCACGGCGATACTTCCGCCTCAATGCTTTCAGGGGCGAGAGACGCCGGGTCGACCGGGCGACCGTCGTCGCCGGTGAGCTCTTCGTTGGTCTTCTCTCCAACCTTCCAACCCCAGAAAGTGATGCCAGTGGAGGGATCGAGGAGCACATCACCGAAAGCACGGACGCCGGTCGATACCTCAGGGACCTCTTTGAGGATGACGGCAGTAGCCACCTTCTTCAGAGCGGCTTCGAAGTCGTTGGCGAAGCCTGTAGTCGAGAAATTCACCTCAAGGCAGACATCGTCGTTGTCGAAGTGGAGGGCCGCATAGGTGCCCATGGATTTCAACGCGATCGAGAGCTGCTCGTAAAGCTCCGGGATCGTTATGTTCTCGTCGAAATGATCGACGCGCTGATCCACAGGCGTGACCTCGAAGTCATCCGATTTGTGGTTCCAGTCCCCTCGGTCGTATTCAGACCGCTCGGCGGTCTCGCCATCGGGCCAAGTCAGCAGGTCTTCGGGATGTTCATTGTTTTGATCGGTCATGCGGCGCTCCTCGTTTGGGCATAGTCTATGGCCGATCTGCGAAAGTTTCGTTCTCCAACAGCATTGCTATGGGAAGAGAGTTGTCCCTCTGCTATATTTTCGCAATATGCCGATGACAAATCCAATCAGTCGAGAAGTCGTCAAGAAGCGCCCCACAGTCGCCATTCTCGTTGCGCGTTTTTGCCGACAAAAGAACTTCGCATCGGTGAGGACCTATGGCGATGTTATCTCAGATAAGATCACCGAGCTTTCCGGTGATGAGGTGACGCTCGATCGTACGGAAGAAGTTCTCGTCTCGCTCAAGCGGCAAAAGGTGATCTCAGGTCGCAGGTTGGTCACGCTCTTGGGCCAGCATCAGCGTGAGACTCGAGGCTGATCACCCTCCTTTGGGTCTTTCCAGATGTAGCCCGCGCCGCCCTGTGCGATAACGGCAATGCTCAGCGCTTCCCGAGGTTAGCCTCTCATATCTCGAAAGTCACAAATCTCGTACCCCGGAGGCCCCCATTTGGTACGCCGGTAGAACTTTCCCCACTTTTTGGTGACCGGTCCGTACAGCTCTTCCATATCTTTTGAACTTGTGCGCCGCGACGGTGCTATCGAAATGTCCAAGAATGCGGCAAGGGGCGACCCTTTGCGTGCAGCGTGTTTTTCAACAGCATCCCAGTCTTCGAACCCGGCCGCCTTGGCGGTGAACTCCCAAGCCATTTCGGGTTCATAGCGCCAGGTCATGGATGAAAGCATGTTGAGCCTGCTTTGAATTGTCACAGCAGCCGGTCCGATCGCAGGCTCCCATGTCCTTACCGGCTCAAGGGGTACATGGACTTGTTTCATCGCGTCATTCCAATGGCGGTAAAACTCCCCAGCTTGGAGGTGGTGGAAGGCCGAAGCATCGACCCCCAAAAGGCTTGAGGATTGGGGGCAGAATCTTCCTTGAAAGACGATGTCTTGACCCAAGATCTCCTTGGGCAATTTATCAATGGACTGACTTGAAACGATAACCAGACAGCCCCCGATTTCATGAAGATTTTTCGCAATCTCACGGATGCGTTCAAAGTCCAGCACCCACATGAGGGATTTGACGTTCAAACATAGCATTGTGTGCGCGGGGACCAATTCCGAGAGTGTATCGACTACGCGAGGCCAGAACGAGAGGTGATCCGTATGCAAATGCGTGGCCACCTCAACATGCGAAAAGGCCGCGCCTTGGTCCAAGAGAGCAGCAATCTCTTCGGCGTCTCGCTTTTCTTCCATCATTGCTTCTGTAATCTTCAAAGCGACACTGTCATCCATTGATATCCGATAATCACGATCGTCATATGTCGAGAGTGTCAAAACACGCCGCCCCGACCTCACGGCATCGCGCTGAAGGGTATTGGCCATATAGCATGCGCCCGATCCAGCCCAGCCTGAGACCCATAGGATCGGGTTGGACTCAACGGCGGGAGGAGCGAAAGGGAAAGGGATATGAGCATCTTTTCTCAAGCCCGCTCGGACTGCCTCACGGTGGGCATTTAAATGACCACGATGCGCGTCAAAGGCTTTCGCCATATCCTTCAGCCCCAACAGGGAAAATGTATCACGCGTGCTTTTCATATTATTGTCCTTCGCTGATCCTCTGTTTTAACGGGTCAAACAAGGTAGGTCATGCCAAGGGGATCGGTTATCCACAGAAACCTGTTTCCCTAAACGGCGTATCGCGCATCTATTAAATTGTATCGTGCAACTTATTATTGACTGCAGATCATATCAGCTCTAATGTCTGATTAACGGGTCTTGGAAACGGGATCGCGTTACAAATTTCGCAAGTTCGCCCGGATCGGGTGGAATAGGAGAACGACCATGTCCCATGAACATCTGAATCTCACAATCGTGCAGGATAATGCCACGGTTGGTGACATCGACGGCAACACCCAGATGGTGCTTGACCATCTCGCGCGCGAAAAAGACGCTGATCTGGTCATTTTCCCCGAATGCTTCCTGACCGGCTACCCGCTTGGGGATCTGGTCACCCGTCCCGGCTTCATTGCCAGCGTCGAGCGCGGTATCGACAAGATCCGCAAGGCTGTTGCCAAGACCGGTGGCGCAGCCGTCCTGATCGGCGCCCCCTTGGCGGGCTCCAACCTTCCCTACAATGCTGCTTTCCTGATCGAGCCCAGCGGGGCGATGCGCACGGTTCGCAAGCGCGAGCTCCCGAACAACGATGTCTTTGACGAGCGCCGTACCTTTTCGATGAGCGACGAGCGCCCGACCCCGCTCAGCTTCCGCGGCTTTAACCTCGGCATCCAGATCTGTGAAGATATGTGGCATGCGGATGTCTCGCGGGGCCTCGCCGATGAGCTGGCTGATGTCCTGGTCGTCCTGAATGGATCGCCCTACCAACATGGCAAGCAAGACACGCGCACCAAGGTTGCCCGTGCCCGTGTTAAAGCCACCGGCCTGCCCCTGATCTACGCGAACCTCGTTGGCGGGCAAGATGAGCTGGTCTTTGATGGCGCATCCTTCGTGATGAACGCCGAAGGCGGTCACATCGGTGCCGCCGCTTTTACTCCGGATGTTATTCACCTGCGGATGACGCGTCATGCAGAGGAAGGCGTAAAACTCAGCTTCGAGAACGACTTCAAGATGAAGGACTACCCCGAAGATACCATTGCGGCAGACTACAATGCCTGCGTGCTGGGCCTTCAGGATTACGTCAAGAAGACCGGCACACCCCATGTTGTCGTCGGCGTCTCCGGCGGGCTCGATTCCGCTCTGGTGCTGGCCATGGCCGTGGATGCGCTCGGGTCAGATCGGGTCATCGGGATCATGATGCCGTCGGAATATACTGGTGATGAGAGCCTCGGCCTTGCGGATGATTTGATGGACCGCCTGGGCGTTCACAAACAGGTTTTGCCAATCGGCGGCATGTTTGATGCGGTGCGCGGCGCCACGCTGGACAACTTTGCCGAGATGGGCGAAAAGATCGGCCGCACCTCGGACCCCAGCACCACCCAAGAGAACTACCAGGCCCGCCTGCGCGGTCTGACCTTGATGGGTGTGACCAATGCTCTGGGCGGGATCGTTTTGTCGACCGGCAATAAATCCGAGATGTCGGTGGGCTATGCCACCCTCTACGGCGACATGAACGGCGGCTTCAATCCTTTGAAGAGCGTCTACAAGAGCGATGCCTTCCGCATGGCTGAATGGCGCAACACCATCACCGATCTGGCCCAGGGTCCGGTGATCGCAGATCCCATCCCGTCGGGCATCATCACCCGGCCGCCCAGCGCGGAGCTTGCAGAAGGCCAAACCGATCAGGCGTCCTTGGGGGATTACGATATCCTAGACGCGGTGCTCTACGCGCTGATCGAGCAGAAAGCCGATGCCCCCATGGCGGCGCGGATCATCACTGCCAAATTCGGCAAAGATGATGTCTGGATGCGCACTGGGGGATACAATCCCGAGCCCTATGCGGAAAAGATCGCAAAACTGGTGCGCGGGGCGCAGTACAAGCGCGATCAGTCCTGCCCTGGGGTGAAGCTCAACCTCACCGACTTCGGCCTTGGCTGGCGCATGCCGATCGCCGGGCGTTACACCCTGTGAGCCATATGGACGACACCACCACGCCCGGCTGCGAGTACAGCGGCCGGTGCGAGGTCTCTGATGAGGACGAAGCCTCTAGCGCCGCTGAAGCACAATGCATCCATTGTGGGGGATGGCGATACCGCGACCACCCCACGGCTGGCAATTGGGGCACTTGGACGCCGGAGGTGGCGCGCCGGGGTATGGACGTCGCTGGGTACGAGCGCGGTGTTGTGGGGCTGCCGGACCGTCTGCGCATCTATGCTGAGACAATGGGCGGGGTCGTCTTGACGCTCAATAAAGAGCAAGCCATCCTTCTGGCGGATGATCTTGAGCGCGGTATTGCTGCGCGGGCTTCTAAATAGGGTTATTGATCCACAAACATGATGGCATCGCAGAGTTCCATCGGGAGGCTAACGTGAAAGACAACGATCTTTTGGTTAAAGTCATCAGATCAAATCCGGACCTGTCATACCGAGAAGCGGTAGGTGGGATGGAAGCTGTCTTCAATGCGATCACAAATGCGCTCGCCGCGGGGCAAAGGGTAGAACTGCGCGGATTTGGATCCTTCGCCCCCAAAACACGCGACTCATATATAGGTCGCAATCCACGCACCGGTGAACCTGTTGCAGTGCCAGAAAAGGTTTGGCCCACCTTTAGAGCAGGCAAGCCGCTCTTGGAACGTCTGAACTCAAAGAGCAAACCCTGATGCTCAGAACTCCGGGCGATTTTCCTGAGGAGGAATGATCCAATCCGGCACGGGTTCATTCTCATGCTCCCGGCCGACATCATCCAAGGCCGGCACCTCTGGCTCTTCAGGGTAGAAGGGATCTTCAACCTTTTGCAGCCGCGCCATATCAGCAAAGGGGTTGTTGGTCATCTGCGAGGGATCAAATGCAGCTTTCGGCTCGCGCGCCGGGCCGCCGACGGCATCATGAAGGTCTGAGCCCTTCATCATTTCGACGTCGTTCTTCTCATGCCAATGATAGTCCTTCATATTCAGGTAATCGCCGGCCTTCGTCATCAGGTCATAGACACCAAGGGTCACGGCAACGCTGAGGGCTGTTTTTGTGCTGTTTTTCAGCGTGTCGAGAGCGAAGGTTCCAGGCTTCATAACCTCTTTGACCGCGGTCGAGGCGGTCTCACCATATTCGCTCTTGATGATCCGGTCGCGGGCCTGCTCAGCCAGAAACTTGGTTGGCCCGTCCGAGGATAGACTGTTTGCCATATCCGCTACATTAAGCCCTTTCAGTGCGGCATTGCCTGCAACGCGCGCCGCTGCCACATCGTCGAATTCCTTGATGTCACCCGGGATGAGGTCCGCGAGGGTGTTGAGAATTGCGGCCGTTTTGGGGAAACGGTCTGACATGCCGATACCGTCGGATTTGCGATGGAAATACTCTTCCCAGAAGCCAAGTTTATTCATGGTCGTTTCCTTATTTTCTTACATGTCTGGCCTGAGATCAGCCTCAGGGTCTTCGATTTCCTTGATGAACATTAGCTCGCCCGGATAGACCGCTCTGCAGCGCCCAGCGGCGATCTCTTGCAGCATCGGCATGAAATCTACCGGCATATCACCCTCAGGTGTCACGACGATGCTGGCGGCGTCACGTTTGGCTGATATGCGTGCCGTGCCGAGCACCTCGGCGCTGGGACTGAAGCTTGTCATGCTTTTGACAGAGGCCGCTCCGTCTTCATTTGGGGAGAACCGCAAGATCGCCCCGTCTGGCCTGCGCAGCTGGCCGCTGCCGTAGAGGATCGCACCGATCTCAACCGGTGTCTCCGGCAGGGGTGGAAATTCCAGCTCGCGTCCCATCGCTTTTTCAATGCTGCGTTTCAGATTTGGATCGGCGATCGCTTCTTCGACAGTGATCTCAAACGAGTTGTACCCACCCGGGTTTTGGTGCTTGCGCATCAAGCCCTGCATGGCCGCCTGCTCGCTCGCGAAAGGCCCACCCGCAGATGGATCTTCAGCGCGCCAATCGAAGGCGTTTTTCGACGTAGCGGAGTTCTCAAGGATGTAGAACCACTGCCCATCGGATAGCCCAACAATATCGCATTCAAGTCCTGAGGACATGGCTCCCTCCGCAAGAAAATTAATTCGCTCCAGTGAGCATAGGTGAACACCGCGAAAACAGAGAACTCTAACGTATGCGAAATATGTCATCTCTCTGGAATAATGAGAGTTTTACCTTTACGGATGACGCACCATATTGTCCGGTAGATTTACAGTCGCGCGTTTTCGGGGGAGCCTATGCTTAAATCAGATCTCATCAGCAAAATATCCGAGGATAACCCACACCTCTTTCAGAAGGATGCAGAGCGCATCGTTAACACCATCTTCAGTGAGATAATCGATGCGATGGCTTCAGGCCAACGCGTTGAGCTTCGTGGCTTTGGGGTCTTCACACCGAAGAAATACGAGGCGCGGATCGGGCGGAACCCGCGCACTGGTGAATCTGTGGAAGTGGAAGCGAAGTACATACCACGTTTCAAGATCGGGAAGCCGCTTCTGCACCGACTGAATGGCAAAGGCTGACCAAAGTATCTGCTGCGCAATTGAATAGCGCAGTGTGACAGCAGACCAATGGCAGTGACCAAAATAGTCGTTTAAGGCCAAGAACTGTCCAAAATTCCCACTTAAGAGACGCAAACTGTCCAAAATATCACTTTAAGGCAGTTTACATGCTCGGCTCAGGATCATCGGGCAGCGCCAGCTTGGCCAGTTCACGCGCGGCTTCCAGCGTGTCACAGGCCGCAAAGAATAGCGCAGTGTGACAGAAGGTGGCACCTTTCACGCCGGTGGCCTCTTCGAGGGCCGCGCCGGTCAGCCCACCCCATTCCGAAGGCAGGTCCCGCAGGTTGTCGTAGGTACCCGCATGTGGGCGCGCGCAGCTCAAGCCATAACCACCTGAAGAGCTGGGCTGGATCACATAGAGCACATGGTCGGCGCCAAGCTTGTCGAGGCTGGGCTGGAAATCTGCGGAATGTGGCAGTTCCAGAATTGGCGACCCGCCCTGATCAGCAACAGCTTCAGCCACCATCTGATGATCTTTGGCAATGCTCAGGTATTGGATTGTCTTGGCTTCGAGCATTGTCATCGTCATGTTCACGATTTTCATGAACTGTGCGTTGGACTCATCGGGTTCGGCCGCATTGAACGCGTCGACCACGGCCGGCAGGCTGATGGCCGCGGTTTCACCGATTTGGGCGGGAGAAAGTGAGCCGGTATCGATCTTGTCGATCGGCAGCACGACATCTGCGTCAAACGCCGCGAACATGTCTTCGATGAAATCATCGTCGATCTCGAGAGCCATGAGGTAGTCCCGGCCGTAGGCTTGCCAGATCAAGCCCAAAGAGGAATAGATCGTACCATCGCTGCGTGTCCGGGCGCCGGACATGTGGTGATCGAAACAACCTGCCGCTGGATCACATCGCCCACCGACATCAAAGGTGATCGCCTGCTCTTCATATGCGCGGATCAGACTCGCATCGCGCGTCCGCACAACACCGGCCTCTGGCAGAATGGTCTGCAACACCGCAGCAGCACAGACATCATCGGCGTGGAAGTATCCGGAATGGGTTACGAGGTATTTGATCTCGCTGAGGTCGCGGGGGCGGTTGTTGGTGACTGTCATCAGAATATCCTTTGATTGTTGAGATAAACCTAAGGGCTCATTGTGAAAATCAGATGCGGTTAAGAGTTCTTCAAAGGAAAAAGGTGCGGCCAAAGCCACACCCTTCCCGTACCAAACAAACAGAGGTTTAGACTCTCTGCGCGCGAGGGTGATTGCCCAAGGCTCGCAGCACCTCTGTGCCGCCGCGCAGCGAGTAGGATGATTGTAGCCTTTCATCTTGCGAAAAGCAACTAACACGATGTACTTCAGCGTATGCCTTACGGGGTTACTCGAACATCAACATCGTCTTGCGCATCTGGAATTCAAAGCGTTTGGCGAGTACGTCTTCACCTGTTTCGATATATGAATCATCTTGAAGCAACTCATTCAGACAGACAGAGATTGGGATAAACGGCGCCCAAGAGCCGATCGACCCACGTTTATAGAGAAACTGGAAACCGTAGAATTCCGCGACATCAGCGATAGGACCAATCAATTCGGAAACTTGGACCATGAAGGCCTCAAGCTTTTCAATTGGAATATTATCATGCCCTTGGATGTCAGCCCGGTAACATGCCATACGCTGTTGCGCGCTTTGCCGAAGAACAACTTGAGCCCGATCTCCCTGCAAAACGCCGGCTGCTTCGACATGTAAGTCTGCCGGAATGTATTTCTCCGTAAACCCAGCACGGTGCAGAGCGAGATAGGTCGCAGCCTCCGCAGCTTTTTCAACTTGTGCAAGCTGCGGGACCGTAAGCGAAATTGATGGAAGGTGTAAATCATAGATTGAATGCGACTGACGGCTCAACCAAGCATAGGTCGCTGGAGAAACACTGCGTGAAACGCTCGGCCCCACGGCGAGGCGGATCATATCCGTCTCGGCATCACTGTCCTTCAGGCCAATTTTTGTTGGGCAAATGGAGAACTGAGGAGACTCATTCTCAGTTTGCTCAATCAATGCGATTACTTCTTTACAGATATCAGCTTGAAAATGCTCAGATTGGCATGCCGAGAAGTGATTATCTGACGTGCGAATTTGTTCTAGTCGACAGATTTCACCAGCTTTGCTGTGGACCACCAGTCCATCCTTGGTATAGCGCTGCATCCTTGCGCGCACCTTCACCTTAATCCAGTCATCGGAGCTATGCTGCTTGAGTTGTCGACCTGAGATCGAGAATGGCAGGGTGCAAATGCGGACACGCTCGTCGTCACCAAGATAATCCTCTGGATATCCGATGATGCAAGAACCGTCCTGGTACGCAATAATGCTACCCACCAAAACATGATCCAGAACCACTGGCACAAAAACAGAGGGATTGATTTGGGTCAGATCCCGCAAACTTACGATAGCACCAGGTTTCCCATGGTCCTGTTTTCCGTTTTTTTCGATGGCCGACGCCATGCTCTCCGTCGCCATAGTCTTAAATGGATTTTTTGGACGGCCAAGAATATAGCTTTTGAACGTCTTCTTAGCTTTCGTCCGCGCCATCCCGCGGACCATAATGGCTTGCTGATCGCTAAATGCCTGGGCCTCGAGTTCCTTAATGCTGTCACAAAGTTCAGGCTTACGAGAGGGCAGCATATCAAGCATCTGGATTCCTAATCTGTGATTTTACGTTGGTTCATATATGTGCATCAATATTTTTTTCGCAACCCTGAAAGTTGTTTAGATGGGGCACACAGATATAAACTTGCACGATGCAACTTAATGCTTGCATTCCCTCTACCCTCGACATAATCTCATGATATCGGGTCACCCCAGACGGTGATCGCGACCCCATAACCCCCATTCGTCCCACCGGGGATGGAAGAAGGAGATCGCCATGGAAGATCTGGCCACCCGCGTCCACAATCACAATTTCCGCATGGACCCCTATGTCCGTTCCCTTCTGGACACCGATTTCTACAAGATCCTGATGTGCTTCTTTGCCTGGAAGGAATTCCCGAAGACCGTCGTGACCTTCGAGGTGAAAAACCGCTCTGCGAAAACCACAAAGCTGCGCGACGTCATCGCCGAAGAAGACCTGCGCGCCCAGCTGGACTATGTCCGCACCCTGCGCTTTACCGAAAGCGAGTTGATCTGGCTCGCAGGCAACACCTTTTATGGCCAGACCGGAATCTTCCCCGGCGATTTCATCGACTTCCTGCGCAATCTCCAACTTCCCGAATACGAGCTCGGCATTGGCGAGGACGGCGACTTCGCTCTGTCCTTCACCGGCACCTGGGCCGAAGTCATGCTCTGGGAGATCTACGCCTTGTCGATCCTCAATGAGGCCCGCTCCCGTGCCGGGATGGCGGGCATGTCGCGCTACGAGCTGAAAGTGCTCTATGCCAATGCCACCGCCAAGCTGGTCGACAAACTGAAGCGCCTGAAAGAGGCCGGCGTGCCGGGCATTGCCGAGTTCGGCACCCGCCGCCGTCACGGATTTCTCTGGCAGGACTTCGTTTTGGAAGCGATGACCGAAGAACTGGGCGATAACTTCATCGGCACCTCCAATGCGCTGCACGCCATGCGCCGCGGGTTGCCCGCTATCGGCACCAACGCCCATGAGCTGCCTATGGTAATCGCCGCGCTGACCGCCCTACGTGCTCCGGGCAACAAGGAGCATCTGTTCCGCGCCCAATACGATGTGCTGCGTCTTTGGGAGAAGACCTTCGGCGGCAACCTTCTGGTAGCCCTGCCCGATACCTTCGGCACCACCCAGTTCCTGAAGGGTGTTGCGGAGGAGTTCCCCGAGATCAAAGCTTGGCGCGGCTTCCGCGAAGACAGCAAGGATCCCTTCGAGGGCGGTGAAGAGAAGATCGCCTTCTGGGAAAGCATCTGCGTCGATCCGCGCGACAAGCTGCAGCTCTTTTCGGACGGTCTCGATGTTGATCAGATGATCGCGCTCCACGCGCAGTTCAAAGGCCGCATCCAGGAAGGCTACGGTTGGGGCACCTTGGCGACCAATGATTTCCGGGACTGCGATCCGCGCGGCGGCACCGAGCTCGATCCGATCTCCGTGGTCTGCAAGGTCCGCTATGTGACCGATCACGTCACCGGCAAGACGGCCTCGGCTGTGAAGTTGTCGGATAACTACGAGAAAGCCACCGGCGATGCCGATGCGGTGGACTTCTACCGCGAGACTTTCGGCGCAGAGGGCGTCAAGAACGCACATGTGATTGTCTGAGCGCCCTTGAGCGCAATGAGTATCGCGCATGCGATCGTATATCCCGGGATGCTTTGAGTGATCGAGACATCCCGGTCAAACAAAAGGAGATTTGAATTGCCTTACTTAAACGCGAAAAACAAAAACATGGGATATTCAAATGAGCACTGAGGCACGTCCGATGCAGAGAATTCTGTGTTCTTTGTTTAAAAGAACCATTGGCAGGCTTGAAGCGGTCCATGAGTTCGCACCATCCTACTGTGTCGCGGCAATCTGTCTAATCCTGATGAGTATTTCAATCGTGGGGTGCCTGTTGGCCTTTGCAGCAGGCATGCTGTTGCTGGCCTTTGGAGCGAGTGTCGTTGCCGCAACGCTGCTGGGGGCTTGCGTGGAGGTCTTGAGCGAGGTCAATCTGGTCAGAGCCTACAGAGATGCCTCTGAGAGCGCTGATGGTTAACATGATTGGTCATTAGAGGCTCAACACCACTCTCTGTGCGAAAATTATATCACGGAAGGTGTTGGAGGGCATGGCGAAGCCCAGCCCGAAACAGAACACACCCGAGATCGTCTGGCCGAGAAAGGAAGAAACCAATGCCAAACCTCACCCTTAACCAGGACAATTCCGCCCGTTCATGTAGCTGTGGGGCGCGGACATTCTCCGCTACTGCATGGAATGTCATGACGGAGGCGCAGCGCGCGAGTGCCGAAGCACGGCCGTGCCAGACTTGCGCCCATGATAAGGCGCAGCGGTGATCCCATGAGCAGCATCATCGCAGAGAAAACTCTTCCGCAGGGCACCAAGGTGTCCTGCATCAGCGAGCCTCTCCAGACCGGCGTCGTGGAGGGGCCTTCCGAGTATGAGGGTGGCGTTTTCGTGCGCTTCTCGCCCTCCCTCGCCTACGCCTGCTCTATCTCCGGCTTGCGCGTCCTCGAGTACCCGGATGAACCGGTGATCTACGAGGTCACCAAAGGCAGCCAGGTGGAGCGGGTGACAGAACCTGGCCGACGGGGAGAGGTGACCTCGGTCGACAACACCGGAAGAGCGCGCATTCGCTGGCCCGGCGGTATGATCGGCAGTGAGCGCATCGAGCGGCTGCGCGTCATTCAGCCC
This sequence comes from Sulfitobacter sp. 1A13353, assembly GCF_043557255.1. Classification (NCBI taxonomy): domain Bacteria; kingdom Pseudomonadati; phylum Pseudomonadota; class Alphaproteobacteria; order Rhodobacterales; family Roseobacteraceae; genus Sulfitobacter; species Sulfitobacter sp. 1A13353. Next base: position 45,705 of record NZ_JBIFFS010000008.1, on the reverse strand, counting down.
GCTATTCAGGATATGGACTTCGAGAACCTCGGCTGCGAAATCTGCCGGGAGCCTGCCATGGTCGGGCGCTTCTCCGAGCCGCGCCTCATGGCAGTGGGAAGCATGTTCGTCTCGGTGCATCACGTTTTTCGGGAATGCGCCTCCTGCGGCGCCATGCATCATCACCCAGATGATCATGATCACCGCAAAGAAGGGCTGCGCAAGGGAAACGCCTGGCTCGGACGCCCGGCGGATTATCCGTCAGCACCTCTGGCGCTTGTTGAAGAAGAGTGGATGGTGGAATGACTAGGACCTTCGGCGCGCTCGAGAGGATCTCTCGATATCAAGGCGTGTCGCATATGCATCTGCATGAGGGTCCATCAAAGCTTCTAATTGCTCGACGCGATCGAACAGCCACAAAGCCGTAGCGTATATCCCGAGTGATACGGCCGGATCGCCAGCCTCCATGCGCCTTAGAGTGGGCACAGAGACATTCATCCGCGCTGACATCGCGCGCAAGCTCTCGCCGCGTCGCTCTCTTGCAATGCGCAAATCGGCGCCAAGGGTGGTGATTGAGCGTACTGCTAAATTTGGTAGCGACTGGAGCGCCGTGGAGGATTTGGACATAAACTTTCACACTTCGTCACTCTTGTGTATATATAGTTTCACATATAATTCTCGGAGTAAATAAATTTGAGACGTTGCCATGACGCTGCACAACAAATCTGAGTTCAATACACCCGAAATCGTGGCGCGCCTCAAAGCCCATGGCATGGAGGTCGACACGCCGAGTATGCTCAGCGACGCCTTCCGGCTGGGTTTTCTTTCGGCTTCACCGGATTGGCAGCCGCAGCGCTGTGAGGCCTGTACATGCGACTTCGGGGGCGCTGATTGCGATGCTATCAAACGGCCGGAGAAATACGCCGCGGCGAAGCAGTCAAAACCTCAAGTTTAACCACAGGCGACATTGTGAAAAACGTCGCAGCGCATAAATATAAACAAGCCAGCCACACTACACACAGAAAGAACCTCATGACCAAAAGCTTCACCATCGAGAGCCAGGAAACCAAGTTCGACGGCTTCTACCAGGTCGATCAGCTGACACTGCGCTCGACCGGTGTCGAGGGCAGCTACACCCGCGAGGTCTTCATGCGCGGCCATTCGGCCTGTGTCCTGGTCTATGACCCGGCCCTCGACAAGGTTCTGCTGATCGAAGAGCTGCGCGCGGGCAACATCGCCGCGGGACTGCCGGCCGAGCAATGCTTTGCGCTCTCGCCCATCGCGGGCATGGTCGATCATGGCGAAGAGCCCATGCACGCAGTTATCCGGGAAGGCAAGGAGGAGGCTGGCATCAATCTGGCCGGACAGTGTTTCTATGGCCCGCGGCGCACGCTCCCCTCCCCCGGCGGGTCGAGCGAGATCATCCATCACTACCTGGCGATCGCCGATTTGAGCCAGGTGAAGGATGGCGAGACATTCGGCGAAGCTGGGGAGCATGAGCATACTACCGTGCGCCTGATGTCCCTCGAGGAGGCCGAAGAGAAGGTCATGGGCGGCATCGCCAATGGTCTTACCGCCACCTGCCTCATCTGGCTGGAGAATATGATCCTGACAGGTCGCATCGAGAAGAAGAAAGAAGCCGCGTGATGCCTGACTTCAACCGCATCAAGTTCAAGAAAAACGGCCGTATCGTTATCACCGGCAACCCCGAAGTCGAAGTGGCCAGCTGGGAGAAGGACCCCGTACAGGGCTGGAACATCACCTGCACCCTGCCGGGCATGACCGACCGGTCGACCAACGCCCTGCCGCGCTCGGCGGCGAACCCTATGATTATGCGCTGGCATGCCGAGGCAGAAGCCGCGGCAGAAGCAGCAGCACAAGACAATGGAGAGGATTACCAGCCATGAAGATTAAAGGCGGTGAGCTGAAGCTCTGGATGGATGAGGATTGGCCTGGCGATGATTTCTATTGGGATCATGACCTTTTTGACGATGAGCCTGATGTCGAGCTGACCTATGACACCGATGACCTGGGACCTTTACTCTATCAGGGGCATGATGAAGACCCGACGGATGGCGCGGGCTACGATCTCGCAAAGCTCATCCGGCGCTGGCGCAAGACGACCGGCAAGACGGTCTTCACTGTTGCTGTGCCGAAGGAGAAAGAGGCGGAGTTCAAAGCCTACGTCAAAAGCCTCGGTGGCAGTACGCTGTGACATTCAAAGGAGGCTCCATGCGCGCTCGACCCTGCATTCACTGCGATGTCTCTCACCCCGTCGTGCCTCAGGCTGCGCCGGCCATCGCCACCTATCGTGGCACCTCTGTCGATGTCACCGTTGTGCGGAGAGTGTGTGAAGTGACGAAACGCACCTTCGTGAACACGAGGGACCATGACCACCGCGCCGAGGCACGCGATAAGCTGAATGTCATCCTCGGCAATCCGGCTGGAACCCGTCTGCCCGGAATTGAGGTGCAGGTAACCGGTGAGATGGGGAGTGCGCCCCTTCCCGATCGAGGTCGCGCATGATTGCGCCTATGCGCGACGCCCAGCGCAATTCGGCCGGGGCCGCGGCGGTCGAGGAGAGCGATTTCGACGAATGGCTTTTCTGGCAGTCTAACGTGATGTTGGACCTTTCTCTGGAGCATCAGAAAATGCGGTACCGAGACGACAAAGCATGGCACCAGCGTAGCCACGCCCAGCCCTATCAATCCAAAGCCTGAAAGGTGAAGAAGCTTATGAGCCAGAACCGCAAAGTCACCGTCAACGAAGTCAAACGTGTCTATGACGGGTTCTTCAAGGTTGATGAATACAGCCTGCGCCAGGAAGCCGAAGGACGCGACTTCGAGTTCAAGCGCCTGAACTTCGAGCGCGGCCATGCCGCCGCGGTGCTTCTTTATGATCCCGAGCGCGATACGGTGCTTTGTGTCGAGGAATTCCGCATCGGCAACCTGGCGGCCGGGATGGAAGGTGAGCAGAGTTTCAGCCTGGGCCCGATTGCCGGGATGATCGATGAAGATGAGTATCCCGTTGATGCGGCGATCCGCGAAGCGCGCGAAGAGGCCGGCGTCGAGATTTCCGAGAGCGACATCATCGCCGAGTTTACCACCCTGCCCTCGCCCGGCGGATCCAGCGAAACCGTGACCATGATCTTGGCCACAGCTGATCTCAGCGGTCTGGGAAATGGCGTTTTCGGCATGGATGATGAAGCCGAGCAGACTTGGCGCCGCATCCTGCCGCGCGAAGAGGTTATGCAGCTGGTCGAGACCCAACCAATGACAGGTCACCTGTCGGCGCTGATGATGAAGTTGGAGATCCTGCGGCTTAAGGATGCAGTACCGATGCCGTCGCGGACAGAGACGCCGTTGTACTGATCAGTATTCTGTGCATCGTTACTCATAGACGACCAGCTAAGACAAAGTCCGGGGGGGGCGATGATGGATAAACCAGCGCCAGCAAACACGCGCAGCAAAACCTTCAGAGCCTGGGCGCGAGACATTTCCCAAGCGGTCAAGCAAAAGCGAGACTTCGGCCGTTCGGTTGATATCAACGGTGAGATGGCGCGCGCGATGGAGCGCGCCTACCAGCAAGGCTTTGAGGACCGTGCCAGCGGCCGCAACCCACTAGGTGAAAGCAAGGTCACGGGAAAACCTAGAAAGCCAAATGCCGCCACTGATCCGAATGACCCCACGCCTCTCGATCGAGACGACATCAGCGACAAAATCCATGGCGCTTTCTATAGCATCTGCCTTCATAAGTGGGGTCTCAGAGAGCATGAGCACGAGACACCCAAGACGGCCGTCTACATGCAGGACGAGGTCTCCTACGACTTCGGGAAAGAGCCGCGCTGGAGACTGATCGCCCATTCCAAGAGCCACGATGAAAAGGGGCTTGCGCATCGGACGCTGATGCAGCTGGTGAAGATCGGTCTGCTCTATGAAGTCGAGATCGACCACGATGCCTTCCGGACGCGCAATCTTCTGGCTCTATCTCCGAAAGGGGATGCGACTTACCACTATCACAACAAGCTTACTGAACAGCGCCGGAGAGCCCGCCAAGGTTACTGATCCGGGCTTCGATCTCTTTAGGGCTCAGGTGACAGATCGTCTTCTGACGGCTCAGCGGCTTCCATGACAGCTCTGTTCGCCTCCGCATAGGGTGTCACGGCCAGGATGCGTTCAGGGGCTATCACACCGGCATAGGATACGACCTTGTCGACCTCGAGCGCTTCACGCCAGAAGCCGCGCAGCACCGACTGGTAGAGACTGTCATCCTCTCCATCGATGAGCGTCTTGAAGGCTTTGCGGACCGCGGCCTTTGGGAGGTTGTAAGCTTCCGAAAACTCCTCGGCGGCTTCACGCAGATCTGCGGCGTCTTCCACGTATTCGAGATGCTCGCCATCGATGAGGCTGTAGAGGGAGTCGTCGCAGTGAAAGGCGTCTTCATCAAGGCCCGCGGCGTCGATCGTCAGGACAACAACCTCCTCCTCGCCCTCTTCAAACAGCGCGGTGTTCAGGTTCTCGCTGTTCGCCTGGCTGCTGAGAAACACGCAGGGCTTCGGGAGAGGATATTCCATAGAGCCATGGATGGCGCCGTAATAGGACGGTGAAAGCCCCTCGGACATGATGCTGTCCAGGGAGGATTTTCGCGTGGCGTGGTATAAGATCATGGGGCGCTCGCTACTGTTCATTCGATGATCACATAGGTGTGCGAAATCCTATATACACGTGATACCCCTTCAAATTAACTTGCAAAATGCAATTTAAGAATTGACCCTCTGCGAAAAAGACCATACCTTACCGTTATCGGGCACTGCTTCGGCGGCGTCGCGACCCCACAACCCAATTCGTCGCGCGACGCGATGGAAAAGGAGAAGCCAAATGGCCCGCAAGAAGATTGAGGTAGATCCCCGTATCGGCAATGACCGCACCGGGTTGATGATCACCAGAGGCCAGGTCGAACACCTCGGCCACGGCGCGCTGAAAGCGCAAATGATGCTCGACAACTCCCGCAACGTGATCGGCTTTGGCTCCAGCCAGAAGTCCGGCGAGTTCGGCAACCCGCTGACCCAAGACCAGAAGAAGCGCGCCCAGCAAGGTGCTTGGGGCGACGCCTTCTCGATGGTCTTTCTGCAGGACATTGGCGCCACGGACAGATCCTCGGACTGGGCGGACTATGTCTTTGACCGCATCGCCAGCCACCAGCTGCCCGAACCCACCGATCTCTACGCAGGCTCGGTACATGAGGCACGCTGGTATGAAGATCATTTTGCACCTCTGAAGGGCAGCCCCACCTACCGCCGGGGTCTCTTTGATGTTTGGGAAAGCTTTGAGACCGGCAAGCGCATCCATATCCTCGACCGCAAGCTGCACATCGCCATCTCCTCGTCCGAGGTTCGGACATTGATCGAGCGACGCGATCGGGATTGGCGCGACATGGTGCCGGCGAAGCTCTGGGACTTCTACGAATGGGAATATCCGCCCCATCTGCGTGATGCGATTGACCTCTCAGACACTGAGGAATTCTGGCCAGACACCAAGGACTTCCCAATTGGGACCAAAGGCATTCGGGATGGAGATGAGGATACCGTCTACATCCTGCGCGCCGACGGCAAGTGGCGGCCGCGGACGGATGCTGACAACGCAAAGAGCCTTGGAGACTGAGATGCCGTTCAAAATGACCAAGAACCGACATGCCGTGCTGACAAAACTTGCTGGGGAAACTGATCCTCTGTTCAGCCGGGATTTTGCCGATATCGCGACAATCGTCCATGGCCGTTGGGAATGGGCCGCACCCATCCTGCGCGACCTTGAGAAGGCGGAGTATACCCGCCGGAGTGGTGCGAAAACCCACATGGGACAAGCCTTCGAGATCACCAGCGCCGGCCGCGCGGCACTCGCGCAGAAACCAGCTGAGATCAAGCGCAGCGGCAAGTTGAGCGTGAACATGCATAACGCGCTTATCTACACGGCTCAGCGTCAAGAGAAGGGCTATCCTTACGAGACCTGCTCAAACCGCAGCACCCTTGAGGCGCTCGAAGCGCGCAATCTTGTAACCATCGAACGGCGCCCCGGGAGCTGGCAGCATGTGCGCCTTACGGAAGAGGGGCGCGTGAAAGCCAGCGAACTGATGGGGAAAGACGTCGTCATTGCGCCGCAACATGATTATGATTGAGATCGTCCAATATCCAGAAACGCATACCTAGTTTAGCTTGGAAGATAGACATGACCCAAAAAATGCCAAAAGACCGTTATCTCGTACTCAAGAAGCTCAATGCTACGGGCGCTGCTTTGCCTTCCTGCGAATTTGGCATGGTGGCTCGGAAATTTATCGGGAGCGGCACATCCGCCGAAGCTCAAACTGAGTGGGCTGAGGCGGTTCTGCAAACCCTTGTGAAGGATCGAATGGTGGTCCAGAAAGCACCCATCTCTGACAATGGGCCTGGCTTCGAAATCACGCCCGAAGGTCGTGCTGCTTTGGAAGGCGACCCAATCACAATCAAAAAGCAGAACCTCTCGAGCGCCATGGTCGCTCGCATGTGCCAAACCGCGCTTCTTCAAGAGAGCGGAATTCCCCATGAGACCACCTACGACCGCGCGACCTACAAGTCGCTCGAAGATCGGGGCCTGGTGCATGTCGAACGCCGCGATGAGGGCGTACAAATCGTGCGCCTGACGGAGGACGGAAAGGACATCTGCGAGCATATGATGGATCGCTTGCTTACCTTCCCACCAGAAGCAGCCACCGAAACAGAACTCGAAATGTGAAGAAATGATCATGACAAAAGTACCCCCCGAATACCAAGCAAAGGTTGATCGCTTTATGGATCGCGCCTTTGCTGTCTTCCTCACGGTCGTGATGGCAACTTCTGCCTTCGTATTCCTCAAGGTTTTCTATGTCCCTGAGGTTGAATACTCTGGCCTGGCACGGTTTGCGGCTATTTCATTCATAATGGGCGCCGGCATGCCCGCGGCGCTTTTCCTATGGATGCACATGATGAGCAGATCCCGCCTGTAATCCCCGCCGAGCTGCGAGGCGCCCTGAGGGCGGTTGCGCAGCCGGTTTAACCACCCCGTGTCACAGAGGCATGAGGGCAAACAGGAGAAGATCCATGATGGATTTCACACCCAAGAAAACAGACCTTCTGGTCATCATCGACGTGCAGCGTGACTTTTTGGAGGGCGGTGCCCTGGCGGTGCCAGATGCCAATGCGATCCTGCCGGTGATCGAGGAGGTCGCTGAAAAGTTCGACAACCTCGTAATGGCACAGGACTGGCACCCCGCTGGGCACTCGAGCTTTGCCTCGACCCATGCAGGCAAGGCCCCCTTCGAGACCACCGAGATGCCTTATGGCACACAGGTGCTCTGGCCTGACCACTGCGCGCAAGGCACCCCCGGCGCCGAGCTGATGTTGCCCGATACACTTCAGCAGCGCGCGGAGGCCGTGATCCGCAAGGGCTACCGCCCGGAGATTGACAGCTATTCGGCCTTCATGGAGAACGACCAGAAGACCCCGACCGGCCTTGGCGGTTACATGCGCGAGCGCGGCTTTGAGCGTGCAGTCTTCGTGGGCCTCGCGCTGGATTTCTGTGTCGGCTTCTCGGCGCTGGATGCCCGCAAAATGGGCTTTGAAGCCGTGGTGATCGAGGCCGGCTGCCGCGGCATTGCGCAGGACAGCGTTGATGAGATGAAGGCCAAGATGCTGGCCGCGGGCGTCACGCTCATCTGAATTTAGGAGGCCGCTTTGAAGGCAGCGGTTTTCCAACACCCACAAGAAAGACCAGATCATGGACCGTGAGATTACCTGGAATAAAATCTCTGAAGCCCTTGAGAAAAATCAGGACCCCTATGAAGTCAATGAGATGCTCTTTGCGATGCTCCATGGGTGGGAATGGCCACTCTACGGTGCCGCCGAAGATGACTACGAACGCAATACGGGCAGCTATGCCTACCTCGACAATGCCGACATCGCGACCGAGGCAAGCATCGAGATGTTTCGCTCCTTCGTTTGGGATAAGCCGGAGTGGGAGCCGGAGATCATCCTGCGGCGCTCGACCGGTCATTGGTTGGCCTCCATCATCATCGACGCAGAACATGCGACTGCGATCAGCGACGGCAATCTGAATGCCGACGTGCAGCATGGCGGACAAGATAAGCGCATCGGGGCGGCGATCATGAAGGCTGCAATCGAACTGCGTGCCACGCTCAGAGCGGCCAAGGAGCCGGATGAAACCCCTGCCCCGGAATAACACCAATCAGATCACAGTTTTTCCGTATTTTTCAGGCACCCCACGGGGGTATTTTAGAAGGACGCTCCATGATCTCAGATGACGAAATCAGACGCGCCCGGCGCGAGTATGGTCGCGACGCCATTCGTTGGGAGCTGCAGCACCGGGTCGATAAGATCGACAGGGAAGATCGGGAAAACAGCGAGGCCTTCATAGAAGCCTCTGGAGCACTTGGAGGGGTTATCGGCGCTCTCGCAGTGCCAGTATTGCTGATCTATTTCCTGCCCGTTATCGGCGTTTACCTCACCCTCGCAGCTGGGGCCCTTGTCTGGGCCACCATGATGTTCTGGTGGCCACGATACGCGTCCACACTGCTCGCCGCGCTGACGATGGCCGGCCTGATCTACGGCATCGGCAGCAGCGCAGAGATCAAGATCTTATGGTTCGAGATTGGACCAATTGTGTCCCGTGATCTGCCGATGTGGAATGGGCCGGGAACATGGGCTTTGTCCGCTATTGCTGGAGCCCCCGTGATCATGCTCATCAACATGTTCTTGAGCGCTCGGGGAATTGTGCCTCCGCCATACTTCATCGACGAGAACTACGTTGACCGTGACGCACGCGGTATTTGCGTCCATCTGCCCGTTTCGATCGCAATAATCCTTACCTGCCTGCTGCCCTTCATCATCTTCCTGCCGGTTATTCTCTGGGCTGGTATGTTTGGGGAGCACGGTTTTTGGCCCGGGGCTGAGCTGACACGTAGCGAAGTTCTGAGGGTGTTAATGGATCGCCCCCTGCATATTTTCAAAGCCGGTTTCCATGCAGGCATCTTCTGGCCGGGCGGCTTCTTCGTCTCCATCGGAATGCTGATGCTCTATGCGGCCGTGGGCCTGAGCATGGTGATGTCCGTATTTTACTGCATCATGCGGCGCATTGCAGAGCGAGACGCACGGAAGGAAAAACGCGCTGTGCGTAAAGCAAAGGGATCAAGCCTAGCCTAAACCTCGGCTGCGCGGTATGATAATGCCAATCAGTCAAGATTGCCCCACTGGCCTATGCCATGCGCGCTTGGCACCCAAGGAAGCACCGGGTCAGGAAAACCTCACCCGGTGCTTTGCTGTTTAGGGTTCAGGCGTCTCAAAAAGATGTGCTGTGGAGATCATGTGATCATGCAGATCCGCTTTGATCGGTTCTTTTCCGTCCGCAGAGATATTCAGGATCGCCGGGGACTCCCCCACCCGTTCATCGTAGACCATCACGCGGATCATGCCGTCCTGGATTTCCAGCTTCAGGCCGCGGAAGTCGCCCTCATCCGTCGTATTGCCGATATTGATCCCATCCGCCTGTGTGGAGATGGTGAAGTCCATCTCGCGCGGGGCATCTTCGGCAACCTCTTCGTCAGGCTGCCAGTCGGCGACGGTATAGGTGCCGAGGTCTTTACCCAATACCGGGCGGTCGGTCTTGACCAAAGCACAGAGCACATTCCAATCGGCAGCCCCATGCAAGCGTGCCGTACGCTCAAGCGCTTCGCCATGGGTAATGGCAATGCCGTCCTCGGAAAGCATGTTGCGAAGAAGTTTTGCCTGCGCCTTATAGCTCAGCAGAGGGTCGTGTTGTTTGGCGGTGTTCGTCGACATATGTCGTCCTTTCAAAACGGATCTGATTATGGGCGTTCGGTCCATTACGCGTTGATCCTGTGAAAAGAAGAAACACAGTCGGTTCAGTATGAATGCCATGAGATGCAAAGCGCCTCCTGGCCATCAAACAACGAATTCACCGTAGCCTTGCGGCCGGACCCAGCGGGATCGTCACTCCTGAACCGAGATTTGCACAGTGCCAAAGTGAGTGCAATGCGAAAATGGGCGATTCTTTGAGATTCTTTGGCCGAAACGAGAAAAGGTCCGGGGTTATCCGGACCTTCTTTATGAGTAGATATGGGGGTGGGGTGATTAGGCTGATGGGCCATCTCCTGCGGGATCATCTGGGGTCGTTCGTTTGTAGATAGAAATATGAGATGGACTCATGAAACAACGTAACTTGTCGCCTTCCAACGCCCCATCCAATTCTTCAGCTGAGATGAATTCGACCCCATCATCGCCACCAAAAATGACAACCTTGTTATCATGCCATTCTTCCGTGGGCATTTTCTCAGGGTTGACCTCATCGGCATAGCAGACGTGTGCCACAGGAGCAGCCTTGGCCTCTTCTGAAGTGACATTGCTCATGAGATATACGCCATAATCGCCAACGAGCCACAAGCCCGCAGGGATCTTGCTGCAATCAATGTCATCGATATTCACATCCATGGCGAAGCCATTCTCGTCGATTTCTTTCTGCAGCGCGGCCCGCCGCTCCGGCGCCATATCATCGCGCCAGAACTGAGGTTCGTGAAGCTGTTCGAAATTTGGTCGGCGGTTGGTCGACTCCTCAGAAATTACTAACAGAGCGCGGGCGTGTTCGGCGTCGAATGTCAGATTCATGTCGATCTCCAGATAGAAATAGAGGTGATTAATTTACAACTTACTCAACTTTTTCGCACTACGCCAGAACTGGACTATCTTCTTCGATTTCGTTCTCAGCCTCTGCCCGAGCGTCGATCGCTGCCAGGCGCTGAATGGCATCCGCTCCTGCGGAGAACGCCGTATCAACCTCATCAGGATGATCACCAGCTTCAAAGCATGCAGAGCGGTGCATGTCTTGAAGTTGCGCCCAGTGCGCGCGAGTAATCTCATCCATCGAAAAGGTTTCTTTCATTGGCACTTGGCTTTCAACTGGTGCATCCAATGAGAGGGCCTTTTGAACCCAGCGCGGCGGCTGCGCGGCGAAATCATCAGAGCTTACCGGCCCCTTCTCCATGTCACCGAGATAGTCGCATTGGAAGTGAGGTCCTTCGTCCGGGTCGCCCACGGAAATCCAGGCAGATTTGTCTGGGCGCTGCTGCCACTCTACGTATGTCGGAAAGGATTTTGTCGGCATCGAATGCTCCGTGTCTTGAGATATGGGATGGGCGACCTCCAAAGGCCGCCCGGGGCAGTATTACCGCGCGATCGAGACCTTACCCTCGGTCAGGCGCTCGTTGATGTCTGTCAGGAACAGCTCAACCTGGTCATCATGGAAAGGCCAGTAGGTCACGGCGCGGTTGTGGTTGTACCAAACCGAGGTGGATACCAGGAAAGCCACATGTGTGGCGTCCCGCGGAGCGGTCTCGGAATAAACCACCGCACGATTGCCGGTCACATAGAGATCACCTTCCTCATCGGTGCGCGGGTTCGTGTAATAGGGCTGCCGCACATTGCTGCTGGCGATGACGCGGGCCACACGCGCGATCTCGGACTTCTTCGGCCGACCGCTGTTGGATTTGTAATAGACCAGGATCTGCTCGGCGGGCTCCTCAAGCTCAGCTTCGTTCAACGAGAACAGATTCTCGATTGGGTCATAGTAGTCGAGGTAGTCGGTGATCTTCCCGGCGCCGCCCATATCCTGAAGCTCATCCGCCACCTCGAGCGCTGCGCTGGCACGCTCGACGTTGAAGACCTTGTTCTTCCGGCCTGCTACATCAAGAAGCACCATCGACGGGGCGACCTCAGCCGAGAACTGCTCGTTCATCTTTTCAACATTCATCGTTTTTCGCATCCTTATTTCTGAAATTCTACGAGGTACTTCAGCCTCGCCTGAGATGTCCGGTAGACGATCATCTCATTGTTCATGACCCGGTCCTGCCCACCGCGGGCGAAGACGGAGTCGTATCCTTTCGGGGGTTTCACTGACGACCCGGTCTTAGTCGGGTGCCATGGCTTACCCATCGCCACATCAGCGAGGAACATGTAGCATTTGTCATCCCTGCGGCCGCCGTCCCAATAGCCATAGGCGTAGTTCAGGGATTTGGTGGACTGGTCGCTGAAATAGAGACCGTCGCCGAACATCCTGCCCGTGACATGGATCGAGCCGTTGGATTTCGGAATGATCAACCCGCCCTTGAGGATCGACATGAGGTTGTGGGCGCGGGTACCATGCCACAGTTCGGAAACCCCGCCGAGCTGGGCGCCATCCTCCTCGTAGTCCTTATCCATGCTGCCGAGAGAGACATCGAAGATGCGGGCCATCTTCAGGCCGTGCGAAGCATGAACCCTGTTGCGACCACTCTCATAGATCTTCTCGATATGGCGGCGCACCTTATCATCCTCACAGACCGACATGGTCACATTGAAGATGTCATTGGGCGCTTCGGGCGCCTCTTTACTTGCGTCCTTGATGCGCTGCGTAGCGATTTCGATCGAAGATTCCAGCTGGTCGAGAAGCGAGGACTGCTGGATGAGGCTGTCAGCGTCGGTCAGGAAGTCGCGATGCCAGCCGCGGCGCGATCCCACCTTCTGCGGCACCAGCATAAGATACTGCTCGAGGGGATCAATGTAGCCGGGGGCATCGAAGTCCTCCCTCAGCACATAGCGTTCAAAGCCCTGCAGGAGATCACGCGCCTTTTCGATGTTCTGGGCGGTCACGACCCCAAGGGGTGTTGAGATGATCCCGGTGCCGAGGTCGACATCCATCTGACCACCTGAGGCCGCCAGGATCTGGTGCTTATTGATCTTGGCGAGCTCGCGCACCAGCTCGGCGATGACTGGATTGCCGCGGGCGATTTGCTCTTCGGCCGCAGTGGCCAGCACTTCGCTGTTTGCAGCCCCTGAAGGGGCCTTGCCCACCACATCGATCTGCTTGTAGCCCTTGCGTTCTTTCTCGCGGACCTTGCGGTTGAAAAGCGCCATGCCCTGTCCAAGCTTCCGGGTTTGGCCTTTGGCCCCCACCCTGCCGTTCCGCGTGACCACTTGCTCCGCTTCGTCAATGCTAACTTCCCAGAACTTGTTATTATTCGCATTGGCGTCGGTTAGGATATACATCCTGGTCTCGGCGGTCGTCATAAGGTCTCCAATGCGCTGAAATATCTATACCATCATACTAAGCGCCAGGCATGTGACCGGCAATGTTCCGTGTTGCGAAAAACACAGTTATGCACGACAAAAAGATGTCGAGCGATGTGCTCTTGCCTAATAGGGATAGGTTTGCGAAAAGTAAAATTAATAGAATGACTTGATCTTACAAAAGACACACCTGATTTAAGAAATAACGAACACCAAGAATTTTCCTGAAGGGCCGCGCCATGACAAAGACAGACTGTACCCGTAAGACGATTGCCGAAAATCGTCGCGCGCGCTTTGACTATGAGATTAAGGACGATCTCGAGGTTGGCATCATTCTGGAGGGTTCGGAGGTCAAAAGCCTGCGCTTGGGCGGCTCACGCATCGCCGACAGCTACGCCACGATCGAGGATGGTGAGCTTTGGCTCGTAAACAGCTATGTGGCGCCTCTGAGCAATGTCACCACCTTCGCCCATGAGCCGAAACGTCGGCGTAAGCTTCTGGCGTCACGCCGCGAGATCGCAAAACTGCGGATGAAGACCGAGCGCGAGGGCATGACCCTGGTGCCCCTGCGCCTTTATGCCAATGACCGCGGCATGATGAAGCTTGCTCTGGCTGTGGCGCGCGGCAAGAACAAAGCCGACAAGCGCGAGACGAGCGCGAAGCGTGACTGGGGCCGCCAGAAGGCCCGCGTCCTTAAAGAGAGCGCTTAAGGCCCTCATAGATGAGGGGCTGCTTCTCACATTGCGGTCAACTCCTCATACTCCATAGAGCCATCCGCTGATTTTCCTGAAAATAGACTTTGCGAAAAAAGCAGAGTGCGTTATGCTGCCGGTATGGCTTGACCCGCCTGCCGGACCCGCCCCTTCAAGGGCATGGCGAACCAGGTCGATACAAAGCTCTTCTTCGTCAGCAGTCATGCCCTCCTCTTTGTCCGGGATCTGCGCGGCAACGGGTCCATCGCCATCCAGATCCCCTTCATCGAAGGATGCTTAATCATGCTTGCACGAGCGAAATCTGTGCTGTCGAACGACGCACCTCACGACACCTCCAATCCAACAACAAGATTGTCCGGGAAAACCCGCACATCGGCCTTTGACGTAAACCTCTTTCCCAGGCTTGTCCGGGAAAGTTGCAGTCGAGAGCAGGCCCGCCATGCCGCGCGACTTGTCGCGGCTGTAACTGGCATCTTTGGGGCTGATGCTCCTGATCTCGTCCAAAGACTGAGCGATGCCCTGACCTTTGGCCGCGGCGTCCCGCGCGACTTAGCGCCGGAGACGGGTTTTTGGACAGCTCTGGAAATCCCGGACAGCACGCTGCGCGTCATGTGCGAAGAAGCTGGCTTTGCTGAACTTTTGTTGCTGCACCAGTCTGGCGCAGGCACCCAAGAAGGTCGCGAAGGCCTGGAAATCATTGCCTCTCTCCTAGAGCGCTTCGATCTGCACGATGCAATGTCGCGCCCGGACCCGGTCAACCTCACGGCGCAAGCCTCTTTCAACAACCTTATGAGCCCGCTGCGCCGGGTCTTTACTGCGGAGACTTCATTATGACTGACACACCAAAAGCCCGGACATCGGAAACGCATCCACTGCTGATCTCAGAGATTGCGCTGCCTGAAGGGCGCACAGATCAAGCACTGGCTATCACCTTCTTCCCCGGCAAGAAGGAGTTCTCGCCCCGCGGCGCCTGGGATCGTGATCTCGATGCCGACCTGGCCGTCATTCGCGACTGGAAACCGACGGACATCATTGTGATCCCAACAGTCAAAGAGCAAAAAAACATCGGCACAAAAAGTTCAATGATGGCCCTTCAAAGGGCAGTCATCACTGCCAAGCTGCACCAAACCCCAGAGGGACAATGGCCTTGCCCGAAAGATTACCTGTCACGTGATATTGACGCCTTGCCAACCCTGATGACAACGCCCGGAAGGCGCGTCCTCATCATTGGTCGATACGGCCAGGAAAGATCCGCAGTTCTTGCTGTTGAAATCTTACTGCGTGACGGGGTCTATCGAGACATCGATGAGGCGAAGTTCGCTGTCGAACGCGGTCGTGAAGGAAGTCTTGCAACCGCAGCACAGCATTCGTATCTCGACCATTATTGGAAAAGACGCCGTCTGAAAGGCGGCCCAACTCATGTCGTCAGCCCGATTGACGCCTGCAAGGCGCGGGCAACTCGCCTCCGTACTATGCTGAAGTCAGACGGCATCGAGATGAGCCATTCGCAGGCCCTTGAACGCCTCGCCCATATGGAGGGCTTGAAAAACTGGTCCACCCTGCGCGCGCGTCAGCATGAGGAAGAGATAAACGCGGAGGCGCCAACTCAAGTTACTGCACGATGGTCTTTGCTGAGGATGTTCGATCTGTCCTTTGGATTGCGCTACCTCAAAGATCCTAATGATCCCGTCAAAGGCGGCAATCCCCGCCAAAAACTCCGGACAAACATGACGATGCGCGAGCGATATAAGGCATATGCTTTATCCCCGGATAGTCCGGGTTTCTCAGCGCAAAGCAGGCGGGACGTTATTTGGGGAATTGTGGAGGGCGTACGTAGCTTCTTCGGGGAGGATGAGCCGAACTTCTTCGAGCGCATCTCGGATGCTGCAAAACTCGGCATTGGTATCCCGCCCCACCTCGTGCCTGAAGAGGGATATAAAGACATCACGGATGTACCGCGCGAGGTCATCCAGGAGATATCGAAATCCCCTGGATTTCTCGAGTTGCTGGTTCTTCATGAGGCTGGCTATGGTACGGAGCACGGGCGCCAAATGATGCGAAAAGCATCAAACGTTGTGCTCGGTCATGACCTGAAGAATGCCATTAACGGCATCTCCCATATCAATCAGACCGGTCATGAGCACTTTGGGATGGGAGCCTGGGTGCTGCAGCAGATCCTCAAAGAGATTTCACCCAAGATCTGACGGTGTTGTTTCTGCCCGGATAGAGTTCAGCCGAATGTTTTCGGCTGAACTTTACCCGTAACCTGCTTCCAGAACTCATCGGCGCGGTTCTCAAACGATGCCCCACCGCGCGCATCGCTCTGGTAATAGGTGCCGCGACGCAGCCCGGGCACATACTCCTGCTCGACCCAGCCACGTGGATCATTGTGAGGGAACTTGTAGCCCACATGTCCCAGAGCCTCGGCGCCTTTGTAATGCGCATCGCGCAGATGCTTTGGGACGACCACTGGAGGCTGTGACTGCACCGCAGCCATGGCGGCCGAGATGCCGCGGCATGCGGAGTTCGATTTGGGCGCCCGGGCGATATGCAGGCAAGCATGAGCCAATACAATCTGCGCTTCCGGATAGCCGATCTTCTCAACAGCCGTCGCGGCGGCCACCGCGGTCTGCAGGGCCGTGTTGTCGGCTAGACCGACATCTTCAGAGGCGTGGATCATCAGCCGGCGGGCGAGGAAACGCGGGTCTTCTCCGGCATGGATGAGGTGCGCGAGATAATGCAGCGCTGCGTCCGGGTCGGAGCCTCTCAACGACTTAATCCAGGCTGAAATCGTGTCGTGATGTGCATCGGATTGCCGATCATGGTTCACCGGCGCCGCGGCATATGCCTCTTCGAGCATTGCCTCTGTAATCATGATCTGCCCACCATCGTGGCCAAGTACCAGGCTTTCCAATGTTGTCAGCGCCCGGCGCGCATCGCCGCCCGAACGGCCGGCAATCAAGCGGATATGTGCGTCCGAGATCTCGATGTCATGCCCAGACCTCTGCAGGTGCTCAATCCCCCGCCGAACAACAAGGCTCATCTCCTCGATGCTCATGGGCTCAAGCTTCAGGATTGTCGAGCGCGACACCAGCGCCGGCGGTAGAGCGTGGTAAGGGTTGCCGGTGGTGGCGCCCACAAAGTCCGCCGTGCCCTCTTCGCAGATCGACAGAAGGTCATCGGCCTGCGTCGCAGAAAATCGATGCACCTCATCCACGAAAATAAGCAGGGGCTTGATCCGCGCCTCATCTGCGATCTTCCGCAGCTCTTTCACCCCATCACGCGTCGCATGCAGCGGCCGGAATTCCTTACCCAGCATATTACCAATGGCCCGCGCGATCGTTGTCTTTCCGATCCCGGGTGGACCATAGAGGATGATGCTGCCCAGAGCGCGCGCTTTAATCCTACGTTGCAGGATCGAGCCCGGCGCTACGATATCGCGCTGCCCGATGATATCATCCAAGGTCTCGGGGCGCAGGGCTGCCGCCAGGGGCTGGTGACCTTCGCGGGGTGCTTTGTCGAACAGATCAGTCATAGTGTTTCTCGCAATACGTCATTTAGGACAGCCGGCAGCAGCATGTTGGCCGAAGGCAGGGATGGAACCTTACTCATCAAGCAAGATCCTCCGTATCTCGGCATTCTCAAGCGCATAGCTTCCGTAGCCGGGCCGCCAGATGAATTGCTTCTCCCGAAGCTCTGCTATGGCATTCTGGATGGTTCCCTTGGAGGGTAACCGGCCCTTATTGGTCGACTTGAGCAACTCACGCGTCTGTTCAGCATAGGGCGCAAATTCATTACCCTCCGCCGCGATCATCTTGAGAAGGGCGAGCTGCATCTCACTCAGGCCTTCGATAGACGAGCGACGCGCTGCATCCATGTTCTCGCTCTTTTGTTGGACGAGAGCCTTCCAGACTTCTTCACTGTGACCGTCTTGGAGTATCCAATCGCGAAGACATTCATTGAGTGTCTCGGGGCGTCTGCCAAGATTTTCGAAAGCCTCTTCCATCGCCTCCGGGGTAATATGCGCATTTGGAGCAAGCTTCTCGTTGATCATCTCGGACATGATCTTTGTGTAGTTTGGACCCAGCTTAGGGAAGTCGCGGACCCGCGCCCCGTAGAATGGCGCCTTCTGATCGTAGACAAGGGCAGCCAGCTTATCCCGGTGAGATCCCGTCATAACCAGGTACAAGTGATGGTCGCCTGGTGTTTGGTTGATCGCGTCCCGTGCTGCCTTCAGAGCGTACATTGCGTTGCGTCCGGCTTCGGTCTCCAAGGCTTGCTGGGCTTCATCGACGATCAACACGACATCGCTTTGTGTCGCCTCGATCAGCAAAGCGAGCGCTTCTGTGGATGTAAAGCCTGGGTCAATGTCATCTTTGAAGCCCAGGTTGAACCCTAGCGCGCCAACCCTGTCGATGCCGACTTTCTTTTTCAGACGTGCGATCGGCTTTGCATTATGCGCAAGGGCCTGTGTGAGACACCCTCGGATCAGTTCTGCAGGATCAACGCTGCGATCGGCCCATAGATCAACATAGAGAACTACCTGTCCCCGCTCTTCCAGCATCGGCTTAAGGTCGCGACGCAGAAAGGTGGACTTCCCAGTGCGACGCGGAGCCGCCAGGAAGAGACCGGAGATCTCCCCAAACAAAGGATCGGGGGAGAGCATATCAGCAATCTTAGATGCCATTTCGGGGCGGGGGATAAATGAGCGGGCCATGAGTATCCAAAGTTATTCTGATAAAAGTAAGATAGGGGTTAGTTACTAAATGGTCAAATATCTTAAAGTAACTTCAAGTAACCTTGCGTACTTGGAGCTGCGATACGTTTTTGGTCATAATGCCAAGCAATAAAAATGGAGTCAGGCGTACTTGTTTTGCGAAAAACAGCGGGTATATGGATTTTCAGGAGGCACATACCTCCCGAACCTAGACTTACCTCTCTTGGTTCTTGCGGCGGCCCCACCCTCACCCCATTCCCCAGAGGGGCCGCCGCACTCCTCACCATAAATTGTGATCTGCGTATTTTCGGAATTGAGTGTTAATCTAGCTAGATGCATCCCATCTCACACTAAAGGTCCCGAACCATGCCATACAGCCGCAAACGCTCCCTCTCAGGTATCGGCCTCGAAACAATGATGCCGGGCATCGAGTTTGGGGCAGAAGCGACTGTGGCGGTCTTCGATAGAATGTATGCAGCAGCGCGCGGCATGGACCACGATAAGATTGTGGTTGGCAATGTCACCGCACAGGAAGTGGTGCAGGCCATCGATACTCTCTTGCCGGTGACTTCTGGCGTACGCAGGGCATCAGACAAGCTGTCATTCGACAATCTTGCCGAGGACATAATCAACAGAGATCCTGCATTCATCCTGGCAGAAATCCAAGGTGAGGTCTGGATGAAGTTTCATGACGAGCTGCCTAGCTTCCTTGGCGTGAAGCCTGAAGACGTCTGGCTTGCTATTCAGCATATGGAATATCTCGGGACCTGTGAGCCAATCGAACCTACACCTGAGAAAATCACTGTAGCCGGGAAAGACTTCGTCTCGCAGGGCTGCCACGTCAAAATCCACAGCGCTGCGGGTACGCCGATCGGGGAGCTGTTTGAGATGACATCGACGCATGCGGTGCTGCCACAGTATTTTGCGCGGATGGAAGACGGTGACCTGCGTGACCTACGGAATGATAATTACTCGGTCTACGACCCAGAGGATGAAGTTCAGATCGAGCTGGATGAGACACCCAGCCCGGGATGAATTCACAGGATGATGTGACCCAAGTGCAGAAGTGCTCTGACATTCATCTTGGGAAAACATGCAAAAAGACGTGCGGGACAGCTTGAAGCGCGGGAATGGAGACCTGCCCGAAGCGGGCCGGGTCCCAAGAAATCATCCTCCCGAGCGATTGATGAAGTCCGCATCTCCCTCCGAGAGTCGGGCGCCGCCATCAAGAATGCGGTTCGCCCGATCGCGCGCTGACTGGTGCCGGCTGCCGTCACTCGCAAGCTTCATCAAGACCTCCCGATCGTAAATGGTCATCAAACGTGCTGGTTTGTTACGGGCCGCTTTCCCGGCCTCATAAGCGTCCATCTTCGCCAGAGCGGCGCTGATGTTGGCGGCCGCGCGGGACTGAGCCGGGGTCGGGTTGGCAACAGCGTTGATACTTGCAAGGCGTGCCTGCATGGATGCGCGTTCATTGGACATGTGGTTCTCCTAAATTCTTGTATGGAATGGGCGCCCGGCATGTGCCAGGCAACGCCTTATCAAACTGTGGTTTTCGACGCCGGCTTGGAGGCGAGCGCGGCCAGCACACCCCAGATCATCGAGATGGGCCAGATCACCACAGCAGCGAGACCCGCGGTGAGTGGCACGATAATCAAGGCGATGACGAAGAGAATGATCCCGCCCGGGATGGTGGCATAGAGCAGACCCAGCGGGCCGAAGAGAAAGGTGAGGAAGAAGGCAGCCCAAGCACTTTTGGGCTGCTGGGCGATGACGATCGTGGTGGTGTTCTCGGACATGATGTCTCTCCTGTTGAAGCTGTTGATACAGAAGAGATCGCGGCGCCCCCATTCCTATGACAGCTGGGCACCAAGTTTTTTCAAATAAGTGACAGGACAGGATATATCTATCGGTTATCAAAAGGAATTTGGAACCATCCCTTGAGGCATCCGTTGTCACATCAACGAAATGCGAAAGAGGAGACGCACCATGAAGATGCTCACAGCAAGCACACTCGCCCTTACCCTCGCAGGGACAACTGCCTTCGCCGAGGCGCATATGACCGACCCCGCCAAGGTCGACAGCATGCAGATGAATGAGATGAAGGGCGATCTGATCCGCTCGCGCGACATTACAGGTGGTGTGATCTTCACCGTCAATGATCCTGATGGCGAATGGCATTCTAACACCGCATATAACGCGGTGGATGAGGGCTGGAACGAAATCGGTGAGATCGAAGACATCGTTCTGTCCAAAGATGGCCAGATGGTCGGCATCGTGGCCGAAGTCGGGGGCTTTCTCGATATCGGTGACAAGCATGTCATGATTTCGACGCCGGATGTGAACCTCGTGGCGGTCGATGATCAGACCTATGCCTATGTGACCCGCCTGAGCGAAGAGGAACTGGAAGCGCTGCCGAGCGTGGATGAGGGCTTCTGGGACTAAGCCACCCCGGGCGGTCTTTAACCGACCCTTGAAGATTTGAACCGAAGACCGGCAGGCCATTATGGCCCTGCCGGTTTTGTCGTTAGTTCATGCGCCCGGCAGTAGCTTGCCAGTATGGTTCAGGTCCCACGCCTTGGGCAGGTAGTTAACCCAGCAAAACCGATGCGGGCGCCGGTAACCGCAGAGCCATTTGAACATGCCGCGGATATCAGCAGCGATATAGCCGAAGAAGCCCACCTTCTTGTCGATGTATACTCCGCCATGCCGCAGACACATCGTCACCCCGGTCAAATCGTAGTTCCATCTTTCCTTCAAACCGCCCACGGTTGGGGAGTAGGCTTGCGCCTCCTCAACCAATCTTGCCGAGACATCTTCGAGCCGCTTGGCTGCAACCTCCATCGCGAGAAAGGTCTGATTGTCGGTCTCAACGATGACCTCTTCACGGCCCAGCAACAAGACTGTCTCGGTGACAGCCATCACGGCCTCGATAGCGCAGGTCGCAGCCTCATTGGCGGATGGCAAGTTGCGCCAAAGACGTTGGTGGCTCCAGGCCAGGGCCCCGATCGGGAATGCCGCCAAGTGCATGCGAGAAATCGCATTGCAGATAATTTTCGAATAGTATTCTCGGCTCCCATCGGTTCCTTTCCAGGCCCAGGGCGAGGTGTAGTAATAGGCCGCCGAGCACACCAGCTCCATCAGGTCGCCGTGACGTCCGAAAGAGTCCCCGATGAGTTCTACCAATAGGATCTCGTCAAGTTTCCGATCGCTGTGCCGATCACTCTGTGAGATTTGCTTTTTGATACGCGCGAGACGCTTAGGCTCCCAGGTCTCCGGGTTGCGGCGCCCGAGCAGCTTTACCCAAGAAGGGAACTCAGATTCTGATGCGTCTGGCTTTTCGCCCAGGATGGCACTGCGCCGCAGGTTGACCCGAGATGCAATTGCGGGCTCTCCTGCCTCGGCTGCGCAAAATGCTTCATGCAGGTCCTGCAGACGCGCGTTCAAACCTTCCGTGTCAGGGGCGCGTCCTGTCTCGCGGTTGCGCGCAGCAATGCGGATGTCACGAAGTAGATCGGGCCAGGCGCCGATCTGCAACCGACGCAGCTCGATGCTGCGCGCGTGGCTTTCGCCTTCATGGGCCACAACCGTGTCCTTCATGAAGCGGGCTTCGAAGAGATCGAGATGTTCTTTCAGTTCAGGGAGGACTGTCGCCAGAGCACTGCACTCGCGCGCCCATTTCATTTTATTGATCATATGAATTCCCCTATTTCAAAACGACTTACGAATAAGGATATGCCTTTCTTTTTTCGCATCAAGGTGTCCCAAGAAGAGAATTGAGACAAGGGTAAGGTATGCCCGCCATCAATTTTCTACGGCTTGCCTGTCATGGAGCCCCAGCTCCCGCGATCTCTGTTTCAACAGCAGCAAGATGAAGGACGGCGCAGATGACCCACGCAATCAATCTCGGATACACCCTCGAAGAGACCCGCACCCCTATGGGCTTTGGTGCGGCCCCTGCCCCGCAGAGCGCCGGCGGTGCGTTGATCAGTGATGACAGCGATGCTGGCCTCGTGACCATCGCCGGCACTGGCACTGGCAAAGGCGTAAGCCAGGTCATTCCAACTGCTCTGACCTATCCCGGCTCCATGGTCATTATGGATACCAAAGGTGAGATCGCAGCCGTGACCGCCCGGGCCCGGCGCGAGATGGGGCAGGAGGTGGTGATCCTCGACCCCTTCGGAAAAAGCAAAGATGCGCTGAATCCCATGGAAATGATCGACCCGGCCTCGATCGACGCGCCGGACCAATGCAACCGCCTAGCCCGGATGATGAACACAAATCGTTTTGAGGCGGACCCGTTTTGGGGCGACATGTCTCAAACGATCCTCAGCGGCACCCTGCTGTTTCTGGCAACACATATCCCCCGCGAAGAGCGTAGCATGGCTTTGTTGCACCGCATGTGGGGTGTGAGTGATCATCTCGAAGAGATGCTGGCCTGCATGCAGTCTTGCGAGCTGCATGGCGGCGCCATGGCTTCCGCGGCTCAGGCCTATACCAGCGCCCCCGACAAGACCGCGGGCTCTATCCTGACCACATTGCGCAGCCACATCGACTTCCTGACCTCCGCCCGCTCCCAAGCCGGGCTGTCGGGTGGCTGGGGGCTCCTGAAACGCATCCGGGAGGGCGTACCGATGACCATTTACCTTCGGGTGCCGCCCCATCTTCTGTCGAGCCACGGTCAGCTTCTGCGGATCTGGCTGGGAACGATCCTCACCACCGTCGCGCAACGCGCAGAGCGCCCGGAAATTCCGGATCTGTTTCTGGTCGACGAGGCCGCAACCCTTGGCTATCTCGACGAGCTTCTGACCGCCGCCTCCTTGCTGCGCGGCTACGGGCTGCGGACTTGGACCTTCTGGCAGAGCATTGGGCAGATCGAGAGCATCTATGGCCCCCGCGCTTCGGAGATCCTCGACAACGCCGGGACGCTCTCGATGTTCGGGGCTGCCAATGCGGCATCGGCCAACAATCTGCGTAAGTTGACCGGATTTGAAGGCCAGATCCTCGGCATGAAGCGCAACGAGCAGGTGATTTGCCGTCAGGGCTGCGAGGCAGAGCGGGCAGTGAAACTCAACTACCTCACCGATGAGGCCTATCGCGGGCGCTTTGATCCGAACCCTTTCCATGTTCGGACGCATCCGAAATCCCGTGGCGTGGAGTTGGCGGCATGAGTAAAACTGTCCTCAAAGCCTATGGCCTCTCTGCTCTTGCGAGGGAAATCCGCACACGGCATGACGATATGGTATGTGACATCTACTGTGACGATGACTGCGCTATTTGTCAGCCACCCGGTTCTGCTTATCATTTCGAGGATGAAGCAGCACGACGCTGGGCTGCAAAGAAGCTGACTGTGCCTCTGGAGCCTTCAGATGACGGAGAGGACTTCACGCCGGAGGAGTGGGTGGCTGTCCACTGCGAGATCTGGAAGATGAGAATGGCGATCTCTCCACGCCACGCAGAACCTCACGCTCGGTTCAAACGCTACGCGGACCAGCTGAAGCACAGCACCAAGTTTGTGCGAGATATCTGGGGGCTCAAAAGTAATGAGGCGGAGGATGCGACGATCGGCATCGCTGATGAAATCGACTTCGACACGGAGATCGACATCGAAACCGATATGGAGGATCTTTTCGACTTTGATGACGACGATGATGATGTGAGCCATATCGATACATCCGCCACAAGCGAAGACCCGGGCCCGCCCATTCCAGCCGAGTACGATCCCAACAAGATCCATTGAGAAGATAAGGCCGCGCTGCGCAGCGCGGCCTTCATATCGATGTCGCCATGGAGTGACATAACAGCCGTCTCGGACTGTGCCTTGCTCTCAAAAATTTTAGGGGAATTTTTCCTCGCGCGCGCTGTTCGCGCGCAGCGCGCTCCGTAGCCTCGATCCGATCTCTATCTGACGAGAGATCTTCTCGAGTCTACTACGCGCGCAGAGGGTCGTCAAGACCGCGAGCAGCCCGAGGCCTCTCATCCTTCAAAAAATCACAGGAGAGGCCGATGTCGGACCTTATTGGTACGCCCAAAAAGCGTGAGCAAATCGTTGCATTCACAGCTCAGCACAAAATCACAAAAGCAGATCTCGACAAAGCGATCGCCGGCGGCATGAAGCGCGCAGGTCTTGAGCGCGCCCCGCAGCAGCAGCGTCAGGAAGTCATCGCAGATGTCTACTACCACCTGACGAACTACTTCGCCCGGGGCAAGACCCTGACCGGCAAGCTCAGCTCGCTGGCCTACGCGATCGCCTACCGTGTCGCCGTCGACACCTACCGCCGGCCCGGCCAATATGCCAAGCGCCGCTCCGGCGCCGACGTCACCCTCGCAACGCCAGCCGCCGGCTTCGATACAAAGACCGAGAGCGCCGAGGCTCAGCTCCTGCAGCTCGCCGAAAAAACTCTGATGTCCCGCCAGCTGTCACGAGCGATCAAGATGATCTCTGAAGCAGACCGGGAGGCGCTGCTCGGCATGTTCCAGCGCGAAGCCCCCCTGCCCCGCAGCACAGCTGTTGAGATCAAAGCAGCCAACCTGATCGCCCAGCGTGAGAAGCGCGCCAAAGACCGCCTCCGCAAGGCTGTAGAGCGCGACGCCGGCCAAGAGCGGTGACACCCCTCAGCGGGCCCTCCGGGGCCCGCCTGTGGCTCACCCGGCGGCTCTCCGATGTTAACGCTTAGGGCTGCGGGTCCGGGGTCTCGTCGCCGCCATCCAATGCATCCCCCATTACGCGGTGGAACTCATCCTCGATCTCGGCTGCTTCGAGAAAGCTCATGGGATGCAGGTCTCCCACCAGGACCTGATCCTGAAGGTGAGAGCCGAGGGCTTCGACATAGACCTCCATGTCTTCGCGGGCGCTCTCCATATCATCTGACCATCGCTTCTTGTCATGAATATCAAGCGGCCGGATCCCGTAGCCCGTGGCGCAGTCAAAGACATCATTGTCGATGTCCCCGGCATCCGAAAGACTTTCGATCTCATGGGGGCTCATGAAACCCGCGTTTTCGGCAAAAAGAACGGCGTGAGCGATTTCATGAAAGGCGGTATTCAGCCAAGATTGCAGGAAGATTCTATCACAACTGCCCGGGATAATGTGGTCGTCGGCCAAATCCGCCATGCGCTCCAGGAACTCCTCGCGATCCGAGACCATGAGCACACGGTATTTGGTCGCGAGATTGGTTTCTTCATTGAACGGATCGCCATCCATGGTCGAGACCAGGTGACAGCCCAGGGCTTGGTCCGTCCCAGTGATCTCTTCGATGGAATTACGTGAGCAGAGCATGAATTCGATTGTGATCTCTTTGGGCGTTGCAGCAACGACCAGATTTTGGTTCAGCTTCGGCTGCGCGAGGGCTGATGACTTTTCCAACTCAGACATGACCCGCTGCCACCAGGCTAACATGTCGGGCGTCGCCCAGGCGCGGCCAAGCTCGTAGTCCTCTACAAAATCCTTGGGAAGCACATCTTCGAAAACGGAGACCTTGATCTTAATGCGTCTGGCTTTGTTCATGTGCGAGCTCCTCTCGATCAAGAGTTGCCTGAAGGCCTGAAAGCTCAAAACTCCGAAACGCGTTATACGGACCTATAACCATCTATAGGTAGTTATAGCGGATTTTCCTATAACTGGGTATATTTGCTTATAAGCTGCAGCCTGCGTGGCACGCACCATCCGGGTAGATTTGCTAACGCCGGTTCCAGTGCGACTATCGCAGGGTCGACAGCACGCGGGAGACCACTAAACCTCATAGTCTCATTGACCGGTCGGTCTTTTCATCGCCAGCCCGTAAGATCGTCTCAAAATAGATCTGCGAAACTGGAGAATAGACATGATCACCAAAGAAGGCTTCGAGTTTCTGCGCGCTTCCGCACAGAATGTCGGCATTGATGGCCACTTCGACCTGATGGCGCTGGACAACATGGAAGGTGTTTTCACCAACCACATGGATGCGCTCGTCGCTCTGGCCGGGTCAGATGAGATCGCCAAACGTGTTGCCGAAGGCCACGGCGAAGCTGATCATGATGGCTTTATGGGCAGCGATGCGACCATCTTCGCGCGCAAACTCAATGAGCGTGCTGATGAGCTCGATGAGATGATGGAAGACGACAACGCAGATGAGTTGCGCGACATGGCGGCTACGTTCCTGCTCTTCTGGAATGCGGCCAGTGATGAGCTGGAGCAGATCATTGCGCCCAAAGAGGCTGAAATGGCAATCGAGCCGGAGATGTAAATCACGCTGGGATTGCTACCTATGCCTTGGTTCAGGTAGCAATCTGACACAAGGAGCCCTAGATCTCTCAATACAGCTATAAAAGCGACATACCCTATGAGCGACCAAGGCGAACGGAACACCAAACAAGCAGTCTTCCGCGGGTTCATGTTGAAATGCCCAAACTGCGGCGTTGGTAGAACCCTGCATAAGTACCTGAAGGTCAAAGACGCGTGCAGCCACTGTGGCATCGACCTGCGGCACGCCAGCGTTGATGATGGCCCGGCTTATTTCACCTTGATGGCTGTTGTCGCGATCGTCTTCCCATTATTTGCGGTGATCTATGCGAACTATGATCCGAACCCTCTTTTTGTCGCCCTCTCGTTAATGGTGGCTGCAACAGGCTTGGCGCTTTGGCTCCTTCCCCGCGTAAAAGGCATGTTCATCGGGATGCAATGGGCTGCACGGCTGCATGGCTTCTGAAGGGGAAACCCACCTTGGGAGCGTGTCTCGGTCATAAACCGCTTACGGTTTTGACTCTGCGCTGTAGATGCATACCTGCATTGCGTGGATGGCGGTAAGCTGTCCATTTACACCACGGCTTCAATTTTGTAGCCCGGTTTTCTGCGGCGGCCCTTCCCCCCCCTATACCCCAGGTGGGTCGTCGCATTCCCACCCTCTCAGTATGGCGCGCATTCTAAGTCGGTTACTCGGGCAGAGACGACAGGCTCGAAACCGAAGCCGAAATCAAAGTCGATCTCGACGGTGCCAGTGGAGTATGCCCCGTAGAGGTAGATGCTCTCAGTCTCGTCTTCCCGCTCAGTGGATGCCATGAACTCCTCTGCCCGCTGATAGCTGAGTTCCGCTTTGCAGTTGATGTCGACGTAGTCCTTCATGAAGGGGGAATACTCGCTTGGGATCTGGATGCTCACTTCGACCTCGAGCTCGCAGGAATTGTATCCGCCATCGAAGAGATCCTCATCACAGTCGAAATCGGTGTCCGTGATCGCCACAGGCGAAGGGTACCGAGGAAAGCTGGGCACTGGCGCTCTGCGCGGCGCAGGCGCCGGCGCCGGCTGTGCCGTAGAGGTTGTCGTCTGTGTGTTGCGACGAACTTCCACGAGCGAAGCGTTGATCCACCCTGTCGCCACACCTCGGTTCAACGGATCGGACAGACGCACCCAACCATCTGAGGTTTCCGCAACCGCCATGAGGGTGTTTTCTGGGAGCTGCCCTTGGACTGGATAAGATGTGCCAGGCCCAGATCGAACGTTCGCCAATGTGGTGTCGATGCTGATGATGTCCCCTACGCTCTGCGCTGCAG
This sequence comes from Sulfitobacter sp. 1A13353, assembly GCF_043557255.1. Taxonomy (NCBI): domain Bacteria; kingdom Pseudomonadati; phylum Pseudomonadota; class Alphaproteobacteria; order Rhodobacterales; family Roseobacteraceae; genus Sulfitobacter; species Sulfitobacter sp. 1A13353. The sequence continues at coordinate 17,627 of NZ_JBIFFS010000008.1, read as the reverse complement.
CCGGCGAAAACATCATCGCAGCCACGGCCGCCGTGGCCAGTATGTTTCTAATCATAAAAAGGTGCCCTCCCTGCTTGGAGACCAGCAGATCATTTGGACGCAGAACTTGCCAGTATCTTCCTTGCACAAAACAACAAGCGCCATACGTAAGGGCGACGGATGGCCCGAACCATTCGTACCTAAGAGCCTCTCCCAGATTTGGCTCTGCGGCGACCCAATTTCCTTACTGTCATTCGGAGGGGTCGCCGCGTCGGTACTTCGCAAGAACCGCATCTGCTTTCTTCATCGCTGCGTCCAATTCAGAGAGAGCCTCTTCAGCCTGCTCTGAGAAGGCCTCGCCGGGTTTTCCCCGGTCAAGGTTCGCGCGGATCTGGGCATCAGAAGTCGGATGCTCAGGTTCGGTTCGCGGCTTATACCCCTGTGACCCAATGCCCGGCGTCACCCCACTGCGCTGGGCGCGCATGCGCAGCAGTTGCGCCATCTGAGGCTGTGCCCAAACCCGGTAGCTTTTGCGGGGCGTGATGAGGGTTAAGATACCCGCGCTCTCGGCTTCCTGCATAAGATAGAGAGAAGCGCGTTCTGAAACGCCCAACATCTGGCGCAGATGCTTGGAGGTCAGGATCGGTTCATGCATCACCAGCTCGACCAAATCGCGCAACCGCGACTTGCCATGTTTGCCAGAAGCTGTCGCGCGTGCGTCTTCACGCCAACGGCGCAGAATTGGCATCGCGCCCAAGGTTCTGTCGAGATCACCGGAAATACCATCCAGTAGATCGTGAAAGCCTTGGGCGGTGCCCGGCGACCATGCCCGAAACCTGCCTTGGGTCAGAGCGATAGATGGTGTGATGATCCAACTGGCATTCATCCGGCTTAGAAGTGCCTCGGGACGAAGTGCCTCCAAGGGGGGCCCTGCCCCACCAGACCGCAACACATGTTCGGCGGCCATGAAGATGAGACGATCGGCAGAAGGCATGCTGCTTTGTGTTTCGATCCGAAAGAGTGTCGCCGCGCGCATCGCGCCGAGCACGGGTGTTGGCGCCCCACGCAGCTCGGCCGGCAAAATGCGCACCGCCTTCGCGAGATCCACCGAGACATCATCGTCATCAATGCTGACGGCGGCCCGCCTGCATCTCTCAACCACGCGCTGGGTGTCGTGTATCAGATCCCCGGGATTCACGATAACACGCAGCAGCTCTGCCACGCTCACAGCGCCGCGCGCGCCCTCGGCGTCCGTCAATCGATTTTCGAGATGGCGGTGGATGACGTCACCCTCAAAGACATGAATGTCCTCAAGGCCCACAGACCTGCAGGCTTCGGTCAGGGCGACCTGGCCGCGCCACATCCGCGCCAGCGTTGGGTCGGCCGCAAATATGCCCTCGATACGTGCGGCGCGCGTTTCCACCTCCAGGATACGGAAAATCAGCTGATCTGTGTCCATCTGCGTCTGCCTGCCACTTCATCATTATTAAATGATTACCGCCACATTATAGCTTTTGCCGCACGTCGTCGCCGATTATTTGCGGTTGACTATGTGTTTGTGCATAGGGCTTACTATGTTTTGATAATCCTTTATTATCGTGAGTTATAGGGAACATAGCGTGAAAACGCCCTCAGATTGGGCTGATATCGCAAGAAATAGAGCAACTGAACTCAGGGCCGCGCAGGCGCAGCAGCCTGTAATGCGCCCTGGAAAGAGGCTTGCTGCGCTTGAGCATTGCGGGCATTCCCGCGGCAACGATGGATGGAGACAAAATGTCAGATGTAGAGATCGTCGCCTTGAACCAACCTCTCGATCCTGAGATCGCTAAGATCATGAGAGGCACTGGTATGTCGGGTGGCATCAGCCTCCCCCATAGATCCGTTACGATGGTTCTTCATGATTACAGCTCTGCAGATAATGTGTCGTTTGAAAGCACTGCAGGGTTCCGAGTTGGGCTGCGCAATAGCTTCATGATCATCAACCTGGCCTTCTCAAAATTTAACTTCGACATCATCTGGTCTCCTTTGATGGCCAAGATGAACAATGAGCCTGACATGGCACCCCCCTCCCCCGGGGAGCGAATGGTGTTCAGTTTCATCTTGGCTGATGGGGGGTATATCGTTCGAGGCCTTCGCTCATCTTCCATCTCTCCAGCCTGTGCCATGGCGATCTGGCGAGCCCGGCAAAACCTGATGGGGAAAGATATCAACGCGAATGACTTCCGAGCTGAGCTCGATGCGCTCTTTGCTGCTTACCCGCGCAGCTTCCCAGATACCTTCTTTCATGAAAGCTGTGTGCTCGGTGACTGATGCAGGCTGGCGCTCTTAATATGTGCATTGTGGTCTTGAGCGCCATGGACAGGCGGTATGGGTGCGCATAGGCTCCGGTTATGCGAAAAACATAGGAGACGGATTAAATGGCAGACGAAAGATCAGCCCCTGCAATGCCCGAAGTCCAAGGCACATTCCAAATCGAGGTAAAGAACCACGCCGGCGTACATGGCTCAATCGCGCTGCGCACCGTCATTGATAACTGTGACCTGCCAGGCGTGGCTTCATGGAGGTCAATCACCGGCAATGATCTCGGGAACTGCTTCTTCTCGACCATGCATGCGGCCATGGACCTTGTGATGTGTGGCCTCATTGACGACACCTATCTTGTGACCGGTCTTTTTGAGCACCCTGATGTTGATCAGCCTATTTACCATGCCTGGCTGGAATTCAGACACATCAAACCCTCTGTCGTTGTCAATGTCGCCATGCTCCAGGAGCGCCCTCTCTATGCTGCCACCCAGTCGGATTACTATGCTACCAACAACTGCCGGCGCCGCATTCAGGAGATCCCGCTCAAGCGGCTGAAAATCAAAGCGCGGCAAATGGCTGAGCGAAATCAAAAGGCAACCGGCAGTCTCGACTTGGACCGTCATACGTTGACGGTCAAAGTGCTGAAGCCGACGCTTGATAAGCTCGCCCCTCTTCAAACCGCACCCGTTGATACTTCTAAATCTGGTTAAATACGTTCAATCAGATGCAATGATGTAACAGCTGAAAGTTAGTGCGAAAAATGAGATTGTGAAAAAGTATTACATGCATATATGAACGGTAAGCAAGCCACGAGGATAAGATGCCCAAAACCAATGAAGCGCTGAGCGCGGAGATCTTCAAAGAGACGACGCAAGATGGCTGCACCGCGAGTGCTCCGCTTCAGCGCCGCGCCTTCGTGACATGGATGGCTTCAGGGGTCCCATCTGGCTATGCCAATCTTGCTGCCAGAATGAACCATGATGAACCGATGCCTCAAAAAACGGCTTATCCCTATCACCGCTGTGCAGACGCACTGGTGCAGAAATTGCGCAAAGCTGGGGTGATCGAGGTTAAGGCCGCGAAATGGTCGCTGACCGATCGGGGCCAGGAATTCTTCGAGCATGTCGCAGAGACCCTTCGAGCAGAACGAGTGGAGCCGTAAAATGCTGACCCAGACCAACTACTGCATGACCCGAGACACCCTCCGCAGCGAGATCGATGCTTTGGCATATTTGACTGAATGCACTCTCGCTACGGTCTCAGATCTCGCATCGAAGTCCAAACCACCCAAAGGTGAGCTCCGTCGGCAGATCAGCATCGCGCAGACTGGTATCAATTGGGTCAAGCTCCACGCCAAGCGTGGCGGGAGCTGCGGTAACAGCCGCGTTCAGGAGATCATTGACAAGGATATCTCTGTTGAAGATTGGGCAGACGCGCATCGCAAGACGTAGTCATTGCCTTTTCTGAGCCAGAAGCGGGCACTCATGTAGGTTGCGAAAAGGATATTTCTTTGCATATTCAGTTACCCATTAATCTCATCCACAAGACCCAGAGCGATACCTTCAAGATCGATCGCAGCCTGCGCAACAGCACGGCGGGTCCAGATGAAGTCTCTTCCTACGACACAAACCGGATGTCGGACACGGATCTTGCCGAGATCCGCGCACTGGCCGTCGAGAACAAGCTGACCAAATATGTGCGTGTGATGGATTCCATTATCGCCATGCGCGACGGCTCAACAGATTACAAAGTGCCAAGTTTTGCGGCCTTCCCTGCCTTGCTGACAGCCTATCTTCAAAAGAACTTTATCGATGGCTGGATTTATGAAGCCGGGGAAGATGGTGAAATGCGTGCCTGGGCGATCGTTAAGGTTACGCTGGATTCTGGGAAAGGGGGCTACAGCAACCGCGATACCCCCTGCGTGAAGCTGAAGTGTGCGGCCTATGGTCGAAACTCTAGCGGTCTATCAAATATCAGCAGAACTTGGTCTTTTGAGCCGGGCGATGTCTCTCGACGTCATGTCTCGAAGATCTTGAGAAATGCGGGTCTCCTATGCGAGACGCATGAGCTAAAGGCTGCATACCGGCAGAGCGACGAGATTTTCGGTCACATCTTATCGAATGGTTTCGCGCGCCAGTACCGGGTTACCGGCGCCTTCATCAACCCGGACCATAGCGGCCGGGACCCAATGGAACCCCTTGGGCACCGGGTGATCATGGATCTGGACCCCAGCCGGATCAAAGCATTCTCCGAAGAGGTTGAGACGGCGGCATTCGACATCGCGGGCGAAGGTCGCTTTATTGATCTGCCGCGTCATCATGATGTTTTGGTCTATGATCTCGCATCCCATGAGGACTTCTGGATTTCGACCAATAATATCGAAACCTATGTCTACCGCCCGGAACTCAAGAACAAGATGATCTTGCCAAAGGAGCAGGCGGACCTCCTTGATATCCTGACCACAGACACCGATCTGCTGACTGGTGACATCGTCGAGGGCAAGGCCGCCGGCAATATCATCCTGTGCAAGGGTAAACCTGGCGTGGGCAAGACTTTGACCGCGGAGATCTATTCCGAGGTTTGCGAAAAGCCTCTCTATTCGGTTCACGCAGGTGTGCTGGGAACCACAGCTTCGACAATCGCCAAGAACCTGCGTGAAGTGCTGCAGCGCGCGCAACGTTGGGACTGCATTCTCTTGATCGATGAGGCGGATGTCTTTGTGGCCGAACGCGGGACCAATGTGGAGCAGAACGCGATCGTCGCGGAGTTCCTGCGCACATTGGAATCCTTCCGGTCCTTGATGTTCATGACCACAAACCGGCCCAACGATATCGATGACGCAATCGTATCGCGTTGTGCGGCCGTGATTGCCTATGCCCTGCCCGACAGCACGCTGCGCGCGCAGATCTGGAAGGTGATGTCCGACAATTTCGAAGCGGACCTTTCGGATGAGCTGATTGCGGAGCTGGTTGAGGCATTCAACATGATCTCTGCGCGCGACATCAAGATGTTGCTGCGCCTGACCATGCGGGTCTCTATCGCAAAGGAGGAGCCGCTTTCCCGCGATCTCTTCCGTAAATGCGCGATCTTCCGTGGTATCCCCATCGAAGAAAAAGCGGCATAACTCAGTTAAGAGATGTGAGAATCATAAGGTGCTTCAGGTGCTCAAGGGTCATAAAGTTTATCAGGATTCAGGTTCTGGAAAACGAATACACCCCAGTATAGCTGGAAAATATCACCTAAAGAATAAAACCACACAGGCGGAATCCTTCCAGGATTCCGCCTGTGTGTGCTTAAATGTCAAAAAATTAACTTGCGAAAAAGTATTTCACACCCCAGATTTAGTGTAAGGCGAGAATAGGAGTACAAGATGTTCAATATCTTCAAACGCAAAGCCAAGATGGTCACTGAGGCCGACTTCGATGTCCTTCAGGATTTCACTTTCAATGAAGTGACTTTCACCAAGGCTGAAGTGTCCCTCCTGCTGATGCTCTGGAGCCAATCCGGCCGCAGCATGTTGATGGTGAGCCTGTCTCGTATGGTCCTCGAGCGCTGCGCGGCCTTCCAGCAGAAGTATGCATCGAGCCCGGTTCATGAGAAGACCGCCTTCGCCAAGATCTACGCGAACGCTCTGATAGAGCACCTCAAGAAGCAGAAGCTGATAAAGCGCACCGGCTCCAAGTACGCAGGTTCGTACAAGATAACCGAGCGGGGCGAGCAAATACGTCAGTTCTACATCTTGAAAAATGGCCTGGGTCGCTCGATCTACAGCCGGATGGATAAGTTCGAAGCTGCCTGATGCTTTCCCCGCTGGATCTTGATCCCGGCTCACGACACAAGAACCGGCATGGAGGGAAACCTCCATGCCATTTCGATAAGAAAACAAGCCTTTCGTGATGGCAATTATGCCATGATGTGTTAGGCAGGAAGCAGTTGCGAAAAGGAATTATATGATGCGTTTCACCTCACCAACAGACCTTGGCGATACGATCACCACCCTCCGTAAAGACGAGGACATGGCCGGTGAGGATGCACTGGATATGCTTGAGCAATCTCAGGAGATTCTGGAAGGGTTCGTTCTGGCTGCGAAGCGTCTTGGGCTGTCAGATGTCTATGGCATCATGCGCGGAAATGTTGCCGACGACAAAAGCGACGAAGGTCAGAAGATCGTAGCAGCTCTGGATTTCCTGCAATCCTCCGGTGTACCGACCGAGGAAGCCGATCTTAACGCACTTCTGTCATCAAACGCCCGCAGCTAAGCCCCGAAAGCACATACCTTGTTCAAACACACTGATAGCCCCCTGCCCCTTCATGGGCGCCGGATCGACGCGCTCCTGCACCAGATTTTCGTCGCGCCAGTATTGATGACCGGCCGCGGCCCGATGGCAAACGGCCTGCCGGTGCCCAGCTATACGTCAAACCTTACTGATGCTCTCGATCTGATCGAGCTGCACACGCCTGGCCGCAATTGGGGCATCGAACGTATGTCCGGGCGCAACAGCGCCTGGATCTCTGACCGGGATGATCTGCCGTATATCCGGACTGTCTTCGAAGATCATGAAGACCTGCCCATCGCCGCCGCTGTGGTGGGCGCTATGGTCGAAAGCGCCAATGAAGAGGCTGACTGTGTAACTCGTGGCGGCATGTCGATACCAAACACCCTTATCAAGCTCGCTGAGGCCGCTCAGGCGGCCGCTTACCCCTTTGGGGAGCGCCTCACACTGGAAGAGGCGATCAGAGCCCCTGAGCCAGCCCTGGAGGCTCCTGAAGAGGTTTAAAGGCATCCAATGGCCTAATTGCAATTAAGGCGCCCCGTAGGGCGCCTTTTTTAATTGAGATAGGGTATCCCCTCACTTTGGGATCTCTTCGCCCCGTTCAGGTCAAAGGAATTTTTCGGCCAGCGCCTTCTTGCCTTTCGGGTCAAGCACTTCGACGCGATCTCCCTTGGCGATGTAGAAGCCGCTCGCATAAAGGTCGTCGTCCCCGATCGAGACGCGCACGGACAGTTCATCCCCATCGTTGAAGGTGTCGCGGACTTCTGCCTGGCATGTCTCGTCACGCAGTTCGAATTCGAATTGCTCGTCGGACTTATTCCAATTTTTGACAGCCGTGCGAACCAGAGTTTCGCTGATCGTCTGACGCTTCTTTTCCGACAGCATCTCGAGTGAGCTTTCCTTGATCGGACCGAAAACGCCGCTGTTGTTCATTGCTTCAAGGATTTTCCGGATATGGGCTCCTGTGTGCTGATTGACACAGAGGGAGGACCGAGCGCCATGTGGTCGGCCGAGAAGTTCTGACCGAATGTTCCACCATGTTTCAGCCACCTCTGCCCCTTTCGCATCCGCCGCCGCCGTTTCAAGGAACCACCGAATAGCATCGCGGCTGCGAATGGTCCCATCCGCCTCCAGAATAACCTGGTGCGCTTCAACAACGACGGGGCGGGCATTATCGTGATACAGCGGTGTTTCGAGCCGATAGGCATGCAGACCGTTGATCTGGTTTGCATCCTTTACAATCTCATCTGCAGCCGCATCGGAATAGGGGCAGGTGATTAATCCGCGAACGAAATTTCTTGTGTGGTCCATCCCAGGAAAGGAGGGAAAGAGCGACCGGGGAGACGCCTGATCTCCACGATGTTTTCGTGGTTCGGTCAGCAGAGGATGCCATTCTGGGTAGCTTTCAACAGCAGGGCCCAAATGTTTGATCAGCTGCTCTAAATCGCGCTTGCCCTGCTCAGGGTCTGCAAGATTCTTCGTCAAATATCTCACAGCTTTTGCTTCTTCCGCCGCTGCTACGCTCGGTCCACGAAATTCCATTGATAAGCACTCCACATGACTAATTTATATACGTGTAACTATGAATCACGTAAGTTGTCAAGTTACGTTGGTATAGGAATTACGCGAACACCGGCTTAGTGGTCATACCAGGAAAACGGGCCATAAGAATGCAAAAAGCTCTGGCCCAAAGGGCGCAGAGCTTCTTTTCTTGCGGCTCAGAGGTAAACCCTAAACTGCTGAATAATACTACAGATTAACGGCTGTCGTTGCCGTGGCCGTAGCCACCGTAAATGTAGCCTTCGCCGGCGCTGCGCGCTTCGGAGCGGGTGCTCAACACTGTGTCGTCGTTGTAGCTGTTGTCGGCCGTGCTGAAGGTAATGTCGTTCGCTTTGGTCGACTCGAGGGGTGCCAACATGCGCTCCTCATCACCGTAAGTCATCTCAGCGTCGATCGACGTATCAAGGAAGAGGTCCTGACGATATGTCGATGTGTCAGCCAGTGCGGCAGTGGAAACCAGGGCGGCGGCGGCGGTTGTCATGATCAGCTTCATTCTGTGTTCCTTCATCTTACGAGTGTCGCATGATTGCGATGTCTTCGTTGCTGCTGAACTAACGAGCCGTCTCAGATAAAGGTTTCGCCGCTGCAGCATGGATGCGGATCTTGGGATGGAAATGCTCTATCCATCAACGCGCTTCACGACAGTTTGTTGATTTTAAACAGTAGCTTGAGGAAATCACTGCAGCAGGTAACGTGACCATCACACTGCTGTGTGAGATGCTACAGCCCAAAGAAATCCGGCCATAGGGGTGATCAGAGCGCCCTGCCCCCTACTGCAGATATGGAAAAACCCTGGCCTTAACTGGACCAGGGTTTCATTTGCTGTCTTGCAGGTGGGAAGCTTACTCTGCGCCGTAGACTTCAGCGACACCGGCTTTCAGAGCATCGAAAGGAACAGCACCCCGGGCAACCACGCTGCCGATAATGATCGCCGGCGTTCCGGTGATCTTAAGAGCGCGCGCCTGCTGATGGTTCTGTTCGATCTGAGCCGCAATCTCAGGGCTGTCCATGGCTTCGATGACGGAACGCGGATCAAGACCTGCTTCCTGTGCGAGCTCTTCAAGGAAGTAGCCGGTCATGCGTGCGCCGCCTGCGTCAAACAAAGCAGCCTGCACTGTGGCATATGCTTCAGCGCCACCAGCCTGATATGCGGCGAGTGCGAATTTAGCGGCTTCCGAAGAATCCGGACCAAGGATCGGCCATTCCTTGATGACCAGTTTCACCCGCGGATTGGACTCGACGAGCTTCATGAGTTCCGGCTTGGTGCGCTTGCAATACGGGCAGCGGAAGTCAGTATATACCGCCACCAGAATATCGCCATCAGGGTTGCCCAATACCGGCGACATGGGGTTCTCAAAGATTTCGGCCGTGTTTTCGGCGATATAAGCCGCGTCTTCTGCGATCTGTTCAGGACCAATCTCGCGATCCATCATTTTTTCAAGCTGACTATGGATGTCAGGATTGCGCTCGAGAAACCCCCTGACATCTTCCCACTGGGTGTCAGAGATATTGCTCTGCGCCTGAACAGAGGGCGCCATAAGAGCGAGCGAAAGTGCGGCCGAGCCGAGGAGTTTGCGCATGTGAGATCCTTTCAATACTGCGTTAATGGTCAATATAGTGTTTTTCGCAGCACATGATAGGTCCGTATTCTCACGTTTCCGTCGTTATTCACATAGGTTAGCTTGCGGATGCTTATGACGCGGACTATCTTTTTCGCAACAAGGTGGTAAATGCCCCTGCCCCTAAAGGAGACCAGAAGATGTCCGATGTTGATAAGATGATTTCTCAGCTGAACGAGATGATGAGCCAGTGCAAGGATTCCGCGGAATCGCTGGTTCTGGCCGATGCGATCAACATGATCGGCGCCCAGGCTCAAACCATCAAGACGCAAGAGAGCGCAATTCAACTCAGCGACGAACGGATCGAAACATTGCAGATCCTGAAGGATGGGTACTACTCGGCCATGGCGGCCTGGCGGACTGCAAAGGAGACCGGAATCTCGATCACCGATGCACTCGCGCGGTCGCACCGCGGAATCCAAGCACCACCGGCCCAGGCATGAGCCACGCTCTGGAGAAGCAGCGGATCGCACATCTTTACGCGGCCCGCCTTCTGCTGCGTCAGCTCCGTGCCTGCAATGATGTCTGGAGTGATGGACGCACCGTATACCGCGGTGCAGAGTTGGCGGCTTATCGGACCGAGGTCCTGGACCGAATTGTCGGCCTTAAGGAGCGCAATCCCGAGAAGCGTCGCGCGCCTAAAATGGGACGCATGTGCAAGAACCTGTCTCTGGGCAAATCCTTTCTTGGTCCAAAAACCGATGAGAACACCGCGGAGTGGCTGAGCCGTTTGCTGAAAGACTATGGCGGCTCGAACGACATCGGCGGCAAAGAGCGGAGCCTCACGGCGCGGCGCCTCCTGCGGAAAAACTATCCTAAGCATGCCGCGGCATTGGATCCTCTGGTTCGCTTTGATGATCAAGAATGGGGTTATGTCCTACAATCCTTCGGGCGACACCGTTGGGTCCTGAAGGAGGACTTGGATTTCAGTGACGGGATGACGCTCGCCGCCGGCGTAGAGGTGGTGCCCAGCAACCGCGGATTTCTGGTTACCCTATCAAACTTCCAAGTCCCCGTCCCCGCGCAGTACATCTGCAAAGCCAAAGACTTTCGCCCTGCACCGGAAGCCGGGAAGATTCCGCGGAGTCTCGATGAAAGCCCCGCTCCCTGATGCCAGTCTATGTCGATAACGCCAAGAACCCTTACGGGCGGATGCTGATGTGTCACATGCTCGCGGACACGATTGGCGAGCTCTTGGCCATGGCCGATGAAATCGGGATTGCGCGCCGGCATTTCCAGCCCTGGTCTCACCCGCACTTCGATCTCTCTCAGAGCTTTCGCGCGCGGGCAATTGCGGCCGGGGCGCTTGCCGTTGATCGTAGAGGTCTGGTGATGGCAAAGCGTGCGCAGAAGATCAGGATGAAGACCGATCCAGTTGAGTGTGAGGCTTATGAGCGGGCCACAAAGGCAAGTGATCGAGGTAGACTTCGCGCCTAACTATGGTCTGAACCGGGTGATATAACCGCGGTTATATCCTGACTTTGCGTATCACAGCTTGCATGGCTGAAGTCTGAACCGGGTGATATAACCGCGGTTATATCCTGATTTTGCGTATCACAGCTTGCATGGCTGAAGGCTGAACCGGGTGATATAACCGCGGCTATATCCTGATTTTGCGTATCACAGCTTGCATGGCTGAAGGCTGAACCAGGTGATATAACCGCGGTTATATCCTGATTTTGACCATCAGCTGATTTCTAAAGTAGGCGCGCGGCCCTACCCTGGCGTTGTTGCTCATCCTTGAAATAGCCCAGCAGAGTGTCCAAAGATTTGTGCAGCGTCTGCTCCATTATCTCTGGTGCCGGGATGCCCGCCTTCAAAGCCGATGTGATGTACCCTGCCCTTACGCCATGCGCAGAAAAATCCCGCGGATCCAAACCGATCTCGTGAAGCCTGTTCTTTAGAACCTGGTTCACGGAATGTGGGCTGATCGACGTCTCATAGATCTTTCCCCATCTACCAATCCGCAGAAAGACCGGACCTGATAGGATCGAGGCCGCGGTCTGCCATTCTTGTAGAGCCACTGCAGCGCGTCCTGACAAGAAGACTGACTCATCGTCTCGGTCATCCGTTGTTTTGGTCCGGCCAAGGCGAAGTCCCATGCTCGGGATCCCATCTGGCCAAGCTGGATCTTCCGTCGGGATCGGCTCGAGGTCGTAGACCTGACCAGACATGAGATTTGATATCTCCGAGCGCCGGCGGCCGCCTGATGCAAACATGACCGCCAGAAGGGCCCGGTCCCGGAAGGCACGGAGACGAATGGCTTCATCTTCGGCATTCTGCATCAGATAAGTTGTGCAGGACGCATCAAGATGGTCCAGAAGTTCATTGATCAGATCAACGTCGACCGCTTTGCGGGACTTCCGATTCCGCGGAATCGATGAGGATCGTATCGCCGCACGCAGGGTCTTGGCGACCTCCGGATGCGTGAAAGGATGATCGAGTCCCCGCCATTTGCAGATGGACCGCCAGGTGGAGAGACGCCTTTCAACGGTAGATGGGGCATGGGGCCCAGTCGATCTAAGGTATCCGCCACGGGTCATGAATTCACGCACATGATCCGGCATACCGTGATTGGGGTTGATAGCTTTCTCATCAGGGTCCCACAGATGATGCGCGATGAAACTCAGAACAGTTTCGCGGGCAGGGGGCCATTCGAGCTGCCCGCCCTCACAGGCCAGAGACCATGCCTCGAGATAGGCCAGATCAGACCGCGCGGCCCGCAGGCTGTTCTCGCCAATGCCGCGCTTGAGTAGGTGCGCAAGCGTATCCCTGTCCTCCGGTGTTAGAACCCTTGAGAGGTCACCAGAGAACCCTGAGATGTCGCTCAACAGGGCAGGGGGGTCTATGGGGTGTTTGGACATGTAGCGATCCTATACCGCGGTGTAAGCGCTCGACAAGCGGTCTGGAGATACACGCCCGCCTGCAATCCTCTGACCGCCCTCGAAGGAACTGAGCATCGCCTTGAAATAGGCACTCGGTTTCGAAATGCTCTGCACCTTCTCAGCGAGATAGTCCAAGACAATCACCAAGCGCTCCCATCCAAGTTTGACGAGAGCTGCTGCAAGTGTCTCCCGCTTGATCATCAACTGCCCGGTAAGGTCATGCAGAGTGTTGTAGAGGCAATGTGCAGTCCCAGGCACTTCAGGATAGAGGGCTCTGATGTGTGCAGCGTCTGACCAGATCACCCGAATGCGATGAGGCTGAAACGCAAGAGGATCTGTTCGAGAATGCGCCAGCCTCACATCAGTATCCATAGCGCCATGGCCCAAGTCTTTTTTAGATTCTTTTGGTAGAGACTCATTGTGCCGGACAGATTGACCGACTTCGGCGGGGTTTTTGTCCTCGGATTCCGCGGAGTCTTCCCGAGTTTGGTCAGATTGAGCGATAGGGCAGGGGGCGGCACAAAGGCTCTGCTCGAAGGCCGCGAGGCGATCGATAAGCTGATGAAGCACCTCAGGGCCCGTGCTCTTGCGACGCGTGATCTTGCGAAGATCAGAAGCGAAAGAGCCGATACGCTCAACCAGCTCCTCCGCAGCATCAGCGAAGCTCTCACGAAGCGCATGCAGCCGGCTGCTGACTTTGGTGCGCAGGAAGTTGCACTCTTCTTCTCGCGCGATCCGGGCGTCACGCAGGCGGCGGAGCTCATCGACCCGTTGAAGCAGTGGGTTCAAGTCGATCCCATAGGCGTCGACGATCTTGCCATTCTTGCGCAGGGGGAAGCGACGCTTGTTGGGGGAGAGGTTGCGCCAGATGCAGCCCCTGTCCTCGAGTGTAGCCTCGCCGCGCCGAAAGCTTCGTTCATCCATGCAGTTGGCCCGCATTAAGATTCGGCTGACCTGCATATAAGAGGTGTTCAGCGCGCCAGGGATCAAGAGATCTGTGGGCATAACGGAGAGGTGCGCACCCAAGACAGCGATCTCGCGTTCCTTCACACCGAGCTCCTCGCGGCAGAATTTGACCAGATCAAAGAGCTCCCATTTGTTGATGGCGGGGCCAGTGGGTTCTAGGTTTCGACAAAGGGATACCCTTTGCCCGAGCGGAGATTCCGCGGACATTCCTGTATTCATACACATTTCAGCAGGCAAAAATCGACCGTTCACCGAAAACCGGTGTTGAAAGTGATTCGGGGATGCGCTATGAAAGCTCTGCTAGAAGACTATCAAGCGCTCTCCGGAACCTCGGTTCTGGGGGGCCTTTTTTTTAACTTTTAGCCTATCTGCTCCTTCTCAATTTGATGGTTTCGGGTCATTGCCCAGATATTCGGACTGCTTTTGCAGTTCCGGTTTTTCTCAGTATTATCAGATACTTATAGATAGGTCATGAGGAATCCTCCCGATCCTGGCTGAACTCTTCGATGAGGTCTGGAAGCTTCGCGTCCAGATACTCAAGGAACTCTTCTGAGGCACCTCGGATGGACCTAACAACAAACTGACGCTTGCTGTACTCAGTCACATACTTCCCTGTCGGGAGGGTGTACCTCTTTTTTTCCGGTTTAGGGGCGCGCTCCTTAGGGGGCTTAGGCTCACACTTCACATGCTGGGAGCTAACCTTTCTGAAGAGGTCGTCGAACCGGTCAGAACTGTCAGTTATCGTTCTGTCAACCTGACCGAGAAGATCCGATGAGGTAAGGCCCTTTTCCTCAGCTGTCTCGAGGAGTGTATCCCATTTCCTGCGCCCAATCCCGGGGGCGGGACCGATGACTGTCGCAAGCTCTTCACCGACGCCAGCGAAGACTTTCCGCATGTAGCTCACCAGGGGTTGTGTGATGTTGAGGAACTCTGCGACTTCCTTCTGCTCAATGCCAGCCTGCTCTGCTTGATAGGCCGTGCGGGCCCGTTCAATGAAGCTCGTCTGGGCCCGCTGGTTGTTCTCAATGCCCTGCAGTCGAAAGGCATCGACGTCGGACATTTTATGGATAAATCCCCGTATGGTCTTGTGCCCGAGACGGCGTACGGCTTCCAGACGTCGCCGCCCGGCGACAATTTCATAGGTTTTGTCCTGATTAACGATCCGCACGATGATGGGTACTTTTTGCCCATCCTTTTCGATCGATTCCATCAGCTCCTCGATCCCATAACTGAGATCGATACGATCCTGGATTGCGGAATCCTGGATATGGTTCACATTGATATCTTCATGGGTTCGGTCGACCAAGGATTTGGTCGAACCTTCAATGTACCGAGGTGCCGCTACACCACCTTTGAGCATGTTTGGTGGGCGCATGATCCGGGAGGGGCGGGGGGGCTGAGGCGCTGCTGGCGAGGTTTCCTCGACGGCCGACTCCTCCTGGTCTTCGGTCCGTTCAGTGTTGCTGCCTAGAAGCTTACGTCCCATCAGGCACCTCCCTTCACGGGCTCACGCCCCCAGGTCTTCATAATTTCTTCTTCGAGCTCATCAGCGATATCCCTCAGGTTCTCGTAGATACGCTCATAGGTGCGTCGGTTGAGCTTCGAGGGATCAACTTCAAGAAGCGTTTGCATCCCGATGCCCGCGTCCGTTAGCGCGGTAGAGTGCAGGAAATCAGTGCGCAACAGGTTGCTGCCAAGCTCGGACCGAAGGAAGGAACCAATCTGCAGCTGAGACGGGTCGTTTTTATTGTATCGCGTCAACAGATAGCGCACGAAGTTGTACTTCTTGCCTTCCTCATGCTCCTCGATGACAGACAGCGTGTTGGACCCCAAGTTTAGGAACTTCTCGAGACCAACAATATCGAGCATGCCAGCGGAGACAGGGATCAGCATGGCATTTGACGCAAAAACTGCCGCGATCACGGCAAAGGACATATGTGGAGGAGTGTCGAACATGATCACGTCGTAGTGGTCCTCAACCGTCCGCAGTGCATTAGAGATCTTGCGGTGCCAGGGAGTGGACTGATGTTGCCCAGACATGTAGGTTGCCGAGGTTTCAAACTCGAATTCGGTCATGTTCAGCGAGCCAGCCACGATGTCGATATTCGGAACGTATGTTCCACTGATCGCCTCTGACATCTGGATGGGATCATCGTACTTTAGCACGTCATAAATCGACGGAAATCCTTCGATATCAGGCCGCACATCGAAGATATCAGAGAGGCTCGCTTGCGGATCAATATCTACTAATAACACGCGGAAACCACGCATCGCCAAAAAAGTTGCGCAATTGGAGGTTGTACTCGACTTAGCCACGCCACCCTTAAGGTTGTAACACGCTATGATTGAAGTCTGGTCGCCTTCAGCCTTTCTGGGGTATAGGTTGAGAGGTATCTTTCCGGCTTTGTAGAGCGTTTCCTGAATGGCATTGATCTCCTCAGCACTGAAGGTGCGGCGGTTTCCAGATTCCAGGATGCCCTCCGGGATGCCATCAACCGATTTGAGGTAATGGCGCATGGAGTTGTAGTTGATCTTCAGGTGTTCTGCTGTCTCACGGACAGAGAACCGTCTAAGACCACGCTCCGTTTTGCTCTCCTGTGGAGCAAAGAGCTTTGCGGATTCCCGCTTCAAAGCTGCACGGATGATTTCACTATGCTCGGCGAGTACGTCTGAGCCTGTTAGTTCGGTCATTGCTCGATCTCTCAATATTTTTTTCAACACCTACAACGGCCTCACCCCGTAAATCTACACTTAGTTGTTACAGGCGGATAAATTGATAAGGTGTGGTTGGGCTGATTGATGAGCGTAGTGCTGTTAAAATACACCACTTTCAATAGCTTGAGCTCCACCTTTAACGCAAAAGGTGAAGTATCACGCAAGAATAAAAAAATTTCTGCTTGGGTTGAAGCTGCCCGAGTGCATACACATCAAGCTCTACAGCAGCCACATTTCTGACCGGGCCGGAGTTGGCACGGAATCAGAATCATTCATATGGGCCGGCTGCCCCAGGTGGCTTAGAAGGCGGGGTTCACACCTGAGGGGTTTGCACAAAGCGGCGAGAAATCCGTGGCTTGGGGTGCCGGTGTCTCGTTCTTATACAGGTCCGGGTAGACCGTCACAAAGCCATCATCTTCAATAAGCCCACCACACGGGGCGTAGGCTTCAGGCTTGCGGTTTGACGGTGTCTTTTCGAACATGATTATATCACCTCAGATGTTGAGCATGGCACTTTCCAGGCGTTCGTGGTCCATTTGATCGGTACGATCGCGTTCGGCTTCTTCGGACCATGCGGCAAAGAAGTCGTCGAGCATCGGGTGAGGGCTTGTCGACCAACTGTCCTCGCGGATCATTTCCTTGAGGTGGTCAACGACCGCATCTGTTACATCGCGCGCAGAAACCAGTCTGCCGGATGTGTCGATTTCAAGGGCACATGCAGAGATACTGTCAGGATCTTCTGCAAACTGACCAGCGGCCTCCTCAATCGAGTGGCACGCAGCCTCGAACATACCGCTGCCATAATCAGCGCTCTGAAAGCGGACATAGATTTCTGTCTTGTTCGTGCTCATTGCAATGCCCTTGGTGTTTTTCGCAAGGCGATTACAGCATCGCCTTGCGAAAGTTCATAATCGAAACGGGCCTTAGCCTACCGTAATGTCAGCAGCGTGGGACGGGGGGCCTACCAACTGGCCGGTGTGGATGACTTCCCCAACCTGAACACGGTGGCGCCCTTCTTTATCCTGGCCGCAATAGGTGCCCTGGGCACTGATAAACTTGCTGACCTGGACTGTGGCGATCCTGCCCGCATTTTTCACACTTGCTTTCGACATTAGACTTCCTCCCGATTGATATTGCTTCTTACGCCAGGCCGACAGCTTCCTCGTAAGCCTCGCGCTCAGCGCGCTCGTTGTCGCGCTTATCGCCGTCTTTGGCGCGCTCTTTGATGCAGTGGTTGACGTATTTCAGGTCGTAACCTTCCCCCACCAGTGTCAAAATGTACTATTGTTTTGACTACCGCCATTCTACACAACATAATTCCTTAA
>NZ_JBIFFS010000007.1:0-283334 GCF_043557255.1 Sulfitobacter sp. 1A13353 | reverse complement strand
AAGCAACCTGATGGAAATACAGAAACGGTTGGAGTAAAACGAGATATCAAAAACTGCACTTCACCGTGAACTCACACGCCAGCCCTGTTGTTGCGATTTTCTCGCCACAGTAGCACCGCAATGCCACCTGACGCTGGACAGCGCCAGTTTTGCTCCGTTAACACTATCTAGATGATTTAATGTGAGTGATTATGGCGTCTGTACTTATTTTGAACGGCCCGAACCTGAACCTTTTGGGCACGCGGCAGCCTGAGGTCTATGGCAAGACCACCTTGGCGGATGTTGAGGCACTCTGTGCCGAGGAAACCGCACGGCTGGGTCTGGAGATGGAGTTTGCGCAGTCGAACCACGAAGGCAGCCTGATCGATTTGATCCATGCGGCCCGCGGCCAACATGCTGGTATCATTCTGAATGCCGGCGCCTATACCCATACCTCCATCGCGCTGATGGACGCCATCGCCTCTGTCGAACTGCCGGTGGTCGAAGTGCATCTGAGCAATATCCACGCGCGTGAGAGTTTCCGCCACACGTCCTATATCGCACCTGTGGCCCTTGGACAAATCTGCGGCTTTGGCGTTCATGGCTATGTTCTGGCAATCCAAGCCCTTCAACGTCATATCGGAAGCTGATGATCTTGCGCGACTATTTGCATCAGATCGCGCATAGCCCGACAATCGAAGCACTCTGGGATGCCCATACGCGACAGATGGCTGACTATGGATTCGACCGGCTGATCTACGGGTTTACGCGCTACCGCACACCGACCTCTTTGGGCGACCCGGCGGATTTCGTGATTTTAAGCAATCAAAGCGCGGAATACCTCAACGGCTATCTGCACAGTGGGCTCTACTTCAATGCGCCGATGCTGCGTTGGGCGCTCAACAACGAAGGCGCTTGTAGCTGGGGCACCTTGGCGGAGATCACGCAGCGCGAGGGCTTGTCGGAGACCGAAAAACGGGTGATCGACTTCAACGCCAGCATGGATGTGACGGCGGGCTATACGATCAGTTTCCGCTCGATCTCGGCCCGGTCCAAGGGGGCGATTGCGCTAACGGCGCGCCGCGGGCTATCTCAGGATGAGGTGGATGCGATTTGGAAAAAGCATGGCGCGGACATTCAGCTGATGAATGAAATTGCGCATCTGAAAATCCTCTCCCTGCCCTACAGAAGCCCCAACCGCAGCCTCACCCGGCGCCAACTGGAGGTGCTGCAATGGGTCGGAGATGGCAAGACCACGCAGGATATCGCCCTGCTGATGGGTCTGACGGCGCCTACGGTCGAAAAACACCTGCGCCTCGCGCGGGAGGCTTTGTCGGTCGAGACGACGGCTCAGGCGGTGCTGAAAGCGGCCTTTGCCAACCAGATGTTTGTGATGGATCCGTAATATATTAGGGTATGGAATACCTTACTGGCACCTCAGGTAGTAGATGGCCATGGTCCGCCAGTATCGCGGGTGTTCGCGCCTGTGGTACGACGGGCCCTAAATCCTTGTAATACCAGGGCGCTTTTTGGCTCGCCGGTCTCAGTCAGGTTTATTTTTCGCCTGGCTGACCGGATCCTTCCCCTGCCCCATCCAGAACCCGCCCTGATGCTTTGAGCCGTCGTTTCTATCGGCGTCCCTATCGGTGATTGGCCACGAAAAAGGGCGGCGCATCGGAATGCACCGCCCCATATTCATCATGTCGAGAAGGCTTAGCCTTTCGCGGCTTTCGCCACTTCTGCTGCGAAGTCTTCTTTGACGACTTCGATGCCTTCGCCAACTTCCAGACGCACGAAACCAGTGATGGTCGCACCCGCTTCTTCAGCGGCCTTGCCGACGGTCAGGTCAGGGTTCACGACGAAGGACTGGTTCACCAGTGTCACTTCGGACATGTACTTCTGCATGCGGCCGGTGATCATTTTCTCGATCACGGCTTCGGGCTTGCCGCTTTCGCGGGCGATGTCCATCTGAACCTGCTTTTCCTTCTCGACCACGGCCGGGTCCAGATCAGCTTCGGAGAGCGACGCGGGGTTCACAGCGGCGATGTGCATCGCGATCTGCTTGCCCAGTTCCTCGTTGCCACCGGTCATGGCGACCAGAACGCCGATTTTGCCCATGCCGGGTGCGGCGGCGTTGTGGACGTAAGAGACGACGGTCTCGCCTTCGATGCTCTGCATGCGGCGCAGGGACATGTTCTCGCCGATTTTGGCGATGGCGTCTGTCAGGGTGGTTTCGACGGATTTGCCGTCGATCTCAGCCGCTTTCAGCGCTTCGACATCGTCCACTTTCAGCGCGGCATCGGCGATGTTGCTGACCATGGATTGGAATTCAGCGTTCTTGCCGACGAAGTCGGTTTCGGAGTTCACCTCAACCGCGACACCGTGACCGCCTTCGACCTTAACAGCCACGAGACCTTCGGCAGCGGTACGGCCGGATTTCTTCGCCGCTTTGGCCAGACCTTTGGTGCGCAGCCAGTCGACAGCGGCTTCCATGTCGCCGTCGTTTTCTGTCAGTGCCTTCTTGGCGTCCATCATGCCTGCGCCGGTGCTGTCGCGCAGTTCCTTGACCATGGATGCTGTGATTGCCATCTCTTGGTTCTCCTTTGGAAATCGGGTGCAGGCCCAAGGCCCGCATCTGGTGGAAATCGGGGCAGGTTACCCTGCCCCGTGTTTCAGGTCCGTGACGCTTAGCCTTCGGCTTTGGCGACGGTCTCTTTCTTGGATTCGATGTCCAGCGGCGCGTCTTTGCCCATGGCATCGTCATGCAGAGTCTCTTCGGACGCGTTGCCGATTTCGACGCCGGTGCTTTCTTCGCTCACGGCTTCTTCTTCGGGGGCTTCTTCCATGGCGCCCAGATCAACGCCTGCTGCACCCAGCTGAGCCGACATGCCGTCGAGAGCAGCGCGCGATGCCAGATCGCAGTAGAGCGCGATGGCGCGGGCCGCGTCGTCGTTGCCGGGGATGATGTAGTCAACACCGTCGGGCGAGCAGTTGGTGTCAACCACGGCCACAACCGGGATGCCCAGCTTGTTGGCTTCTGCAATGGCCAGCGACTCTTTCTTCACGTCGATGACGAAGAGCAGGTCAGGACGGCCGCCCATTTCGCGGATACCACCCAGCGACGCTTCAAGCTTCGCTTGGTCGCGTTCCATGCCAAGACGCTCTTTCTTGGTCAGGCCTTCGAAGCCGCGCTCGGACTGTTCGTCGATGTTTTTCAGACGGTTGATCGACTGCGAAACGGTCTGCCAGTTGGTCAGCGTACCGCCGAGCCAACGGTGGTTCATGTAATACTGTGCGCATTTCTCTGCGGCGTCAGCGATCGGCTGGGCGGCCTGACGCTTGGTGCCGACGAAGAGAACGCTGCCGCCTTTGGCGACGGTGTCACGGATCACTTTCAGCGCTTCGTCCAGCATGGGGACGGTCTGTGTGAGGTCCATGATGTGGATGCCGTTGCGCGCGCCGTAGATATACGGGCCCATGCGGGGGTTCCAGCGCTGTGTCTGGTGACCAAAGTGTACGCCTGCTTCAAGCAGTTGGCGCATGGAGAACTCAGGAAGAGCCATGTCTTTATACCTTTCCGGTTTAGCCTCATCGGGGGTATGACAGCCTCATGCTGCCAACCGGCGGACGATCTGGGATTTCTCCCCAAAAGGCCCAACCCCGACTGCGGGTTCAAGTGGGGCGCATATAGGCCAGCGCGCGGCGCAGCGCAAGGGGCTTATTGCAGGCGCGGCCCGCCATCGGCTCCTGCCTGAGCATGGCCCGCGCGCACGATCGCTTCGCAGCGTTGCGCCAGCGCCTTGCGCCCGGTGTATTCCGCCACCTGCAACGGCGGGTGATAGACCACCTCGACCGCGCCTTGCCGAGCCGCGGCCAGCGTCGTCAGCAGATGCGCGCCAAAGGACATATCCCCCCACCAGCCATAAAACCGCGGATCTTCACCCTGCGGCGCGTGGTAGATCACGCTGACGGGCTGCACCGCGATCTCGTCCCGCAAGGCCGGATCAAAGAAGGCCTCGAATAGCGTAGTCTTGAAGGGAAGCACTTGCAGCCCGTCGGTGCTGGTGCCCTCGGGGAAAAACAGCAGCTTATGCCCGGCCAAAAGACGGGTCCGAAACACCTCCGTCTGGTTGCGCGCCTCGGCCCGGTCGCGGCGAATAAAGACGGTGCCCGTCGCCCGCGCCAGCCAGCCGATGCCGGGCCAGCCCGCGACCTCGGATTTGGAGACGAAATAGATCCGTTTGGCCGCGTTCAGCGCGAAAATATCGAGCCATGAGGTATGGTTGGCCACCACCGCGCCGCGCCGTTCCATCGGGGTGCCGCGGCGGATAAAGCGCATGCCCAGCACCCAGAACGCCGCGCGGCATACCATCTGCGTGATATGGGGGGTGATGGGCCGATGCAGGCCAAAAATTGGCCGCTCGACCAAGCGCAGCAGCAGCAAGACCAGTAACCCGCCGAAAACCAAAAACGCCAAGACCGCGCCGCGGAGCATGACGCGCAGCATCCCTGCAAGCGTCAAACGCCGCTCTGGCGGCGGCTGGTCGCTGCCCCAAGTCGTGCTCATGCAGCACTCCCGTTATAGAACCGCATCTGCCGCGCGCTCATCTGTTTCGTATCAAGGATCAGGCAAACGTCCGTGGTGTTGAAGGCCCGGTCGATATAGGCCCCCTCGCCCACGGTCCCGCCCAGCCGTAGGTAGGCTTTGATCAGGCTCGGCACCGCCAGCATGGCCTTGCGCCGGTCCAACTCGGGCTCGGGGATCAGGTCCATGGGCGCGTAATCACGCGCGCGGACCCGCAGTTCGGGCGGCGCCAAATGCCGGTGATGCAAAAGCGAAAGCGGCTCGGCCAGAGCCGCGGTGTCGGTGCCATGAAAGCTCGCCACGCCAAAGAGAACCTCGATCTCATATTCGGCAACATAGCCTGCTAGCGCGGCCCAAAGGTGGTGCATCGCCGTGCCACCGCGATAGGCGGGGTCAAGGCAAGAGCGCCCCAATTCCAACAGCTTACGCCCCGACTGGACAAGCGGCGCCAGATCATATTCCGCCGCCGAATAGAAGCCCCCTGCCCGTGCGGCCATATCGCTCCGCATCACTCGGTAGACGCCCGCCAATTTACCGCTGCGCCGGTCGGTCAAAAGCAGATGGTCAAAGTAGGGATCGAACCGGTCCCGCTCCAACCCGGCGGCATGATCCACCATCGGGCCGCCGCCGCCCAACTCGCGCACGAAAACGTCGTACCGCAGCCGCTGTGCCGCCTGCACATCGGCCTCCGTCTGCGCTAATCTGACCTGAAAATCTGCTGCTACGCCCCGCGGCATCGGCCAATCCTATGCCCGAAATGAAAGTCTCCGCCTGATAGGCAATCGGCTGCGCGGGCGCAACAGTTGCGGGGAAAGCGGAAATCGGTTACTCTCCCTATGGTTGCTTTAAGAGAATTTTCTTCCACCATTAAGGATTTGGAAAGGGTCATCCCTCATCAAAGACCGGCATTAATTCCAAACGAAAGCTGTCTATGACCACTTTGCCTTGGTCACGAAAGTTGACCGTCACCTTGCCGCCGATATTGCTTTGCACCTGTCCAGTGCCCCATTCGGGATGCTGCGGATGCATCACCAACATGCCAGGGGTCAGCAGCGCGTTCAGATCATCCATGCCGTTTCCAATCATTCCGAGGGGCCACCATGGGCCAGCTTAACATTGACCTGCCCGCCCTGATCGGCAGCCGCATTTGCCACGACTTGATATCGCCAATCGGGGCCATCAACAACGGGCTTGAATTGCTTCAGATGGCGGGCACCGGGGCCACCCCGGGGCCTGAGCTTGCCTTGATCGGTCAAAGCGTCGAAAGCGCCTCGGCCCGGATCCGCTTTTTCCGCATCGCCTTTGGGGCCGCGGGCGATCAGACCATGGGCCAGAACGAGGTGACTTCGATCCTACGTGATCTCTATGCCGCCTCAAGGGTTGAGATTGATTGGCAGGTTACAAGCCCGCAATCACGCAATGGCGTGCGGATGGCCTTCCTCGCGCTGCTCTGTATCGAAACGGCCCTGCACCACGGCGGGCGGATCACCATCGGTGAAGAGGCGGGCCGCTGGTCCCTAAAGGCCGAGGCTGACAAGATCGCGATAGACCCTGAACTTTGGGCGCTGCTGACGCAGACCGGCGCGGACAGGCGGCTACAGCCCGCGCAGGTTCAATTCGCGCTTTTGCCAATGCTGGCCGAAGCACAGGGGAGAGAAATCACGCTCGACAGCGGCGAAACGGCACTGACCCTCTCGTTCTAAAGGTCAGCCGCGCACCGTCCCCTCGCCACGCACTAGGTATTTAAAGCTCGTCAGTTGCGCCGCACCAACAGGGCCGCGGGCATGAAGCTTTCCCGTGGCGATGCCGATCTCTGCGCCCATGCCGAACTCTCCCCCATCCGCGAATTGGGTCGAGGCGTTATGCATCAGGATCGCGGAATCCAGCCCACTGAAGAACGCCGCGGCGGTCTCGGCATTCTCGGTCAGGATGCAATCGGTATGCCCCGATCCATACTGGCGAATATGCGCCATCGCAGCGTCCAGATCGGGGACGACCCGCGCCGCGACGATCATATCGAGGTATTCTTGCCCCCAATCCGCATCGCTGGCCGGGACCGTGCCGGAGACATCCTGCAAGGCCGTATCGGCGCGCACTTCGACGCCTGCGTCGATCAGCGCCCGGATCACGCCATTGCCAATGGTCTTGGCGACATCCTCATGGATCAAAAGACATTCCGCCGCGCCGCAAATGCCCGTCCGTCGTGTCTTGGCGTTCAGCACGACCTTCAACGCTTTTTCGGGATCCGCCTCGGCGTCGATATAGATGTGCACGATGCCTTCCAGATGGGCAAAGACCGGCACCCGGGCCTCACGCTGGACCAAGCCGACAAGCCCCTTGCCGCCGCGCGGTACGATCACGTCGATGGTATCCGTCATCGTCAGCATCTCACGCACCGCCGCCCGGTCGCGCGTCGGGACCAATTGCACTGCGTCTTCGGGCATGCCTGCATCCCGCAGCCCCTGTTGCAGACAGGCGTGAATGGCACGCGATGAATGAAAGCTTTCCGACCCGCCGCGCAGGATCACGGCATTGCCCGCTTTGAGACAAAGCGCGCCCGCATCCGCCGTCACATTGGGGCGCGATTCATAGATCACGCCGATCACGCCGAGCGGGGTGCGCACGCGCTGAATGTTAAGCCCCGAGGGCTGGTCCCATTCAGCGATCACCTCACCCACCGGATCAACCTGTTCCGCGACCGACCGCAGCCCGTCGACCATGCCGCGAATGCGCTCTTCGTTCAGCATCAGCCGGTCCATCATCGCATCCGAGAGCCCTTTGTCGCGGCCAAAGGCGAGGTCTTTTTCATTGGCGGCGATGATCTCGGCCCGGTGTTTCCAAACGGCGTCGGCGGCGCTGATAAGGGCGGCATGTTTACGCTCGGCCGTGGCGGTTGCCAGTTGCGTCGCCGCAGCACGGGCGCGGGCGCCGATATGGGCCATCAGTTCAGAGATATTCTCGATGTCGTTCATAGCCTTATGCCCCTATCTTCACCTTCGCCTAAAGCGCCATATCGTCCCGATGGATCAAAGCCGCCCGCCCGGGATAGCCCAAAAGCGCCTCGATCTCAGCGCTCTTGTGGCCCTTGATTTGCCCGATCTCCTCCGCCGAATAGCGGCTGAGACCATGGCCCACCGCGTGACCGGCGGGGTCATACATGGCGATGCTATCGCCCCGCTCAAAACGCCCCTCAACGGCGGTCACCCCGGCCGGCAAGAGGGACGTGCCCCGCGCCAAAGCCGCCACGGCTCCGGCGTCCAAGGTCACCGCCCCGCGCGGCTTCATCGCGGCAATCCAGCGCTTGCGCGCGGCCTGTGGATCGCTCTGCGCGCTGAACCAAGTGGCATTTGCCCCACCTTCGAGCGCGGTGAGCGGGCGCATGACGAACCCATCGGTGATCGCCATCGCACAGCCCGCCGTTGTCGCCGTCCGCGCGGCCATCAGCTTGGTTTTCATGCCACCTTTGGACAGGCCCGACCCGGCATCACCGGCCATCGCCTCGATCTCGGGCGTGATGCTCTCGATCACATCGTAACGTTTCGCGGTCGGGTCCTGTGAGGGGTTGGCACTGTAGAAACCATCCACATCGGAGAGCAAAATCAACTGATCCGCGCCCACCGTCACCGCAATCTGCGCGGCGAGACGGTCATTGTCGCCAAAGCGGATTTCATCAGTCGCGATCGTGTCATTCTCATTTACGATGGGCACGACGCCGAGCGAGAGCAGCTGCTCCAAGGTCGCGCGGCTGTTGAGGTAGCGCCGGCGGTTGGCGCTGTCCTCCAACGTTACCAGAACCTGCGCCGTGGTGATGCCATGGGGGGCCAGCACCTCTTCATAAGCCCGGGCCAGGCGGATTTGCCCCACCGCCGCGGCGGCCTGCGCCTGTTCCAGCGCCAAGACGGTCGGCGGGAGGCCCAGAACACCCCGGCCAAGCGCGATGGAGCCAGACGATACCAGCACAACATCGCAGCCCAAGCCCTTGAGCCATAAGACATCTTGCGCCAATCCGGTCAGCCAGTCTCGGCGCAGATTGCCGCTATCGCGGTCCACCAGAAGGGCGGAGCCGATCTTGATGACGACGCGGCGGGCGGTGCTTAGGGTTGCCAAGGTGTCTCTTCCTCGGTGCTGCGGAAACGCAGGCGGTCTTCGTCGATGTTCTGGCGCAGGGTGCGCAATACTTCCGTCACGCCTTCGCCAGCCACACTGGACATCATCATCACGCTGCCGCCGGAAGCTTTTTCCAATTCTGTCAAACGGCTTGCGCGCTCTTCCTCATCCAGTGCATCAACTTTGTTCAACACAGTGACACGCGGCTTTTCAGCCAGATCGCCACCATAGGCTTCCAGCTCTCCGATGATGGTGTGGTAATCCTCCGCCACGGTTTCGGAGGTGCCATCGATGAGGTGCAACAACACCGCACAACGCTCGACGTGGCCAAGGAAAAGATCGCCCAGACCCCGCCCCTCGGAGGCGCCTTCGATGAGGCCGGGAATATCCGCCACCACGAATTCAGTGTTATCGACACCGACCACGCCAAGGTTTGGGTGCAACGTGGTGAACGGGTAATCGGCAATCTTAGGCCGCGCGTTCGACGTGCTTGCAAGGAAGGTCGACTTGCCCGCGTTGGGCAGGCCCAGCAAGCCGACGTCGGCGATCAGCTTGAGCCGCAGCCAAAGCGTCCGCTCAACCCCTTCCTGCCCGGGGTTCGAGCGGCGGGGGGCTTGGTTGGTCGCGGATTTGAAGTGCAGGTTGCCCCAGCCGCCATTGCCGCCGCGCGCAAGCTGCACGCGCTGGCCAAGCTCGGTCAGATCGGCGATGACGGTCTCCTGATCCTCGTCGAGGATCTCCGTGCCCACGGGCACCCGCAGGATGATATCCTCACCGTCCTTACCGGTGCGCTGTTTGCCCATGCCGGGCTGGCCGTTCTTGGCAAAGAAGTGTTGCTGATAGCGAAAGTCGATCAGCGTGTTCAGCCCATCGACCGCCTCGGCCCAGACCGAGCCGCCGGTGCCGCCATCGCCGCCATCCGGGCCGCCATATTCGATATATTTCTCACGCCGGAACGACACACAGCCGCCGCCCCCGGCGCCGGATCGGATGTAGACTTTGCACAGGTCGAGAAACTTCATGGTCTTGCCTTTCAGGCACGGGAAACGGAGCTACAGCTTGCGGCTATAGGTCCATGTGGGTACGGCAGCATCGCGGGCCAAGCAATAGGTTTCCGCGTCGCCGAGATAGACAAAACCCGCATTGGTCAGCACCTTGGCCGACGCCGGGTTGTCATGGAAAACAGAGGCAAAAAGCGCGTCATTGCCCAAGGGGTTGG
This sequence comes from Sulfitobacter sp. 1A13353, assembly GCF_043557255.1. Taxonomy (NCBI): domain Bacteria; kingdom Pseudomonadati; phylum Pseudomonadota; class Alphaproteobacteria; order Rhodobacterales; family Roseobacteraceae; genus Sulfitobacter; species Sulfitobacter sp. 1A13353. Next base: position 273,444 of record NZ_JBIFFS010000007.1, on the reverse strand, counting down.
CGTTTACCAAAGCCTGCACCGCGTCAGAGGCAAGATGCGTGTTCCAGAACGCCGGTGCCACCCAATAGCCGATTTCGGATTGGTTGCGATCCAGCCGGGTGAGGGAGATCACGCCCATCACTTCGGAACTGTCCGCGCGGGTGCCATCCATGACCCAGACGTCTTCTTCACGGTCATCGGACATGGCGCGGGTGACATAGGCCTCGACACTGCCGGGCGGCAGTGGATGCGGGATCGAGGATGTCGCGTTGGCGACCCGCGGGTCGCTGGCATACATCTCAATCATGCCCATGTCGGACCGGCGCACCGGGCGCAGGTCAAACCGCTCTGTCTCAATAAGGGGTTGGTTCACAATCGCTTCCAACTGCATCGTCATGTTCCTCCTCCGAACAGACTGGATTGGGGGCCTTTGGCCAGACGGGCCGCCCCTGCCCCGATCGCGCGTAACCCGCGCGCCGAGGCGTTGACACATTCGACATATTCCTCCCTGCCGAATGTAACGACTTTATCAAAATTCAGCCGCGGTCCGCAAAGAGCGGAGAAACGGCCCGCCAGGCCAATGGGCCCTGAACTGGAAAATAAAAACATCGGGGGTCTTTCCGAAAAAGAAAAAGGGACCGGCGGTATCGCCGATCCCTGATTTTTTCAAACCCTTTGGGGTACGGCTTATTCAGCGGCCTCCGCGCGTGGCAGAACCGAAATGAACGTGCGGTTTTTCAGACCTTTGTGGAAGGTCACAGCGCCGTCGACGGTTGCAAAGATCGTGTGATCCTTGCCCATGCCAACGCCTTCGGCAGGCCAAAACTTGGTGCCGCGCTGACGCACGATGATGTTGCCGGGGATGACGGCTTCGCCGCCGTATTTTTTCACGCCAAGGCGACGACCAGCTGAGTCGCGCCCGTTACGGGATGAACCGCCTGCTTTTTTATGTGCCATCTCGGTCTCTCCTTAGCCTTTGGTCTTTTCTTTGGCCTGTTCGACCCAGCCTTCACGCTGGATACGGCCTTTGAAAGACAGTTTCTCGTCAACTTCAGCGATATCCGCTTCGGTCCATGCTGCGATTTGAGCGAAGGAGGTGATGCCCGCTTCGTGCAGCTTTTTCTCAAGTGCGGGGCCAACGCCGCTCAGCGCCTTCAGGTCGTCCGCGCCGGCTTCCGACATCTGGTCGGCTTTCTCGGCTTTCGGAGCGGCCTTGGTGGCTTTCGCCTTCTTGGCCTTCTTGATCTGAGCAGCCTCATCGGTCTTGCCGGTGATGGCAGCCACGGCGGCGGCGCTTACGGAACCGGTGCCGACAGCTTCGGACACGCCCGACTTCTCTGCGCCGGAGGCGAGGATGTCGGTAATCTTGACCAGCGTCAGCTTCTGACGGTGACCCTTGGTGCGCTTGGAAGAGTGCTTCCGGCGGCGCTTGACGAAGTTGATGACCTTTTCGCCTTTGATCTGATCGACGACTTCGGCCTGAACGCCTGCGTCTTTGACCGTGGGCGCGCCGAGCACGGGGCTGTCGCCGCCCAGCATCAGAACTTCGTTGAACTGGACCGTTTCGCCAGCATTGGCCGCAATACGTTCAACGCGCAGCATATCGCCTGCTTGAACCTTGTATTGCTTGCCGCCTGTCTTGATGACCGCAAACATGCGTCTTCCTTTTCTGTCATCCGCGTTCTGTGGCCCCGCTTGGGAGTTTGTGGATGGCTTTCCGGCCGATCCGCCTCGAACAGCGCGCCCATGGGGCGTCATTAAAAAACAATCCCGAAAACGGATTACCCGCCGGGATGCGGGCTTATCTTCGGAATGGCGGGGCAAGTCAAGTAGGTTTTCTTGGCCCTGCCCCTTGGGCCTGTCAGAGGCTTTCGGCCACCATGTTCAGCGCCAATGCGCGCCCCAGCCCGTAGGAGATATCCTCATAGGCCCGACCGAATCCGTCGAAAAGCCCGCGATTGAGCGCCCGGCCCGCCGGTGTCTCGGCAAAGGCCGCATATTGCGCGATTTCGGCCTTGCTCAAGGGGTGATAGGCCAGCAGCATATAGGCGTGCAACCAGACGGAGGTGTCTTCGGTCACCGCATCCAGATCGGCGCCAACATCGGCCAAGAGGTCTTCGTCACTGTCCTCCAGCGCGCCGCCATCGCGCATGCCGCGTAGGAATTGGAAATTGCTGTTGAGCGCCGTGCCAACATTGCGGTCGATCATATCGGAAGCGTCGATCAACTGGCGGATCAAAGCCACCCGGGTATCACCGTCCCCCGCCAGCACCCCATAGTTGGCCCGCGCGATCTGCTCGATCTCAGGCTCGGCGATGGCGGCGCGGGCGGCATTCTCCAGCCCCACAATCCGACGTCCCAGTTCGGTGGAATAGAAGGCGATGGCCTTTTCGACCTCCTCCGCCGTCATCGTCTCTTCTAAGGCGCGGCGAACCATTTCGACCATACGTTCAGAATCGTGGATGCTTTCGACCTGCATCTGCCAGGCTGGGCCGCCCTGCCCGCCCAGCATGTCTTGGTTCAGCACCTCCGCATGGGCCTGCCCTTCGTCGCTGAGGATCACCGCCGCCTGCCGAAGCTCCAACAGATCGACCAGCACGGTCATCCGCGCATCGGCCCAAGCGGGCAACGCCAGAAGCCACAAAAGCGGCGCAAAAACCCAAGCCCGCATCAGATGTCCTGACTGGGCTGCATGGCCGCAAGCCGTGCCGCCACGGCCTCGAACCGGTTGGCCATGATCTCATATTGGACGGCGTTCATCAGTGTATAGACCTGCTGCATCTTGGGATGTTCCAACGCCTCGGCATAGGCGGCAAGGTCTTCGTCCGAGAAGGATTGATAGGTATAGGCAGCATTGGCCAATGCATTGGCGGCGATCTGCGCGCCCAGCTCATCCGCCTGCGCCCGCATCGCCTCGCGCAGGTCCGGCTCTTCCATCTGCAATTCGATCACCCCGGCGCCCGCAGCGGCCAGAAGGAAGCGAATCTGCACTTCTTGAATGGCCCGGACCGAGATTTCCTCGACATCGCTGGCCACGTTCAAGCGCCGCAGGGTCTCCAACCGGGGGGAGCCGATCCGCTCAAGCCCCGCGATGATGGCGGCACCGCTCTCGGCCTTCAGCCCGTCATCCTCAGCCATATGCGCTTTGTTCTCGACCGCCACCAAACGCTGGCCCAGATCGGAGGCATAGAATCCGGCGGCATGATCCAACAGGTCATCGCTGAGCGTCTCGGCAAGGATATCCATCGCCATGTCGTGCATCAACTCGGTGTCAAAGACATCGCGCACCAGCCGCGACCACTCTGAGCCGAAATCCTCGCTTTGCAGCCCCAACATCTCAGGCGCGGAATCGGCGGACAGGCGAATGCTCTCCAACGCCACGTCAAAGCCGGTCACTTCCAAAAACCGCTCCAACGCGCCGCGATCCGCCGCCCGCAGCGGCAGGGCAAGCGCGACGAGCAGCATCAACGCCATGACAAAGGGGGCTGCAATCATTCGGTTTTGGCGAAACATGGGCGGTCCTTTCGCAGAATTCTGCCTGTAAACTTAGGCTCTACCAGCCTCGGCGCAATGAAAATCCCCAAACTTTCAATTGATGCGCAAAACCCCTCTTGCCACTGCTGGAAAAGGCGACTAAACGGACCCCCCAGACCCCCGCGGAGAGGTGCCGGAGTGGTCGAACGGGGCGGTCTCGAAAACCGTTGAGCCTTCACGGGTTCCCAGGGTTCGAATCCCTGTCTCTCCGCCACTAACGCCTTGATCGTGGTGCTTATTTCCCCCGATACAAAGACCCAGGTTAGTCGCCGCGCAAGGGGCGACGTCGCCGTCCTCCAAACCGATCTGCTTAAAGATCAGGCACCCGCGTAGAAATCCAACGCCGCAGCCGCCCCTCTCCCGCTTTAACCAAATCCGCGCCTTGAACATTTCGGCGGATTGTCGCAACTATCCGCGCAGAGCAAGCAAGCGGTTTCATGAGTCCCAGCCAGCCAAGGATTTCTACAAGGGACAATAAAATGAAAACCACTACCGCCAAGCGCGTCGCGCTCTCTTGGCTGATGTGCTCGACCGCCACTCTCGCTTACGCGCAAGACGACACCGCCTTCGATCTCGGTGTGCTGCGCATTCAGACCTCAGCCGCTCAGGCTGTTTTGGGCAATGACGAGATCACCGAAACCGAAATCGAACAGCGCAACCCGGCGACCGTGGCTGATGTCTTTGCCGGCGAATCCGCGATCACCGCCAGCGGCGGCGCGCCGATCGCGCAGAAGGTCTATGTGAACGGGATCGAGGAAAGCCTGCTTTCCGTCACCATCGATGGCGCGCGTCAGAACAAATCGGCCTTCCACCATACCGGCAACGTTCTGCTGGATCCGGCCTTGCTGAAATCCGTTGAGGTCAGCGCGGGGCTTGCCCCCGCGGATCAGGGGCCAAACGCGCTGGCGGGCTCTATCGCCTATACCACCAAAGACGCCCGCGACCTGTTGGACGGGGATGATCCCTTTGGGGGCCGCTACACGCTGTCCTATGGCAGCAATGGCCAAGGGTTCCGCAACAACCTGACCCTCTTCGGGCAGAACGACGGTTTCGAATATTTGCTGAGCGGCACCCGGGCGACGGGCGACGATTATGATGACGGCTCGGGCAGCACCATCACGGGCACGCGGGCGGACCTAACCGACTATATCGCGAAATTCGCCTATACCTCGCAAAGCGGGAAACGTCTGAGCTTCTCTGCTTCTGAGACAACCGACAATGGCCTGCGCGCGTCTCAGGGTGGCTTCATCCGCCCCGACTTTGCCGATGTGATCGGGCGCGACACGGTGCTTTATGAAGCGCTGTCGCAGCGCACCTCCTATACGCTGACCTATGAGGATGAGAATCCCTCGGGCATCTGGGCGCCCTATGCGCAGCTCAGCTACAACGAGCAGGCGATGGACGTAGGCTCGCTTTATGGTGTGAACAAAAGCCTCAGCGGTGTGCTCAGCAACGACTTCACGCTCCGCAACGGCAGCGTCAATGTCGGTGTCGATTTCTTTGACGAAAGCGCCGAAGGCTATGACAACACGGTCAGCCCGCGCAGCTCGAGCGGCCGCGAAGAGCTTAGCAACATCGGTATCTTCGCCCAAGCGCGGCAGGATCTGTCGGACCGCATCTCCGTATCCTACGGCGGGCGCTACGACTGGGCGTCCTTCGAAGGCGCCGATGGGAGCGATTTCGACGCCAGCGGCGCCAGCGTCAACGGCTCGGTCGATTACGTCTTGAACGATCAATGGACCCTCAACGCAGGGGCCGCCTCCAGCTGGGGCGGTTATGAGTTGGGCGAGGCCGCATTGGTCAACTTCCGCACCCCGTGGAATTATGACGGCTTCACCACCTCGCGCGCCAATGCTGTGCGTTTGGGCCTGCGTTACGACAGCGGCCCTTGGGCGGTCAAAGGCGCGCTCTTCGACACTGAGATCGAAGACATCAACGCCGTTCTGCCCTCGAGCGGTGCACGCGGTGCTGTGGACGATCTGACATCGCGCGGCTTCGACGGGTCGGTCACCTATACCGGCGCACGCGGCTTCGCGACCTTGAACTACACCTATGCCGATGTGCAAACCAACGACGCGACAACCGCCACGACCGCCTATTACCTTGGCCGTCCGGTCGGCCATATCTTTGGCTTCGAAGCGGGCTATGACGTGACCGAGGAATGGCGCATTGGCGCGACCGCGCAGATCGCCTTGGAGAACGACGATACCGATGTGTCGCTCGACGGCTATGAGGTGGTCAATCTCTACGCGGAATACAAACCGCGGCGGATGGAGAACCTGAACGTGCGCATGGACGTGCAGAACCTGTTCGACGCGACCTATGCAAGCCGCAGTTCCGATGGGCTTGGGCTTGCCAATGTGGTGCCCTTGACCGAACCGGGCCGCACTGTCAGCCTGACCGCGTCGATCAGCTTTTAACTGACGCAGGTATCGCCCCCCTTTGCGCGGGGGCGATACCCTTTTCCGGCGCATGCCGCCTACGGTTCTTTCCGCAGTCCTCCTCCCGCTTGATCCAGATCAATGCAGCCGCTCCGGCCCGCCCCATAATGGCCGTGGTCACATGAGGAGCGTCGCCATGCAAAATGCAACCATCACAGCCGTTCTGGGGGTCGATGCCCGGCCCAATCAGCTTGAGGCCCTCGCCCGCGAGGCGCAGACCCAGGGCACCCATCTGATCGTTCTTCTGCTCAGCGAAACCCCTGCCGTCCCGGTCTATTCGATGGGGGTGGGCGAACTCAGCACCTATTCCCTCCCGGCAGGCTGGCAGGCGGATGTGGACGCGGCCCGCGAGGCGGTCGAAAAACAGCGCGCGGAATTTTCCCAGTATCTCACCGATCAAGGCGCCAGCGCGGATGTGCGCGCGGTCTGCGGCGATGCCTCCGCCCTGCGCAACACGGTGGCGCGGGCGGGGCTGACCTGTGACGCGGTGCTTATCGGCACGGACCTGCGCGAGGACAAACGCCTGCTTGAGGACATCGTCCATGCCGCCCTTTTTGAGTCCGCCGCGCCCGTTTTGCTCAACACCGCGCAAGCTAAGGTGGCTTTGACCCCACAATCGGTCTTCGTCGCATGGAAAGCGGGCATTCCCGCCACGCGGGCGATCCGCGCCGCTCTGCCAATCCTGCGCAATGCGCGGGAGGTAACGGTGGCGCTTTTCGATCCAATCTCGATCTCGGCCTATGATGGGGAAAACCCCGGCACCGATGTCGCCGCTTGGCTGACCCACCAAGGCTGCAACGTTGCGGTGCAGCAATATGCCAGCGGAGGCGCGGACATTGGCACCGCCATCCTGAAACGCGCCAAAGAAACCGGGGCCGATCTGATTGTCATGGGCGCCTATGACCACTCCCGCCTGCGCGAGATGGTTTTTGGCGGCACGACCCGCAGCCTGATTGAACAAAGCGCCTTTCCTGTGCTTCTGTCGCACTAACGCCCATCGAAAGGACCCCCTATGCGCCCTCACCTCGCTGCCCTCGCCGGGCTATCCTGCGCCCTCCTCTCCGCCTGTTCGGAGGGGTCCTCTGACGACACCGACCGGGTGCGCGCGGGGCAGCGGGTCTATGCCAAGGAATGCGCCGCCTGCCACGGGGCGCAGGGCGAAGGCGGCGGTCCGATGTCCTTGCATCTGGATGTGGTGCCGCCGGATTTGGCCGGGCTGAAACAGCGCAACGACGGCTACTTCCCGCGCGAGTTTGTCAGCCGCTTCGTCATGGGACAGCTTGCAAAAGACGACCCCGCCTCACCCATGCCGGACTTTTCCGCGGTGGGTCTGCGCCACGTCTATCCCAATGGTGGCGCGGATGGGGAGGTGCTGGAAACCGATTTCGCCAATCTGCTCGACTATTTGGAAGCGATCCAGTGGTAGGACCGGCGTGGTCGAGGACGCAGTCCTCGGACACGTGACGCATCGCACTACATTGCGCCCCCGCCCCCTCTCACGCTATCGGATGCCCTGCCCCGCAGCCCCTACAGACGGAACCCTCGCATGAAGATCAACGACGAAAGCCCCGTTCTGCTGGCCCTTCTGGACGCCGCCGTCGATGCCATGGTGGTGGCGGATCACGCGGGCAATATCCTGCGGGTGAACAAAGCGGCGGCCACGCTCTTCGGCCATCCGGTCGAGGATTTGGTAGGGCAGAACGTGCGCATGCTGATGCCCGGGGATATGGCCGTTCAACATGACGGTTTTCTGCGCCACCATCTCGAGACCGGAGAGAAACGCATCATCGGCGTGGGCCGCGACGTGGAAGGGCTGCGCGCCGATGGCAGTATCTTCCCGCTGCATCTTTCCGTGGGCCGCGCCGATATCTCGGGCGAGGTCGCCTTTGTCGGCATCATGCACGATCTGTCGCGTCGAAAAGCCGCCGAGGAGGCCACCGCCCGCTCGCAACGGATGGACGCCATCGGCCAGATGACCGGCGGCATCGCGCATGATTTTAACAACCTTCTGACGGTCGTGATCGGCAATCTGGAACTGCTGGAGATGTCGGAAACCTCGGCCAAAAGCGGCGCGCTGATCTCGGACGCGTTGGAGGCGGCAGAGATCGGCGCCGATCTCACCTCACGCCTGATGGTCTTTGCCCGCAAGACCACGTTGAACGCGGCGGAGATCGACCTCAACGCCGAAGTCTCAAAAGCCGTGGCGATGCTCAAACGCACCATCGGCGCGCATATCGCGGTCGAGACGGGCTTTGCCGAGGACCTTTGGCAGACCAAGGTGGATGCCACCCAGCTTCAGACTGCCGTTTTGAACATCGCGCTCAATGCCCAAGACGCCATGCCCTCCGGCGGGAAAATCACGCTGGAAACGCGCAACATGCAGCTCGACGACACCTATGTCGCACAAGAAATCGGCATCGACATGGGCAACTACATCCGCCTGTCGATCGCGGACACGGGCGAAGGCATGTCTGCTGAGACCCGCACCCGCGCGATGGAGCCGTTCTTTTCGACCAAACCGGTCGGCCAAGGCACGGGGCTGGGCCTGTCGATGGTATACGGTTTCATCAAGCAATCCGGCGGGCATATCGCGATCTACAGCGAATTGGGCAAGGGCACGACGATCAGCCTCTATTTCCCCGCCCTCGTGGACGGCACCAGCACGCGGACGGCCTCCAGCGACGCGCCAGAGCCGCACGCCGGGATCGGCACCGGCCTGCGCGTGCTGCTGGTTGAGGATGACCCTATGGTCCTGCGCCTGTCGGAGCGACGGCTGGAGTCGCTCGGGTTCGACTGCGTCACGGCAACCACCGGCGATGCGGCATGGGACATCCTGCAAGACCGCGACGACATCGATGTGGTCTTTACTGATCTGGTGATGCCGGGGGAGTTGTCGGGCCATGCGCTGGCCAAACGGGTCGCGGCGGAAATGCCCGATCTGCGGATATTGATCACCTCGGGCTTTTCCGAAAACGTCCTGCGCGGCGAGGAAGAGAGCCACGCCTTCGCCCTCCTGCGCAAACCCTACAGGCAAGCGGATCTGGCCGAAGCGTTTCGCGCCTTGTTACGGGACTAACCCGAGGTGGCGGTGGGGCTTTCGGTCAGCACATAACCCACCCCGCGCACCGTTTTGATCAACAGCGGACGCGCCGGATCACGCTCGACCTTCTTGCGCAGCCGCGCCACTTGGTTGTCGATGGTGCGGTCCAGAGGCGCCCAATTCTGCCCGTCGATCAGATCCATCAACCGGTCGCGCGACAAGGGCTTTTTCGCGTGGTTCACGAAGGCGGCCAAGAGTTTGAAATCAGCCGTGGTCAGATCCCCCTCCTGCCCGTCACGGCCCACCAGCAGCATCCGGTCGAGGTTGATCTTCAGCCCATCAAGCGCAAGCCACGGGTCGGCGCTTCGCGGTGCGGGCGCCTCTGCCTCGCGCTTGCCGCTGCGCCGCAGGACGGATTTCACACGGGCCAAGACCTCTCGTACATGGAAGGGTTTGGTCAGATAGTCATCCGCGCCCAGTTCCAACCCGACAACACGGTCAATCACATCGTCCTTGCCCGTCACCATGAAGATCGGCACGTCATGATCGCGGCGAAGGTCGCGCGCGATGTCCAGCCCGTCCTCCGCGCCAAGGTTCAGATCCAAAGTCACCAGATCGAAAGCCTCCGCCGCGAAGGCCGCGCGCACGCTCTGCGCGTCATGAGCCTCGGTCACAAGGTAGCCGTCGCTTTCAAGACAGCGCCTCAGAAGCGTCCGGATCTTGGCATCGTCATCAACAACAAGGATCTTCTTCGCGGCCACGCCCATCACCCCAAAAGTTGCGTTTGTATAGTCCGCAACCCAAGCGAGCACCACCCGCCACGCCATCCCCTGCGACAAAGCGTTACAAACGGATACAAGACCACAGGTCGTTCTGCGACATGCGCTTGAGAATGTGACCGCGCCGCAGAAAGGACGATCGCATGTACGTGACGCTATCCAATGAGTTCACCCCCGCAACCAAAGTGCCCGAGGCGCAGCTTTGCTCTCGCACCCCCGCCGCGCAATCGCCGCGCAAGCGGCAGGCGGTCGGCAGCCATCTGTTTCGCGAGGGCGATATCGCCAACCATATCTATGAGATCACCTCGGGCGTCTTTCGCCTGACCCGCGTGCTCGACAACGGGCGGCGGCAGGTCATCGCCTTTGGCCTGCCGGGCGACATCATCGGCTTTCCCAATGGCGCGCTGCATCACAGCGATTGCGAGGCGATCCAGACGGCAGAGGTAATCGCCCACCGCCGCCATGCGCTCGACGATTTCGAGGGGGATCACGAGACGCATAAACGGCTGTTGAACGCCGCCCTGCGTGAGATTTCGGCGATGCAGGATCACTTCATGATGCTGGCCCGCAAATCCGCGCTGGAAAAGGTTGCCTCCTTCCTCATCACGCTGGCGGAGCGCACCGGCAGGCCGATCGGCAGCTACACCACCTGCGCCCTGCCGATGACCCGCAGCGACATCGCGGATTTCCTCGGCCTGACGATTGAGACGGTGAGCCGCACCCTGACCCGCCTGCGCAAGCAGGATATCATTGCGCTTGAGACCTCTCAGACCGTGCTGATCAAGGATATGGACGCGCTGATCTCGGCCTCTCAGGCCGCCGACTGACGGCAGGCTTTCATTGAGCTAAGAAAGCGCGGGCCACGGCCCGCGTTTTGCGTTTCTAGGTCGGCTCTTCGGTATCGCGCTGTTGGGTGTCACCATTAGGCGCGCCATTCTCCAGCAAAATCCGCGCCGCGTCTCCTTCAAGGTCATCATATTGCCCGTTGCGCAGCGTCCAGAGACAGGCCGCAAGCCCTGCCGCGCCAAGACAGACGGAGACGGGGATGAGAACGATCAGGATATTCATCGGCGCACCGCATTCAAAACCACGAGGATGGATGAGGAAGACATCACCGCCGCCGCCATCAGCGGGGTGGCGAAGCCCATGACCGCCACCGGGATCGCGACCGCGTTATAGGCGGCGGCCAGCCCGAGGTTCTGGCGAATGCGGCTGCGGGCCCGACGGGCCAGCCGCAGGGTATCGGCGACCGCCGAAAGATCACCGCCCAGCATCACCCCGTCCGAGGCGACCCGCGCGGCATCCAGCGCCGTGGCGGGCGCGAGAGAGGCATGCGCCCCGGCAAGCGCCGCCGTGTCATTCAGCCCGTCGCCCACCATGAGCACCCGCCTGCCCCGCGCAGCCATGTCGCGGACCAGACCGGCCTTATCCTCGGGCCGAACGGCGGCATGAACCTTGGCGATCCCGAGGGTTTCGGCCAACGCTTCTGCACGCTGCGCGGTATCGCCGGTGACCATCGCCACCTCCATCCCACGCCCGCGCAGGGCGCTGACGACTTCCGCCGCCCCGGCGCGGGGGGTCTCGGACAGAGGCAAGGGAATAGAGCGGTCCGCCAGATGCAGTTCCGGTCCCTCCAGCCCGCGACGCAATGAGACCCGCGCCCCGTGCCACAGGCCGCAGACGCCCTCGCCCGGCACCTCTTGCAGGTCGTGCAGATCGGCGGGCATCTGCCCCTGCAACGCCGCCGCCAAGGCGCGCGAGGCGGGGTGGTCAGACGCCTGCGCGAGGGCAAGCGCGACCGATGCCACCTCTGCATCAAGCGCGGACAGCCGCGCAACGCCTTCGGTCAACGTGCCGGTCTTGTCGAAGAGAACCGTGTCGATCTCGGCCAAACGCTCCAACGCCGTGGGGGATTTCAGCAACACACCCGCGCGGAACAAACGCCCGGTCATCGCCGCCGTCACCGCCGGAATGGCCAGCGCCAACGCGCAGGGGCATGTGATGATCAGCGTCGCCGTGGCCACGGCAATCGCGTGATAAAGGTCCCCGGTCAGCGCCCACCAGACCACAAAAGCCAGCGCCGCCAGCCCATGCACCACCGGCGCATAGAGCCGCGCCGCGCGGTCGGCGATCCCGCTGTAGCGGTGTTTGCCGGTCTCGGCGACCTCGACCAAAGCCGCGATGCGGCGCAGGGTGCTGTCCTCTGCCCGGCGGGTGACCCTTAGAGTCAGCGGCGTGCCAAGGATCACCTCGCCCGCGCAGATCGGCCCGCCCGCCGCCACCGGGACGGGGTCGGCCTCTCCGGTCAGGGCGGAGCGGTCCACCATCACCGCGCCCAAGGCGATGCCATCCACCGGCGCGCGCGCCCCGGCGGCAAGGGCGATGCGGTCATCGGGCACCAAGGCGCTGACGTCCACCGTCTCACGCCCCGTGGCGGTCAGGCGCGTCGCGCGGGGCAGTTCCAGCGCCGTCAACTCCGCCGCGGCGGAACGTGCCGTGGCCCGCGCGCGATGCTCAAGATAGCGGCCCACCAGCAGGAAAAAGGTCAGCGAGAGCGCCGCATCGAACCAAGTATGCGCCCCGGTGGCGGCGAAAGTTTCATAAAGCGAGGTCGCCGCCGCCAGCAGGATCGCCAGCGCAATCGGCACATCCATATTCATCCGCCCAGCCCGCAGGGCGACCGATGCCGAGGCAAAGAAGGGCACCGCCGAAAAGGCCAAGGCAGGCAGCGCGATGGCCGCAGAGACCCAGTGAAACATCTCGCGCGTGATATCGCCCGCCCCGGACCAGACCGCGACGGAGACTGCCATCACGTTCATCATGGCAAAGCCCGCCACGGCGGCGCGGGCCAGCAGACGGCGGCCCGTGTCATCCCCCGCAGGCCGCAGGGCGGTCGCGTCCAGCTCATGCGCCTCGAAGCCCGCGTCGTTCAACGCCTGAAGCGCGGCGCTGGCGTCATACCCGGGGCTCAGCACGATCCGCACCCGTTTGGCCCCGAGGTTCACCCGCGCGGCTTTGACCGAGGGCAAGCGGGCCAAAACCCCCTCGACCCCCGCGATACAGGCCGCGCAGCGGATCTGCGGCAGGGCGAGATGGATGGCCTTGTCGTTCTCCGCGATGCGCCGCGCCGCGGCCTCGGCCGAGGGGGCGCCTGCGACACAGCCCGGACAGGCGGCCACGGTCATCGTGTCACCCGCAAGGGAATGCGGCGGCGAAAGAGCGTGCCATCGGCGGCGCGCATCTCGATCCGCAGGTTCCAGTTGCCGGGGCCTGCGGTGACCGGTGCGGTCCACGCGCGGCCATCCCAGGCGAAGTCGGGCGTCATGTCATCCGCCACGGTGGTCGCCCGGCCCAATGTCGCCGCGATGATCTCGGGCTGCACCACGCCATTGGCATCCTGCACCGCCAAGCGGAGCGCCTCCCCCGACAACTCGGTCTGCACCGCCCAGCCGAGCGCTTCCTGCGCCGCGCGGTCGCTGTCAAAATTCTGCGAGGCGACGTAGCTCGATTCGGTTTCCTTGCCCGGGAAAGTGCGCACCGCATTGAAAGCGAGCGCGAGGTTCACCGCGATGATGATCGAAAACCCGCCCACAAAGATCGCCAGCACATGCCAGCCTGTCAGGGGGCGCCCCCGTTGCAATTGCGCTGCGGTCATTGGCTGTCCTTTCCATTGAAAATCGTGTCACCAAAGGCCCGCTCGCCCGAGCGGACGTCTTCGACCCAGAACCGCAGATCGCTGCGCGGCGCGATGGCGGCGTCACTCTGCGGCGGGGCGATCACATAGACCCGTTGCAGGCGGGTGGTGTCGGCGGGCACGGAGACCACCGGACCCGCAGCCCCCTCGACGCTGAGGTCCAAACCACGGTCTCCGGCGAGAGACAGCCGGAAATCCCGTGCCTCACCATGTTTGTTGCGCAGACGGATGTCATAGGCGTTGCGGATCGACCCGTCCGAGAGGGTGACGAAGGTCGGATTGCGCACCGGCGCCACGGTCATGTCGATCTCGGGCCGGATGAAGAGCGCCACGACAAGCGCCACACCGATGGCGGCCCAAGCGGCGGTATAGATCAGGGTGCGCGGGCGGAAGACATGCTGCCAAAGCGGCTTGGGCTGCCAGGGCGGCGCAGTGGCCCCGGCGACGTCACCGGCAGGCGCTTCCGCAAAGCCCGCCACGGCGGCGCTTTCCTTGGGCGCGGTGGGCGGCTCATCATCCAGCGCGAGATAGTCGATCAGCCCGCGCGGGCGGCCAATCTTGGCCATCACATCGTCGCAGGCATCGATACAGAGCGCGCAGGTGATACATTCCATCTGCTGGCCTTCGCGAATGTCGATCCCCATCGGGCAGACCGCGACACAGGCGTTGCAATCAATGCAATCGCCCAAAACCTCGCCGTCGCGCGACTGGCGGTCGCCCGCGGTGTTTTTGTCGAGCGCCGCACCATAGCGGGCCACCGCATCACCGCTGCCGATCGCCTCTGCCGCCGCTTTCTGGCGCTTTACCCCGCCCTTGCCGCGCGGCTCGCCCCGCCATTTGCGGTAGCCAACGGTCAGCGTGCCGGGGTCCATCATCGCGCCTTGGATACGGGGCCAAGGGCACATGTAGATGCAGACCTGTTCGCGCATGAAACCGCCAAAGATGAAGGTCGTGGCCGTCAGCACGGCGATGGTGGCATAGGCCACGGGGGCGGCCTGCAGGGTCACGAGGTCGCGCGCCAGACTGGGCGCATCGGCAAAGTAAAAGACCCAAGCCCCGCCCGTCGCCACCGCGATCAGCAGCCAGACCAGCCATTTTGCCCCCCGCAGCCGCGCCTTGCGCAGGCTCCAAGCTGCGTTGTGCAGGCGGATGCGCGCGTTGCGGTCGCCTTCGATCCAGCGCTCCACAGTCATGAAAAGATCGGACCAGACGGTCTGCGGGCAGGCATAGCCACACCAGACCCGCCCCAGAGCGGAGGTAAACAGGAACAGCCCCAGCCCCGCCATGATCAGCAGCCCGGCCACGAAGTAGAATTCATGCGGCCAAATCTCGATCCAGAAGAAATGGAAACGCCGGTTTGCGAGATCGACCAGAACCGCTTGGTCCGGCAGGTTCGGCCCCCGGTCCCAGCGGATCCACGGGGTGATGTAATAGACCCCCAGCGTGAGGATCAGGATCACCCATTTCAACCGCCGAAAGAATCCGCTGACCCGGCGGGGGAAAATCGGCTCGCGGGCGGCGAAAAGCGGGGGGGCGGCGTTGGACATGGGCAGTAGGCTCCGGTGTTACGTCTTGCGGCCTACACCCCTAGGGCGCAGGCCGCTTTGATCTGCATCAATCCGCAGATTATTTGTCGTACCGGTTTAGTCGGCGGCAGCGCCCTCGGCATCGACTGCAGCCTCGCCGCCGCCCAGACCGTGGACATAGGCGGTCACGGCGCGCACCTCGGCCTCGCCCAGACGGGCCTGCCACGGCGGCATCACCCCCATGCGCGGCGCTTTGAGCTGCCGCAGGATCGCCTCATGGCTGCCGCCGCGCAGCCAGATCGCATCGGCAAGGTTGGGCGCGCCCATCTCACGGTCACCAAGGCCACGCTCCCCATGGCAGGCGCTACAGTTGTCAGCATAGACCTCTGCCCCCGCTAGCGCTGCGCCTGCGTCATGCTCAAGCCCCGAAAGGCTGCGCACGAAATGCACGGTGGCGTCGAGCTCGGCCTCCTCCATCCAATCAAACGGCGGCATTTCCGAGAAACGCGCGTCGGGGTCATCCTCGTTGCGGATGCCGTGGCGCACGGTATAGGCGATATCCTCCATCGTGCCGCCCCAGAGCCAGTCATCGTCCAGAAGGTTGGGATAGCCCGAGGCCACCACACCCCCTGCCCCCGCGCCGTGGCATTGCGAGCAATTTGCCGCAAAGACCGAGCGCCCGGCCTGTGTCGCGAAACGGTGCAGCTCTTCGTTGTCCTTCAGCACCGCCAGATCGACGTTGACGAGACTTTCGGTCAAGTCGGCATTCGACAGGTCCACACGCGCAATCTCGGCAGCGACCTCGCCACGGGTGGAATAGCCGAGCAGCCCCGCCGTCGCGCCAGAGACCATCGGCCAGGCGGGATAAAGGATGGTATAGATCACGCCCCAGACGACGGTGGCATAGAAGGTCCAGAGCCACCAACGCGGCAGCGGCGTGTTCAGCTCTTCGATCCCGTCCCAACTGTGACCTGTGGTCTCGGTCCCGGTGGCGGGGTCGATCTTGCGTTTATCGGTCATGTGCGGGCTCCGTCATTGCGGGCTTGATCGGGGTCGTCGTTGCGAAACGGGACGGCGGCGGCATCGTCGTGCAGGGCGCGCGAGCCGGGGCGAAAGGCCCAAGCAATAACGCCCAGAAAGATCAGCGTCAGGATCAAGAGCGCCCAGCTATCAGCCAGTTCACGCAGGAAAGAATAGGTGTCCATTGCGGCCTCCTTAGCGGCTGGCGTCAGGCACGAAGGTCGAGAAATCGACCAGCGTTCCGAGCATTTGCAAATAGGCGATCAGGGCATCCATCTCGCTCACGCCCGGCCGGCCGTCGAAGTTGCGCACCTGCGCACCGGGGTAGCGTTCCAGCAGCCCGTCGTAATCGCCAAAAGGGTCAACCTGCACCCGGAAGTCGCCACGGACATTCGCGATCATCTCATCGCTATAGGGCACGCCGACCGTGCGGTGGGTGGCGACCAGATCGGTCACATCCTCAGGCTCAAGTTTGGCGTCCATCAGAAACGCGTATTTCGGCATGACGCTTTCCGGCACCACCGATTGCGGGTCCATCAGGTGATCGACATGCCACTCATCCGAATAGCGCCCGCCCACGCGCGCCAGATCCGGCCCGGTGCGTTTGGAGCCCCATTGAAACGGGTGGTCGTACATGGATTCGGCGGCGAGGCTGTAGTGGCCATAACGCTCCGTCTCGTCGCGCATCGGACGGATCATCTGGCTATGGCAGACATAGCAGCCCTCGCGCACATAGATCTCGCGCCCCGCCAATTCCAGCGGCGAATAGGGGCGCATGCCCTCGACCTCTTCGATGGTGTTCTCCAACCAAAAGAGCGGCGCGATTTCGACGATCCCGCCGATGCTCACCACCCCGAGCGAGGCGATCAACAGCAGTGTCGCGTTGCGCTCGAACCGCTGGTGAAAGGTGATCGCCTCCGTCTCGGGCGGCAGTTCGTTGGGAATTTTGCCCTTCTTCAAGCCTTCGCTGGCGGTGACCACCTTGGGGTCGTCAGCGGGGTCATAATTAGGGCTGTGGGGGTTCTTGGCCATTGATCTTACTCCGCTGGCAGGGCGACGGTGACGGGGCGGGCTTGCGGGGCGCGGATGGTCATCCACATGTTCCAGACCATCACCGCACCGCCCGCGAGGTAGAGAACCCCGCCCAGACCACGGACCACATACATCAGGAATTTCGCTTCGACGGTGTCGGCAAAGCTGTTGACAAGGAAGCCATTGGCATCGACCTCGCGCCACATCAGCCCCTCCATAATGCCCGAGACCCACATCGACGCGGCGTAGAGCACGATCCCAAGGGTCGCGAGCCAGAAATGCAGGTTGATCGCCGCCATGGAGTGCATCTGCGCCCGGCCCCAGAGCCGCGGGGTCAGGAAGTAGAGCGCGCCAAAGGTGATAAGCCCGTTCCAGCCAAGCGCGCCGGAATGCACGTGCCCGATGGTCCAATCGGTGTAGTGGCTAAGGCTGTTCACCGCGCGGATCGACATCATTGGCCCCTCGAAGGTCGACATCCCGTAGAAGGCGAGCGAGGCCACGAACATGCGGATAATCGGATCGGTGCGGATCTTGTCCCACGCCCCTTCGAGCGTCATCAGCCCGTTGATCATGCCGCCCCAGCTTGGCATCCACAGGATGATCGAGAACACCATCCCCAGCGTCGCCGCCCAATCGGGCAAGGCGGTGTAATGCAAGTGGTGCGGACCGGCCCAGATATACAGAAAGATCAGCGCCCAGAAGTGGATGATCGACAGCTTGTAGCTATAGACCGGGCGGCCCGCCTGTTTCGGCACGAAGTAATACATCATGCCAAGGAAACCCGCCGTCAGGAAGAAGCCCACCGCGTTGTGGCCGTACCACCATTGCGTCATCGCATCCTGCACGCCCGCAAAGACCTGCACTGATTTGGAGCCCCAGATCGACACCGGGATGGCGAGGTTATTGACCACATGCAGCATGGCCACGGTGATGATGAAGGCCAGAAAGAACCAGTTGGCGACATAGATATGCCGCTCACGCCGCTTCAAGATCGTGCCAAAGAATACGGCGAGGTAGACCAGCCAGACGATGGTGAGCCAGATGTCGACGTACCATTCCGGCTCAGCATATTCCTTGGACTGGGTCGCGCCGAGCAGATAGCCCGTGGCCGCCAGAACGATGAAAAGCTGATAGCCCCAAAAGACGAACCAAGCTGCGTTCCCACCCCAGAGCCGCGCCGAAGAGGTGCGCTGCACGATGTAGAAAGACGTGGCGATCAGGGCGTTGCCGCCAAAGGCGAAGATCACCGCGCTGGTGTGCAGCGGGCGCAGGCGGCCAAAGTTCGCATAGGGCTGCGCCCAGTCGATGTTCAGCGCAGGAAAGGCCAGTTGGAAGGCGATGAAGGTGCCCACCAGAAACCCAACCACACCCCAAAAGGCGGTGGCGATGACGCCATAGCGAATGGGGCCATCCATATAGCCCTGCGGCGGCGCAGGCGCGACCGGCGCCGCGTCCTCGACAGGCATCCGGCGCAACTGCCAAAAAAACAACCCTGCGGCCACCAACATGACCAGCAGGGCGTGAACCATATAAGCCGGATCGCGCGCCCAATCCGCCCCGAGTGCTGCAAAGAACACTATAAGCGCAAGCACGATCAACTTGAGCGTATCGAACATATTCCGAATCCCTTCATCTTTGGGAGACGGATCGCATGGGCCCCAAGCCGCCGCTTTGATCTATGTCAAAGCCGGGCGATAAGCCTGCGAAGGGCGCGTTTTTTCTAAGGCGACGGCCTAGCTTTTGGACCGCGCCCCGCTGGGGTCATACATCGGTTTCAAACTGGCCTCGGCCTTGATCCGGCGGCCCGCCACGTCGATCTCATAGGTCGAGGCCAGCAGATCGGCGGGGCTTTCGCCCGCGCAGGGCACATAGCCCAGCCCGATCGCTCCGCCCAAGTGGTGGCCATAGGTGCCGGAGGTGAGATAGCCCACGATGGCCCCCTCCCGTAGGATCGGTTCAGCGTGGTAGAGCAATGGCTCGGGGTCCGTCAGACGGAATTGCAGCATCCGCAGCTTCAGCCCCTCTTCCTTTTTGCGCAGCACCGCGTCGCGACCGATGAAATCGGGCTTGTCGGTCTTCACCGCAAAGCCCAAGCCCGCCTCCAGCACATGGTCTTCGCAAGTGATGTCATGGCCGAAGTGGCGAAAGCCCTTTTCGATCCGGCAACTGTCCATCGCGTGCAGACCGCAAAGTTTCAGGCCAAAGGCCGCGCCCGCTTCCATCAGCGCCTCAAAAACATGACCTGCCATCTCGGCGCTGACGTAAAGCTCCCAGCCCAGTTCGCCCACATAGGACACCCGATGCGCCCGGGCGAGGCCCATGCCGATCTCGATTTCGCGCGCCATGCCAAAAGGATGGGTGTCATTTGAGAAGTCAATGGGGGAAACGGCCTGCAACACGTCCCGCGCCTTCGGCCCCATAATCGCGAGCACCGCCTCACCCGCCGTCACATCGGTGATCACCACCATCCGGTCGCCAGCATGGCGGCGCAGCCATGTCTCATCCGCCAGCCGCGTCGCCACCGGAGTGACGACGAGATAGGCGGTCTCGCTCAGCCGGGTTACGGTGACATCCGCCTCGATCCCGCCCCGAGGGTTGAGGAACTGGGTATAGACGATCTTGCCCACCGGCACCGCCATCTGCGCGCCGCAGACGTGGTTCATGAAAGCCTCGGCCTCTGGCCCCTCGACGCGGATTTTGCCGAAAGACGACATATCGTAAAGCCCCACGCCCGCGCGGATGGCGGCATGTTCGGCGGCTTGATTGCCGAACCAATTCTGCCGGCCCCAGCTATAGCGATACTCGCGCGTTTGCCCGGGATCGGCAAACCAATTGGCCCGCTCCCAGCCTGCGAATTCGCCCATGACCGCGCCATGCTCCAGCAGATGCGCATGGAGCGGGCTGCGCCTAATGCCCCGCGCGGTGGCCTTTTGACGGTAGGGGAAGTGATCCGCATAGAGCAGCCCCAGCGTCTCGGTCGAGCGTGTTGCCAGATAGGTCTTGTTGCCCTGAAAGGGCTGCATCCGCGCAATGTCCACGTCACCCAGATCAAAGGGTTTCTGCCCGTCCTCCATCCACTGCGCCAGCGCCATCCCCGCGCCGCCTGCCGATTGGATGCCGATGGAGTTGAACCCGGCGGCGACCCAGACATTGTCCATCTCGGGCGCTTGGCCGAGGTGATAGGCATCGTCGGGGGTGAAGCTTTCGGGGCCGTTGAAAAAGGTATGAATCCCCGCCTCCGCCAGCAGCGGCAGCCGTTTGACCGCCATCTCGAGAATCGGCTCGAAATGGTCGAAATCTTCGGGCAATTGATCGAACTCGAAGCTCTCGGGGATGCCGTCCAGCGCCCAAGGTTTGGCGATGGGTTCGAAGGCGCCAAGCAGGATCTTCCCTGCATCCTCTTTGTAATAGGCGTATTCATCGGGGATGCGCAGCACCGGCAACTCGTGCAAGCCCGGGACGGCCTCGGTGACGATATAGAAATGCTCACAAGCTTGCAGGGGCACGTTGCT
Organism: Sulfitobacter sp. 1A13353; assembly: GCF_043557255.1. Taxonomy (NCBI): domain Bacteria; kingdom Pseudomonadati; phylum Pseudomonadota; class Alphaproteobacteria; order Rhodobacterales; family Roseobacteraceae; genus Sulfitobacter; species Sulfitobacter sp. 1A13353. Next base: position 252,887 of record NZ_JBIFFS010000007.1, on the reverse strand, counting down.
GCCCAGCATCCGGCCCAGCTCGCGCCCCCACATGCCCGCGCAATTGATGACATGTTCGGCCTCGATCCGGCCCGTGCTGCCATCCTCCCCGGCCCAGTCCACCGCCGTGATCCGACGCCCCGCGCGGGTGACCCCCGTCGCCTTGACCCGCTCGGCCACCACCGCACCGCGCGCCCGGGCGCCCTTGGCCAAGGCCAGCGCGATATTTGCAGGATCGCCCTGCCCGTCTTTCGGCAGATAGACCGCGTCGGTCATGCCTTTGGTCTCCACATGGGGGTATTTCGCGCGCACCTCTTCAGGCGTGATCTCTTCGACCTCGACGCCAAAGGCGCGGGCCATGGCGGCCTGCCGCAAGATCTCCTCACGCCGCGCAGGCGTCAGGGCGGCGGTGATCGAGCCCACGCGCTTGAACCCGGTGGCGACCCCGGTTTCCCCCTCCAGCGCGCCGTAGAGTTCTTGGGAGTATTTCGCCAGCCGCGTCATGTTCTGCGTCGCGCGCAGCTGCGCGATCAGCCCCGCCGCGTGCCATGTGGTGCCCGAGGTCAGTTGTTTGCGCTCCAGCAGAACCACATCGGTCCAGCCCAGTTTCGTCAGATGATAGGCGACCGAACAGCCGATCACGCCACCGCCGATGATCACCGCGCGGGCCTTGGAAGGCAGCTGTCCCATCTCAAACCTCCTGCGCGCGGATGCGTGCGTTTTCGCGGTCCCAAAGCGGGGTGTCGGGCTGCACCGTGGCACGGTAGCTCTGACCATAGATTTCGACCGTAAGTTCGGTACCCGGCACGGCAGCCTCGGCCCGCACGACGCCGAGCGCGATGGAGGCATCAACCCGGTAGCCATAGCCGCCGCTGGTCACCTCACCCACGGCATCTCCGTTCAGGCGCAGCGTGGCCATCGGCGGCGCATCTTGCGGGTTACCTCCGACCACCAACGTCACGAAGCGGCGCTGCGGCCCTGCGTCCCGTTCGGCGATCAGCGCCTCCTTTCCTGGAAATGCCTCCGGCTTGTCGAGACGCAGGAAACGGTCCAACCCGGCCTCCAGCAAGGTATACTCCTGCGACAGATCGCCCTTCCACGTCCGGTAGCCTTTTTCCAGCCGCATGGAATTGAGCGCGAACATCCCAAAGGGCGTGGCCCCGCCCGCGATGACCGCATCATAGATCGCCGGCATGTCTTCGGGGGCCGCGTGGATTTCCCAGCCCAACTCGCCCGCGAAACAGACCCGGGCGAGCAGCGCTGGCTTGCCCTTTACCGACGCCTCTTGATGGCTGAGCCACGGCAGCGCCAGATCGGCCTCCGGGGCCAGCGGCGCCAGCAGGGCGCGGGATTTCGGGCCGCATAGGATCAGGGTCGAGACGGCATCGGTTCGATCCGTCAGGCTGATCGCCCCGTCTTGGGGCAACGCGTCGCGCAGCAATTCATAGTCATGCCATTGCGCGGGAGCGGCGGTGATCAGGGTGAAGTCATCCTCTGCATGGCGCAGGATCGACATCTCGGTCAGCACCCGGCCCCGGCTGTCGGGGAAATAGCCCAGCGTCATCCGCCCGACCTTGGGAAGCGCGCCCGCGATCCGCCCCCGCAGCCATTCCGCGGCCCTCGGCCCCGCAAGCGCGAAACGCGAGAACCCCGGCAGATCGAGCACGCCCACATGGTCGCGCACCGCCGCGACCTCCTCACGAACCCGCGCCGCCCACGGGCCATCCCGGTCCCATGTCTGGGTCGCGGCCTCGGCGGTGTCATCACCGGGTTTGGCAAACCAATTCGCCCGCTCCCACCCGTTGTAGGCCCCCATCTGACCGCCCGCGTCGCACAGCCGGTCGTGCAGCGGCGACAGCTTCTTGTCGCGCCCGGCGGGCCATGCGTAATGCGGGAAATGCATCGCATATTCATGGCCATAGGTCTCAAGCGCCTTGGCGAGGGTAAAGTCGTGATCGGCATAGGCGGTGTAGCGGCGCGGGTCGACATCCCACATGTCCCACTCCGTTTCGCCTTGCGTGATCCATTCGGCCATCACTTTGCCCGCACCGCCCCCCTGCGCGATCCCGAAGGTAAAACTATGCGCCTCAAAGGCGTTCGGGACGCCCGGCATCGGGCCGAGCATCGGCAGGCCATCGGGCGCATAGGGGATCGGCCCGTTGATGACCCGTCCGACGCCGCTTTGGCCCAAGAGCGGCATCCGCCCCATCGCGTCTTCGATATACCATTCCAACCGGTCCAGATCGTCGGGGTAGAGCTGAAAGCTGAAATCTTCGGGCATCGGATCCTCGGGGGTGATCCAATGCGCTTTGCAGTTGCGCTCATAGGGGCCAAGGTTCAGACCGTTCTTGTCCTGCCGCAAGTAATAGGAGCTGTCCACATCGCGGACCATCGGCATCTTATGGCCCTTCTCGGCGGTCCAAGCGGCGAGTTCGGGGATGTCTTCGGTCAGGAAATACTGATGGCTCATCACCACCGCAGGCACGCGGCGGCCCCCATGGGGGCGGAACCATTCGCCGACCCGCTGCGCGTAATAGCCGGCAGCGTTGACCACCTTCTCGCAGCGGATATCGCCCTTTTCGGTATGGACGATCCATTCGCCCCCATCGCGATCTATGCCGGTGGCGGGGGTAAAGCGGTGAATTTGCCCCCCTGCCTCCCGCGCGCCTTTGGCAAGGGCTTGGGTCAGTTGTGCCGGGTCGATGTCCCCATCCAAGGGGTCCCACAACCCGCCCGCAAGGTCATGTAGCTCTATGAACGGGTTGTGTTCTTTCAATTCGGCAGGGGTGCACATCTCCATCCCCAGCCCCTGCGCGCGGGCCATGGAGGCGACGTGTTCGAACTCCTGCATCCGCTCGCGGCTATGAGCCAGACGCAGGGCCCCGGTCACATGGTAATTGATCGGATAGCCGACCGCCTCCCCCAAACCGCGGTACATCTCAAGCCCGTAGCGCTGCATGTTCATCACCGCCCAAGAGTTCGAGAAGTTCGGACAGTTGCCCGCCGCATGCCAAGTGGAGCCTGCGGTGAGTTCATTCTTTTCCAGCAGGACGCAATCGGTCCAGCCCGCGCGGGCAAGGTGGTATAGGGTCGAGACCCCAACCACCCCGCCCCCGATGATCACCACCCGTGCGGTTGTCGGAAAATCAGCCACATGCCCCTCCTATCGCCATGCACCGCCAAGGAGCTGGCCAGAGGCGCCCCCGGACAGTTTGAAATTGTTCGAATTGATGAAAATCCGGTTCAGTAAACCGGGGGAGAGATCACCCAGACCACCACGGCGGGCGTGTCGTAGGGGTTGTCCCAAGTGTAATATTCGCCCCGAATGCGAAAGCTGTCGCCGGGGCCGACGGTAAAGCGGCGTTCCGCAATCGTGAGGTTCAACCGGCCCGAGATGACGAAACCGACCTCCTGCGTTTCGCGCCTGACGGGCGCTTCCAGCCCCGAATAGGCGGCAAAGGTCGAGTGGATCAACTCGAAACTGTCGGTGAGATCGGGTGAGAGCAGTTCTTCCGTCAACCCATTGGCCGCACTCCCCATGGCACGCCGCGCCCCGGCCCGCACGACATAGCCGCGTTCTTCGGGGCTTACCGTCGCTTCGCCAAAAAGGAGCGAGATCGGCACGTCCAAGATCTCGGCGATGCGGCGCAGGTCGGCGATGGAGGGGGTCGAGATGTCGCGTTCGATCTGACTGACCCAGCCGACCGACCGGCCCAAAGCCTCGGCCATATCCGTGAGAGTCAGTTTGCGCCCCTTTCGGATCGCCCGTAGGTCGGCACCCAGAGAGCGCGCCCCCACGGCCTCCGCCCCGGGCCTTTTCGCTCGGGTCATATGAAATTTTCCTCCATTTTTTCACTGTGGCGCGGAATTCGGCGTCTGGCAAGGGGGGCTCCTTTCAAACAGAAGGGGATGACGGGCGGGGTTAAGACCGCCCTTTCCAAGGCACCAGCAACCGCTCAGCCCTGCGCATCAGCATGTCGATGCCGAACCCGATGATGCCGATCAGGATGATCCCCATAAGCACGATGTCGGTCAGCTGGAATTTGGAGGCGACCATGATCATCATCCCCGCCCCCTTCTCTGCCGCGACCAGTTCGGCGGCGACCACCGTGCCCCAGCAGACCCCCATCGCCACCCGCGCGCCGGTGAAAATCTCGGGCAGCGAGTTTGGCACGATGACATGGCGCATGATCTGCGCCTTGGACGCGCCCAGCGAATAAGCCGCATGGACCTTGGTGATATTCACCCCCGACACGCCCGACCGCGCAGCAATGGCCATGATCCACAGCGCCGCGAGGAACAGCAGGATGATCTTGCCCACCTCCCCGATCCCCGCCCAGATGATCACCAGCGGGATCAGCGCGAGCGGCGGCACCGGGCGCATGAATTCGACAATCGGATCGAACCAGCCCCGAAACCAGCCCGACAGCCCCATGGCATAGCCCAGCGGAATGCCCACCAGCGCCCCAAGAGCGAACCCCACCACCACGCGAAACAGCGAATAGCCCAGATGCTCCCACAGGGTGCTGTCGCGGTAGCCTTGGCTTGAGATTTCAGCAAGGCGGGAGACCACGGCTTCGGGGGGCGGCAGCCAGATCGGCTCCATCTGCCAACCCTTGGCGGGCTCGAAATTCAGCGTGCCCTTGGGCGACATGCCCACACGGCCAAACTCGGTCTGCACCTCGCCACCGGGCGCGATCTTCTGCCCGTTCACGGCGACGACCCGGTGCCCGAGATCGCGGCCCTTCTCGTCATTCTTATCAACACGCAACAGCCCCGAGCGCCAAGCGCCGATGGTGAAAGCGTCATTCTTGGCCCAGCCTTCGCCGGGATCGACCTGCGGCGTCTCGGCGTCTTCGCCCACCGGATGCACCAGCACCGTGATCGTGCCGTCATCGCGGGAGCCGTCATCGGCCTCGGCAGTATAGGTCAGCTCGGCCAGCCCCTCAAACGGGCCGGGCGCATGTAAAAACCGGGGCAACAGGGATGAGCCGGTGAAGGCGCCCCACAGCAAGAAGATCGTCAGGATCGAAATCACGCTGGCGGTGCGGTTCGACGTCACCGCGCTTTCGTCGCCAAAGGTTACCGTTTTACGCGCCGCGAAACCGCTGGCGGTCTGATCGACAACCAGACGGACAAGGAAAAAGGAAAGCGCGAAGATGACGATATAAATAAGCAGGATCAACATCATGCCTCCTCCGTCCGGCCCATGATCTCTTCCTCCATGTCCCAGATCATGCCGAGGATCTCCTCGCGCCTTTCGGCGAATTCCGGGTGTTTCTTGACCTCACGCAGGTCTTGCCCCACCCCCAGATCGGCAAAGGGCAGACGGTATTCGCGGTGAATGCGCCCCGGGCGCGGCGCCATGACCAAAAGCCGCTCGCCAAGCAGCAGCGCCTCTTCGACCGAATGGGTGATCAAGATGATGGTCTTGCCGGTCTCTTTCCACAGTTTCAGCACGAGGCTTTGCATTTTTTCGCGGGTCAGCGCATCCAGCGCGCCCAAGGGTTCGTCCATCAAGATCACATCGGGGTCATTCGCCAGACAGCGCGCCAGCGCCACCCGCTGCTGCATCCCGCCCGAGAGCTCATAGATCGCCTTTTCCTTGAAATCGCCCAGCCCGACGATATCGAGCAAATGGTCAACCTCGGCCCCGTATTGCTTTTCGCCCTGCCCCTTCATGCGCGGACCAAAACTCACGTTTTCACGCACTGACATCCACTCAAACAGCGCGCCCTGTTGAAAGACCATGCCACGCTCGGCATCCGGCCCGGTGACGCTATGGCCGTTCATCACGATCTCGCCCGAACTCGGGGCAAGGAAACCCGCCACGATATTGAGCAGCGTCGTCTTGCCACAGCCCGAGGGGCCAAGGACCGACATCAATTCCCCCTCCGCAAGGTCAAGCGATACGTCCTCAAGCGCCTGCACATGACTGCCATTGGGCAGATCAAACCGCATCGACAGGTTTTCGATTTTCAATCCCGACATGCCGCCCCGCTGCTTTTCGTTTATCGGCGCGCCCCATCTGCCCGGTCCCTCGCAATCAGGTACCGGTCTGCAACGGGGCGGCCTATTTTTGCGCCGCTTGGCTTACATATCGCTCGCGGCTTGCAGCGGGCCGGTATTCACCGCGTCTTCATAGCTGTCGAGCGCACCGTCGATCGCGCCTGCTTCGACAAAGACATCGGCCACGCCTTTCATAAACTCCTGCGCGCCCCCGCCGAGCCATTTCTCACCCATTTGCTCATCGACCGAAGGGAAGGAGAAGGTCGCGATGGTTTCCATCGTGGCGTCTTCGTCCATACCGGCGTCCTTGGCGATGACGGGCAGCATCTTGTCGCGGTTGGCCTCATCCGCCCACATCGCGTTTGCCTCAGCCGTCACGCTGAGAAAGGCGGCGACCGTGTCAGAGTTCTCGGCCACCCAAGAGGCCGGGCCGGAGGTGACGTCGAAGACGAGAATGCCCAGCTCTTCCTTCTCCGCGCCGGTCAGAAGGATATTGCCATGTTCCATCATCCGGCGCAGCGACCCACCCCAGCCGCAGGCCATATCGACCGATCCCTGTGCGATGGCCGCGGCCCCATCTGGCGGCGCCATATCCACCACGTCGAGCGATCCTACATCGACGTCGAAGTGGTTCATTTGTTTGAGAAAACCGTAATGCGCAGCCGTGCCAAGCGGCACCGCGACCTTCTTGCCCGTCAGTTCCTCGGCAGAGGATTTGTCGATCTCCAGCGCCTCGCGCACGACGCAATTGTCATTCTCGGAATAGCTAACCGCGACATCGAGAATTTGCAGGTCTTGCCCCGCCGAAGTGGCGACCACGAAGGGCGGCACGCCTTGGCTGAGCGACAACTGCACATCCCCCGAGGCCATCGCCGCCGACATGGCGGTGCCGGAATCGAAGCTCACCCAATTCACCGTCGTGCCGAGCGCTTCGTCATACATCCCCTCCGCCTTGGCGTATTGGAACGGCATCGGCCATTCGAGGAAATACCCAACGGTCAGATCCTGCGCGGCGGATTGGCTGACCCCCAACACAAGCAGGCTGGCGGCGGTGCCCATCAGTTTCACGGTCTTCATGATAGTCTCCCTTGGTTTGTTATGGTCGCGTCTTACAGTCGAACTCCCGTTCACATGGATCGCGACCATCGGCCCTGTCAGACATCAGGAAGGGCAAGCCCCGGGTCATGTGAAAAAATCCCTCACGATTTCACGATACGGGCGGATTTGAACTTTTCAACAATTTTCTTGCGCCGCAGCGCAACATAATTTCAATGTTAAGAAGTATGCGTAGAAATACGTCAGAGCGCGCGTTGTCTGCGAAAACTACGCGGAATTCCTAAACAGAAATTTAATGGTTTTAGCTGACCGTCAGCCTCGACCCAATGATTAGGGGAGCCTTAACCAGTTAAAATGCCCCGGCCCTCGCCGGGGCGCTCTTGACCCGCGGAGGCGCGGGTCAAGTCTATCAATACGCTTCTAGAGCAAGCGCTTACCAGGAGGTGATGACCGTGCCCTGATAGCTTTCATCGATGAAGGTTTTGATCTCATCAGAGTGATAGGCCTTGAGCAATGTCTCAACCCATGCCGCTTCTTCGTCGCCTTTACGGACAGCGATGACGTTCACATAGGGGTTCTCGGCGCTTTCCATCGCGATGGAATCTTCCTTGGGGCTCAGGCCCGAGGCGATCGCGTAGTTGGTGTTGATCAAAGCCGCATCCAGATCGGCCAGCGAACGCGGCAGTTGCGCGGCGTCGAGTTCTTTGAAAGACAGATCCTTGGGGTTCTCGGTGATGTCGAGGACGGTCGGCACCAGACCTGCGGTCTCATCGACCTTGATCAAGCCGAGTTCTTGCAGAACCAACAGCGCGCGGCCACCGTTCGTGGGGTCGTTCGGGATGCCGAATGTTGAGCCTTCTTCGAGATCAGCAAGATCGGTGATCTTGTCGGAATAGACGCCCATCGGGGTGGTGATCGTGTTGCCGACCACGCTCAGCTCAAAGCCGCGGTCTTTCATCTGCGCTTCGAGATAGGGCACGTGCTGGAAAGAGTTCGCCTGAATGTCGCCATCGGCGAGCGCTTGGTTCGGCACCACATAGTCAGAGAATTCGACCACGTCGATTTCGAGGCCCATAGGCTCCGCGATGCGGGCGACTTCTTCCATGATTTCGGCATGTTCGCCGGGCGAAACGCCGACTTTAATCTCCTCGGCGGCAAGGCCAGTGGCCATCAGCGCCAGAACGGAGGTGAGTGTTGTAAGACGAAGCATAGTAGTCTCCTTAGATTGAGAGAACGGATGTAAGGCGCGGCCTATTGACCGCCACTTTTGGTGGCCCGTTTGTCCACGGCGCTGGCAATACGCTCGCCAATGGACTGCACAAGCTGCACCAGAACGATGAGGATGATCACGACAATCGCCATGACGTCGGGCATAAACCGCTGATATCCATAGCGGATACCCAGATCGCCCAGACCTTCGCCGCCCACGGCGCCGACCATGGCGGAGTAACCGATGAGGCTCACGATGGCGAGGGTGAGGCCCAAAGTGATGCTGGGCAGCGCCTCGGGCAGCAGCACCTTGCGGATGATTTGCAGCGGCGTCGCACCCATGGCACGGGCGGCTTCGATCAGGCCGGAATCGACCTCGCGAATGGCGTTTTCCACCAGCCGGGCGATGAAAGGCACCGTGGCGATGGTCAGCGGCACGATCGCCGCCGTGGTGCCAATCGAGGTGCCTGCGATCATGCGGGTGAAGGGAATGATGGCCACGACCAGAATGATGAACGGCACGGAGCGCGTGGCGTTCACCACCAGCCCCAGCACCTTGTTCACCCATGGCGACGACAGTAGCTCCCCGCGCTGCGAGGTGGCCAAAAACAGCCCCAGCGGCAGGCCGAAGAGCGTGCCGAGGATGGCCGAAATCGCCACCATATAAAGCGTTTGACCGGTGGCTTCGATCAATAGGTTAATCAGGTTAGCCGACATAGCCCAGCACCTCCGTCAGAAGCCCGTGTTGTTCCAAAAAGGCCCGCGCTTGGGCGGCCTGTGCCACGGGCATCGACACCAGCAGGTTGCCGAAGGGCCGCGTGCCGATCTCTTCCACCGCACCGGCAAGGATATTGACCGGAATGCCCATTTCTTGCGTCAATCGCGCCAGCATCGGATCGGTGGCATGGGTACCCGCAAATGTGACGCGGATGACCTCTTCGCCCCCTGCGGCGGGCGGGGTTTGGGTCAGGCGGTCTTTGACGAAGGCAGGCAGGGTGACGCCCGTCACGCCCGACAGGAAGGACCGCGTCGTCGCATGTTGCGACGCGGTGAAGATGTCATAGGTCTCCCCATGCTCCACGATGCGGCCCGCGTCGATCACCGCCACATGGCTCGCGATGTCGCGCACCACGGCCATCTCATGGGTGATCAGCAGGATCGTCAGCCCCAGATCGCGGTTAATATCTTTCAAGAGCGCCAGAACAGTTTGCGTGGTTTCGGGGTCGAGCGCCGATGTCGCCTCATCCGAAAGCAGCACCTTCGGCCCGGTGGCCAAGGCCCGCGCGATGCCGATACGCTGTTTCTGCCCGCCCGAAAGCTCCGCCGGATAGCGCCCCGCCTGCGCGCTCAGACCGACACGGTCGATCAGGTCGGCCACGCGCGGCTTGATCTGCGCGCTCGGCATTCCCGCCACTTCGAGCGGCAGCGCGATATTGCCCGCCACGGTGCGTGAAGACAGCAGGTTAAAGTGTTGAAAAATCATGCCAACGTCACGACGGATCGCGCGCAGCTTGCCGCCCTTGGCGCTGCCTACATCCTCACCCCCGACCAGCACTTTGCCGGTCGTCGGACGCTCCAACCCGTTGACCATCCGCAACAGGGTCGACTTGCCCGCCCCTGAACGCCCGATGATCCCGGTGATGGAGCCGGGCGCCACGTCAAGGGAAATCCCTTCGAGCGCGTTCACGGTCGCACCGCCCGCTTTGGTAAAGGCCTTGCCGACCTTGTCAAAGGCGATCGAGGCGCCTTCTGTCGTGATATCAGTCATTTTCCGTCCGGATCGGGGTGGGTTTCGAGTGGTGCCCCCGTAGATAGAACCCCTGCGGGCGATGCAAGGCATGATCATGCATAGCTGCCTTGTTTCTCGGGCCTATCTCTCGCCGCCGCATTCGCCCCTTGTGCCGCAAACCGATGGGGATGATTATATTCACGAATCGGAATGAATGATGGGAGGGGATCAGGTGAAGATTAACAGACGGATGGTGCTTGCCGGAATGGGGGCGGCCGCCCTCGCCCAAACGCCGCTGCGCGCCTTCGCGATGACCTCGGCCCAGATCGGCGGCTATGCGTTCATCAGCGTGAGCGACGGCAATCTGGTGCTGCCGCGCAGCTTTTTCTTCGAAGGTCTGCCGCAAGACGCGCTGGCGGAGGCTTTGGCGCCCTTCGACCTGCCGCAAGACCAGTTGGAGCCGCCTTGCAACCTGACGCTTTTGCGCAATGACGAGCGTGTGATCCTCTTTGACGCGGGCGCGGGCCCTGCCTTCATGCCCTCCGCCGGGGCGCTGCTTGGCAGCCTTGATGCCGCAGGCATCGCGCCGGAGGCGGTGACCGATGTGGTCTTTACCCATGGCCATCCCGACCACCTGTGGGGCGTGCTGGACGATTTCGACGATCTGGTCTTTCCCAATGCGCGCTACCATATGGGCCAAGTTGAATGGGACTATTGGCGCGATCCGGCGACGGTGGACCGGATTGGTGCGGCCCGCGCCGCCTTTGCCGTGGGGGCCGCGCGGCGGTTGGAAGCGATCGAGGATCGGGTGAGCCATTTCGCCGACGGGGACGAAGTGCTGCCCGGCATCACGGCGCAGGCCAGTTTCGGCCATACGCCCGGGCATATGTCCTTCCTTCTGGGTACGGGCGGTGATGCGCTGTTGATCGGCGGCGATGCCATTGGCAACCACCATCTTGCCTTCGCCCGCCCGGGCTGGGCCAGCGGATCGGACCAAGACCCCGAGCGAGGCGCGAGGACCCGGCAGCGTTTGCTCGATCGGCTGGCGCAGGAGCAAATCTGGCTGATGGGCTTCCACTTGCCGCAGGGCGGATTGGGCCGCGTCGAACGGAGTGGCGAAGGCTATCGTTTTCTGGGGGCCGCGCAATGAAGCACCTGATTTACGCCGCCGCCCTCCTGCTCGGCTCGAACGCCATGGCCAGCGGGGATATCGCCGATAAATACCCCGGCTCCCTGCTCTACGACAAACCCTATGAAGTCATTCCCGGCGTCTTTTCGGCCATCGGTGCGACGGCCCCGCCCACCTATGAAAACGCAGGCCATAACAACAACCTAAGCTTCATCGTGACCGGCGAAGGCGTTGTCGTAATCAACGGCGGCGCGGCCTATGGGCTGGCCGCGGCGCTGCATGATGAGATCAAGGCCGTGACCGACGAGCCGGTGAAATTGGTCTTTAACGAGAACGGTCAGGGCCACGCGGTTCTGGGCAACGGTTACTGGGCTGAGCAAGGCGTGCCGATCGTCGCGCATGCAGACGCCGCGCATGAAGTGGAGCGCTTTGGCGGCAGCATTCTGGAGGCCATGCAGCGCTACAACCGCGACCGGGCCGAGGGGACGGAGGTGCAGCTGCCGACCGAGACTTTCGAGGATGAATATATCGTCGAGATGGGCGGTTTCCGCATCGAGGCCCGCCACCTCGGCCCCGCGCACAGCCCCGGCGATATCGTGATCTGGCTGCCGAAGCAGAGCCTCGTAATCTCGGGCGACATGGCCTTTCACGAGCGCATGCTGCCGATCTTTCCCGACACGATGACCGCCGAATGGATCGAGACTTGGGAAACCGCATTTGAGCCGCTTGGGGCGCGTTATGTGATCCCCGGTCACGGGCATCCGACCAATATGGCGCAGGTCCGTCGCTTCACCCGGGATTATCTGTTCTACCTCCGCGCGCAGATCGCCGCCCATCTGGAGGCGGGCGGCGGTCTGGCCGAGGCTTACTATGTAGATCAATCGCCCTATGCGGGGCTTGATACTTTCGAGGAATTGGCGACGAAAAACGCAGGCCGCGTTTTTGAGCAGATGGAGTTCGAGTAGTGCGCCCCGCTACTTCCCCGCAAGGCTGAAGGGCTGTGATGCGGCCCCGTCGCGATACCAGCGCATGATCTTGCGGCGCTCTTCTTCCTCCATGAAGGACACATTGGCGGGGGGCATGGCATTGGTCACCCCCGCTTGCAGATAGATCTGCCGCGCGGCGCGGGCGATGTCGGCGGGTGTTTCAAGCAGCAGCCCTTTGGGCGCGCGGTGGATACCGTCGTAGAACGGCTCGCGCGCATGGCACATGGCGCAACGCCCCGGCACGATATTGGCCACCTCGTCAAACCCCTCGGCGCTGGCGAAAAGCTGCTCTGTTTCTGTCAGCGCACGGGCCTCTGCTGCTTCGATATCGTCTTGCATCAGGGGCGCGGTTGAGAGCCACATGATCGCCACGAACAAAAGCGCGGTCACGCCCCATGTCCAATGCGGGCCCTTTCCGGTCGCGTGCATCGTGTTGAAGTAATGCCGGATCGTCACCCCCATCAAGAAGACCAGCGCGGCGATCAGCCAGTTGTACTCGGTCGCAAACGCCAGTGGATAGTGGTTGCTAAGCATCAGGAAGATGACCGGCAGCGTCAGGTAGTTGTTGTGGGTCGAGCGCAGCTTGGCGATCTTGCCGTATTTCGCGTCCGGCGTGCGCCCTTCTTGGAGGTCCTTCACCACGATGCGTTGGTTCGGCATGATGATGAAAAACACGTTCGCCGTCATGATCGTCGCTGTAAATGCCCCCAGATGCAGCAGCGCCGCGCGGCCCGTAAAGACTTGGTTGTAGCCCCAGGCCATGGCCACCAGCAGCACGAACAAAAGCAGCATCAGCACCGTGGGCCGGTTGCCGAGCTGCGATTTGCACAGGAAATCGTAGATCAGCCAGCCCAGTGTCAGCGACCCCGCCGAGATCAGGATGCCTTGGAAGACCGAGAGGTCCGCCTTGGCCGGGTCTATGAGGTAAAGCTCCGCGCCCGCCCAATAGACCACCATCAAGAGCGCGGCCCCTGACAGCCACGTCGAATAGCTCTGCCATTTGTGCCAGATCAGGTGCTCGGGCATGTTTTCGGGTGCCACGAGATACTTCTGAATGTGATAGAAGCCGCCGCCATGGACCTGCCATTCCTCGCCAAAAGCGCCCGCGGGCAGATGCGGCACCTTGCGCAGGCCTAGGTCGAGCGCGATGAAGTAGAAGGACGCGCCGATCCATGCCATGGCGGTGATGACATGCACCCAGCGGATGGCAAAGCCGATCCAATCCCAGATGATGGCTAAGTCGTGCATGAGGTCTCTCCGGATGATTCACCGGGCAGACTATTCAATCGCGGATTTTACCGCTAGATTTGGCATTCCCTAAACTCTATCAAAAGTTCCCGATAAATGTCCTATTTCGACAACATCCGCACCTTCGTGCGTGTCTACGAGCTTGGCAGCATGTCGGCGGCGGCACGCGACCAGCGGGTCTCGCCTGCCGTGGCCTCGGCGCGGATCACCCAGCTTGAGGGGCATCTGGGCGTGCGATTGTTCCAGCGCACCACACGCAGCCTGTCGGCCACCGAACAGGGGCGCATTTTCTACGATGGCGCTTGCAAGATCCTCGCCTCCGTGGCCGAGGCCGAGGCGGGCATCGAGGACGTTACCGAGAACCCCCGTGGCACGCTGCATGTGGCAGCGCCTCTGGGCGTGGGGCGGCGGCTGATCGCGCCGCATGTGCCTGCGTTTTCCGAGACTTATCCGCTGGTTGACGTGCGGCTGCGCCTCAGCGACCGCAAGCTCGATCTCACCGCCGAAGGGTTGGACGTGGCCTTTTTTCTGGGTCGCCCGCAGGATTCTACACTACGGATCCGCAAAGTGGCCGATTGCGAGCGCGTGCTCTGCGCCAGCCCGGCCTATGTCGCGGCGCATGGGCATCCCCGCTCGGGGGCCGAGATCGACCGCGGCCAGCACAATTGCCTCAACCTGCGCTTTCCCGGCGCGACCGAATTTCAATGGCAGCTACAAGGACCTGAAGGCGCGGTGAAATACGATGTGCGCGGGCGGTTTGAGAGTGACGATGGCGACGTGCTGACCGATTGGGCGCTGGCCGGCGCGGGCATCGCCATGAAGCCGATCTTTGAGATCGCCGAACATTTGCAAAGCGGCGCTTTGGTGCGGGTCGTGGAAGACACGCCGCCCCTGCCCGTTCAAATGGCCTGCCTCTACACCCATCGCCGCCACCAAGACCCGAAAACACGGCTCTTCATGGACTTCATGATCGCGCGGATGGAAGACGCGCTAAAGGTCTAGCTGCCCCGGTAGGTGGAATAGCCGAAGGGCGAGAGCAGCAGCGGCACGTGGTAATGCGCGGCCTCAGACATGCCGAAACGCAACGGGACGACATCCAGAAAACGCGGCTCTTCCGCCGGGGCGCCCTGCGCGTCGAGGTAATCGCCGCAGTGGAACAGCAGCTCATAGGTGCCGGTTTCGAACTCCGCCGCGGGCAGGATCTGCTCATCGGTGCGGCCATCGGCATTGGTGGTGAGGCTGCGCAGATGGGTGCGCGTCTCGCCCTCCAGACGATAGAGGTCGATCTTCAGCCCCGCCGCCGGGCAGCCGCGCGCGGTGTCCAATACATGTGTTGTCAGATAGCCTGTCATCATACCCTCCGTGCCTAACCCTTGATCGCCCGCGCCGCGCCCGAGCGAAAGTGCCCTTTTCACGATAGTCTTTCAGGAATTAATTGAAAGCAATCCAAGACCTTCCGGTCTAGACAGAGAACGACAGAAGGAGAACGACATGACTCGCTACCCCCGCGACATGCAGGGTTACGGCCCCACCCCCCCAGATGCACAATGGCCCGGTGGCGCGAAGATCGCCGTGCAGCTGGTGCTGAACTACGAAGAAGGCGGTGAGAACAACATCCTGCATGGGGATGCGGCGTCAGAAGCGTTCCTGTCCGAGATCGTCGGCGCCGCGCAATGGCCGGGCCAGCGTCATGCCAATATGGAATCGATCTATGAATACGGCGCGCGCGCAGGGTTCTGGCGGCTACACCGTCTGATGAAAGACCTGCCCGTCACGGTCTATGGCGTCGCCACGGCGCTGGCGCGCTCGCCCGTACAGGTCGCCGCGATGATCGACGCAGGCTGGGAGATGGCGACCCACGGTCTGAAATGGATCGAACACAAGGACATGGCAGAAGACGCAGAGCGCGCGGCCATCGCCGAGGCAATCCGCCTGCATACCGAAGTAACCGGCCAAGCGCCGCGCGGTTTTTATTGTGGGCGCTCGTCCGAGAACACGTTGCGCCTTGCGGCAGAGACCGGGCAGTTCGCCTATGTGGCCGACGCCTATGCCGATGATCTGCCCTATTGGATGGAGGCCGGTGACCGCGACCAGTTGATTGTGCCCTATACGCTCGACGCAAACGACATGCGTTTCGCGACGCCGCAGGGGTTCAACGCGGGCGCGCAGTTCTTCGACTACCTCAAAGCCAGTTTCGACGCGCTTTACCGCGAAGGGGTCGAGGGCGCGCCGAAGATGCTCTCGGTCGGGTTGCACTGCCGCCTAATCGGCCGCCCCGGTCGGGTCGAGGCGCTGCGCCAGTTCATCGAATACGCCCAAAGCCACGAGGGCGTTTGGTTCGCCACCCGTGAGCAGATTGCGGATCACTGGGCCGCCACCCATCCGCACCAGCGCCGCGCGCGTCCCAGCCAGATGGACCGCGAGACCTTCGTCGCCGAATACGGCAGCATCTTTGAGCACTCTCCGTGGATCGCCGAGGGCGCCCATGCGCTGGAACTGGGCGCGGGTCATGACACCGCCGTCGGTCTCCACAACGCTCTGGCACGGATCTTCCGCTCCGCCTCAGATTCGCAGCGCCTCGGCGTGCTGCAGGCCCACCCCGATCTGGCGGGCAAACTGGCGCAGGCCAAGCGGCTGACGGCTGAGAGCACCTCGGAACAGGCCGCCGCGGGGCTGGATGCGCTGACGGATGAGGAGCGGGGAACCTTTACCCAGTTGAACGACCGCTATGTCGAAAAACACGGTTTCCCCTTCATCATCGCCGTGCGCGACCACGACAAGGCGGGCATCCTCGCCGCTTTCAAGCGCCGCATCGACAATGACCGCGACACCGAGTTTGCCGAGGCCTGCCGCCAGGTCGAACGAATCGCGCAGCTGCGCCTGAAAGACCTGCTGCCATGAGCAGACAGATCCTGCTCCAGCCCCTCACCGCCGAGGCTTTCGCCCCCTTCGGCGAGGTGCTGGAAGTGCGCGGGGCGCCCGACAAGATCATCAACCAAGGGCTTTGCGGGCGGCATCACGATCTGGCCGATCTCGACTTTGGCGGGGGCCGCGCGGGCATCAGCGTCTTTAACGCAGAGCCGCGCGCCCTGCCCTTCACCCTTGAGATGGTCGAGCGGCATCCGCTTGGCGTGCAGGCCTTTCTGCCGATGCACCAAAACCCCTATCTGGTGGTCGTCGCCCCCGATGACGCAGGCCGCCCCGGCCCCTTGCAGGCGTTTCTCGCAGGCCCCGGTCAGGGCGTGAACTACCGCCGCAATACATGGCACGCGGTTTGCTGCCCGCTGAGCGCCCCCGGTCTTTTCGCCGTGGTCGACCGGATCGGCGAAGGCGACAATTTGGAAGAACATTGGTTCGATCAGCCGTGGGAGGTGGTCGCAGCCAAGGAATAACCGTCATGCCCTCATCAGAAGCGGCAGACGGGATCGGTCAATAGGGAGAATGACATGACTGACGCTTCACTGGGCACGCCGGCGCAACTGCGCGACCCGAATTATACCCCCGCGCTGTCCAAGGCCGTGCCCTTGGGCATTCAGCATGTCTTGGCGATGTTCGTCTCCAACGTGACCCCCGCGATCATCGTGGCGGGGGCTGCGGGCTTTGGCTTTGGCTCGGACGCCGGGGCGCAGGGGTTTCCCGACATGACCTATCTGATCCAGATGTCGATGCTCTTCGCGGGCATCGCCACGCTGTTTCAGACCATTGGCATGGGGCCGGTGGGCGCACGGCTGCCTATCGTGCAGGGTACGAGTTTCGCCTTCCTGCCCATCATGATCCCGCTGGTCGCGGGCAAAGGGGTCGAGGCGCTGCCCGCGCTCTTTGGCGGCGTGCTGGTCGGCGGGCTGTTTCATGTGCTGCTGGGTACTTTCATTGGGCGCATTCGCTTTGCCCTGCCCCCGCTGGTAACTGGGCTGGTGGTGACGATGATCGGCCTCGCGCTGGTCAAGGTGGGCATCCAATATGCCGCCGGGGGTGTGCCTGCGATCAACAGCCCCGAATACGGCAGCCTATTGAACTGGTCGGCGGCGCTGGTGGTGATCGTGGCGACGCTGGGGCTGAAGTTCTTCGCCCGGGGCATGCTATCGGTCTCCGCCGTGGTGATCGGCATTGGGGTGGGCTATCTTTATGCGCTGGCGATGGGGATGGTCACCTTTGAGGGCATCACCACTAGTTGGAATCGCGCCGCCGCCGTGGCGCTGCCCGTGCCCTTTGCCTATGGGTTCGAGTTCAGCTTCGCCGCCATCGTCGGTTTCTGCCTGATGGCCTTCGTCTCGGCGGTTGAGACCGTCGGCGATGTCTCGGGCATCACCAAGGGCGGCGCGGGGCGTGAGGCGACGGATGCCGAGATCACGGGTGCCACCTATGCTGACGGTTTGGGCAGCGCGGTGGCCGGGGTCTTTGGTGGGTTTCCCAATACCTCTTTCAGCCAGAACGTCGGCCTCATCGCGATGACCGGCGTGATGAGCCGCCATGTGGTGACCGTGGGCGCGCTGTTTCTGATCCTTTGCGGACTGGTGCCCAAGGTCGGCGCGGTGATCCGCACAATTCCCATCGAAGTGCTGGGCGGCGGGGTGATCGTGATGTTCGGCATGGTGGTCGCGGCGGGCATCTCGATGCTGTCGGACGTGAACTGGAACCGCCGCAACATGGTGATCTTCGCGATCTCGCTTTCGATCGGGCTGGGGCTGCAACTCGACCCCAAGGCAGTGCAATACCTGCCCGACACGCTGCGGGTGCTGATGACCAGCGGGCTGCTGCCTGCCGCGCTGATCGCGATTGTGCTGAACTTGGTGTTGCCCGAGCAATTGTCGGATGAGGCGACGGAGGAGGTTTCCGGCGGGCTTTCGGGGCATGGTTCGGGGTCGTTGGAGAAGCGGGTTTGATGATGAAGGGGCGCCCGATGCGGCGCCCCTTTGTTGTGACCAACTCGGCTCGATACAATGAGATAGGCAACCGGCTAGCGCATGTCGCTTAAGACCACCGATTTTGGAAACCACCTTGGTCCGGAATCAAGCCGAAGGCGCCGGGCCATCGCCTGCCCGCCCCACCGGGTAGGCGATTTGGCGAGGCTGGGCGTAACCTAGCGAGCACACATCATGACTGAACCATAAAGTGGCACGAACCAAGGTATGTTCGCCCACCCGCGGGCAGGCGCTGGCCCTCAGAGCTAAATTCGGTCCGAAGAAGCAAACCTGCCTGTTCTCACCGCAGACGGCAACCACCCCACCGAGAGACCAAGTCGCAGGCGCTGGCCCTCACCGCTTCACCGCAGCTTCATATGCCGGTTCACGTCCTTATAGAGCAGATACCGGAACGGCCCCGGTCC
Source organism: Sulfitobacter sp. 1A13353 (assembly GCF_043557255.1). NCBI lineage: Bacteria > Pseudomonadati > Pseudomonadota > Alphaproteobacteria > Rhodobacterales > Roseobacteraceae > Sulfitobacter > Sulfitobacter sp. 1A13353. Next base: position 234,216 of record NZ_JBIFFS010000007.1, on the reverse strand, counting down.
ACCCGCATAGCAGGCCTGCGGGCAAAAGGCGCGGAGCCACATGAAATCACCCGCTTCGACCTCGACCCAATCCTTGTTGAGCCGGTAGACCGCCTTGCCTTCCAGCACATAGAGCCCGTGTTCCATCACATGAGTCTCGCAAAAGGGGATCACTCCACCGGGCTGTAGCGTGACGATGGTCACATGCATGTCATGGCGCAGATCCTGCGGATCCACGAACCGTGTCGTCGCCCAGACCCCATTGGTATCGGGCATCACATTCGGCTCGATGTCCTGCTCGTTCAGCACCAGCGGATCGGGGCGGTCCAGCCCCTCCACCGCCTCATAGGCTTTGCGGATCCAGTGAAAGCGCGTCACGGCGCCGCTGTCGTTTTTCAGCGTCCAATCGGCCCCCGCTGGGATATAGGCATAGCTGCCCTCGCGCATCGCGTGCTGCTGGCCCTCAACGGTCAGGGTAAAGCCTCCCTCGACCACGAAAAGCACCCCCTCCGCCTGCGCATCAAGCTCGGGCCGGTCCGAGCCGCCACCGGGCTGCACTTCCATAATATATTGCGAAAACGTCTCGGCAAAGCCGGTCATCGGGCGGGCGATGACCCAAAGCCGCGTGCCTTCCCAGAACGGCAGGAATGAGGTCACGATATCGCGCATCGTACCGCGCGGGAGAACGGCATAGGCCTCTGTAAAGACCGCGCGATCTGACAAAAGCGTTTTTTGATCCGGGTGGCCGCCGGTGGGTGCGAAATAGCTTGGGGGGGTCATCAACTCTCTCCGTCGGAATGGACTGCAGAATTGCCGCTTCCCAGGCCGAGGCCAAGGGTTTTATCGCTGAAGGATTGTTCGGTGATATTTGATAGTCCCGACCCCGCTTAGGGCTGAGAAACAAACCGGCCCCGCCTGCCGCGGCCGGTCTGCGCAGAGAGCAGCCTCAGAAGAAAGCCGCCGCTTCCAGCTCAACTGTAATCACCCCGATGATTGCGCCGTTCGACGGCTCCGTGATCGGCATCAAGACGCGGCTTTGATGGGCCTTCGACCTCTCGTCAACGGCCACCTGATCAATCACGAAAATCCCCGACGGCGGCGAAAAACGAATGCTGTTCTTGGGCTTGCCGCCCTTGAAATAGACCGAGGCGCTGCCGCTGGAGACCACGGTCAGCCCATAGGCATCCAGCAAAGTCACCCCGGCGATCTGACCCTCGGCGCGGGCGATCTGCGTTTGGAGAAAGGCGGCAGCAATCGGAGCTTTCAGCTGGGGCACCCCGGCGCCCGGCCCGGTGACTGCCGCCGGCGTGACCGCCAGCGCATTCATTTCGCGGTGCCGCTCATTCTGCTGTGCGATCGCATCGACGATGCGGGCATCATTGACCCAAGACAGCAATTCGCGGTCGATGTAATCGTTCACTGCCCAAGGCACTTCGGAGGCGGAAACCTTGAGCCCGGAACACAGGATGAAGATGAGCGATACAAGTGGCAGGTGTCGTAGCATCGGGGAGCCCTCATGAGGTAGGCGGCACAAATACCGCGGGAGAGCTACACCCTAACGTTTGACTGGTTTACGCCCCGTGAACGGCGATGGCGGCTTAACCCTCTTCGCCCTTAAACCCTGTCGCCACCACGAATTTCTCCGATGAATCGGGGCGGCTGGCAGGTGGTTTGATATTGGCGACCTTGGCAAAACGGCGCTTGAGCAGCTTTTGCAACTCACCTTCCGCGCCGCCTGCCAGCACCTTGGCCACGAATGTGCCGCCCTCTTCCAACACATCGAAAGCGAAATAGGCCGCCGCCTCGCAAAGCGCGATGATGCGCAAATGGTCGGTCTGTTTATGCCCGGATGAGGCCGCGGCCATGTCCGACATCACCACATCTGCCTTGCCGCCGAGCCATTCCTTGACCTTGAGGTCGGCTTCATCCTCCATGAAGTCGAGCTGGTGCAACTCGCAGCCCGCAATCGGCTCCATCTCTTGTAGGTCAACGCCCAGAATGGTGCCCTGCGCCTTGCCCTTCTTTTCGCCCAATACGTTGCAGCGCTTGACGGCGACCTGACACCAACCGCCCGGCGCGGCGCCAAGGTCCACCACCCGCGCGCCGGGGACGAGGAACCGATATTTATCGTCCAATTCCATGATCTTATAAGCCGCCCGCCCGCGATAGCCTTCGGCCTGCGCGCGCTTGACATAAGGATCGTTCAACTGCCGCTGCAGCCAGCGGGTCGAGCTAAGCTTGCGCCCGCGTGCGGATTTCACCTTGACCTTGAGATCACGCTGACCGCGCCCCGAGGTGTTCTTTCCGTCCGGTGTCTTGGCCATTAAAAGACCCCTTCTTCTAATACGCCATCGGCGCTCATCTGTGCATATAGCAGGCCTTCGCGTAGACCGCGATCCGCAACTGACAGCCTGTCGGTCGGCCAGCAGCGCATCAAGGCTTGCAAGATCGCCGCCCCCGACATGATCAGCGCCGCCCGGTCTTGCCCGATGCGCGGATCGGCGCGCCGCCCGCCCGGCCCCATGGCGATATAGGAATGAATCACCTTGTCGATCTGGGCGCTGGTCATGCTGAGGCCATCGACCTTTGTCCGGTCATAGCGCTTCAGGTTCAGGTGGCTTGCCGCCACGGTGGTCACGGTGCCCGAGGTGCCGACGATCTGGAACCGCTTTTGCGACTGGATCGTCTGATAGGGCGTAAAATCGGTGAGGTTCTCTTCGAAAAACCAACTCATCAGCGCAAAGCGCGCGGCATCGTCTTCGACATCCGAAAATTGATCGCGCAGGGTGGCCACCCCCAAAGGCACGCTGATCCAATCCACCACCCGGGCGGCGGGGACATCGGATTTCGCCTGATAGAACCCGCCCTGAAGCCGCATGATCGAGCGTGCGCGGTCGGCCCGCGGCACTTTGGAAATGTCGATCCAGACCAACTCGGTCGAGCCGCCGCCGATGTCCACCACCAGCAGGTTTTCCGTCTTGCGGCTGACCAGCGGCGCGCAGGAGATCACGGCAAGCTGGGCTTCTTCTTCGGGGCGGATAATGTCGAGCTTGAGACCGGTCTCGCGCTGGATACGGCGCATGAACTCCGCCCCGTTCTGCGCGCGGCGGCAGGCTTCGGTCGCGACAAGACGCATGTTCTGCACCTTGTTGCGCCGCAACTTTTGCTGACAGATGCGCAATGCCTGAATGGTGCGCGCCATTGATCCGCGCGAAAGCCGCCCGGTCTTTTCCAAACCGGCACCCAATTGCACCGATTTCGAAAAACTGTCCACCACATGGAAACCGCTGCCCCGAGGCTGTGCGATCAACATGCGGCAGCTATTTGTACCCAGATCTAGGGCCGCATATAGCTCATTAGATCTGGGCGGAACTGGCGCGGGGCTCAGAGCCGGAATGTCTTTGTCGAGCGCACCCGCACCTTTGGGACGCTGTGGCGCCATGGTTACGCGCCTTTCATATCGAGTTGCCCCCAAGGTATTCCCTGCGCCCAGCCGGTGCAAGTGGTCGCAGTGCCTTGGGCCAATTTCCGCGGCGTCCGCGGGGCGCCCTCGCCCCGCCATCAGGGCCACCTCACAATCATCTTGAGAATAATGGGGGCGCCGCCCCCTCGTGATGGCAGGGTCAATGCGCTATCACCTCTCCCAAGTCGCGGATGGGTCGTGTTTTGTCGAAAAACGTCCCTGTCCTGACCGCGACGCTCGTTAGACAGGTTTAAACCGGAGGAATCGTCCCATGCCCGCAGTCACCATCGTTTACTGGCGCGACATTCCCGCTCAGGTGATCGTCGGCAAGGGCCGTCGCGGGTCAAAACGCCCCCTGCCCGAACGCTTTGAACAGGCGATCGACCGCGCGGCGATGAAGGTGGGGGCCGCCAATACCGATGCCTATCTCGCGGAATGGCGCAAGGCAGAGCCTTTTGAGGTCGAGGGTGATCCCGACAGCATCGCCGATGCCGAAGCCGCCCGCATCGACGCGGAATACGACCGCGACCGGATTAAGCAACTGATTGACAACGACGGCTGGGCATAGCCTGCCAGCCCTATGATCAAGGACACGCTCATGGCACTGTTGAACTTCCGCAAAAAGGAAACACCGGCCCCGCAGGCGCCGGTGGCCGAAGTCGAGGCGCTGTTGAAAGATTATTCGATCGAGGTGATGCCCCGCACCGCCGAAAAGGTTGAGGATTTCCGCGCCCTGCTGCCAGAGGGCACCCGTGTCTATATCGCCCATATCGACGGCACCCCGATCGAGGATATGGTCGCCACCGCCGCGCGGTTGAACGCGGATGGGTTCAAGGTCATGCCGCATTTCCCGGCCCGCATCATCAAAGACCGCGCCACGCTGGCCGATTGGATCGCCCGTTATCAGGGCGAGGCCGATGTGCGCCAAGCGCTGCTCCTGGCGGGCGGTGTCACCACCCCGGCGGGGGATTTCAGCGACTCGATGCAGTTGATGGAAACGGGGCTGTTCGACAAGGCAGGCTTTACCCGCCTGCATGTCGCCGGCCACCCCGAGGGCAACCGCGATATCGACGCTGACGGGGGCCGCCTCAACGTCGATGCGGCGCTGAAATGGAAGAATGATTTCCAGACCCGCACCGACGCCGAAATGGCCATTGCCACGCAATTCGCCTTTGACGCGCAGCCGATCATCGAATGGGCCGACAGTCTGAAGGCCGCTGGTATCACCCTGCCGATCCACATCGGCATCGCCGGCCCCGCCAAACTGCAAACGCTGATCAAATTCGCCATCGCCTGCGGTGTTGGCCCCTCGCTCAAGGTGCTGCAAAAGCGGGCGATGGATGTCACCAAGCTGCTGTTGCCCTATGAGCCGACAGATGTGATCAGCGACTTGGCCGCCCACAAAGCGGCCCACCCGGATTTCAACATCACCCATGTGCATCTTTTCCCGCTGGGCGGGATCAAGACCAGCGCCACATGGGTTCAAGAGAATGGCGGCGCCTCTGGGGTGCCCGCCGACGCAGCCTGAAGGAAGTTACATGACCAGAACCGTCATCGAATCCAAGACCAAGACCGCCGTCATCGGCTTTGACGAGCCGTTTTGCGTGATCGGAGAGCGGATCAACCCCACGGGCCGCAAGATCCTCAGCCAAGAGCTGGAGCAAGGCGATTTTTCGCGGGTCGAGGCGGATGCCATCGCGCAGGTCGCCGCAGGCGCCACGGTGCTCGACGTGAACTCGGGCGCGGTCTTCTCCAACAAAATGGCCGAAGACCCGCGCTATGCCGACAACAACTTTGTCGAGCCGATGCTGATGCCGGAGCTGATCAAGGTCGTGCAAAATGCCGTCGACGTGCCGATCTGCATCGACAGTTCGGTCCCCGGCGCGCTTGAGGCGGGGCTTGAGGCCTGCGAAGGCCGCCCGCTGCTGAACTCCGTCACCGGAGAGGAAGAGCGGCTTGAAGTCGTGCTGCCGCTGGTCAAGAAATACAACGTGCCCGTCGTGGCGATCTCCAATGACGACACAGGGATCTCCGAGGACCCGGATGTCCGCTTTGCCGTGGCGAAAAAGATCGTCGAACGCGCCGCCGATTTCGGCATTCCCGCCCATGACATCGTCGTCGACCCGCTGGTCATGCCGATTGGCGCCATGGCGACGGCGGGCCATCAGGTCTTTACCCTTGTTCGCCGTTTGCGCGAGGAGTTGGGCGTGAACACCACCTGTGGCGCCTCTAACATCTCCTTCGGGCTGCCCAACCGCCACGGCATCAACAATGCCTTCCTCCCCATGGCGATGGGTGCGGGCATGACGAGTGCGATCATGAACCCGGTGGCTGTGCCACTGAACGCCACCAAAATCGCCGAAAAGCGGGCCGAGATTACCGCCGCGGGGATCATCCTGCCCGAAGACATGGATGATGAGACCTTTGCGACGCTCTTCAACCTAGGCTCGACCAAACCCCGCCCGGGCAAGGAGATGGAGGCCATTCGCGCCGCCAACTTCCTCTTTGACCGTGACCCTCACGGCAGCGCTTGGATCGAGTTCAACAAAAGCGCGCCCAAAGCGGGTCAAGAGGGCCGCGGCCGCGCGGGCCGTTCAGGTGGACGCCGCCGCCGCTAAGACCGCCTGACAAGATCGAAAAGCCCCGCCAGCATCGCTCGGCGGGGCTCTTTTCTATACGGGCAGGTGGAAGTCTGAAACGACGCTTTCCGGCGCTACTCCGGCCGGTTTCCACTCACCAATTCTTGGATCGCAGCCATGACGGCGGCTACATGATCGGGATCTTTTACCGCGCTATGCGGCTCATTGAACCCGCCCATATCATTGTCGAAATAGGCGCCGGAGGCCCCTGCAAACTCATCCGAAAGGGCTGCTCGGGCAAGGATGTCGGCCCCGATGCTCAGGTCGTTCCCGGCGACGCCAAAGCCTTCCTTCACCATCTTCGACGCCAAGAGAGAGCCGGGGTTCACCGCGATAAAGAGCGGCCCGTCTTGGTGCGCGCGGGCCATCTCTCGGGTCCAGATCGTGATCGCCAATTTGCTCTGCGCATAGGCCGCCATATCGTCAAGCGTCACCTCGCCCCTAAGCGCGGCGACCTCCACCGGCGCCTGCGCGGCGGAGGAGAGGTTCACCACCCTGCCCGCTTTGGGAAGCACCGGCAGCAACAGCTGAACCAGCAGATAGGGCGCCAGCGTGTTGACCACGAAACGCGCGTCCAACCCGGCGTCGGTGCGCGGCTCGGGCAGTTTCAGGACACCGGCATTGTTGATCACCACGTCGATCTGGCTGTGATCGATGCGCAGCGCCTCTGCCAGCGTCACGACCTCTTCCAGCCGCGACAGGTCCGCGCGGTAGGTCTGGGGATTGCCGCCCACCTCCGCCGCGGCGGCGCTGAGTTTCTCGGCACTGCGCCCGTGCAACAAAACGCTATGCCCCTGCGCGCTAAGCTTCTTGGCGGTCAACAGACCGATACCGTCGGTCGCGCCGGTGATGAGGATCGTCTTGGTCATCTGTCTCTCCTTACTGGGTCTCTGCGCGGGGATGGGAGTGGCTCTGCGCGATCACCAACCGCTCAGAGCCTGCTTGCCGATCACCCGCCCGCTTTCCTGACGCTCATGGGCCGCGCGAAGGTTTTCCACATTTATCACGCCCGCATGTTCCGTCACGGTGGAGCGTAAAATGCCTGCGTCGATCATCTGCGACACCCGGTTCAACAGGTCGCGCTGCGCAGTCATGTCCTTGGTCTGGAACATCGAGCGTGTGAACATGAACTCCCAATGCACGCTTAGGGCTTTCGGTTTCGCCGCTTTCATATCCAGCGTCTCAGGGTCGTCGATCAGCGCGATCTGCCCGCGCGGCGCAATGGCTTCGATGATGGCGGGCCAATGCGTATCGGTGGCCGTCAGCGCAGCGACATAGCTTGGCGTGAGGTCGAGCTCGGCAAGCTGCACCACCAGATCGCCCCGGTGATCCACCGCATGATCCGCGCCCATCTTGCGCACCCAATCTTGGGTCTCTGGCCGCGAGGCGGTCACGATCACGGTCAGACCGGTCAGGGCCTGGGCCAGTTGAATGAGGATCGACCCCACGCCCCCGGCCCCGCCGATGACCAAAATCGCCTCCCCTTCGCCTGAGCCCTCGGCCAGCCGGAAGGAGTCGAACAGCATCTCCCAAGCCGTGATTGCGGTCAGCGGCAGACCGGCGGCCTCAACGAAATCGAGGGTTTCAGGCTTTCGTCCGACGATGCGGGAATCGACCGTGTGGAAGGCGGCATTGGTCCCCGCGCGGGTCACGTCCCCGGCATAGAACACCTCATCCCCCAACGCAAAATCGCTAACCTCTGCGCCCAGTTCCACGACCACGCCCGCGGCATCAAAGCCCAAGACCTTTGGACCACCCTCAGGCCCCGAAAGCGCGCGCAGCTTCACATCCACCGGATTGACCGAGATGCCCTTCACCTCCACCAAAAGGTCACGCGGTCCGGGGGCGGGACGCTCAATTTCGAGCATCTCCAAAACCTCTGCCGGGCCGGTGGTGTTATAGCCGATAGCTTTCATTTTGTCTGTCCTTCCGCAGGGATATTACTGTTGGGCAGAAGGTATCAGCTTGCCGGGCTATATAAACCGGGACGGAGGCGGATAGAGTTTTTAGATACGGAGTATAATCCAAACGCTTGGCGGGCCTACGGCACCCCCCCCCCCCCGCAAGCAAAGGCACAGCCCCCAACGCGACAAACGACATTCATATGGGAAAAATGGCGGACCCTAGAGGATTCGAACCTCTGGCCTCTGCCTTCGGAGGGCAGCGCTCTATCCAGCTGAGCTAAGGGTCCACTGAGGGGCGGTATAGCCAGAGCGCGCCGCCCCTGCAATGGGAAATCCGGGGGCAAGGGCGGCGAAATTCACCTTAGGCGAAAAGATCATGCGCCAATTCGAGGGCGTCGACCAATGTGTCGACCTCGGCCCGGGTGTTATACATGCCAAAGGACGCGCGGCAGGTCGCCGAAACGCCGAGATGCGTCATCAAAGGCGCCGCGCAATGATGCCCGGCCCTCACGGCCACGCCTTTCTTGTCGAGCACGGTCGAGATGTCATGCGCATGGGCGGCGCCGTCCAGTGTGAAGCTAAAGATCGCCGCTTTGTCCGGCGTCGTGCCTTGCAGGTTGAGCCAATTCAAACCGCCGAGCCGCGAGACCGCGTAGTCGCGCAGATCGTCCTCATGGGCGGCGATATTTTCCATCCCCAGATCCATCATGAACTCCAGCGCCACGCCCAAGCCAATGGTGCCGACGATCCCGGGGGTCCCGGCTTCGAACATCATAGGCGGGTCGTTGTAGCTCACCGCGTCCTTGCTGACTTCGCGGATCATGTCACCGCCGCCGATGAAGGGGCGCATTTCGGCCATGCGCTCGGACTTGATATAGATCGCGCCCGAACCGGAGGGGCCATAGAGTTTATGCCCCGTGACGGCATAGAAATCACAGTCGAGGTCCTGCACATCGACCGGCATATGCACCGCCGCCTGCGAGCCATCGACCAAGACCGGAACGCCCTTCTCATGGGCGGCTTCAGCGATGGTTTTCACATCAACTTTCGTGCCCAAGACGTTGGAAAGGTGCGATATTGCAACCAGCTTGGTCTTCGGCCCGATGGCGTCGATCACCGCCTGTGGGTCAAGCGCGCCGGTGGCGTCCACATCGACCCATTTCAGCACCACGCCCTGCCGTTCGCGCAGGAAATGCCACGGCACGATATTGGCGTGATGCTCCATCACCGAAAGGACGATCTCATCGCCCACCTGCATGCGCGGCATGGCCCAGCCATAGGCCACGGTGTTGATCCCCATGGTCGCCCCGGTGTTGAGCACGATCTCATCTTCCGACCCGGCGTTGAGGAAGCGCGCCACGGTGCCGCGCACGCTTTCGTATTTGTCGGTCGCAAGGTTAGAAAGATAGTGCAAGCCCCTGTGAACGTTGGAGTATTCACTCTCATAAGCTTGGGTGATCGCGTCGATCACCACCTGCGGCTTCTGGGCCGAAGCGCCATTGTCGAGGTAGACCAGCGGCTTGCCGTTCACCTCGCGGCCAAGGATCGGAAACTGCGCCCGGACGGCTTCAACGTCGAACATGACTTAAACTCCCTGGGCGGTCAGCCCGATCAAAGACAGCAGAAGGCCCAACCCCAGCAAGACCCCAAGCGCGGCGCCCGCGAGCGCTGCGGCGGCGTGGAACAGCCCCGGCAGATGCAAGAGTTCGGTCACGAAATTCAGCAGGATCCAAAGACCCCAGAAGGTAACGACGAAAGAGGCCAGCAGCGCCAACGGCGGCAGCGCCAAGGTCAGCAGCAAGATGCCAAGCTGCGCGCAGAGGCGAAGCGCCTGAAGCCATACGACGGCAGCCAGAAGCGGCATCACCGCGCCCTGCCCGCCCAGTGCCCGGCCAACCCACGTCAGCGCATGCACATAGAGCACCATCAACCCGGCCAGCAGCGCGAAGAGCACCAGCGGCGATTGGAAATAGCTCGGCAGCGCCATGGCGGGCGGCGCGATCACGAAGGTGGCCGAGATGACGAGCGCGTTCAGCGCGGCCACCAAAGCAAGCGACGTCCAGATGACATCATTGCCCAAGGGCAGCTCCGCAATCTGGCGCGCTGCCGCACGGGGGCTGCGCAGGGTGGTCTGCGCAAGCTGGATCAAGGCGCCGCTCATCTCAGCCCCGCTGCGCGGCGACAAGGCCCGCGATCCAGAACCAAAAGAACACGGCCAACCAGATCACCCCGACGATCTGCGCCTGTAGGCCCGGCCCGATGAACCCAAGCGCGAGGCCCAGCAACAGAAGGATTGGCGCAGAGGCAAGGAGCGACCAAACCAAGGTCAGCCGCACCGCATAACCGCTGAGCCGTTGCCCCGCGACACGGCTAATCCCCCAGACCATCGCGGCCAAGCCATAGAGCAGCAAGGGCATCACGAAGATCCAGAAAAACGCGCTCCAATACTGGCGCACCGCGAGCGGCCCGTCCGGATCGAGATGCGCGGCGCGGGCTTGATACGGCGACAGGGCCACGAAGATCAGCAGCCCCGCCATCAGCGCGAACATCAGCACGCGCACCTCGTTGCGGCCCTGTGCAAGCAGCCCCGACATCACATTGCCGGGGCCGCGGTAGGTCGCAACGATATCGCTGGTAACAGCCATCAGGCGCTACGACGCTCCAACCACGAGCTGAGGCGCCCGGTGATTTCTTCGCGCAGTTCCTCGGCCTCGATCTCCTCCACTGCTTCGGCGAGGAAGGCGAGCGTCAGCAGGTCGGTCGCCTCGGCATGGGACACCCCGCGGGCGCGGAGGTAAAACAGGGCCTCCTCGTCGATCGCGCCGGAGGTCGAGCCATGCGAACAGGCCACATCGTCGGCGTAGATTTCAAGCTCGGGCTTGGCGAGGAACTGGCTGTCGCCGTCCAGCAGCAGCGACTGGCTGATCTGGTAGCCATCGGTCTTCTGCGCGCCTTCCTTGACGAGGATCTTGCCCTGGAACACGCCGGTGGCACCGTTGCGCAGCACCTTTTTGAACACCTGACGGCTTTCGCAGTTCTCGGCATCATGGGTGATGAAGACCGTGTCGTCATGGTGGAAATCACCATCGCCGACGCAGGCGCCCGCGACATGAGCCGAGGCATCGTCGCCAGTGAGTTCGATCACGCATTCGTTGCGCGTCAGCGCGCCGTTCACGGTGACGGTGAAGCTCTTGAACAGCGACCCGGTGCCCAAACGGGTGAAGACATGGGTTGCCGCCCGGCGCTCATGGTCCCGACCCTGTGCGCGCACATGGTGGAAGCGCGCAGTGTCGGCCACCTCAACCTCCATCACGGTGTTGAAGCGCGCCGCGGCGGGGCCGTTCTCCAAAAGCGTGACTTCGGCACCTTTGTCGAGCTTCACAACATGGTGCAACATCGCATCAGAAGTCTCTGATTTGTGATGATAAACTAGATTGATTGGCTTGCTCGGCGTGCCGGTGACATGGATCAAAACGCCATCCGTTGCAAAGGCGGTGTTCAGGGCCGCGAGCGGGCGCTGCACCGGGGCCTGACCGTTCTTTTCCAGCGTCCCGTAGAGGTCACGCGCCCAATGCAGATCGCTGTCTGCAGCGGCCAGCCGTTCGATGCTGACGCCTTCGAGCGTGAGGTCATCCGAGGCTTCGGCATCGAACACGCCATCGGCGAAGACGATGCGCAGGCGCTCGGTGCCGTCGAACAGCGGCGCGTCACCGTGATCGAAGATCGCAGCGGGCTGCGCCCCGGCCTGGGTCAGCGTGTCGGGGCGCGTGAACTTCCAGTATTCATCCCTGCGCTGCGGCAGGCCCATGGCGCGCACCCGCGCCAGCGCATCTTCGCGCGCCGCATGGCTCCAGCCACCCTGCGGCATGTCGAGCGCTGCGATCATCGCCTCGGTCGGGGTTTCTTTCAGTTGTGCTTCGGCCATTATGCCACCTCGGCGAGGATGTCTGCGTAACCGTTGTTCTCGACTTCGAGCGCGAGCTCAGGCCCACCGGTCTTGATGATGCGGCCATCATGCATGATGTGCACGACGTCGGGTTTGATGTGGTCCAGAAGACGCTGGTAGTGCGTGATGACGAGGAAACCACGGCCCTCGGTGCGCAGGGCGTTCACGCCTTCGGCCACCAGTTTCATCGCGTCAACGTCGAGGCCCGAGTCGGTCTCGTCGAGGATGCACATCTTGGGCTCGAGCATGGCCATCTGCAGGATTTCGTTGCGCTTTTTCTCACCGCCGGAGAAGCCCATGTTCACGGGACGCTTCAGCATCTCGGCGTCGATCTTCAGGTCCTTCGCCTTGGCGCGGATTTCCTTGAGGAAGTCGGCGGCCGAGATTTCCTCTTCGCCCCGCGCCTTGCGCTGTGCGTTCACGGCGGTGCGCAGGAAGGTCATGTTGCCAACGCCGGGGATTTCCACCGGGTACTGGAAGGCAAGGAAGAGGCCCGCCGCGGCGCGCTCTTCGGGTTCCAGTTCGAGGATGTCTTCGCCTTCGAGCGTGGCGGAGCCTTCGGTGACCTCGTAGCCGTCCTTGCCCGAGAGCACGTAGCTCAGCGTGGACTTGCCCGAGCCGTTCGGCCCCATGATGGCGTGGACCTTGCCGGCCTCGACTTCCAGATCGACGCCCTTGAGGATCTGCTTGTCCTCTTCTTCCAGTTTCACCTGCAGGTTCTTGATGCTCAGCATTTCGGTCTCCTTCTGGCGCGCCTTGCGCCGCAATTCATGCTATTTCAGTTTTGTTTCAGGGGCTTGCCCCTGCGTGTTAAAGTTCATGCCGCCCCCTGACGGGCGCAGAGTGCGGCGGGAAAGCTGTCTTTCAGCGCGGCGCGGCAGGCAGTGATGCCGTCTTGGTAGGTCAGCGGCGCGTCTGGTTTGGGTGCCGCCGGAATATCGGCCAAGGCAATCGGCGCGCGCATGTCGCGCCCCACGGAGGCGGCGTAGTCGTGAAACTTCAACCGCCCCTGCCCCTCGGGCGTCACCCAAGTGTTGGCCACGCCGTAAGCATCCGCCGTGATCAACCCGTGCAGCGACGAGGCAAAGACATGGGCACAGGCGGCGATGCCGGCACAGACCTGCTCCACCGGATCGCGCGGGTCGATCAGCACATAGGCGCTGTCGGAGGCCACGAGCTCCAGCAGGTCAGGATCGTCCGCCAGCGTGTGATGCGGCACGATGCCGATCTTGTCGCCGAGTGATCCCTCGCCGGGCAGAACCTCGTTTACCAAAAGCCCCGGATCGCCAAAAGCATTTGTTTCGATGCCCAGAAGCGCCGCCGTCACCGGCCCCCGCAGCAGGGCAATCTCGATGTTCTTCAAGAACGCGCGGCCCCCGGCGGGGCGCAGCAACCCGCTGCCCCAGATCACCGGCTTGGCTCCCGCACGCGGCGTGTCGTACTTCCGCCGCACGATCTGCAAGAGCGAGCCGAGACCAAAGACATCCGCCTCATCCACCGACGCATGCTCCACCCGCCGCCCCGAGACATGGCTCAGGACCAGCGGGCTCAGCGCATCGCCGAAATTCGGCTGCGCCTTCCACCAATGCAGGCGGAGGGGAGTATGCGCCGCATCAAGGCTCATTAGCCGACGGAACCTTCCAGCGAGATTGCCACCAGCGCCTGCGCTTCCATGGCGAACTCCATCGGCAGCGCCTGCAGCACGTCCTTGCAGAAGCCGTTCACCACCAGCGCCACGGCCTCTTCCTCGTCCATGCCGCGCGAGCGGCAATAGAACATCTGGTCGTCGTCCACCTTGGAGGTGGTCGCCTCGTGCTCAACGCGGCTCGAGTTGTTCTTCACCTCAATATACGGCACCGTATGCGCCCCGCATTCCGAACCGATCAACAGGCTGTCGCACTGGGTATAATTGCGCGATTCCTTGGCCTTGGGGTGCATCGAGACGAGACCACGATAGGTGTTCTGCGCCTTGCCGGCCGAGATGCCCTTGGACACGATGCGCGACTTGGTGCGCTTGCCGAGGTGCACCATCTTGGTGCCGGTATCGGCCTGCTGCATGTTGTTGGCGATGGCGATGGAGTAGAACTCGCCTTGGCTGTCGTCGCCGCGCAGGATGCAGGAGGGGTATTTCCAGGTCACGGCGGAGCCGGTTTCGACCTGCGTCCACATCACCTTCGCGCGGTCGCCGCGGCAATCGGCGCGCTTGGTCACGAAGTTGTAGATACCGCCCTTGCCGTCCTCGTCACCGGGGTACCAGTTCTGGACGGTGGAGTATTTCACTTCCGCGTCTTCCTCGACGATGATCTCGACCACGGCGGCGTGCAGCTGGCTCTCGTCGCGCTGCGGCGCGGTGCAGCCTTCGAGGTAGCTGACGTAGGAGCCCTTGTCGGCGATGATCAGCGTGCGCTCGAACTGGCCAGTGTTCTCGGCGTTGATGCGGAAATAGGTCGACAGCTCCATCGGGCAGCGCACGCCCGGCGGGACATAGACGAAGGACCCGTCAGAGAAGACCGCGGAGTTCAGTGTCGCGTAGAAGTTGTCCGACACTGGCACGACCGAGCCGAGGTACTTTTTCACCAGATCAGGGTATTCGCGGATCGCCTCGGAGATCGAGCAGAAGATCACGCCGGCCTTCTTCAGCTCTTCTTGAAAGGTGGTGCCGACGGAGACGGAATCGAACACCGCGTCCACCGCCACCTTGCGGCCTTCGGCAGGCGCATCCTCGGCGCCTTCGACACCGGCAAGGATCATTTGCTCCTTCAGCGGGATGCCGAGCTTCTCATAGGTCGCCAGCAGCTTCGGATCGACCTCGTCGAGCGATTTGGGTTTCTCGGCCATGCTTTTGGGGCGAGCGTAATAATACTGCTCCTGAAAGTCGATCTCAGGATAATCCACCATCGCCCAATCCGGCTCTTCCTTGCTAAGCCAACGGTTGTAAGCCTCAAGCCGCCATTCGGTCATCCACTCAGGCTCGCCGTTCTTTTCCGAGATCAGCTTCACGATCTCCGGCGTCAGCCCTTTGGGAGCGTATTCCATCTCAATGTCGGTGGACCAGCCGTATTTATACTTGCCGCCGACTTCGCGCACGGCATCCACGGTTTCCTGGTCAACGCCTTCCTTGACGCCATCATTCTCTTTCAGGGTCATATTTTCCAAGGTTTCAGTTCCTTTCCGTGGCGGCGCTCAGGCGGCCCGCGTTTCGTGCTTTTTCAGTTTCGCGGTCCAGCTTGTGGCGAACCGCAGGATATCTTCCCGGGTGGTGTCGAGGCCCAGCGACACCCGGATCGCGCTGGCGGCCTGTGTTTCATCAAAGCCCATGGCGCGCAATACGGCACCGGCACGCACCTTGCCGCTGGAACAGGCCGACCCCGCCGAAATGGCAAAGCCCGCAAGGTCCATCTGCATCACTTGGGTCTCGCCCTTCCAGCCGGGCGTGATGATACAAGAAGTGTTGGGCAGGCGCTGAGCGCCTTTCCCTACAAAACTAGTCAGACTTGCGGCATCCGCAAGGGTCGCTTCCAGCAAATCGCGCTGTTCTGCCACCTCTTCCCAACGCCCCGCGCTCAGATCCGCCGCCGCCGCCTCAGCCGCCGCGCCGAATCCTGCGATGGCCGGGATATTCTCGGTCCCCGAACGGCGGCCCATCTCCTGCCCGCCGCCGCGCAGCAGCGCATGTTCTGCCAGATCAATGCCGCGTTTGACGATCAGTGCACCGATCCCCTTGGGCCCGCCCAGCTTATGCGCCGAGACAAGGATGAAATCCGCGCCCGAGGTGGCCATCTTGAACCGGGTCTTGCCAAGCGCCTGCACCGCATCGACCAACACATAGGGCGAGCTCTCCATCGCCCAACACTGCTGGGCCAAAGGCATGGTCTGCTGCAACACACCCGTCTCGCTGTTCGCGGCCTGTAGGGCCACCACATCGCCCCCCGCCGCGGCGGTCAGGTCGCCGTCCCAAACACCCTGTGCGTCGACGCCCAAACGCGCCGCCTGCCCCCAAGACAGAACCGCGTCATGTTCCACCGCTGAGGTCACCACACGCGCCCCCATCGCAGCCGCAAGCGCCGCCGCCTCGGTCGCCCCGGAGGTAAAAATCACATCGACCGGATCACAGCCCACAAGCCCCGCCACCTGCGCCCGCGCCCGCTCGACCACGGCCTTGGCCGCACGCCCCTCGGCATGGACCGAGGACGGGTTGCCGGGCAGGTCCATCGCCGCAATCATCGCCGCGCGCGCCTCCGCCCGCAGCGGCGTGGTCGCGTTATGGTCAAGATAGACCCGCATCCTTCATCCTTTTCCAAATACCGCGGGGGTCCGGGGGCAGCGCCCCCGAAATTCCACATCACCACCCGCGCAGACCACAGCCGCCAAGGCGCGCCCGCTGCCCAAAACCACCCTCACGACTCATCCACCACGGCAAAGAGGGTCGGCACCGCCGGACAGGGGGCCAGCTCATTCTCAACCACATCCGAAAGGCGCGTCTGGTGCAGGAATACATAGACATGCGCGCTCAGCCCCTGCCACAGCCGGTTGGTCAGCGATTGCGCCCGGCTGCCCGACAGACCGCCCGAGGCGCCCGCCCCCTTGTGCATCGCATCCACCGTCTCATCCACCGCCGCGAGCACATCGACCACACGAATATCCGCCGCCGGACGCGCCAAACGATACCCGCCGCCCGGCCCCCGGACAGAGGTCACCAATTCGGCCCGGCGCAGCTTGACGAACAACTGCTCCAGATAGGGCAAAGAGACCGACTGCCGCTCGGCAATGTCGCCCAGAGACACCAAGGTGCCCTCGGGTTGCAGGGCAATATCGGCCAAAGCGACCATCGCGTAGCGCCCTTTGGTAGATAGCTTCATCGTCTCACCCTCACCCGCCGCGCCATTTGATTGACGTGGGCGGCTTAAATGCCTAAGTCCAAAGACTGATCCACGCGACACTGCGCGGAACCAGATTAGAACCGTTCTAAGGTGGCCTAGCGAATTCGTCAACTATTCGCAGCGATCTTTGAACCCCTAGACAGGGATACCCATGCCCGAGGTTATTTTTCCCGGACCCGAAGGCCGCCTTGAAGGCCGCTACCACCCCCAAAAAGAACGTGACGCCCCGATTGCCATCGTGCTGCATCCGCATCCGCAGTTCGGCGGGACGATGAATCACAAGGTCGTCTATAACCTGCACTATGCGTTCTACAACATGGGTTTCACCGTGTTGCGCTTCAACTTCCGTGGCGTGGGCCGCAGCCAGGGCGAATACGATCAGGGCATTGGCGAATTGTCCGATGCGGCCTCGGCGCTCGATTACCTGCAATCGATGAACAACAACTCCAAGCACTGCTGGGTTGCGGGTTTCTCCTTTGGCGCATGGATCGGGATGCAACTGCTGATGCGCCGGCCTGAGATCACGGGCTTCATCTCGGTCTCTCCGCCTGCGAATATGTACGACTTTTCCTTCCTTGCACCCTGCCCGGCCTCGGGTCTGGTGATCAACGGCACCGCCGACCGCGTGGCGCCGCCCGCGGATACCACGAACCTCGTCAGCAAGCTGCACGAGCAAAAGGGCATCACGATCACCCATCAGGAGATCGAAGGCGCCGGGCACTTCTTTGAAGAGCCGCATATGGACACGCTGATCACCTCGACCAGCGACTATGTCAAACGCCGCCTGACGGAATCCACACGCTGATGGCGGACGCGGTCGTCACCCAACTGGCCAATAAATTGGCCGAGGAATGTCTCGCCGTACAGGCCGAGACAGGCGAAGACCGCTTGTTCATGGAAGTCGGCGAGGTGCTGGGCGCCTCGTCGCAAACGCTGGAAGAAGCCTTCCTCACCGCCGTTCGCACCCGGATGGCCAATGACAAGGCCCGCGCCTTTCTGGCGCGCAAGCTGCGCGACCATCGCGGTAAGGGCGGCGCATGACAGAGCGGCTGGACAAGCAGATTGCCTTTCTGAACGAGGCCGACAAGCTGAAAACCGTGCTGCGCGGCACCACCCTATGCGATGCCAGCCGTGCGGAAAACTCTGCCGAACATTCGTGGCATCTGACGCTCTATGCGTTGGTGCTCGCCGATCAAGCCGGGCCTGAGGTCGACATCAACCGCGTCATCAAGATGCTGATCCTGCACGACCTTGTCGAGATTGACGCGGGCGACAATCCAATCTTTGGCGATTACGACGCCGCCGAGATGGAAGCGCAGGAACAAATCGCCGCCAACCGCATCTTTGGCCTATTGCCGGACGATCTGCGGGACGATCTGCGCAGCATCTGGGAAGAGTTCGAGGCCGCCGAAAGCCCTACAGCTCGCTTTGCCAAATCGCTCGACCGGTTCCAGCCGCCGATGCAGAACCTCGCCTCCGGCGGCGGCAGTTGGACTGACTATAACGTCTCGGAAGCGCAAATCGAAGAAAAGGTGGGCCGCAAGATCGCCATCGGCGCCCCTGCCCTTTGGTCCTATGCCCGCGCCCGCATCAGCAGCTTTTTCGCCGGGGTCGGCGCCTAACCGCAGCCTTCGGCATACCATTGTATACGATCTTTCTCTTTGGCCCCGAATAGGCTAAAGCACGGCCAAACGCACCCTGAAACAGAGGAATTCGTCATGTCGAAGATCAAGGTAGAAAACCCCATCGTCGAACTCGACGGCGATGAGATGACCCGGATCATCTGGGATTTCATTAAAAAGAAGCTAATCACGCCCTATCTTGACGTTGACCTAAAGTATTACGACCTCGGCATCGAAGTACGGGACGAGACTGACGACCAGATCACCGTCGACGCGGCCCATGCGATCCGCGAACATGGCGTCGGCGTGAAATGCGCCACCATCACGCCTGACGAGGCGCGGGTCGAGGAGTTCGGCCTCAAGCGCATGTACCGCAGCCCCAACGGCACCATCCGTAACATCCTCGGCGGCGTGATCTTCCGCGAACCGATCATCTGCCGCAACGTGCCGCGTCTTGTGCCGGGCTGGACGCAGCCGATCGTCGTTGGCCGTCATGCCTTCGGCGACCAGTACCGCGCCACCGACTTCCGCTTCCCCGGCAAGGGCAAGCTGACGATCAAATTCGTCGGCGAGGATGGCGAGACCATCGAGAAGGAGGTTTTTGACGCGCCCTCCGCCGGTGTCACCATGGCGATGTACAACCTCGACGATTCGATCCGCGATTTTGCGCGCGCGTCCTTCAACTATGGTCTGAACCGCGGCTGGCCGGTCTATCTCTCGACCAAGAACACGATCCTGAAGGCCTATGACGGGCGTTTCAAAGACCTGTTCCAAGAGATTTTCGACGCGGAATTCGCCGAGGACTTCAAGAAGAAGAACATCTGGTACGAGCACCGCCTGATCGACGACATGGTCGCCTCGGCGATGAAATGGTCGGGCGGCTATGTCTGGGCCTGCAAGAACTACGACGGCGACGTGCAGTCGGACACCGTGGCGCAGGGCTTTGGCTCACTGGGGTTGATGACCTCGCAGCTGATGACGCCGGACGGCAAGATCGTAGAGGCCGAGGCCGCCCACGGCACCGTGACGCGCCATTACCGCCAGCACCAGAAGGGCGAGGAGACCTCGACCAACTCCATCGCTTCGATCTACGCTTGGACCGGCGGGCTGAAGCACCGGGGCAAGCTGGACGAGAACACCGCGCTGATCAACTTCGCCGAGACGCTGGAGAAGGTCGTGGTGGATACGGTGGAATCAGGCATCATGACCAAGGACCTTGCCCTGCTAGTGGGGCCGGATCAGGGTTGGCTAACGACGATGGGGTTCTTGGAGAAGGTGGACGAGAACCTGAACAAGGCGCTGGCGGGCTGAGCCTGTCGGATGTTTGGAATGACAGAGGGCCGCACGATGCGGCCCTTTTCTATTTTTCGGTCACGCTTGCCACCCGGCCCGGAATCAAGCCGTAGGCGCCGGGCCATCGCCTGCCCGCCCGTCACGCCGGAGGCGTGCCGCTATAAAGGGGGCGCACCTTCGGTGCGACCGGGTAGGCGATTTGGTTAGGCTGGGCGTGAACTCGCGGAACGCACAACATTGCTGAGCCATAAAGTGGCACGAGGCCACGTAAAATCGCCCACCCGCGGGCAGGCGCTGGCCCTCATTGCGAAACTGGAGCCGCGCTGGTCCTCACTGCCCCCGGTTGTGCGTCCGCGCGTAAAGCTTCGCGATGATCCCACTCGCCGTCTTCTCGAAAAGGCACGGGATCAGCGCATGCACCAGCGCCGCGCCAGCTGCCGCAAACAGCAGCCCCGAAAACTTCAGCGCGAAGGCCATATGCTCCAGAAACGTCTCATCCACCTTGGCGGGATGGTCGAGGAAGATGCGTGCGATCATGGGAAACTCCTGTCTCTGCCTTTCCCCACCATAGCCGAGCCTGCTTGTGACGTTGTCTCAAAACTCTCCCGACAACCGCTTGTGCGTGAGAATATTTCCCACCAAAATACCGCCATGATAACACTTGATGACATAGACCGCCGAATATTGGTCGAACTGCAACGCGACGCCAGCCAATCCCTTGAGGCGCTTGGCGCGGCGGTCCACCTGTCGCGCAATGCCTGCTGGCGCCGCATCCGGGCGCTGGAAAAGGCCGGCGTGATCAAGAACCGGGTGACGCTCTTGGACGCGGCGAAACTCGGCCTCGGCCTCAGCGTCTTTATCCAAGTCCGCACCAACGCCCATGCCCCCGATTGGCTCGAGAAATTCTCCCGCGCCACGAAAGCCATGCCCGAGATACTCGGCGTCTACCGGATGACCGGTGATCTGGACTATTTGATCCGGGCGCGTGTTCGGGATATGGCGGGCTATGATCGCCTCTATCAGGACCTGATCCGCCGGGTGCCGCTATCGGATGTCTCGGCCAGTTTCGTGATGGAGGAGATCAAGGAAACCACCGAACTCCCGCTCTGAGGAAGACCGAGATGCATTACCTGTGGCTCATCATCGCCGTGGTGGCGGAAACCCTTGGCACGACCGCGGTGCAGGCTTCGCATCAATTCACCCGGCTCTGGCCTTCGGTGGCGGTGGTGGTCTTTTACATGATCTCTTTCTACTGCATGTCGCTGGCGCTGAAGGTCATGCCAGTTGGGATCGTCTATGCCTTTTGGGCCGGTCTGGGCATCGTGCTGATCGCGATTATCGGCTTCGTCCTCTTCGGTCAGCGGCTCGACCTGCCCGCGGTTCTGGGACTTGTGCTGATCATCAGCGGCATTCTGGTCATCCACCTCTTTTCGAACAGCGCCACCCACTAAGGCTGCACCAGTGGCACAGCTTCGCGCAGTAAGGGGGGCGTCACGGCATTAGGGCTAGCAATTGTGGCCGGGGCGCGGTATGGGCGGCGCAATTATACGCGCAGCTTTAGGTTGGCGCGTCCCTCCCCTATCCAAAGGCTGACTTAATGGACCTGCGCAACATCGCAATCATCGCCCACGTTGACCACGGCAAGACGACGCTGGTGGACGAGCTTCTGAAACAATCCGGCACCTATCGTGAAAACCAGGCGACCACCGAGCGCGCTATGGACAGCAACGATCTGGAGCGTGAGCGCGGCATCACCATCTTCGCCAAGCCGACCTCGGTCGTCTGGAACGACACCCGCATCAACATCGTCGACACGCCGGGCCACGCCGACTTCGGCGGCGAGGTCGAGCGCATCCTGTCGATGGTCGATGGTGTGGTGCTTTTGGTGGACGCCGCCGAAGGCCCGATGCCCCAGACCAAATTCGTGACCTCCAAGGCGCTGAAACTGGGCCTGCGCCCGATCGTCGTGCTGAACAAGGTCGACAAGCCGGATGCCGAGCCTGACCGCGCGCTGGATGAGTGTTTCGACCTTTTCGCCAGCCTCGACGCCACCGACGAACAGCTTGAATTCCCGCATATGTATGCCTCGGGCCGCTCCGGCTGGGCGGATGCCGAACTTGACGGGCCGCGCAAAGACCTCTCTGCACTGTTCGATCTGATCCTTGATCACGTCCCCGCGCCGAAGCAAATCGAAAACGCCGACAAGCCCTTCACCATGCTGGCCACCACGCTCGGCGGTGACCCGTTTCTAGGCCGCCTCCTGACCGGTCGCGTCGAAACCGGCACCCTGAAAGCGGGCCAGACCGTCAAAGCGATGTCGCGCGACGGCACCCAGATCGAGACCTTCCGCGCCACCAAAATCCTCGCCTTCCGCGGGCTGGAGCAGACTGCCATCGACGTGGCCGAAGCGGGGGACATCGTCTCCATCGCGGGCATGGCCAAGGCCACCGTGGCCGATACGCTGGCCGATCCTTCGGTGAACGAAGCGATCCCGGCGCAGCCGATCGACCCGCCCACCATCACCGTGACCTTTGGCATCAACGACAGCCCGCTCGCGGGCCGCGACGGCAAAAAGGTGCAATCCCGCGTGATCCGCGAGCGTCTGCTGAAAGAAGCGGAGAGCAACGTGGCGATCAAAATCTCCGACACACCGGGCGGCGAGGCTTTCGAAGTCGCCGGCCGCGGCGAATTGCAGATGGGCGTGTTGATCGAGAACATGCGCCGCGAAGGGTTCGAGCTGTCGATCTCCCGCCCGCAGGTGCTGTTCCAAGAGATCGACGGCGTGCGCCATGAGCCAATCGAAGAAGCCACCATCGACGTGGATGACGAATACTCCGGCGCGGTGATCGAAAAGATCACCGGCACCCGCAAGGGCGAGCTGGTCGAGATGAAACCCGCGGGCGCCGGCAAGACCCGGATCATCGCCCATGTCCCCTCGCGCGGGCTCATCGGCTATCACGGCGAGTTCCTGACCGACACCCGCGGCACCGGCGTGTTGAACCGCGTCTTCCACGGCTGGGCACCGCACAAGGGTCCGATCCCGGGCCGCCGCGCGGGCGTGCTGATCTCGATGGAGAATGGCACCTCGGTCGCCTACGCGCTGTGGAACCTCGAAGAGCGCGGCAAGATGATGATCGGCGCGCAGGCGGACGTCTACACCGGCATGATCATCGGCGAGCACAGCCGCGACAACGATCTGGAAGTGAACCCGCTGAAGGGCAAGAAGCTGACCAACGTGCGCGCTTCGGGCACCGATGACGCAGTGCGCCTGACCCCGCCGATGACGCTGAGCCTTGAAGAGGCGATTGCCTATATCGACGACGACGAGCTGGTCGAAGTGACCCCGAACGCCGTGCGCCTGCGCAAGCGCTACCTCGACCCGCATGAGCGCAAGCGGATGGCAAAAGCCAGCTAAGCTACGGTAAACGCAAAGTAAAACGGCAGCGCATTTTACGATGCGCTGCCGTTTTCATATCCGGCGCTCAAGAGTTCCAGCCGCCCTAAGTATCGCTTTCCTCGCGATCGATATGCCCACGCCTCGCCAAACTCAGCGCCGCAATCAGGCAAAGGATGGCCCAAGCCCCGCCGCCAAGCCAGCCCGCCGCCACATCCGTCGGCCAATGCACCCCCATATAGACCCGGCTGATCCCGACGAGCAGCGTGAGCAGGACGGCAACCGCCAGCGTATAGACCTTGAGCGCCCAGCGTTTCTGCGCCCGTGCCACCATCGCGCCAAGGGTAAGATAGGCCACCGCCGCCATCATCGAATGACCCGAGGGGAAGCTTGCCGTATGCACGAGCGAGCCATGCGGGACGAGGTCGGGGCGCGGACGGTCGAAAAACTCCTTGGCGATGCTGCTCAGCACGATCCCCCCGCCAACGGTGGCAAGGATGTAAAGCGCGGTCGACCACCGCCGTTGTAACAGGAAAAAGAGCGAGACGACGACGGTCGTCAGTACCAGCACCGCGACCCCGCCGAGGGCCGTCAAATCGCGGCCGATTTCCTCCACCCACCACGGGCCGATGGGATCGGAAAGGTCGCCGGGCGTGCGCAGGAACAACAGGATGTCACGGTCAAGGCTGCTGGTGCTACCTTCGACGACCTCTTCGGTCAGTTCGGCCAATGTCCAAACGGCCGTGATCGAAAGCCCCATCAAGGCCAATGTCGTCACCTCCACATGGCGGCGGCACCATTGGGCGAAAGCGGATAGTCGGTCGAAGTTCATGAGGGATCAACCACCCTCCCCTTGGAAGGTTCCGCCCCGGCAATGCAAGACGCCCCGCCTGTCATTCAGGCGGGGCGTTTCAGGATTATTCGTCGGTTTCGACGATCATTAGTTCACGCTCGGAGGCTCCGCGCGCATGGCTCAACGCCGCTTGATAAGCATCGGAATGGTAACATTTTTCGGCTGTTTCGACATCGGGGAAACGCGCCACCACGTTGCGCGGTCGCTCTTTACCCTCAAGCTGAACGAACCGCCCACCGCGGGCGATAAACTTACCGCCATGTGCCGCAATGGCCTCGGTGGCGCCGGCGGCGTATTTCTTATACGCCTCCTCATCGGTGACGGTAACATGTGCAATCCAAAGTGCGCCCATGGGCCTTATCCTTTCAAGATGTTCTCAGCCGCGGCAATCGCCGCCTCGGCATTCTCCGCCGAAGCGCCGCCGCCCTGCGCCATGTCGGGACGGCCACCGCCGCCCTTACCGCCCAGTTCGGCCACCGCCGCTTTCACCATGTCGACCGCCGAGAGGCGATCTGTCAAATCCTTCGTCACACCGCCTGCGACCGCGGCCTTGCCGCCGGTGTCGGCGATCAACAATACCGCGCCCGAGCCGAGCTTGGCCTTATGCTCATCCACCAGACCCGGCAGGTCTTTGCCCGTGATACCGCTCAGCACTTGGCCTACGAATTTAACGCCGTTCACCTCGCGCGCTTCGGATGCCGCCGCGCCGCCGCCCGACATCGCCAATTCACGACGCAGCTGCGCCACTTCGTTGGTCAAGCTGCGACGTTCGTCCAACAATGCACGCACCCGTTCCGGTACGTCACTGGCCGAGGTTTTCAACTCCGACGCGACCCGGCTCAGCGCTGCTTCCTGTTCGCGCAGCCATGCCAAAGCCTCGGTCCCGGTCAGCGCTTCGATCCGGCGGACGCCCGCGCTGCTCGCGCTATCTCCCAAAAGCACGAAGGCGCCAATATCGCCTGTCTGCCGCACATGAGTGCCGCCGCAAAGCTCCAGCGAATAGGTTGACTTGTCGCTGCCCTTGCCGGACCCTTCCAACTGCCCCATCGAGACGACCCGCACCTCGTCGCCATATTTCTCACCAAAGAGCGCCTGCGCGCCCATGGCGCGCGCATCGTCCGGCGTCATGATCCGCGTCTCAACCGGCGTGTTCTGGCGAATGTAATCATTCACCTCACGCTCGACTTGGCTCAACTCTTCCTGTGTCAGCCCCTTGGCATGGGAGAAGTCAAACCGCAGACGATCATGCGCATTCAGCGAACCGCGCTGCGAGACATGATCCCCAAGCGCGTTGCGCAGGGCCTCGTGCAGCAAGTGCGTGGCCGAGTGGTTGGCGCGGATGGCACTGCGCCGCAAACGATCCACCTCAAGAACAGCGGTCTGCCCCGGCTTCACCTCGCCTTCGATCACATGGCCGAAATGCACGAAAACGCCCGCCGACTTTCGCGTATCGGTCACGTTCACAATACCGGTCTGCGTCCGGATCACGCCGGTGTCGCCGACTTGCCCGCCGCTTTCGGCATAAAACGGAGTCTGGTTCAGCGCGACCTGCACATCGCTGCCTACTGCGGCGGCTTCGACCTGATCACTGCCCTGCACCAAAGCGACGATCTGCCCCTCGGCGCTTTCAGTGTCATAGCCCAAAAACTCGGTCACGCCGCTTTTGTCGGCCACATCGAACCAAACGGTAGCATCCGCAGCTTCGCCCGATCCGGCCCAAGCCGCACGGGCCTTGGCCTTCTGCGCCGCCATCGCCGTGTCGAACCCCTCGGTATCGACCGCACGGCCCTTCTCGCGCAGCGCATCCTGCGTCAGATCAAGTGGGAAGCCATATGTATCATAAAGTTTAAATGCCGCCTCCCCCGGCAGGGTCGCCCCCTCGGGCAAACCGCTCAACTCATCATCCAGCAGCTTCAGACCGCGATCCAGCGTTTGGCGGAAACGGGTTTCCTCCAACAGCAAAGTCTCACGGATAAGCGATTGCGCCTGCCCCAACTCAGGGTAAGCCGCGCCCATCTGCTGCACCAAGGATGGTACCAGCTGATGCATTAAAGGATCCTTAACGCCGAGCAGATGCGCATGGCGCATGGCGCGCCGCATGATCCGGCGCAGCACATATCCGCGGCCTTCGTTGGAGGGCATCACCCCATCGGCAATCAGAAAGGAGGTCGACCGCAGGTGATCCGCGATCACCCGGTGATGGGTCTTGCCCGGCCCGTCTGGATCGGTCGAAGAGGCATGGGCGCTGGCCTCGATCAGGTTGCGCATGAGGTCGGTGGCATAGTTGTCATTCGTTCCCTGCAACAGCGCCGCCACCCGTTCGATCCCCATCCCGGTATCGATTGACTGGTTGGGCAGCGGCTGGCGCGTGCCGTCTTCGAACTGCTCGTATTGCATGAAAACGAGGTTCCAGATCTCGACGAAACGGTCACCGTCTTCCTCGGGCGATCCCGGAGGGCCGCCCCAAATGTGATCGCCGTGATCGTAGAAAATCTCGGTACAAGGCCCGCAGGGACCGGTGGGGCCGGCGGACCAGAAGTTATCATCCGTCGCGATGCGAATGATGCGCTCATCCGGCAGGCCGGTATGGGCCTTCCAGATTTTAACCGCTTCTTCATCGGTATGGTACACTGTGACCAAAAGGCGGTTCGGGTCGATGCCGAACTCCTTGGTCAGCAGGTCCCAAGCAAAGGGGATCGCTTCGGCCTTGAAGTAATCCCCAAAGCTGAAGTTGCCGAGCATCTCGAAAAACGTGTGATGCCGCGCGGTATAGCCGACATTGTCGAGGTCATTGTGCTTGCCGCCAGCCCGCACGCATTTCTGCGCCGAGGTGGCACGGCTGTAATCGCGCGTCTCGACCCCGGTGAAGAGGTTCTTGAACTGGACCATACCGGCCGCAGTGAACATCAATGTCGGGTCGTTGCGCGGCACCAGCGGGCTGGAGGGCACGATCTGATGCCCCTGCGCATCGAAATAATTCAGAAAAGTTGAGCGAATTTCATTCAGCGTCTTCATGGCGAGGCCTTCCGGGGCAGATTTGATCGGTCCCAAATACCCCTCAGTCCCGGCGCTGTCCACCGTTCCTGCCCATGAAAAAGGGGCGCAGCCTTTGGCCACGCCCCTTCGTAAATTCAAATTGTCAAATCAGGTTCAAGCTTCAAGAATATCCGCGTCGTCACCGCCGGAGCCCTCAAAGTCCAACCCGTGGGCCGCGCGGATCTTATCTTCGATCTCCGACGCCATAGCAGTGTTCTGTTTCAGGAAGTTCTTTGCGTTCTCACGCCCCTGCCCGATCCGTTCATCCCCGTAGCTGAACCACGAGCCGGATTTATCGACCACACCGGCCTTCACCCCAAGGTCCAGCAACTCCCCCATTTTGGAAATGCCTTCGCCATACATGATATCGAATTCGACCTGTTTGAAGGGTGGCGCCACTTTGTTCTTGACGATCTTGACCTTCGTTGCGTTGCCAACAACCTCGTCTCGGTCCTTCAGGGCGCCGATCCGGCGGATGTCGAGACGGACGGAGGAGTAGAATTTCAGCGCGTTGCCGCCGGTGGTGGTCTCAGGAGAGCCGAACATCACGCCGATCTTCATCCGGATTTGGTTGATGAAGATAACCATACAATTGGACCGGCTGATCGACCCGGTGAGCTTGCGCATCGCTTGGCTCATCAAACGGGCCTGAACACCGACATTGCTGTCACCCATCTCACCTTCAAGCTCGGATTTCGGCGTCAGGGCCGCGACGGAGTCGACGATCACCATATTGACCGCGCCAGAGCGTACCAGCGTATCGGTGATCTCAAGCGCCTGTTCACCCGTGTCGGGCTGGGAAATCAACAGCTCGTCAATGTCCACGCCAAGCTTTTTCGCATATTGCGGATCAAGGGCATGTTCCGCGTCGACAAAGGCGCAAACGCCCCCCGCTTTCTGCTGCTCTGCCACGCAATGCAGCGTCAGCGTTGTCTTACCCGAGGATTCCGGGCCATAAATCTCAATGATGCGCCCCATCGGCAAGCCACCGATACCAAGCGCGATATCAAGGCCAAGCGAGCCTGTGGAGCTGGCTTTGATATCCTGGATCGCCCCTTCGGCCCCCAGTTTCATAATCGACCCTTTGCCGAACTGACGTTCGATCTGGGCCAGCGCGCTGTCGAGCGCCTTTTGCTTTTCTGCGGTTTTCTTACTGTCCATCGTCAAAAGATCTGCCGTTGCCATTAGGTTCATTCCTTAGTGTCACAGTGGCGCCCCGGCGGCAATCGCCTGCGCGCTGCGTCGCTTATGTTCCTCTAATGTTCCATATGAGGGTAAATGCGGAACATTTCAACGACTTTGTTTGTCCTTTATGTTTTGGCGAGAATGGTAAAGAAATGGTTTACCCAAACTAGAAAGGGCCGCCTGCAGCCCAAGGTAAGACGCAATTGATTGTTTTTTTTAAAGAACGTTTGGCTTTTTTGTCGGTCCCAAAGACCGGAACCACCGCCTATGAGAAAGCACTGGCGCCGCGGGCGGATATGGTGATTTCCGATCCGCCCATGCTGAAGCATGCGCCGGTTTATCGCTATAATCGTTTTATTCGACCAATGTTTCTAAAAGTTTGCGATGCCGAGCTTGAGCTGATGGCGGTAATGCGCGAACCGATCTCTTGGCTGGGCAGTTGGTATCGCTATCGGCAGCGCCCCTTCATGAAGGGCAAGCCGAACAACACTTTCGGGATCACTTTCGACGAATTCGTCCTCGCCTATATGAAGGGCGACAAGCCGGGCTTCGCCGATGTGGGGAGCCAGCTGAAGTTCATGGAGGCCCAACCGAACGGCACCGGGATCACTCACCATTTCCGCTATGAAGATCAGACGCGGCTCCGTCGCTTTTTGGAAAAGCGGCTCGACGTGACGCTGACCTTGGGGCAGGAGAATGTCTCTCCCAAGATGGAGCTAGCGCTTTCCCCGAATGTGGAAAAACGCTTTCGTCGTAAGTTCGCGGCGGAGTTTGAGCTTTACGAGTCGATTACATAGCCCTGCCCCGCGTGATGCTCAGTGCAGCTGATTGTGGACCGTTGTGGTCAGGTCAGTGAGAGAGAAGGGTTTCGGTAGGAAGACAGAATTCGGAATTTTCGACTGTTCTTGACCGAAGTTATCCTCCGCATAGCCCGAGACAAAAACAACCCGCACATCCGGGCGTTGTTTTAGCGCTTGGCGCACCCAGCTTGGCCCATCCATACCGGGCATAACGACGTCTGTTACGAATACATCGATATCCAACTCCTTATCTTCGAGCATCATTAACGCGGCTTCGGCAGATTCGGCTTCTAGGACCGTGTAGCCGCGAAGCCGTAATGCGCGGCTTGCGAAGGCCCGCACGGGTGCTTCATCTTCCACCAGAAGGATCACCCCGTCGGACCGCTGAAGCGGGCTTTGAGCCGGCGATGCGGGGGGCTTTTTCGCGACCGCAGTGGGCTGGCCCTCCAGCACGGGGAAGTAGAGGGTAAAACATGTGCCCCTGCCCAACTCACTGTCGAGAAAGATGAAACCGCCCGTTTGTTTGACGATGCCATAGGCAGTGGAGAGGCCAAGGCCGGTGCCCTCGCCGGTTCGCTTAGTGGTGAAAAACGGCTCGAACACCTTTTGCAGCTTATCCTTCGGAATGCCCGTGCCATCGTCATGCACCTGCACCGTGACGTAGCGGCCTGCGGGCACGCTGACCCGATCTCTTTCAAGCGGTTGGTCGAGGCTCGTCACCTCGGTCACGATACGGATCTCGCCTCCGGCGGGCATGGCATCGCGAGCGTTGACGACGAGGTTCATCAACACCTGCTCCAACTGGCGCTTATCCGCGCGGATCGGGGCGAGAACGGGGTCATGGCTGAGGGTCAGCGTTACTTTTTCGCCCACCAGTCGGTTCAGCAAATGCGTGAGATCGGCGAGGGTATCGCGCATGTCGAGCGTCTCTGGCCGGAGGGTTTGTTTGCGCGAAAAGGCGAGGAGTTGCCCCACAAGCGCGGCCGCACGGTTGGCGTTTTGGTTGATCTGGACCAGATCGCTGAAATCCGGGTCACCCTGATCATGCCGCAGCAAGAGGAGGTCACAATGCCCGGAAATCGCCGTCAAAAGGTTGTTGAAGTCATGCGCGACGCCCCCGGCCAACTGCCCGATGGCTTGCATTTTCTGGCTCTGCACGAATTGCGCCTCAAGCGATTTGAGTTCGGTCGCGTCCTGCAGCACCGCGATGAGGGCCGCCTCGCCTGCTTCGGATATGCGGTTGAGTGAGACCTGAACGAAGACCTCCTGATCCGTTCGGGTGAGCCTGAGAAATTCGGACTTTTGAACCAACCGCCCTGCAAGACTGTCTTGCAGCCAGTCCGAGATCGAGCGGCCGAGCCCCTCCATCAGATGCGAAAGATGGGTGCCGCGCCGCAGCGATACGCCGAGCAGCTTCCCCGCCATACGGTTGAAGGCCAATACCGTTCCATCGGGGCGCAGTTTGATCATCGGCACGGGGAGGTCTTGAAACGTTTCCCAGCCTAATTCATTGGGAGAGGGAGCCCCTTCGGGCGGCGGCAGAAGATAGAGTGCGCGGCGGTTCGCGCCGGCTTCAACCTCGGCCACCAGTACCTGCCGGTTTCCTTCCGCGGTGGCGATTTCGGTCACGGTTCCGGGGGTTAGTGGTAGGGAATTAAACAATCGGTCGAGTGACTTCACCCGTTGCCCGACCAGTATGCGCGCCGCTTCATTCATGAAAAGGATCGCCCCACCGCGGCCCAGCATGGCCATTGGCAAGGCCATGCTTTCGTGCGTACTGCGGGGGCCCTCGCGGGTGGCAACGCTTTCAATCCGCCAAAGCAGGCGGTCGGCTGATAACTGGTGCACCGATAGGCGCATGGGGCCGGACCGGGTGATCACCTCTTCCCGTGCGTTGCCGCTGGCGGTGGCGCGTGATTGCAGACGGTAGAGAAGGCCCACGGGATTGGCGAAATGCGCTCGTAAGGCCTGCGCGAGGGATTCTTCGCCGACCTTGCCGAACTGCTTCAGAGCCACCTCGTTGCGGTAAATGACTTGCCGATCGGAGGTGGCGATGAAACTCGGTGCGGCGTCTTTTGCGATGAAGTCCGCGACTCCATCCGCGCTGACCCGATTCCGCCCCCTATCCCATAGAAGAAAGACGATGTAACCAGTTGAAATAAAAACCAATGTGGCCGCCGACGCGGCAAGGGCAAGCTGCAACGTCGCATCAGTGCTGCGCATCGCAAGCGCGCCAGCGGCAAGAGCCATCACCACAAGCAGCCAAAGCCGCCTGAGCCCCGCCTGCCCCCCAATCCCTGAATGCCCAACGCCCTGCTGCACGCACATCCCCTAACAACCGAATCATACGACTATTACGTGCGACAGAGGTTAAGCAGGCTTTAACCGAAATCGGTTTGCACGCATGGGTTGATTATGGGTAAATTTACTCGCGCGTCAACTGTGCTGAAAAGAATCCGTCGCCATCGGGGGTTACGTCATAGCGGTCCATGCGGGCGACTCGCCACTCGGGGTGGCGGGCCAGAAAAGCCTCGACCCGCGCTTCGTTCTCCTCCCGCAACAGGGAGCAAGTGGCATAGGCCAAGACTCCGTCGCGTGCTGTAAGTCCTGCTGCGGTATCGAGAATCTGGTCCTGAATGGTGGTCAGTTCGGTCAAGCGCTCGGGGGTCAGGGTCCATTTCCCCTCCGCCGCGCGGCGCCATGCGCCCGAGCCGGAACAGGGCGCATCGCAGAGGACGAGATCATAGGGGGCGCCCGCTTTGGCCTCTTCGGTATCGGCTAGGGAAATCGCGACGCCCGCGCGATCGGCGCGGGGGGACAGGTCGCTCATTCTGCGGGGGTCTATGTCGTGTGCCGTGATCTCGCGCGCGGGGTCCATGGCCAGAGCAAGCGCTTTGCCGCCGCCGCCGGCGCAGTAGTCGAGCACCCGGCCCCCCGAAGGCAGAGCGGCGACGACAGCTTGGCTCGCTGCGTCTTGCAATTCGACGTAACCGTCGGTGAAGGCGGCGGAATTTCGGATGCGGCGCGCACCTTCGGTCACGGTCAGCGCGGCTTCGGCAAGCGGGTTTGCGCGGGTTTGGACGCCCTCTTCAGCCAGCAGTTCTTGCGCGGCGGGCACGGCGATCCGCGCGGTGTTGACCCGCAGGCAGATCGGCCCGCGCTCTTGAAGCGCGAGGGCCGCAGCATCCGCATTCTCCCCAAGCGCCGTGTCGAACAGGGGGAGCAGCCAGTCGGGCAGGTTCAGCCGCGTTGCGCGATCCTCGGGCGCTGGCGGGAAAGCCCGTTCGGCCTCGGACAGCGGCGCGGGCGCATGGCCCACCCCTGAAAAGAGCGCGTCAAGGTCGGCCCCCTGCCCGTGCAGCACACCGATCATCAGCGCGCGGCCCGTCTCCCCCCTGCCGTAATGTGCCGCGCTGCGTTTCTGGCGCAGCACGTCGAACACATGATCGCGCACGGCGGCACGGTCTTTGGAGCCCGCGAAGCGGCTCTGACGCGCCCATCGGGTCAGCGCTTGTTCGGCGGCCAGCCCCCCGGCAATTGCGTCCAGAACTTCTATCGCAGCGGATACGCGCGCGCCGGGGGTCATGGCATCTTCCTTTTGGAAAGAACGGCCCGCGGGCCGCTGCTTTACGGGTTAACCGATACGGTAGTTCGGGCTTTCCCGGGTGATTTGCACGTCATGCACATGGCTTTCCTTCAACCCTGCGCCGGTGATCTTCACGAAGTTGCAATTGCGGCGCATCTCATCGACCGTGGCGCAACCGGTATAGCCCATGGCCGCGCGCAGACCGCCGACCAATTGGTGCAACACATTGCCCGCGCTGCCCTTGTAAGGCACCTGACCTTCGATCCCCTCGGGCACCAATTTGTCAGAGGCGGCGTCTTTCTGGAAATACCGATCCGCCGAGCCGCGCGCCATGGCGCCCATGCTGCCCATGCCGCGGTAGCTTTTGAAGCTACGGCCTTGATAAAGAACGACTTCGCCGGGGCTTTCGTCGGTGCCGGCGATCATGCTGCCGACCATGGCGCAGGAGGCACCTGCGGCAATCGCCTTGGCGAAATCGCCGGAGAACTTGATGCCGCCATCGGCGATGATCGGCACGTCGCCCGCAGCGGCCACGCAGTCCATGATCGCGGTCAGTTGCGGCACGCCCACGCCCGCCACCATCCGCGTGGTGCAGATGGAGCCGGGGCCGATGCCGACCTTGACCGCATCGGCGCCCGCGTCGATCAGCGCGCGGGTGGCGTCACCGGTGGCCACATTGCCCGCGACGACCTGCACATCGCCGAACTGTTTCTTGGCCCGGGTCACCGCATGGGCCACGCCTTCGGAATGGCCATGGGCGGTATCGATCACGATCATATCGACGCCTGCATCGACCAGCGCTTCCGAGCGCTCGAAGCCCGCGTCGCCCACTGTCGTCGCCGCGGCGACACGCAAGCGGCCCAGATCATCTTTGCAGGCGGTGGGGTTCAGCACGGCCTGTTCGGTGTCACGCAGGGTCAGCAGCCCGGTGAGCTTGCCTTCGGCATCCGTCACCAACAGTTTCTCGATCCGGCGCGATTTCATCAGGCTGATCGCCTCCTCCCGGTCCGCAGGCTCTTGCAGGATCGCCAGCCGATCAGAAGTCATCATCACCGAGACCGGCGTGCGGTCGTCAGAGGCGAAACGCATGTCACGGTTGGTGACGATGCCCAGCACGCGGCCATTTTCGTCTACGACCGGGAAGCCGGTCACGCGGTAGCGTTCTTGCAAAGCCTTGGCATCCGCCAGCGTCTGGTCGGGGCGCAGGGTGATCGGGTTGTAAACGATGCCGGATTCAAAGCGTTTCACCCGGCGCACTTCGCGGGCCTGTTCTTCGATCGTGAGGTTGCGGTGCACCACCCCCATGCCCCCGGCCTGCGCCAGTGCAATGGCCATGCGGCTTTCGGTCACCGTATCCATGGCCGAGCTGAGCAGCGGGATATTGAGCGCGATGCTCTGCGTGACGCGGGTTCGCGTATCTGCGGTGGACGGCAACACAGAAGACGCTGCGGGAACCAGCAGGACGTCATCAAAGGTCAGGGCCTCACGAATCTCCATTTAACACCTCGGGTCTGGATGGGTTCATTTGGCGGTTTCCTATTTCACGGATGGTCGGGATTGGAAAGGCCTATTCCCCCGCGTAAGCCACAGACGGGGAATGACGCGGGCGCGGCACGAATTGCCGCCCCGCATCTTTCCCCCGCCGCGCGGCACGCTATGCTGTCGCAAAGAAACAAAGGACGGCCCCGATGAGCAGTGACCCCCTCGTGATTTTCACGCCCTCCGGCAAGAGAGGGCGCTTTCCCAAAGGCACCCCGGTGCTGACCGCCGCGCGGCAGTTGGGTGTCGATCTGGACTCGGTCTGCGGCGGGCGCGGCATCTGTTCGAAATGTCAGGTCTCGCCGGGCTATGGGCAGTTCTCGAAACATGGGGTGACCGTCGCGCCTGACGCGCTGAGCGAATGGAACGCGGTCGAGGAACGCTATGACGAAAAGCGCGGCCTGAAAGAGGGCCGCCGTCTGGGCTGTCAGGCCACGGTGCAGGGCGATGTGGTGATCGACGTGCCGCCAGAGAGCCAAGTGCACAAACAAGTCGTGCGCAAACGCGCCGAGGCGCGGGAGATCGTGCTGAACCCGTCCGTCAAACTCTTCTACGTCGAGGTGACGGAGCCCGACATGCACGAACCCTCGGGCGATCTGGAACGTCTCAGGGCTGCGCTCGCCGAGCAGTGGGAGCTGGAGAAAGTCACCGCCGATCTGCACATCCTGCAAATGATGCAGCCGGTCCTGCGCAAGGGCGATTGGAAAGTCACCGTCGCCGTCCATCTGGGCGATCAAGAAAATGCCGCGCGGATCATGAACATCTGGCCCGGGTATTACGAGGGCACGGTCTATGGTCTGGCGGTCGATCTCGGCTCCACCACCATCGCGGCGCATCTGTGCGATCTGCAAACCGGTGAGGTCATGGCCTCTTCCGGTGTGATGAACCCGCAGATCCGTTTCGGCGAAGACCTGATGAGCCGCGTCAGCTATTCCATGATGAACCCCGACGGCGCGCAGGAGATGACCCGCGCGGTGCGCGAAGGGATGGCGACGCTTTTCACCCAGATCGCCGCCGAAGGGAATGTCTCGCCCGATCTGATCGTCGACGCGGTCTTCGTCTGCAACCCGGTGATGCACCACCTGCTGTTGGGCATCGACCCCTTCGAGCTCGGCCAAGCGCCCTTCGCGCTTGCAACCTCCGGCGCGCTGCGTCTGCGGGCTGAGGATTTGGACCTGAACATCCACCCCTCCGCCCGCGTCTACCTGCTGCCTTGCATCGCGGGCCATGTCGGCGCGGATGCCGCCGCCGTCGCCCTATCCGAGGCGCCGGAGAAGTCCGACGAGTTGATGCTGGTGGTCGATGTGGGCACCAATGCGGAGATCCTGTTGGGCAATAAGGAAAAGGTGCTGGCCTGTTCCTCTCCCACCGGGCCCGCGTTTGAGGGGGCGCAGATCAGCTCGGGCCAACGGGCGGCACCGGGGGCGATCGAACGGGTAGAGATCGACCCGGAAACCAAGGTTGCGCGGTTCAAGGTGATCGGATGTGATCTCTGGTCCGATGAGGACGGCTTTGAAGAGGCGGTGGCGAGCACCGGCGTCACGGGCATCTGCGGCTCCGGCATTATCGAAATGGTCGCCGAGATGCGCATTCACGGCATCGTCGACGCGCCGGGGCTGATTGGCAGCGCCGCGCAGACGGGCTCGGCCTCGGTCTTTGCCGATGGGCGCACCAACAGCTATCTGGTCTACGACGGCACCGAAAAGGGCGGGCCCAAGATCACGGTGACCAACCGCGACATCCGCGAAATCCAGATGGCCAAGGCCGCGCTCTATTCCGGCGCGCGGCTGCTGATGGACAAATTCGGCGTCGACAAAGTTGACCGCGTTGTACTGGCGGGGGCCTTTGGCGCACATATCAGCCCCAAACACGCGATGGTGCTAGGCATGATCCCCGACGCGCCGCTCGACAAAGTCACCAGCGCGGGCAATGCCGCTGGCACCGGCGCCCGGATCGCCCTGCTCAATACCGAGGCCCGGGCCGAGATCGAGGCGACCGTAGGCGCGATTCACAAGATCGAAACCGCCGTCGAGCCGCGTTTTCAGGAGCATTTCGTCAATGCCTCGGCCATTCCCAATGCGGTGGAGCCTTTTCCCATCCTCAACGGCCTCGTCGCCCTCCCGGAGGTGAACTTCAACACCGGCGGCAGCGGCGAAAGCGAACGCGGCGGGCGTCGGCGCAGAAGAAAGGCGACGTGATGACTGCCTCAGACAACAGCGATCAGGTCGAATTCTGGAGCGCCTCTGCGGGGCAGAGATGGGCCGCGCGGCAGGCTGAGTTGGACATTCTGATGCAGCCTGTGCTGGATGGCGTGCTGGCGCGCGCCGAACTGGCGCCGGGGCTGAGGGTGCTCGACATCGGCTGCGGCGCGGGGGCGGGCTGTCTCGCCGCCGCCGAGGCGGTGGGCGATGCAGGCGCGGTGCTGGGGGTCGATGTCTCTGCCCCGCTGCTCGACCTCGCGCGGCAACGGGCCGCCGCCCTGCCCCGTGTCGCCTTTCACCACGGTGATGCAACGACGCTAGCGCTTTCCCCTCCCTATGATCGGCTGATCTCGCGCTTTGGCGTGATGTTCTTTGCCGATCCGGTGCTCAGCTTCACGCGCATGGCCGCGCAACTCAGCCCCGGCGCGAAGCTCAGCTTTGCCGCTTGGGGCCAAATCCCCGAGAACCCTTTCTTTACCCTGCCCGCCCGCGCGGCCCGGGCCACCATTGGCGCCATGCCGAAAAGCGATCCCGACGGCCCCGGCCCCTTCGCCTTTCGCGACCCCGAACGCGTGGTATCGATCCTCGCCGAGGCGGGATTTGTCGATATCGCCTGCAAGGTAACACGGCTTGACCTCACCCCCGCGGGCACGGTCGATGACCTTGCCCAGCAGATGTGCGACATCGGCCCGGCCAGCGGCGCGATCAATCATTTCGAGGCGGGCCCGGCACAGGTCGCGGAACTTCGGCAAACCATCGCCGAAGCTCTGCGCCCCTATGCGAAAGACGGCCCCCTGCGCCTGCCTGCCGAGATCAATTTCGTCACCGCGACGAAACCCTGACTTGACCTTCCCCCGCGCGCCGATTATCTCACCCTCAGCGCGCGGGTATGGTGAAAAGGTATCACGGCAGCTTCCCAAGCTTTAGTTACGAGTTCGATTCTCGTTACCCGCTCCACGCTCCCCCCTCCGCCTTTGTGATCCCGCCACATGGCCCCACATAGGCCCCGCAGGGTTCCCCAAGGTCACCCCCATGAAAAGCCTAATCTGGTCCGAATTTCGCCATGATTGCCCGCAAAAGTAGCAATCAACAGGGAAGTAACTTACGCGCAGATGGCCCAACGATGTCGGATGCGCATTGAGGCAAAGGAAAAAAGCGTGGCAAACGCGTTTCGGGACTACGCGACATCCAAGGCGTACATCATCGTCAATTTCATCGTGCTGTGCTGTGTCGCCGGCATCAGCTATTCGATCGTCAAACTGGATTACGAGCAGCATATCGGCAGCATCCGTCAGGACGCCCGGCAAACGCTGCATGAAGTCAGCAATCAAGTGCAGCACCAGTTCCAAGAGACCATTCTGGTCACCAAGAACATCGAGAATATCCTGCTCTCCGGCGAGGCCTTCAAAGACAAAAAGATCGAACTGCTGGTCAAGGAGTTGCGCGACCGGAACCCCGGCATTCAGGCCTTCGCCCTCGCCCCGGACCTCAAGATCACCCATAGCTATCCCAAGACCCAGAATGGCGAGACGATTGGCCTGGAATACAAGAACATCCCGACGCAGCTTTCCGGCGTCGCCAATGCCTACCGCCGCCAAAGCCCGACCATCGAAGGGCCGCTGAACCTCGTTCAAGGCGGCAAGGGCTACATCATGCATTACCCGGTGTTCGAGCGCCCCATCGGTCTTGGCGCGCCGCGTTTTTGGGGGGTGATGTCCATCGTCTTCCAGCCCGACCGGCTGTTCGAGCCGCATCAAAACCCGCATCAGGCCGCCGACTACATCTATAGCCTCCGCGCCTTCCCCACGGGCGTCATGCCGCCTGAGATTGAGCCTGCGGCGGTCGACCCCACAGCCCCCGTGCGCACCCGGTTCGAGCTTTTAGGCAAGACATGGGAGGCGACGGCCAGCCCCGCCAACGGTCTGCCCCCCTATGCCCCGCAAAGCCCCTACCTCGTAGCCTTCGCCCTGATCGCGACCATCGCGCTGATGGCAGGCCTCTGGGCCTTCCGCCGGGTCACGCTGAAAAAGCAGGAAGCCCATGCGCT
The DNA here is from genome assembly GCF_043557255.1 of Sulfitobacter sp. 1A13353. Lineage (NCBI taxonomy): Bacteria > Pseudomonadati > Pseudomonadota > Alphaproteobacteria > Rhodobacterales > Roseobacteraceae > Sulfitobacter > Sulfitobacter sp. 1A13353. The sequence continues at coordinate 195,849 of NZ_JBIFFS010000007.1, read as the reverse complement.
TTTGGCTGAGGGGATTGGATCGATCCAAGAGGGGTTCATCGCCTTTGACGAGAAAGAACGCCTTGTCACCGTCAACAGCAAGTTTCTGGAGTATCACCCTGAAATCGCTGACCTTCTGATCCCCGGCAAAACCATCGAAGAGCTGTTGCGCCATTGGGTCGCCCGCCATCAGCACCCTGAGCAGGTCGAGGAGCGTGAGGCATGGATTGCCAAACGCCTCGCCCGGTTCCGCAACCCGACCGGCGCCTTCATTCTGGAAGTCTCAGATAACTTCTGGCTCAAAGTCACGGAATCCCGCACGCCGCATGGCTATACCGTGGGCATCTGGACCGATGTGACGGCCGAGAAACGCGCGCTCGACGCGGCCAAGGCGGCGGACCGCGAAAAGACCGAGTTCTTGAACAACGTCAGCCATGAGCTGCGCACGCCGCTGACCGTGATCTCGGGCCGGGCGACCTTCTTGCAACATGCCGAGAAGCTCCCCCAAGCCAGGCGCTTGCAGACCGCGTTGAACAACAGCGCCAATGCCACGCCCGACATTCGCCACAGTGTCGATGAATTCCAAAACTTCGTCTCTGACCAAGCGGGCGGCATCGCGGGGTCGTCCAAACATATGCTGCGCCTTGTCGAAGACCTGTTGGATTGGACCAAGGTCGCGCGCGGCAAGATGGAGCTTGATCTTCAAGAGATCGAGACCAGCGAGATCGCCCGCTCCGTCGCCGATGACCTGCGCCCGGATGCCGAGGCCAAGGGGCTGACCCTGACCTATGAGGACAATGGCACGGCCCTCGCCAATGCCGATCCGGTGCGCCTGAGACAGATCCTTTACAACCTGATTTCAAACGCGATCAAATTCACCCGCAGCGGCAATATTCATCTGCAGATGCAGCAGGATGCCGAAGAGATCACCTTCTCGGTCTCCGACACGGGCTGCGGTATTTCCGAGGACAATCTCGAACGGGTTTTCCTGCGGTTTCAGCAGGTTGACGGCTCCATGTCGCGTGAGAACGGCGGCTTGGGATTGGGCCTTGCGATTGCCGAGCAATTGGCCAGCCTGCATGGCGGCAGCCTGTCGCTTGAAAGCAAAGTCGACGTGGGCAGCACCTTCCGGCTGACCCTGCCCCGACCCGTGGCTGATAGTGAGATGCGCCGTTCGGCCTGACGGCAAAACGCCCCGGCCCAAAGCGGACCGGGGCGGATTATCTTAGCTCTCGCCCTGCATCAGCACATCGCCAAAACGGTCCCGCAGGTCGCGCTTCAGCACTTTGCCCGTCGCGTTGCGCGGCAGTGCTTCGGCGAAGACCACCCTGTCGGGCGCCTGCCATTTGGCGATCTGATCCTCGAAAACCTTGAGGATATCCGCCTCTGACGGATCGGCCCCTTCGGCCTTCACCGCGACTAGAACCGGGCGCTCGTCCCATTTGGGATGGGTGGCCCCGATGACGGCGGCGTCGGCCAGATCGGGGTGGGCGATGGCGATATTCTCTAACTCGACCGAACTGATCCATTCGCCGCCCGACTTGATGATATCCTTGGCGCGGTCACGGATGGTGATATAGCCGTCGGCGTCCATCGTCGCGATATCGCCTGTGTCGAACCAGCCATCGCGCAGGGTGCTGTCGCGGTCGGATTGGTAGTAGGCATCCAAAATCCAATGCCCGCGGGTGACCAGTGCACCTTGGGTTTCGCCGTCGTGGGGCAGCGGCTTGCCTGCGTCGTCCCAGATCTCAAGTTCGACGCCAAAGACCGGGCGGCCTTGGTTCTCGCGCAGCTTGTGCTGGGCATCCTCGGGCAATTCACCGTGTTTCGCCAAGGGTTTGTTGACGCTGCCCACTGGCGACATCTCAGTCATGCCCCAGGCGTGGATCGTCTCAACCCCATAGTCTTCGCGGAACGCCTTGATCATCGACGGCGGACAGGCGGAACCACCGACCACGGTACGCTCTAGGCTGGGCAGTTCGCTGCCGGATTTCTTGGCCGCCACCAAGAGCCCCTGCCAGATCGTCGGCACGCCGAGCGCCAGAGAGACGCGGTAGCTGTCGATCAGCCCCACCAAAGACGCCCCATCAAGGTTCGGCCCCGGCAGCACCATTCGCGCGCCGGTCATGGCGCTGGCATAGGGGCAGCCCCAAGCGTTGACATGGAACATCGGCACCACGGCCATCACGATGTCCCGCGCGGAGATCGCGATGCTGTCGGCCATGTTGATGCCAAAGGAATGCAACACGGTCGAGCGGTGAGAATAGAGCACGCCCTTGGGATTGCCCGTGGTGCCAGAGGTGTAGCAAAGGCTCGACGCCGTGTTCTCATCCAGATCGGGCCAGTCGAACCCGGCATCGCCCGAAGCCACCAATTCGTCGTAGAAAATCAGCCCCGGTAGTGTCTCGGCAGCCTCGGCATCGGGGCCGGACATCAGGACGACGTGCTTGAGATGCTCCAGCTTGTCGCGGATCGCGGCGACGAGCGGGACGAAGGTCTTGTCGATGAACAGCACCTCATCCGCAGCATGGTTGAGGATATAGACAAGTTGATCGGCAAAGAGCCGCGGGTTGATCGTATGGCAGACAAAGCCCGCGCCGGAGGTGCCGAAGTAGATTTCCAGATGCCGCCGATTGTTCCATGCGATGGTCCCGCAACGCGCTTGCGGCGACAGCCCCAGATCGGTCAAAGCCGCACCCAAACGCCGCGCGTTCTCGGCCACCTGCCCCCAGTTCGTCTCCTCAACCCCGCCGGTGGTCGAGACCGAGATGATCTCGCCCTCGGGGTGATAGCGTTCGGCATGAGAAATCAGGCTTGAGATCAGCAGCGGCTGCGTCATCATCTGGCCAAGCATAGGGGGTCCTCCAATCATTTGCTTTGAGACTGTCCAAAGGTCAGGGCAGTTGCAAGCCTTCCCCTCCGGCAAGTCGTAAGAGCGCTGACGGACAGGACGACGGCACCGCGCAGGCGGCTATCGCCCGCGCGGTGCCTCGTTCCGGTCTAAGGGCAGCCCCTAGCCACGATGCTGGTGGATATAGCCGATCAGCCCGGCGGTAGAGCCGTCTTTTCCCTCGGCAGAGACCTCGCCTTCGACCAACGGCTGAAGCGATTTGGCCAATTCCTTGCCCAGTTCCACGCCCCATTGATCGAAAGAGTTAATGCCGAGGATCACCCCTTCGACGAAAACGCGATGCTCATAAAGCGCGATGATCTGGCCCAGCGTGAAGGGATCAAGCGTTTCATAGGCGAGTGTGGTCGAGGGCCGGTTGCCGGGGAAGACACGGTGGCGGGCTTGGCGTTCAAGCGCGTCGCCCGAAAGCCCCGCGTCGCGCATGATGGCGCGCGCTTCGTCCAAAGACCGCCCGCGCATCAGCGCTTCGGATTGAGCAAGGCAATTGGCAATCAGCAGATCGTGGTGGTGCTGCAACTCCGGCTCATGCCCCTTCGCCGCCACCAGAAACTCGCAAGGGATCACCCGCGTGCCTTGGTGGATCAACTGATAGAAAGCGTGCTGGCCATTGGTGCCCGCCGCGCCCCAGACCACCGGGCCGGTGTGGCGCGGGCTGTCGGTGCCGTCCATCTGCACGCCTTTGCCGTTCGATTCCATCTCAAGCTGTTGCAGGTAATCGGGCAGCATCTCAAGCCGTTGATCATAGGGCAGCACCGCGCGGGTGGCATGGCCGCAGATTTGATTGTGCCAGATGCCCACCAGCGCCAGAAGGATCGGCATATTCTCAGCCGGATCAGCGGCGCAGAAATGGCGGTCCATCTCCTGCGCGCCGCGCAGGAAGCTGTCGAAAGCCTTAGGGCCAATGGCGATCATCAGCGACAGCCCAATCGGCCCCCAGACGGAATAGCGTCCGCCGACCCAATCCTCGAAACCGAAGACGCGAGCCGGGTCGATCCCGAATTCGGCGGTCTTGTCATCTGCGGTGCTGAGCGCGGCGAATTGCGTCGCCGGATCGCCGCCATGGTCCTGCATCCATGCCCGCGCCGTGCGAGCGTTGGTCATGGTCTCAATGGTGGTGAAAGTCTTGGAGGCCACGATCACCAGCGTTTTCTTGGCATCCAGCCCACGCAGCGTATCCGCGATATGCGCCCCATCGACGTTTGAGACGAAGTGGCAGCGTGGCCCATCGTGATAGGGTGTCAGCGCGCGGGTCGCCATGGCAGGCCCAAGGTCGGAGCCGCCGATGCCGATGTTGACTACATCGGTGATGTCACCACCTCGCACCTGATCGGCAAAGCTGCGCATCCGCGCCAGCGTGTCACGCACCTGCGGCATGACATCTTCGCCCGCGACTTCTACCGGCCCGCCATCGAGATTGCGCAGCGCAGTGTGCAACACCGCGCGGCCCTCGGTCTCATTGATCGGCGCGCCCGCGAACATCGCATCGCGCCGCTCGGTGACTTTGGCGTTTTCGACCATTTGCAGCAGTGCCGCGCGGGTCTCGGCGTCGATATTCGTCTTGGCGTAGTCGAACAGCATATGCTGTGTACGCAGCGAGAAGTTCTCGGCCCGGTTCGGGTCATCGAACAGTGCCGTGATCTTGCGGTCTGCCACGGCACTTTGCCGCTCTTGAAGGTCTTGCCAAATGTTCATCATGCCGCCCAGTAAACCTCGATTTCATCCAGCACCGCTGCAATCGGCGCCTCTTCGGGGGAAAGCCCCTGCGCGCGCTCAAGGGCCGCGCGTTTCTCATCCCCGAAAATTACGAGATGTTTGTTCAGCGCCCCGTCGAGCACATGCGCCGGTAGTGTGACCCGCGCGGTCGGCTGGCCTTCGGGATAGACCGGGCACAGCAGCGGCGCATCGGCGGCCAAAGCGTCAGGCAGACTCGGGTCGCCGGGGAAAAGCGAGGCGGTGTGCATGTCGTCGCCCATGCCAAGCAGCAGGACAGAGATCGGCACATGATCCGTCAGACTGGGCGCCACCACCTCTGCCCCCTCGCCCGGAGAAAGCCCGGGACGGAAAAAGGGGATGAACTGCGCCGCCGCGGCACGGTCGTTCAGCAAATGCTCGCGTACCAGACGCGCGTTCGACAGCGGGTCATCCACGTCCACCCAACGCTCATCGGTTAGCATCACATCCACCCGGCTCCAATCCAGATCGGTCGCGCTGAGCATCTCAAAGATCGGCCCGGGGGTAGAGCCGCCCGGCACCGCGAAAGACACGCGGTCATTGCCCGAAAGCGCCGATTTCAACTTGCCCGCCAGTTTGTTGGCGACATTCATCACCAGCATTTCGCGGTCCGCATATTCGATGATGTTCATGGGGATACCTTTCGCCATTCACGGCCATCGCGCCGCATCATTTCTGTCGCATCCGTCGGCCCCGCCGAGCCGCTGTCATAGGGTTTGGGCACGTCGTGACGCGCCTCCCAGCCTTGGATGATCGGATCGGTCCAGGCCCAGGCGGCCTCAACCTCGTCGTCGCGCATGAACAATGTCTGGTTGCCCCGGATCACGTCCATGATAAGCCGCTCATAGGCATCGACCTGATCGCCCCCATCGGGGCCAAGCGCTTCGGCAAAGGTCATGTCGAGCGGCACATCGACCAGACGCATGCCCCCCGGCCCCGGTTCCTTGATCGTCACGCCAAGAGTGATGCCCTCGTTCGGCTGCAAGCGGATCGACAGCACGTTGCGATGACGGCCCGCGTCTTCGGCAAAAATGGAATGCGGCGTGTCTTTGAAAACCACCGTGATCTCGCTCGACCGCGCCACCATGCGCTTGCCGGTGCGCAGATAAAACGGCGTGCCATGCCAACGCCAGTTGCTGATATGGGCCTTCAGCGCCACGAAGCTTTCGGTGCGCGACCGTGGGTTGCCGACGGCATCGCGATAGCTGGGGGCTTCTTCCTCATTGCCCTCTTCAGCCTCATACTGTCCGCGCACGAGGTGATGCGGCAGCACCGGATCAATCGCGCGGATCACTTTCAGCTTTTCGTCGCGCACCGCATCGGGATCAAAACGCGCGGGCGGCTCCATCGCGATCAGGCACAAGAGTTGCATCAAGTGGTTCTGCACCATGTCCCGCATCGCGCCGGATTTGTCGTAATACTCCCCACGGCCGCCGACGCCCACCGTCTCGGCCACGGTGATCTGGATGTGATCGACGTATTGGCGGTTCCACAACGGCTCGAACAGCATATTGCCAAAGCGCACCGCCATGAGGTTCTGCACCGTCTCTTTGCCGAGGTAGTGATCGATCCGGTAGATCTGTTGTTCTTTGAAATAGGTGGCCAGCGTCGCGTTGAGGGCGCGCGCACTCTCCAGATCGCGGCCAAAGGGTTTTTCCACGACAATGCGACATTCTTCGCCCGCCATGCCCCATTGCTGCAACCGTTCCGCCAAATCACCGAAAAGCCCCGGCGCGACGGAGAAGTAATAGACCTCAATCCGGTCCTTGCCGGACATCAGTTCTTGCAGCTCGGCCCAGCCGGTCTCTCCGCGTGCGTCGATGGCGACATAGTCGAGCTTGGCCAGAAAGGCGTCAAGGTTGTCGCAGGCGTCTTTCCCGCCAAACTCTTCAATCGCTTCGGCCACCATCTCGCGGTAGCCTGCGGCGTCCATCTCGGTGCGCGCAGCGCCGATGATCCGCGCCTCTTCGGGCATTTGTCCCGCACAGTAACGGCGATAAAGACCCGGCAAAATCTTGCGCCGGGCCAGATCGCCGGTGCCGCCAAAGATGACAAGATCGAAGGGGTCGACAGGGATAACACGCGAAACCATTGATTAATCCTTGTCCGGGCAGAATGGCAGAGTTAGCGCAAACATACTTATTTCTCCCTACATCACAAGACTGTGCGCCCCGGTGCTTGGACTTTTAGGGTGCGCCGCAATAGCTTACCACAACAGGAACACACGGGATCACGCAAGGAACAATCATGAAAGATATTGCGCAAGCAAACGAGGGCAAGTTCCAGAACCCGGCGGTCACCGCCAAGGGGGAACCCCGCGCCACCGTGGCCCTGCGCGGGGCGGAAACGCTTTGGTTCAACACAGGCACCCTGTGCAACATCGAATGCGTGAACTGCTACATCGCCTCCAGCCCCAAGAACGACGCGCTCGTCTATATCACCGCGGATGAGGTGCGCGACTACCTCGACCAGATCGAGGAGCGTAGCTGGCCGGTGCGCGAGATCGCCTTCACCGGCGGTGAGCCCTTCATGAACCCTCAGATGATCGAGATCACCGAAGCCTCGCTAGAGCGCGGATACGAGGTGTTGATCCTAACCAACGCGATGCGCCCGATGATGCGTAAATCGGTGCAAAAGGGGCTGTTGCGGCTGCGGGATGCCTATCCCGGCAAGATGACCTTCCGCATCTCCGTCGACCATTATCGCCGCGATCTGCACGACGCGGAACGTGGCGAGGGTGCCTTCGACAAGACCCTGACTGGCATGGAATGGCTCCGCGACAACGGCTTTCGCATGGCTGTGGCGGGGCGGTCGATCTTTGCCGACAGCGATGCCGACAGCCGCGCGGGCTATGCCGCCTTCTATGCCGAACACGGCTTTGACATCGACGCACAAGACCCCGCCATGACCGTCCTCTTCCCCGAGATGGACGAGGCCGTCGAGGTGCCCGAAATCACCACCGCCTGCTGGGGCATCTTGGACAAGTCCCCTGACGCGGTGATGTGCGCCTCCTCCCGGATGGTGGTCAAACGCAAGGGGGCCGAGAAGCCCGCCGTGCTGGCCTGCACGCTCTTGCCCTACGACCCTGAGTTTGAACTCGGCACCACATTGGCCGAGGCAGAGCGCGACGTGGCCCTGAACCACCCGCATTGCGCGAAGTTCTGCGTTTTGGGCGGGGCGAGCTGTTCGGCCTGACGCCCCTGCCCTTTGCCCTGCGGGCTCAATGTAGCGTGAACTCACCCACTTGGTTTTGCCATTCGCCGGGGCCAATCAACTTGCGATGGGTGAAACGGACCGAATGCAGCGGACCGTCCAACTCCGTGCGCCAGAATTCGACGAATTCGAACAGGCGCGGATGGTCCGGTGCAATGTCGTAATCCTGCCAAATGTAGCTGTTCAGCACATGGCTATAATCGGGCATGTGGTAAAAGAACTCTGCCGTGGTCAGCCCGTAACCTTTCAGCATCAATTCGGTTTCACTGCGGGGCATGTTGCGCCTCCCTTGCTGCCTCTGTAGGACAAGTTTGCGCGGTCAGAATTACTTTTCAATGAAAACAGTATGTTGGCACTTCGCCCCAAGTGCTGCCAGTGCGTTTCGGCCACAGCCATTGCACCTGATATGCCCCGTCTGCTATAGAAAACCCCAAGATATAGAACCATAAAAATGGTGGGCAAGATACGTGACCGATACGCCGGATACCCCTGAAAACGCAGACGAAAAGCCCATCTTTCACGGGCCGTCGGTGACCATCGAGCATGAGATGCGCACGTCCTATCTGGACTACGCGATGAGCGTGATCGTCAGCCGCGCGATTCCCGATCTGCGCGACGGTCTGAAACCGGTGCACCGCCGCATCCTCTACGCGATGCATGAGACCGGCAACACCCATGACAAACCCTACCGCAAATCCGCCCGTCCCGTGGGCGACGTGATGGGCCAGTACCACCCCCATGGCGACAGCGCGATCTATGACGCGCTTGTGCGGATGGCGCAGGATTTCTCCATGTCGCTGCCGCTTTTGGACGGGCAAGGCAACTTCGGCTCGATGGACGGCGATAACCCGGCGGCCATGCGCTATACCGAAGTGCGCATGGACAAGCCCGCCGCCTATCTTCTGGCCGATATCGACAAAGAAACCGTCGATTTTCAGGACAACTACGACGGCAAGCAGCAGGAACCGACCGTCCTGCCCGCGCGCTTTCCGAACATGCTGGTCAACGGCGCGGGCGGCATTGCCGTTGGCATGGCGACGAACATCCCGCCGCATAACCTTGGCGAGGTGGTGGATGCCTGTCTCGCGCTGATCGACGATCCGGACCTGACCTCCGAACAGCTCATCGAATACGTCCCCGGCCCCGACTTTCCCACGGGCGGCATCATGCTGGGCCGCTCCGGCGCGCGCAAAGCCTACCTTGAGGGCCGCGGCAGCGTGGTGATCCGCGCCAAGACCCGGGTCGAGGAAATCCGCAAAGACCGCTGGGCCATCGTCATCGACGAGATTCCCTATCAGGTCAACAAAGCCACGATGATCGAAAAGATCGCCGAACAGGTTCGCGAGAAGAAGATTGAGGGCATCGCCCACGTTCAGGATGAGAGCGACCGCAACGGCGTGCGCGTGGTAATCGAACTCAAACGCGACGCCACCGCCGAAGTGGTGATGAACCAGCTTTACCGCTTCACCCCGATGCAGACATATTTTGGCTGCAACATGCTGGCGCTGAATGGCGGCCGGCCTGAGCAGCTCACTTTGCGCAAATTCCTCAGCTACTTCATCGACTTCCGCGAAGATGTCGTGGCGCGCCGCACCGCCTACCTCCTGCGCAAGGCGCGTGAGCGGAGCCATATCCTTTGTGGTCTGGCCGTGGCCGTCACCAATATCGACGAGGTCGTGGCCACCATCCGCTCCTCGGCCGACGCCGCCGAAGCGCGCGAGAAGCTGATGACCCGCCGCTGGCCCGCCGAGGACATCCTGCCCTATATCGCGCTCATCGACGACCCGACCCATACGGCGAATGAAGACGGCACCTACAACCTGTCGGAAGCGCAGGCCCGCGCCATTTTGGAGCTGCGCCTACAGCGCCTCACGCAGATCGGGGTCAAGGAAGTGACCGACGAGCTGGAAGAGCTGGCAGGCAAAATCAAGGAATACCTTGAGATTCTGGGCAGCCGCGAGCGCATCCTCGGCATCATCTCGGACGAGTTGCGCGAGGTGCGCGAGCAATTCGCCGTGCCACGTCGGACCGAGATCGTCGACTGGTCTGGCGATATGGACGACGAAGACCTAATCGCCCGCGAGGAAATGGTCGTGACCGTGACCTCCGGCGGCTACATCAAGCGCACGCCTCTGGCCGACTTCCGCGCGCAGCGCCGCGGCGGCAAGGGTGTCTCGGGCATGCAGACCAAGGAAGAGGATGTCGTCACCAACCTCTTCGTCGCCAACACCCATACGCAGCTTCTCTTCTTCACGACCGATGGCATGGTCTACAAGCTAAAGACATGGCGCCTGCCGCAGGGCGCGCGCACCGCCAAGGGCAAGGCCATCGTCAACATCCTGCCCATCCCCACTGGCGTTTCAATCGCCGCGATCATGCCCGTGGACCGGGATGAGAAGGAATGGGACGACCTGCAGGTGATTTTCGCCACCTCTGCCGGAACCGTGCGGCGCAACAAGCTGTCGGATTTCACCAATGTGAAGGCCAACGGCAAGATTGCGATGAAGTTCGAAGGCGAGCATGAAGGCACCACGCTGATCAACGCGCGCATCGCCTCGAACGACGATGACGTGATGCTGGTGACCGACGCGGGCCGTGCGATCCGCTTCCCGGCGACCGACGTGCGGGTGTTCAACTCGCGCAACTCCGTTGGCGTGCGCGGCATCCGTCTGGGCGAAGGCGACAACCTCGTCTCCATGTCCGTGATCCGCCACTTCGAAGCGAGTTCGGAAGAGCGTGTCGCCTATCTCAAACAGCGCCGCTTGATGGCGGGGCTGACCGATGAGGACAGCAGCGATGACGAGGAAGAGCAGGTTCAAGCTGGCCAGCTCAGCACCGAGCGCTATGCCGAAATGTCCGCCGCCGAGGATCTGATCCTGACGATCACCGCCAAGGGCGCGGGCAAGGTCTCCTCGGCCCATGACTACCCTGTACGGGGCCGCGGCGGCATGGGCGTGACGGCTTGGACTAAGGCCATGGCCCACGGCCCCATCGTCGCCTGCTTCCCGGTAGAAATGTCCGATCAGGTGATGCTGGCGACCTCCAAGGGCCAGTCGATCCGCGTGCCGGTCGAAGGCATCTCATTCCGCTCGCGCAGCGCTGGTGGTGTGAAAGTGTTCAGCACCGGCAAGAACGAGGAAGTTGTCAGCGTGGCTTGGATCGCCGATCAGGGCAACGAAGAAGATGAAGTCGAGGGTGACAGCGCCGCTGAGTGATCGGTGGCCCCCCGCCCCATGCATATGCTTTGGGGCGGGGGATTTCTAAACAAAAGTTCAAACAACAAAAAATTCCCCGCGCAATTAGCGCGGAGAATCTCTAGATTTTATACTTTTGTCAAAGAATTAATCGGTAGACCCAGTGGAGGAAGAGGAGCCCGCCGCGACTGCAACCAGAACCAGAGCAGCACCAGCTGCCGCCGCGCCGCCACCAAGACCGGCACCAGCAGCAAAGAGCCCTGCACCAGCTGCAGCGGCAGGCACGCAAACGCGCGCAGTGTTGCCGTCTACGGTGACCGGATCAGGCTTACAGTTATAAACCACACCATTGGCACCTTGAACCTGAAGCGAATAGACCGCATCGTCAGACGCACCAAGCACAGCTGCTTGAGAAGTTGTCTGAGCGAAAGCAGCACCCGAAAGAGCGATTGTCGCCGCCACGGTTGCAAGAATTTTCATATCTAGGTACTCCTGTATCTCGTCAAAAATTAAACTCACCGCACCATCGCATATAATCTTAGCCAGCGCAAAGGCGAAATGTTAAGCTATAGTTAAGAATTATAGCGATGCCCGTTGTTTAAGCAACATCCAAAATGGCGATTTGTTCCCCATCTTAGATGCCTAAATTCCATACAGTTCCGTGAACTTGTTTTCTAGGTAGGTCAGCAACGGTGCCTCCGTCGGCGGCTTTCCGCAAGTGCGGGTGATTACCTCACGCGGCTCGTAAAGGCCCCCATGCTTTTGTACGTTCTCACGCAGCCAACCGGTAGCAGCACTCGTATCCCCCCTTGCCAAGGCTTCGTCGAGATCGGGTACAGCCTCTCGCAATGCCTCGTGAAGGCATCCCGCATAGACATTGCCGAGGCTATAGGTCGGGAAATAGCCCAGAAGCCCGACGGACCAATGCACGTCCTGCAAGACGCCGTTTGACGGGCGGTCGACCGGATAGCCGAAATCAGCCTCGAAGCGATCGTTCCACGCCGCTTCCAAGCCGTCGACCTGCAGGTCGCCCGACATCAGCGCCCGTTCAAGATCGAAACGTAACAGAACATGGAGATTGTACTGAAGCTCATCCGCCTCGGTCCGTATGAAACCATCGGACACGCGGTTGACGATCCGGTAGAAAGTCTCGGCATCCGGCACGCCGAAATCGCCATAGACCGCCGTCATCTCACCAAAGAGCCACCCGGTGAAGGCGCGGCTGCGGCCGATTTGGTTTTCGTAGATGCGGCTTTGGCTTTCATGCACCCCCATCGACACGCCCCGGCCCAAAGGCGTCAGCAGATAGGCGCCGTCGATCCCCTGCTCATAGGCCGCATGGCCCACCTCATGCACCGTGGAATAAAAGCAGTTGAACGGGTCGAGGGCATTGGTTCGCGTGGTGATCCGCACGTCCAGCCCCGATCCGGAGGAGAAGGGATGCACCGCCTTGTCGATGCGCCCGGTGGCCAAATCATAGCCAAAACGCCGCGCCAGTTTGGCGGTGAGGGTCATCTGCGCCGCTTCGTCAAAGACACCTTCCAACACCGGCGGCGCTTCGGCCTCGCGGACGGCGGCGCGCAGTTCGGAGAGTTTTGGCCGCAGCGCGCCAAACAAGGCTTCGAGGTCCGCCGCCGTGGTGCCGGGCTCGTAATCCTCTAGCATCGCGTCGTAAATCCCGATCCCGCGCCCTTCGGCCAGCGCGGCCCCCTCTTCGCGTTTGAGCGCGATCACTTCTTTCAAAGTAGGAGCGAAGGCCGCGAAGTCATCGGCGGCGCGGGCCTCGGCCCAAGTGCCTTGGGCGGCGGAGGTGACGCGGGCGATACGCGCCGCCAGATCGGCGGGCACGCGGGTGGCGCGGTCAAAATCGCGCTTGATGTGGCGCAGGTTCGCCTGCCCGACCGCGTCCAACGCAGCGGGCTCGATCTGGGCCAGCCAATCTGCGATGCGCGGGTCGATGCGGCGGGCGTGCAGAACGCTTTCCATCGCCGCCATCTCCTCGGCCCGCTGCGGGGCCGCGCCTCGGGGCATGACCGTTTCCTGATCCCAGCCGAAACGGCCTGCGACCTGCGCCAGCGCCTCGGTGTCGCGCTGAAAAGCCATCAAATCATCATATGCAGTCATGTCTCAGCCTCTCAGCGATGTGGCGACGGGATAGGCCGCGAGGAAGCGCGCGCGCAGGATCAGCACCCAAAGCAGCACGGCCAGCGCCTGATGCGCGAGCGCCAGATGCACAGGCGCGGCATAGAGCACGGTGGTGATGCCCAGAACCACTTGCAAAGACAGCGCCGCCATCACGGCGTTGAAAGCAAAGCGCGTGCGGGCATGGGCCGAGCGGCGACCGCGCAGCCAGACGACCACCCCGAAAGCGAAAAGCAGATAGCCCGCCATCCGGTGCATGAACTGCACCAACCCCGGGTTCTCAAAGAAATTCCGCCATGTCGGCGTGATGTCGAATGCCTCGGGCGGGAAGAACTGCCCCTGCATCAGCGGCCAGTCGACAAAATAGCGACCCGCGTCAATCCCTGCGACCAAGGCGCCCAGCAGGATCTGCAGTGCGGCGAAGTGCAACAGACCTGTTGCCATGCCAAATTGCTTGGCCTCCTTGGCGCGACGGGCCTGAATCAGGTCGCGTTCGCTGCGGCCGAGCAAGAGCACATACCAAGTGATGAAACCAAGGATGACAAAGGCCAGCCCCAGATGCGTCGCCAAACGGTAGGAGGCCACATCCGTCACCCCCTGCCCGCTGGTCACGCCCGAAGCGACCATCCACCAGCCAATCGCCCCCTGCGCGCCGCCCAATGCGCCGATAAAGAGCAGCCGTTTGGTCCAGCCCACAGGGATTTGCCGGCGCAGGAGGAAGTAGAGAAACCCCAAAACCCAGACGAGGCCGATCACCCGGCCAAGCTGCCGATGCCCCCATTCCCACCAGTAAATGCTTTTGAAATCAGAGAGTTCCATCCAAGAGTTCTGGACCTGAAACTCGTCGATCTGCTTGTATTTCTCGAATTCAGACTGCCAGTCGGCCTCGTTCATCGGCGGCAAGGCACCGGTCACCGGGCGCCATTCCGTGATGCTGAGGCCGGAGTCAGTGAGCCGCGTGAGCCCGCCCACGGCGATCATGACAAAGACCAGCGCAAAGAGGATCATCAGCCAGACCCGGATCGGCCCGCGCGCGCCGCCCCGGCCCTTGTCGATCGTGCCGGTCTGCACCGGGGCACGGCTGGGTTGGTCAGTCCCGACCTCTTCGAACAGTTTGCGTTTCTCCGCCATGGCGCGCCTCTTTTTCCGTTTGGATAGAGTGGTATGACATGGGCAGAGAAAGGTCTAGCGGGGTGGGTTATGTTGCCGCATGCGCCGCCAACCCCGGCCCGGAATCAAGCCGAAGGCGCCGGGCCATCGCCTGCCCGCCCCACGGGGAGGCGATTTAGCAAGGACAAGCGCGACACTGCGGCAAAGTATTGATGCTGCACCATAAAGTGGCAGAAAAACCTTCAGGATCGCCACCCCACGGGCAGCCGATGGCCCTCAGTCCCTCAGCCCTTCTCCTTCCAGCGGACCATTTGCCGCAGGATGCCATGCAACATCTGCACATCCGCCCGCGTCAGCGGCATCCGCGACCACATGTTGCGAAGGTTGAGCTTCATCGAGGCGACCTTATGCTCGGGGAAGAAGAACCCGGCCTCGGTCAACTGCTCCTCATAATGCCGCGCCAAATGGTCAACCTCGGCGCCCTTGGCCCAATCGGTGCCCGCCATCTCGACGACCTCATGGGTCACCTCGCCCTGCGCCCGCATCCATTCGTAAGACATCAACAGCACGCATTGCGCGAGATTGAGAGAGGCGAACTTTGGGTTCACCGGGACCGAGACGATGGCATTGGCCTGCGCGATATCATCATTCTCAAGCCCTGCCCGCTCGGGCCCGAACAGCACCGCAACCCGTTGACCCGAAGCGATCTTTTCCGCCGCTAACCGCATCGCGGCTTCGGGGCTGTAGACCGGTTTGGTCAGGTCTCGGCTGCGTGCCGTGGTGGCAAAGGTGAAATCGCAATCGCCAAGCGCTTCGGGCAGATCGGCGCAATGCTGTGCCTCGTCCAACAGCCGCCCCGCCCCCGAGGCCATGGCCACGGCGGATTGGCTCGGCCAGCCGTCGCGCGGGGCCACGACCCGCATGTGATCGAGGCCAAAATTCCACATCGCGCGCGCCGCGGCGCCGATGTTCTCGCCCATCTGGGGGCGGACAAGCACGATGGCCGGGATCGGCGCGGGCTGAACGGGGGAGGAGGATGTCTCTGTCATGCGCGCCTCATAGCCCCTGCGCCTGCGCACCGCAAGAAAGCCCGCGCGACACACGCATATCCGTTTTCTTTTGCAACGCCCTGCGCTAGTCAGGCTCCCAGACCCGATTAAGGACAGTGACCATGGACGCGCCAGAACAGCCGCAGATTTACCTTATCACCCCGCCCGAAGTTGAGCTGAGCCAATTCCCCGCGCAACTCGCCGCCGTGCTCGACGCCCATCCGGTCGCCTGTGTGCGCATGGCGCTTTCGACCCGGGATGAAGACCGCCTTGCCCGCGCCGGTGACGCGCTGCGCGAAGTGACCCATGCGCGCGACGTGGCCTTGGTGATCTCGGATCATCTGCTGCTGGTCGAAAAGCTCGGCCTTGACGGGGTGCACCTTAGCGATGCGGCCCGCACCGTGCGCCATGCCCGCAAAGAACTGGGCGAAGATGCCATAGTCGGCGCCTTTTGCGGCACATCGCGGCATGAGGGGATGGCGGCAGGCGAAGCCGGGGCAGACTACATCAGCTTTGGCCCGACCCAAGCCAGCGCGCTTGGCGATGGAAGCTTTGCCGAGGCCGATCTGTTTCAGTGGTGGTCCGAAGTCATCGAAGTGCCCGTCGTCGCCGAAGGCGCGCTTGACATCAACATGATCCGCGACCTCGCCCCCCGGACCGATTTTTTCGGCATCGGGACCGAGATTTGGGACAAGGACGATCCGGTGGCCGAACTCGCCACCTTGATCGCTGCCATGCAGGGCTAAGCGGCCCTTGGGGCAGCCCGGTTAAGGGCTGCCCGCTCGCTTACAAAAACACCCGTTCGATGAACCAATAGGCCCCGACCGCCGCGATGACGCAGGAGGCGGGGACAGCGATGGCCCGGCGGTACCAGTCGCGATTCATCGCCCAGCCGACCAGTACGAAGGCGATGGCGATTACTGCCAGCTGCCCCAGTTCCACCCCGATATTGAAGCCGATAAGCGCCGGCACGAATTGCCCCGCAGGCAGGCCGAAATCCCCCAGCACCGAGGCGAAGCCAAGCCCGTGCAACAGCCCAAAGCCAAAGATCACCAAAGGCCGCCAGCGGTTCAGGGCGGAGTGAAAGATATTCTCGACCGCGACATAGGTGATCGAAGCGGCGATCAGCGGCTCGACGATGGCCCCCGGCACGTTAACCCAGCCCAAAGCGCCAAGCGCCAGCGTGACCGTATGGGCCAGCGTGAAGGCGGTGACCTGCCAGATCAAAGGCCGCAGTCGGGTCGACAGAAAGAACAGGCCCAAGACGAATAGAATGTGATCCAACCCTTTGGGCAGGATGTGGTCGAACCCAACCGGGATGTAGCTGACGAAAGCCTGCCAGCCGCTTTCGGCATCACCGCCCCCAAGTGCGATTTCGGGGCTGGTCTCACCGCCCGACAGATAGCCGGTATAGGGCGCCTCCACCCCTTGCTGGCGCAGCACCAGTGCGCCCGCGCCATCCGGCCATGTCACCTGTACCTCTTCGGCGCCTGCAGGCACTGCGCCCTCCAGTCGCCATTGACTGTCGCGCGGCAGTTCGGCGTCGATCCCTTCGGGCACCTCGAGTGTCACACTCTCCAACGGCACGGCGGCGCCATCGACGCTGAGTAGCGGCAGGCTGTTCCAGTTGGGCAAAAGCTCGGGCGCGCGGGCGACGATGCGCGCGGCGGGCAGGCTGCGCAGCGCATCGTAATCACCCGCATTCTCGGCATTGTCGGTGTCTTCGACGGTGTCGAGGTCGATACCCGCCAAGAGCGCTTCGAGGTTGATCTCAAGTGCCAACACCGCGCGCCCTTCGGCGACGGTCAGATCCGCGATGGTGGGTTTGACCTCATGCGCCTGTGCACCAGCGCCTGCCGAAAGCAGTACCGCGCTTGACAACAGCCACAGCAACGCCAGCTTGGATCTTAACAAAATGAAAGTTCGCTTCATGAAACTATCCCAGTTGTCCGCTATTATTTTCAGTATCTTATCGGCAGCGCCTGCCTTTGCACATGAATACTGGCTGTCGCCGGTGAACTATCAAGTGGAAAGCGGTGAAAAGATCGCGGCGCATTTTCGCAATGGTGAGGAATTTACCGGCGCGGCCTTTCCCTATCTGCCCAACCGGCTCACGCGTTTCGAGGTCAAAATCGGCGGGAAAGAGGTCCCGCTATCGCCGCGCGCGGGCGACAGCCCTGCCCTGAGCCTCCCCGCGCCCGAGGGTGACGCGCTGGTCGTGGCGGTGGCCGAAACGACGCCCTCCAAAGTCACCTATGAGGACTTTGACAAATTCCTCCGTTTCGCCAAGCATAAGGATTTCCCCAAGGCCGAAAGCGATCACCGCGCGAACGGCTGGTCGACCGAGAAGGTCGTCGAGAGCTACACCCGCCACGTCAAAACCCTGATCGCCCTCGGCGCGGGCGCAGGGCAGGATGCGCCCAACGGCATGGCGACGGAGTTCGTGGCGCTGACGAATCCCTATGCCGCAGATTTCGCAGGTAAGATGAAGGTGGCCCTCCTCTATCAGGGCACCCCTCGCGCCAACGCGCAAATCGAAGTGTTCGACCGCGCTCCAGATGACAGCGTGACCATCACCCTTCACCGCACCGATGCGGCAGGCGAAGCACTAGTTCCGGTCACGGCGGGGCATGAATACCTCTTTGACGCGGTGGTGCTGCGCGCGGCAGCAGAGGCGCAAGCGAGCGCGGGCTACGACCCCGATCAACCGGTCTGGGAAACGCTCTGGGCGACGCTGACATTCGCGGTGCCACAATAACGCCGCTTGCGCGTGGGGAGATTTGGCGGCTAGAAGCGCCGCATGACCAAGACAGCTGACATCCTTTGCATCGGCTCCGTCCTTTGGGACGTGATCGGCCGTTCTGAAAACGCCATGCGCCAAGGCTCTGACATGCCGGGGCGGATCACCCGCCTGCCCGGCGGCGTGGCCCTGAACATCGGCATGGCGCTGGCGCGCTTTGGGCTAACGCCGGCGCTGCTTTCCGCCGTGGGGCGCGATGCCGAAGGAGATGAGTTGATCGCCGCCTGCGCCCTGCGCGGGCTGATCACCGATCACGTCTACCGCTCGGACGATCTGCCGACCGACCGTTACATGGCCGTCGAAGGGTCCAACGGGTTGATCGCCGCGATTGCCGATGCCCATTCGCTGGAGGCTGCGGGCGACAAGATCCTGCGCCCGCTGGAGGATGGCAGCCTGCCCAGCCCCTACGAAGGGGCCGTGGCGCTTGATGGCAACCTGACCGTCGAACTGCTGGCCCGCATGGCGCAAAGCCCGCTGTTGGCAAAGGCCGACCTGCGCGTCGCGCCCGCCTCTCCCGGCAAGGCGCTGCGGCTGACGCCCTTCCTCAAAGCGGGACGCGGCACGCTTTATGTGAACCTCGAAGAGGCCGGGCTACTTTGCCAGTCGAGTTTTGACGATTCCCCCACCGCCGCCCGCGCCCTACTGGCCCGTGGCGCACGCCGCGCCGTGGTGACCGACGGCGGCAACCCCGCCACCGTGGGCCAAGGCGACGAGATCATCACCCTCACCCCGCCGCAGGTGCATGTCGCCCGGGTCACGGGTGCAGGCGATACATTCATGGCGGCCCATGTGGCCGCTGAACTTGGCGGTGCCGTTGCGCAAACCGCTCTCAAAGCAGCACTTGATGCCGCCGCCCTTTACGTTTCCGGAGAGACCAAGATATGACCACCGCCACATCCGCCCTGCCCCTGACCTTCAGCGCCGAGGTGGCCAAGGCCCGCGAAAACGCCGCGCCAATCGTGGCCTTGGAAAGCACCATCATCACCCATGGCATGCCCTATCCGCAAAACCTCGAAGTGGCGCGGCAGGTCGAACAGGACATCCGCGACGCAGGGGCCGTTCCCGCCACCATCGCCGTGATCCGCGGCGCGCTGCACATCGGTCTGGACGATGACCAACTGAGCGATTTGGCCCAAGCCAAGGACGTGGCCAAACTGTCGCGCGCCGATATGGCCGTCTGCATCGCCTCGGGCGGGACAGGTGCAACCACCGTCGCCGCCACCATGATCGCCGCCAATCTAGCGGGCATCGAAGTCTTCGCCACCGGCGGCATCGGCGGCGTGCATAAGGGCGCGGAAGACAGCTTTGACATCTCCGCCGACCTCATGGAACTGGCCCAAACCCCCGTCACCGTCATCGCGGCGGGCGCCAAGGCGATCCTCGACGTGCCGAAGACGCTGGAAGTGCTGGAAACCCAAGGCGTGCCGGTCATCACCGTGGGCCAAGACAGCTTCCCCGCCTTCTGGAGCGCAGGCTCGGACCTGCAATCGCCGCTGCGCCTCGATGATGCCGCTGCCCTTGCCAAAGCCCACCGCACCCGCGCCGCCATGGGCCTGCCCGGCGGCCAATTGGTGGCCAATCCGATCCCCACGGCGGAGGAAATCCCCGCCGCCGAACTGGCCCCGATCATCGCGCAGGCCCAGTCTGAGGCCGATGCCCAAGGCGTCCACGGCAAGGGCGTGACCCCCTTCTTGCTGCAACGCATCTTTGAGCTGACCGAGGGCCGTTCGCTCACCGCCAATATCGCACTGGTGCGCAACAATGCCCGGCTGGGGGCCAAGATCGCCGCAAACCTCGTCAACCTGCCGCGTTAAAGGCGAAAAACACCGCGGAGCCATTGCCGGGCCGGGGCATACGCCTTAGCTATATTGCGATTAACTCTTCGGAAAACGGCGCAGATGAACACACCTTTTGATCCCGACCCAACGCAGGTTCGGCGCAGCCTTGTCGCAAGGCTGCGCGCGTCTTTCCTGACCGGTCTGGTCGTGATTGCGCCTGTCGGGCTGACCATCTGGCTGATCTGGAGCGTGGTCGGCTGGATCGACGGTTTCGTGCTGCCGCTGGTGCCCAAAGCCTACCATCCCGACCGGCTGCTCCAAGATTTCTTGGGGCTCGACCCGTCGATGCAGTTCAACGTGCGCGGCCTTGGGGTGGTGATCTTTCTGATCTTCACCGTCATGGTAGGCTGGGCCGCGAAAGGGCTGATCGGCCGTTCGATGATCCGCTTCGCCGAAAGTCTGGTGGAACGCACCCCCGTCGTGCGGACGATCTATTCCGGCATCAAACAGATTTCCGAGACGATCTTCGCCCAGTCCGAGCGGAGCTTTGAGACCGCCTGCCTGATCGAATACCCCCGGCGCGGGATCTGGGCGCTTGGCTTCATCTCGACAGAGGCGAAGGGAGAGGTCTTGGCCCGCACCAACGCGGGCGGCGAGATGCTCTCGGTCTTTCTGCCGACCACGCCGAACCCAACCTCGGGCTTCTTGCTGTTCCTGCCGCGGGAGGATGTGATCGAACTCGACATGAGCGTCGAAGACGCGGCGAAGCTGGTGATCTCTGCCGGGCTGGTCTATCCGCCGCGCCCCGGTGCTGATCTGCCCGAGGCGCTGGCGCTGTCGGACCCTGAAAACTCAGCCGAACATCGCGGGTAGATCAACGCTGCTGCGCTGATTCAGATCGTCGAAGTGCTCCTCTAGAAACCAATCCGCCGCCGCCACGCCTGCCTCATGCAGCGCCCGGATCACCGCCGGGTTGGGCATCAGTTTCGTTGCCACCGACAGCTGAGCCATCAGCGCGTCATCGGCGATCATATGCATGTGCACCCGCTTCATCCGCCCTTCCGGCAGGGTGCCATCCGCAATCAGCCGCTGAACGAAGTCAATCGCCCGCATCTCGCGCAAGAGGCTGGAATTAAAGCTGATCTCATTGATGCGGTTCTGGATTTGCTGCGGCGTGACCGGCAGGTCTTCGCGGTCGAGCGGGTTGATGTTCACCACCACGATATCTTCGGGCAGGTCATCGCGGAACAGCGGAAACAGCGCCGGGTTGCCGGTATAACCCCCGTCCCAAAACGCCTCGCGCTGGCCGGTCTGGGCATCGTCAATCTCAACCGCCTTAAAGATCGTCGGCAGGCAGGCCGAGGCGAGCAATGCATCAGGCCCGATCTCATCCCCCTCAAACACCCGGATCTTACCGTTGCGGACCCGTGTGGCGCAGACGAAAAAGAACGGCGGCTTATGCGCGCCCACTTTGCCATAGTCGAACCGCGCCACGACATCTTCAAGCGGATTGCGATAGAACGGGCCGTAAGCATAGGGCGACACGACCCGCGTGAGGGAATCCGAGATTGCCATGGGTAGCGAATATTCCATCGCCTGACTGAGCTTGTCCAAACCGAAAGGCGCCAGCCAATGGGACAGCCGCAGGTCCGAAATGCCAGAGACCTGCGCCCAAAGCCAATCGAGATTTTCCCGCGCGGCCTCGCGACCGCCCGAGATCATCCCCGATTTCAGCGCCGCCCCGTTCAGCGCCCCCGCCGAGGTGCCCGAGATCCCGCAGATATCCAGATCGTCCCGCTGCAACAGCCGGTCGAGCACCCCCCAAGTGAAAGCGCCATGGGCGCCGCCACCTTGGAGGGCGAGGTTGATGCGTTTCTTGACCGCCACGGCGCTTACAACGCCGTCCAGCCGCCATCGACACTAATCGTCGTGCCGGTGATCTGCGCCGCTGCATCCGAGCATAGGAAAGTAGCCGTGCCGCCCATCTGCTCAACAGTGGCGAATTCGCGCGACGGCTGCCGGGTGAGCATGACCTGTTCGATCACCTCTTCGCGGCTCAT
Source organism: Sulfitobacter sp. 1A13353 (assembly GCF_043557255.1). Classification (NCBI taxonomy): domain Bacteria; kingdom Pseudomonadati; phylum Pseudomonadota; class Alphaproteobacteria; order Rhodobacterales; family Roseobacteraceae; genus Sulfitobacter; species Sulfitobacter sp. 1A13353. The sequence goes on along the minus strand of NZ_JBIFFS010000007.1, from coordinate 173,882 downwards.
GTCGTATTCCTTCATCGTGTCGGGGATCTGCTTCTCAACGATCGGGGTCAGCACATAGCCGGGGCAAATCGCGTTGCAGGTGATCGGGTCTTTCGCCGTCTCTAGCGCTGTGGTCTTGCTGAGGCCGACGATCCCATGTTTCGCGGCGATATAGGCGGATTTATAGGGCGATGCGGTCAGACCATGGGCCGAGGCGATGTTGATCACACGACCCCAGCCCGCTTTGCGCATCATCGGCAAAGCCTCGGCGGTGGTGTGAAAGGCCGACGACAGGTTGATCGCGATGATCGCGTCCCATTTCTCGGCCGGAAACTCAGGGATTGGCGCGACATGCTGGATGCCAGCGTTGTTCACCAGAATGTCACAGACCCCGGCTTCGGCAATCAAACGCCGACACTCCGCCCCCTTGGACATGTCAGCCTTGATGTAGCGGGCCGTTACGTTGCATGTCTGCGCAATCTCCTGCGCCAGCGCATGATCCGCCTCGTCATCGGTAAAAGAGTTCAACACGATATCGGCCCCGGCCCGCGCCAATTCCCAGGCGATGCCCAGTCCGATTCCAGAGTTCGATCCCGTGATGACGGCTGTCTTGCCGGACAGGTCGATGGTGAAAGCCATGGCGCGTCTCCTTGTTCATGCTGCGCCTGCATCATGTACTGCGCGCGCGCCAAAGGGAAAGGGTTTGCGCGAAGGAGCTTAAGGGTCGGTGAAAATTGGCCAAAAAAAAACGCCCGCGCGAGGCGGGCGTAAGTTATTGAGGCAGGTTTCATACAGGCAAGAAACCTATCGAGCAGTGACCTCTGTATACGCCTTTCACGCTCACAATCCAAGCTAAAAGTTTGATAAGGCGAGAATCCGCGGGTATGGAATAACTCCAACAAAATAAGGGCAGATCGTGATTGTTTCAAAAATGAGCTGGGAATTTTTCTCGAAAGCACGGGGCGTTGCGGCCCTTTCTTCACTGATTCTGCTCTCGGGGGCGTCATGGGCTGCCCCGCAACATGGAATCGCCATGTATGGCGAACCTGCTCTGCCGACCGATTTTGACGCCCTTCCATATGTGAACCCCGAAGCCCCCAAGGGGGGTGAAATCGTTCTGGGCAATACCGGGGGATTCGACAGCCTCAACCCCTTCGTCCGCAAGGGCACCGCGCCTTGGCAGTTGCCGCATTTCACCCATGAGACCTTGATGGGGAGGTCCTGGGATGAACCCTTCGCGCTTTACGGCCTGCTGGCCGAGACGATCGAAGTGCCCGAAGACCGCGCGTGGGTGGAATTCACCCTGCGCGAGGAAGCGCGGTTTTCCGACGGCACGCCGGTCACGGTCGAGGATGTGATCTTTTCCTTCGATCTGCTCGGCACCGAAGGCCACCCCCGCTACCACGGGCTGCGCCAACAGATCGACAGTATCGAACAGACCGGCCCGCGCAGCCTGCGCATGACTTTCAACAGCGTCAATCGCGAGCTTGCCCTGCTCGCCGGAATGCGCCCCATCCTCAGCAAGGCGCAATGGGAGGGGCAGGACTTCGCCAATGCGCCTTTGTCCGAAATCCCATTGGGCAGCGGGCCCTACACCATCACCGACTATCAGGCGGGCCGTCATGTCACACTGACGCGCAACCCCGATTACTGGGGTGCGGACGTACCCTTTCGCCAAGGCACGCATAACTACGATGAGGTAAAGATCGACTTTTACGGCGATGCCAATGTGCTCTTCGAAGCCTTCAAGGCCGGTCAGATCTCAGCCGTGCGCGAATTCAACGCCGAGACTTGGGCCACGCAATACGACTTCCCCGCGATCACCCGCGGCGAGGTAATGAAATCGACCTTCCCGCATAGCAAACCTTCGGGCATGACCGGTTTTGTCATGAACGCCCGCCGCGCGCCTTTCGACGATTGGCGGGTGCGCGACGCGCTGATCTCGGCCTTCAATTTCGAGTATATTAACGAGACGCTTACCGGCGGCACCCTGCCCCGGATCACCTCTTATTTCTCGAACTCCGACCTTGCCATGCGCGACGGTCCGGCGTCAGGGCGGGTTTTCGATCTGCTGGCCGATTACGCCGACACGCTGCCGCCCGGCACGGTGGATGGCTATCGGCTGCCGGTGGGTGACGGCTCTGCCCGCAACCGCGCGGGCATCCGCGCCGCGATGCAGCAGCTGAATGCCGCAGGCTATGAGGCCGAAGGCGGCGTCATGCGCCGGGGCGACGGCACGCCGCTGACCTTTACCATTCTGCTGTCCAAGGGGAGCCGTGAAAACCTAGCGATTGCAGAGCTTTACACGCAGGCCCTCAAGCGGCTTGGCATCACCGCCGAGATCGAAACCGTGGATGATGCGCAATTCGTTGCACGGCAGAACAGCTATGATTTCGACATGACGACCTTCCGCCGCGCCCTATCGCTCAGCCCCGGCACGGAGCAGCGTTTCTACTGGGGGTCGGAGGCCGCCGATTTGCCCGGCACACGCAACCTCATGGGCGTGCGCTCTCCGGCGGTGGATGCGATGATCGACAGGATGTTGCAGGCCCGCGAAACGGCGGATTTCGTCGCCGCCACCCGTGCGCTCGACCGTATCCTCACCGCAGGGCGCTATGTCATCCCCTTTTGGCAATTCGACGAAGGGCTGATCGCCCATGACGCGCGCATGGCCTACCCTGATACGATCCCGCTTTACGGCGATGGGCCGAACTTCATGCCCGAGGTCTGGTGGTGGCAACCGGCGGAGGGGTCAGACCAGTGAGGTCACCCAGAGGATCGTCGCATCCTCATCGCTGAGCGAGACAACGTTATGTCCCATGGTGGCGTCGTAATAGGCGCTATCGCCGCGGCGCATGTCGACGGGTTCGTAAAACTCGGTGAAAAGCCGCACCATGCCGGTCAGCACATAGAGGAACTCCTCCCCGTCGTGGCGCACCCAGCCGTCGAACTCCTCCATCCGGCGGGCGCGGATGCGGGCGCGGTAGGGCAGCATCTGCTTCTTGCGCAACGCGTCGGCCAGTAGGACATGCTCATAGGTGCCGGTGGCCTTGGGCGCGCCTTCCTCGGCGCGGGTCACGGCCATGCGACCGGTGATCTTCTCCCCCGCGGGCGGGGTGAAAAGCTGCGGCACGGTGATCTCTAGCCCCACGGCGAGCTTCTTCAGCGCGTCATAGGTGGGCGACATCAGCCCGTTCTCGATCTTGCTCAAGGTCGAGCGCGCCAGCCCCGCCTGCCGCGCGGCCTGTTCCAGCGTCCAATTACGCGCCTTGCGCAGCTCGCGCACCCTTGCGCCAAGGTCGACCGGCGGGGCGGTCTCGCTCGCGCCGCTTTCGCGGGCGATCTGGATCAGGGAACGGGGCGGCGTATCTGTCATGGACTTGCTATAGCCGCGCCCCGGGGCGCTTGCAACGCTGCCCGCTTGTGATACCGGCCCCGGCCCGCTATGCCCATTGCGCAGCAATAGATGGGGCGCATCATGGCCGAAGCGATCAAACTCGATATCATGTCAGACCCGATCTGCCCGTGGTGCTATATCGGCAAGGCGCATCTGGACCGCGCTTTGCAAGACCATCCCGACCACCCCTTTGCCATCGAATGGCACCCGTTCCAGCTCAACCCCGACATGCCGCGCGAAGGCATGGACCGGCGCAGCTATCTTGAACGTAAGTTCGGCGGCAAGGAAGGCGCCGTGCGCGCCTATGCACCGGTTGTGGAACATGCCGAGAAGGCCGGGCTGAATATCAACTTCGAGGCCATGCAGCGCACGCCTAACACGCTGGACGCGCACCGTCTGATCCATTGGGCCGGGATCGAAGGCCGCCAGACCGCCGCCGTCTCTGCCCTTTTCAAAGCCTATTTCGTCGATGCCCGCGACATTGGTGACGACGAAGTGCTGGCCGATATCGCCGACAGTATCGAGATGGACGCCGCCGTGGTCACCCGCCTGCTGAAATCCGATGTCGACGCGCAGGACATCCGCGACCGCGATGCCCATAGCCGCAAGATGGGCGTGAACTCGGTGCCGACCTTCATCGTTGCCAACACCCATGCCGTCCCCGGGGCGCAGCCGCCCGAGCTATGGGCGCAGGTCATTGCCGATCTGACCAATCAGCAGGGCTAAACAGGGCGGCAATCATTGCCAAGTTAAGCGTTCTCGACTATCGAGAGCGCAACCACAAGTTATTCCCTGAATCCTGCCCAAACGGATCCGTCGTTCGGGACAATCGCCGGAGTGCGCCTTCGTGACCACCGAAAAACCAGAATTCTCCATGGGGCGGATCGAATTCGTCGGCCTTATCGCGATGATGATCGCCACCATCGCCTTTTCCATCGACGCGATGCTGCCCGCCCTGCCCGAGATCGCGGCGGAACTCTCGCCCGAGATGGCCCACCGCGCCCCGCTGATCCTGACAGCCTTCGTGCTGGGCATGGGGCTGGGCACATTCTTTAGCGGCGCGCTGTCGGATGCATTCGGCCGCCGCAATGTGGTCTTCGGCGGGGCGGCGCTCTATTGTCTTTCGGCCTTTGTCGCTTGGATGAGCAACTCTCTCGAAGTCATGCTCGTAGCACGCATCTTCCAGGGGCTTGGCGCTTCTGGCCCGCGTGTGGTCGCCGTGGCGATCATTCGTGACCTCTATGCGGGGCGCGAGATGGCGCGGATCATGTCGGTGGTGATGATGGTCTTCGCGCTGGTGCCCGCCTTGGCCCCGATGCTGGGCGCGGGCATCATCCTGACGGCGGGCTGGCGCGCGATTTTCATCGCCTTCATGGCCTTCTCGCTCATCTCGGTCATCTGGATGGCCCTGCGTCTGCCCGAAACCCTCGCCCCCGAAGACCGCCGCCCGTTGCGGGCGCGGCTGATCATTGGCGCGGTGCGCGAGTTGGTGGGCCACCCCACGGTGCGCCTGTCGATCCTCGTGCAGTCGCTTGCCATGGCGATGCTCTTTTCGATGCTGATGCTGGTCCAGCCGATCTATGACACCGTCTATGGCCGGGCCGAAAGTTTCCCACTGTGGTTCGGCGGCATCGCCGTGGTGGCGGCCAGCGCCAGCCTGATCAACGCGCTGCTGGTCGTGCGCTACGGCATGCGGCGGCTGGTGACCATCGCCTTGGGCGTGCAAATCCTGCTGTCGGGAGCCATGTATTTCCTAAACCTCGGCGCCCTGCCCGACCCTTACGGCTTCGCCGCATTCGTGTTCTTCCAGACCTGCCTGTTCTTCCAAGCGGGGCTGACATTGGGCAACCTCAACGCCATCGCGATGGAGCCGATGGGCCATATCGCAGGCATGGCGGCTTCGGTCGTGGGGGCGATCTCCACCGTGCTGGCGGCGCTGATCGCCTCCCCCGTGGGGTTGATGTTCGACGGCACGACCAAGCCGCTGGCGCTGGCCATGCTGCTGATGGCAATCGCAGCCTATGCGCTGATGCTCTACATGGGGCGGGTGGAGAACCGGCAGCCGGCGGCGGCGGAATAACCGCCGCCGTTCGAAAGGTTTAGCCCTTCGCCTTGGCCTTTTTCGCGGTCTTTTCCTTGGCGATCACATGTTCGGCCAAATCGCGCGCGATGGCGAAGGCGCCTTTGATCTTATCGGCATCCGTCCTCCAATCCCGGCGCACGACGATCTTGTTGTCCTTGACCTTGGCCAGCCCGCGCTGGTCCTGAATGAACTTCACCAGCCCCTCGGGCGAGGCGAACTTGTCGTTGTGGAACTGGATCGTCGCGCCCTTTGGCCCGCCGTCGAGCTTGGCAATCCCGGCGCGTTTGCACATCGCCTTGATCCGCACCACCAGCATCAGCGTGTTGACCTCCTTCGGCAGCTTGCCGAAACGGTCGATCAGCTCGGCGGCGAAGCCTTCCAGCTCGACCTTGGTCGATAGCTCGCTCAGGCGGCGGTAGAGGCCAAGCCGCACGTCGAGATCGGGCACATAGTCCTCGGGGATCAGCACCGGAACGCCAAGGTTGATCTGCGGCGCCCATTGCTCGTCGGCCTCGGACAACCCCTCAAGCTCGCCTGCCTTGATCTTGGCGATCGCCTCTTCCAGCATAGACTGATAAAGCTCGAAACCCACGTCGCGCATCTGGCCGGACTGTTCTTCGCCCAGCAGGTTGCCCGCGCCGCGAATGTCGAGGTCTTGGGAGGCCAGCGTGAAGCCCGCGCCGAGCGTGTCGAGGCTGCCCAGCACCCGCAGGCGTTTCTGGGCCGTGTCGGTCAGCTTGGCGCGTGGCTTGGTCGTGAGATAGGCATAGGCGCGCGTTTTTGAGCGCCCCACCCGGCCCCGGATCTGATAGAGCTGCGCCAGCCCGAACATATCCGCGCGGTGCACGATCATCGTGTTGGCGGTAGGGATGTCGAGGCCGGATTCCACGATGGTCGTGGCCAACAGAATGTCGAACTTACCGTCGTAGAAAGCGTTCATCCGGTCGTCGAGCTCCCCCGGCGCCATCTGGCCGTGGGCCACGACGTAAGAAAGCTCGGGCAGTTGTGCCTTCAAAAACTCCTCGATCTCGCGCAGGTCACTCACGCGCGGCACCACGTAGAAGCTCTGCCCGCCGCGGTAATGCTCGCGCAAGAGCGCCTCGCGGATAGTCACCGCGTCGAACTCGCTGACATAGGTACGGATCGACAGGCGGTCCACGGGCGGCGTGCCGATGATCGACAGATCGCGCACGCCGGTCAGCGACAGTTGCAAAGTGCGCGGGATCGGCGTGGCGGTGAGGGTCAACACGTGGATGTCCGTGCGCAGCGCCTTCAACCGCTCCTTATGGGTGACGCCAAAGTGTTGTTCTTCATCAATAATCAACAGGCCGAGGTCGTTGAAACGAATCCCCTTTGCCAGCAGCGCATGGGTGCCGATCACGATATCGACCGTGCCCTTGGCCATCCCCTCACGCGTCGCCGCCGCCTCTTTGGCCGAGACGAAACGGCTGAGTTGCCGCACGTTGATCGGGAAGCCGCGGAAGCGTTCCGCGAAGCTCTTGTAGTGCTGCCGCGCCAACAGGGTCGTCGGCGCGATCACCGCGACCTGCACGCCCGACATGGCCGCGACGAAAGCCGCGCGCATCGCCACCTCGGTCTTGCCGAAACCCACATCGCCGCAGACCAGACGGTCCATCGGGTTGCCGGAGGTCAGATCGTCGATCACATCACCGATGGCGCGGAGCTGGTCGTCGGTTTCCGTGTAAGGGAAACGGGCCGAGAAGGCGTCCCACATGCCCGGCGGCGGGTCGAGCACGGGCGCTTTACGCAGGCTGCGTTCGGCGGCGATGCGGATGAGCTTGTCCGCCATCTCGCGAATGCGTTCTTTGAGCTTGGCCTTTTTCGACTGCCATGCCCCGCCGCCGAGCTTGTCGAGAAGCCCTTCCTCATGGCCGTAGCGCGACAGCAGTTCGATATTCTCCACCGGCAGGTAAAGCTTTGACTGTTCGGCATATTCCAGCACAAGGCACTCATGCGCGGCCCCGGCGGCGGTAACCACCTCCATCCCGTGATAGCGCCCGATGCCGTGGTCGACATGAACCACCAGATCGCCGGGGCTGAGGCTTTGCGCCTCGGTCAGGAAGTTCTCGGCCCGGCGTTTGCGTTTTGGCGCACGGATCAGACGGTCGCCCAGCACGTCCTGTTCGGAGATCACCGTCATCCCCGGCGCCTCGAACCCATGCTCCAACGCCCAAACCGCCAGATGCAGCCCGCGCTTGCCGATGCGGGTGGCATCCATCACCGGGATCGCCTCGGCCAGACCTTCGTCTTCGATCAGCCCAGTCAGGCGCTCCCGCGCGCCTTCGGAGTAGCTGGCGATCAGCACCGGCCCAGCTTCAAGCTTTGCTTTAATATGCGCGGCCAAAGCACCGAAAAGACTAACGGATTCCTGCTGACGCTCAGGGGCGAAGTTGCGCCCGAGCCGCGCGCCTGCATCCAGCACTCCCGGGCCCGTGGGCTGCGGTAGCGGGTTGAACTGGATGACGCGGTGATCCAGCAACGCTTGGGTCCAGGCCTCATCGGTCAGGTACAGCCCCTCAGGTGGGGCCGGTTTGTACACGCTGTCCATCTTCGAGCGCGTCTTCATCGCCAGTTTGCGGGTCTCATACTGGTCTTCGATGGTTTCCCACCGGGCAATCCGCATCGGGGTCAGTTGATCGTCCAGAGTGACCGTCGCCTTGGGCAGATAGTCGAAAAGCGTTTCCAGATCATCGTGGAAAAACGCGAGCCAATGCTCCGCACCCTGATGTTTGCGGCCCGCACTGATCGCCTCGTAAAGCGGATCGTCGGTGCCCGCTGCACCAAATTCGATGCGGTAGTTCTGGCGGAACCGGGTGATCGCGGCCTCGTCGAGGATGACCTCGCTCACCGGGGCAAGCTCGACCAGATCGAGCTTTTCTGTGGTCCGCTGCGTCGCCGGATCAAACCGCCGCGCGCCATCCAGCACGTCGCCGAAGAGATCAAGCCGCACCGGACCAAGATCGCCGGGCGGGTAAATGTCGATGATCCCGCCGCGCACCGCGTAGTCGCCCGGCTCCATCACCGTGGGGCTTTGCACAAAGCCCATGCGCACCAGAAACGCGCGCAGCGCCTTTTCGTCGATCCGGCTGCCCACGCGGGCGGCAAAGGCCGCGTCGCGCAGGGTGTCGCGGGCGGGAATGCGTTGGCTGGCCGCGTTCAAGGTCGTCAGCAGGACGAACTGATCGGGCATCCCATGCACCAGCGCCGCCAGCGTTGCCATCCGCCGGGCCGAGATATCGGCATTGGGTGACACCCGGTCATAGGGCAGGCAATCCCACCCCGGGAAAGTGACGACCGGCATGTCGGGGGCGTAGAACCGCAAGGCAGCCTGCATCGCCGCCATGCGCTTGTCATCGCGCGCCACATGGACCACCGGCTGGCCGCCCTTGGCGATTTCATCGAGGATGGCGCGGGCATCATAGCCTTCGGGAACGCCGGAGAGGGTGATATTGCGCGGATCGTTCATCGGGTCTCAATTGGCCCTCGGAGGGGGGCTGTCAACCCGCCAGCGGGCCGATGCTTAGATTTTGATACATTCCCCAAAGCGCGGTCACGAAGATCGAGACCATGCCGATGATCTGGGTGTAAAGCCGGTGCCGCATCAATCGCCGCCGCAGCACCTCACCGGTCGACCCTTCGATGCGAATGAGCCGCGCGGTCGACAGGCTCAAAAGCCCCACCAGCGACATGGGAAAGCCCAAGAGCAGCAAGGCTTGGGCGAATTCGATGCCATAGACGAACCCCAAAAGCACCAGAGAGGTCAGCGCGAAGAACCCCAGCCCCAAGAGCCACAGCCCAGAGACCTGCGAGATATAGAGCATCCGGTTCACGTTGATCCGCACGATGTCTTCCAGATCGGCCTCGGCCTCTCCGCCATAGCGCCGGGCGCGCAGGACCATGTCGAAGGGCACGCCCAGCACCCAGTGGCTTGCCGTTGACCACATCACAGCCAGCGCGATCCAGAACCAAAGGTTCGAGAAAGAGCGCATGTCGATCATTTCGAAAAGGGTTTGATACCAGTCCAAGGCGTGCTCGTCCGAATATTGAGTTCGGATCTCTTAGCGGTCCGGCGCGACAATTCATAGGGTTGAGGCGTTCAAAAATACATGGCAAGCCCTTGCCAAGCCATTCTGAGGTATAATTGATGCAACCCGTCCACGCCCCCTTCCCCGCCACACGCCTGCGCCGCACCCGTGCCAATGCCGGTATCCGCGCGCTGGTGCGCGAGAATGACCTGCAATTGGGCGATCTGATCTGGCCGGTTTTCGTGCGCGAAGGCGAAGGCGTGGAAGAGCCGATCCCCTCCATGCCCGGTGTCATGCGCCGCTCGGTCGACACGCTGGTCCCGGCGGTGCGTGCGGCGGCGGATCTGGGCATCGGCACGGTCTGCGTCTTCCCCTATACCGGGCCTGAAGACCGGACCGAGGATTGCGCCCGCGCATGGGATCCGCAGAACGCCACCAACCGCGCCATCGCCGCGATCAAAGACGCGGTGCCGGAGATGGTGGTGATGACGGATGTGGCGCTCGATACCTATAACATCAACGGCCATGACGGTTTCGTCGAAGACGGCATCATCGTGAACGACCGCACGGTCGAGGCGCTGGTCAAGATGGCGCTGGCACAGGCCGAAGCAGGGGCGGATATCATCGGCCCTTCGGATATGATGGACGGGCGCATCGGCGCGATCCGCGCAGGTCTCGAAGAAGCCGGCCATCAGGATGTATTGATCCTGAGCTATGCCGCGAAATACGCCAGTGCCTTCTACGGCCCCTTCCGCGACGCGGTCGGCGCCTCCTCGGCCCTGACCGGCGACAAGAAGACCTATCAGATGGATCCCGCCAACAGCGATGAGGCTCTGCGGCTGGTGGCGCGCGACCTCTCGGAGGGGGCGGATATGGTCATGGTGAAACCGGGGATGCCCTACCTTGATATTTGCCGCCGGGTGAAAGACGCCTTCGGCGCGCCGACCTTCGCCTATCAGGTCTCGGGCGAATACAGCATGATTAAGGGCGCGGCAGACCAAGGTTGGATCGACGGCGAACGCGCGATGATGGAGAGCCTTCTGGCCTTCAAACGCGCGGGCTGCGACGGCGTGCTGACCTATTTCGCCCCCGATGTCGCCCGGCTTTTGCTCAAAAGCGCGTGACCTAAGGGCGTAAATCTGCGCAAAGGGGCCAATCAACATGACAAGCCGCGTGATTATGCGTAATCTCGCGCATAAGTCGGGAAAACCGGCAGCAGGCAACCGATCTTGAATATACAGGCAGAAAAGATGACCAATCAGACATATAACCGGCGCTTCGTGACATTGGGCGCCCTTTCGGCGCTCGGCGCGACCGCGGCCTGCGGCAATGGCGTGGGCGGACGCGGCAGCGCGATGATCGACGCGCGCGTGGACGCGACCTTGGCCGAGATGTACCGCGGCTATCCCAACACCCGGCAATTGGCCGAAAAGGCCAATGGCATGTTGGTCATGCCGCTGGTGACCGAAGCGGGCCTCGGCTTTGGCGGTGCCTACGGGCGCGGCGCGCTGCGCGTGAACGACGTGACGGTGGACTATTATTCGGTGACCAAAGCCTCGGGCGGCTTGCAGATCGGCGCGCAGCAATATGCGCATGTGCTGTTCTTCATGACCGAACCTGCCTTGCGCGAATTCCGCCGCTCGCCCGGCTGGGCCGCGGGTGCCGGGCTGGAATATGTGATCTCCGACAAGGGCGACAGCGTGAACGCCGATACCACGACCGTGATGGCCCCTGTGCTGGCCGCCGTCTTTGGCCGCGCGGGCCTGCGCATCGGCGCGACGCTGGAAGGCACGAAATACACGCGGATCATTCCCTAAGGGCTACCCGCGCCTGCGGAAAGCAAACGCCCGGCTTTAAGCCGGGCGTTTTTGTTTGGGGCAATGGGCTAAACGGCCGGTCGCGCGTTACCCGAGGTTCTGCAACCGCTTGAACAGGCTCGACGTATCCCAACGCCCGCCGCCCATCTTCTGCACGTCTTTGTAGAACTGATCGACCAGCGCGGTCACCGGCAGGCTCGCCCCCGTCTCATCCGCCGCATCGAGACAGATGCCCAAATCCTTGCGCATCCAATCCACTGCAAAGCCGTGATCGAACTTGTCGTCGAGCATGGTCTCATAGCGGTTTTCCATCTGCCATGAGCCTGCCGCGCCTTGGCTAATCACCTCGACCACCGCGCGGCCATCAAGCCCCGCCTTCTTGGCGAAATGCAGCGCCTCAGACAGGCCCTGCACCAGACCGGCGATGGCGATCTGGTTGCACATCTTGGTCATCTGGCCCGCGCCGCTGTCGCCAATGCGGCGGCAAATTTTCGCGTAGACTTCCATGATCGGCAGCGCCCGGTCAAAAGCGCCTTCGTCGCCGCCACACATGATCGACAATTGACCGTTTTCCGCGCCCGCCTGACCGCCTGAGATCGGCGCGTCGACAAAGCTCACCTGCGCCTCATCGGCGGCGGCATAAAGCTCACGCGTCACGGCCGCCGAAACGGTGGTGTGATCAACAAAGATCGCCCCTGCCGTCATGCCGCCAAAGGCCCCGTCTTCCCCCAAACAGACTGAGCGCAGATCGTCGTCATTGCCCACGCAGGCGATCACGAAATCCGCATCCTTTGCGGCCGCACGCGGGGTCTTGGCCATGGCGCCGCCATAGGTTTTCACCCAGTCGTCTGCCTTGGCTTCGGTGCGGTTGTAGACGGTCACATCGTGGCCCGCCTTTTGCAGATGCCCCGCCATCGGAGCCCCCATGACCCCCAGTCCCAAAAACGCGAGCTTTGCCATGTGCTTTTCCTTGTCATTCAGTTGCGTTATTCCCTGTCATTACACCTACCACCCTGCGCGCTCCGGTCAATCTGCGCGCCAGTCGAGGATCCCCCGATGGCATTGATGTTTCGCTGGCTTATCCGATTGGCGGTGTTTCTCGTCGCGCTGAGCGTCTTGGTTTTGGTGCTGGTCTATTGGTTCGCCGCGCGGTCCCTGCCCGACTATGATGATACGGTCGAGGTCGCGGGCGTCAGCGCCCCGGTCGAGATCGTGCGCGACAATGCCAATGTGCCGCATATCTTCGGGCAGAGCGATGAGGATGTCTTTTTCGGCCTCGGTTTCGCCCATGCCCAAGACCGGCTGTGGCAATTGATCACCCTGCGCCGCACCGCGCAGGGGCGTCTGTCCGAGGTCTTCGGCACCGCCACGATCACCACCGACAAGCTGATGCGGCGCTATGACATCTACCGGCTTGCCGTGGCGGCGGCGGATAAGCTCGACCCCGAAACCGAAGCGGCGCTTGAGGCCTATTCCGCCGGGATCAACGCGCGCCTCGACCAGATCAACACCGAAGCCTTGGGCCGCGGTGCGCCCGAGATGTGGCTTTTCAATGCGCCCATGGCCCCGTGGCGGCCTGCGGATTCACTGGCGATCACCAAGCTCATGGGCCTGCAAATGTCGGGCCATCTGGAGGCCGAAGTGCTGCGCGCGCGTGTCTCGCTAGAGTTGAGCGACCCGGACCGTCTGCGCGACATCCTGCCCGAAGCGCCGGGCAGCGGGGTCGCCGCCCTGCCCGAATATGCCGCCCTCTTCCCCGAGGTCAGCCGCCGCCACGCCGCCGCAGCGCCGATGGCGCGCCACCCGCTGTCGCCCTTCAAACGGCAGGCCTTCGCCGGGGCTTCCAACGCTTGGGCCGCCGCGCCCTCGCGCTCTGCTGCGGGGGGCACGCTTTTGGCCAATGACCCGCATTTGGGCTTCACCGCGCCCGCGATCTGGTATCTCGCCCGGTTGGAGCTTGAGACCGGCGGCGTGATCGGTGGCACCATCCCGGGCATGCCGGTGGTGCTCACGGGCCGCAGCGCCGATCTGGGCTGGGGGCTGACCACCGCCTATGTCGACGATCAAGACGTCTATATCGAAGAGCTGAACCCCGACAACGCCGAGGAATACCGCACGCCCAACGGGTTCAAGAAGTTCCGCAAACGCGCGTCGATCATCAATATCGCCGATGCCGATCCGATCACTGTCACCCTGCGTTGGACCGACAATGGCCCGGTGCTGCCCGGGAGCCACTACAACCTTGGCAGCATCACCCCGCCGGGGCATGTGGCCTCTGTCGCCTCAACCCTCTTTACCGAAGAGGACACCTCGCTCGCCGCCGCGATGAAGGTGATGCGCGCGAAATCGGTGCAGCAGGCGATCAATGCCGTGACCGACTATGTGGCGCCCGCGCAGAACCTCACGCTGGTCGACCGCGATACCATCGCGATGAAGACCATTGGCGCCATGCCGCGCCGCGATGCCAATCACCAAAGCGAAGGGCGCATGCCCAGCCCCGGTTGGATCGCCGCCAACCGCTGGGACGGGATGCTGCCCTATACCGCGAACCCCGAATTCATCGCCCCCGCAGGCGGCATCCTTGGCAATACCAACAACAAGACGGTCGACCGCCCCTTCCCCAACCACGTCTCCTTTGTCTGGGGCGACACGCAGCGGGTGCAGCGTTGGCAACGGCTGATGCAGAACCGCGAGGTGCATACCCGCGATAGTTTCATCGAAGCGCAGCTTGATACCGTCAGCCCCACAGCCCGGTCGCTGCTACCGCTCATCGGCGCCGAGCTGTGGTTCACCGGAGAGGCCGCCCCCGACGGCACGCCGGAGCGCCAGCGCCAGCGCGCGCTCGACCTGCTCGCCGGTTGGTCGGGTGAGATGAACGAACACCTGCCCGAGCCGCTGATCTATGCCGCGTGGATCCGCGCCCTGCAGGACCGGCTGATCCGCGATGAGTTGGGACCGCTGGCCGAGAAGTTCACCCATATCCAGCCGCTCTTCATCGAACGCGCCTTTCGCGATGTGCAGGGCGCCGCGAAATGGTGCGACGTGCGCCAATCCGCCCCGGTGGAGACCTGCCACGACATGGCGCGGCTGGCGCTCGACGACGCGCTGTTGTGGATCAACGAGACATGGGGCACGCAGCTTGAATCCCTCCGCTGGGGTGACGCGCATCAGGCCACCCATGACCACCCGGTGCTGGGCGACGTGCCGCTGCTGCGCTATTTCGTCAACATCCGGCAGTCGACCTCGGGCGGGGACAACACCCTGCAACGCGGGCTGACACGCGGCACGGGCAAAGACCCCTTCTTTAACGTTCACGGCGCGGGCTATCGCGGGGTTTACGATTTCGCCGATCCCGACAGTTCGGTCTTTGTCACCTCAACCGGGCAATCGGGGCATTTCCTGTCGCGGCATTACGATGATATGGCGCAACTCTGGCGGCGGGGCGAATATATCCCGATGTCGCTGGACGCCGAACTGGCCCGCGCCGCCGCCGTGGGCGTGACCCGATTGGAGCCTGCCCAATGACCGCCCGCGTAATCTTGCTGAACAAACCCTATGGCGTGCTGTCGCAATTCACCGACAAAGGCACCGAAGGCAGCACCCGGCCCACCCTCTCCGCCTATGTCGATGAAAAGGGGTTCTATCCCGCAGGGCGGCTCGACCGCGACAGCGAAGGGCTTTTGGTGCTGACCGACCACGGCCCGCTGCAGGCCCGCATCGCGCATCCCAAATACAAACGGCCCAAGAGCTATCTGGTGCAGGTCGAAGGCACGCCGGATGCCGCGGCGCTCGACGCGCTGCGCAAAGGTGTCGAACTGAAGGACGGCCTTACGAAGCCCGCCCAAGTGGACCAGATCGACGCGCCCGATCCGCTTTGGCCCCGCGACCCACCGGTGCGCTTTCGCAAAACGGTGCCCGACGCTTGGCTGCGCATCACCATCCGCGAGGGGCGCAACCGGCAAGTGCGGCGCATGACGGCCCATGTTGGCTTGCCCACGCTGCGGCTGATCCGTGAAAGCGTGGGCGACTGGACGCTGGCCGGGCTGCAACCCGGCGCATGGCGCTGGTCGACCGAAACGGGCCGTTAGGTAAAGGCGCGGGTGATCGCCACACCCGCCGTCGCCGCCGTCCCGGTCAGGACCGAGCCCCAAGTGAAGTCGCGCGCGACCATGGCCCATGTCCAATCCTTGAGCGTCGCCAAATTGGTGAACTCATAGGTGCCATAGCCCATCGCCCCGATCAGCAACGCATTGCCAAAGACCCAGAGCAGCGAATGATCCTGCACCATCGCGGGCCAAGAGACGAACCACAACACCACGGCCACGAAGAAGGCATAGAAGATCAGCGCCGGGGCGATGCGGAATTCATCCAACAGCCAGTTGCCGATATCACGCTCGAACGCAGGTTTGATGAGATAGGTCAGCCCGAGATAGTCCAGCCCGAGAAAGATGACGACGGTTGAGAGGTAGAGGATAACGAGGGTCATGTGGCGCGCTCCGTTTCTGGTCATAGGACCATATGCGGCGCGACGCGCGGAATTCGATGCCGGGGGCGGCAAAATTTCACCGCCCATGGCAAACCCGTCAAATTTGCTGGAATTCCGCCTCTTGCCGCGCGGACCAGCGCACGGTGATCTCGAACCCGTCGTCGGTCTGGCGCTCGCCCTCGACCACGTCCTGCGCGAACAGCCAAGCGCGTTTCTTGCCGTCGGCGAAACCGAGGGTCAGCACAGCCTCGCGCACTGCACCTTGCAGCGCCTCGGCGATGGTTTCTTGCAGCGTCTCCAGCCCCTCGCCGGTGATGGCCGAGATCGCCAGCACATCATCGTTGCGCGCAGCACGGGCGCGCATGGCCTCGGCCCGGTCTTCGGGCAGCAGGTCCAGCTTGTTCCATACCTCGAAACTGCGGGTCTCTTTCGGGACGCCGAGAGAGGCGAGAATATCGCGCACGTTCTGCGCCTGCTCCTCGGTCTCGGCGTGGGAGACATCGCGCACATGGCAGATGATATCGGCGGCCAAAACCTCTTCCAGCGTGGCGCGGAAGGCGGCGACGAGTTCCGTGGGCAGATCGCTGATGAAACCCACCGTGTCGCTGAGGATGATCTCAGGCCCATCGGGCAACACGAGGCTGCGCATGGTCGGGTCGAGCGTGGCAAAGAGCATGTCTTTGGCCATGACCTCGGCCCCGGTCAAGCGGTTGAAAAGCGTGGATTTCCCGGCGTTGGTATAGCCCACTAGGGCCACGATCGGGAACGGCACCTTGGCCCGTGCGGCGCGGTGCAGGGCGCGGGTTTTAACGACTTTCTCCAACTGGCGCCGCAGGCGCACCAATTGGTCGTCGATGGCACGGCGGTCGGCCTCGATCTGGGTCTCACCCGGACCGCCGACAAAGCCCAAACCGCCGCGCTGCCGCTCAAGGTGGGTCCATGCGCGGACAAGCCGCGTGCGCTGATAGTTCAGCGCGGCCATCTCAACCTGAAGCACCCCTTCGCGGGTCGCCGCACGGTCGCTGAAGATTTCGAGAATCAGCCCGGTCCGGTCGAGCAGTTTGACGCCCCAAGCCTTCTCAAGATTGCGCTGCTGTACCGGGGTCACGGGGCCATCGACCAGCACGAGCTCGACCTCTGCCCCCTTCATGCGCTGATCGAGCTCCTCGATCTTGCCCTTCCCGAAGAGCATCCCGGCATGAACGGTGCGCAGGGGCACAACTTCGGATCCCACCACCTCAAGCTCAGGCAGCGCCTCGGCCAGTGCCACGGCTTCGGCCAGCGCGGGCTCGGGCGCGCGCCGGTCGTTGTCGGATTTGATATCAGGATGCAGCACCCAAGCGCGCGTTACGCGGGGCCCGTCGCTGTTGTCGATCTGAAATGCTGGACGGCTCAAGAAGCGTCTTCGCCCTCATATAGGCTGATCGGCTGGCTCGGCATGATGGTCGAAATCGCGTGTTTGTACACAAGTTGCGATTGACCGTCGCGGCGCAGCAGAACGCAGAAGTTGTCAAACCAAGTAATGACGCCCTGCAATTTGACGCCATTGATCAGGAAAATTGTCACCGGTACTTTGGTCTTGCGAACGTGGTTTAGGAACGCATCCTGAAGGTTCTGTCTGTCTGACGCCATCGTAGTCTCGCCTTTTGTTCTTGCTGGCGTCCGCGTACCGGACCCCCCCATTGCCTCAAGTATGGAGTGCGAAAGCGTGAGTTTCCAGCCCCAATATCAGTGGACTAGGGCGGATCATGGGGCAAACGTGTCAAGCGCGCCACAAATTCGGGGTCATCAGCGCAATAATCGCCAAGGTTTCGAGCCGCCCCAGCACCATGGCACCGCTGAGGATGACTTTGGCCGCCAATCCCAGCTCGATCAGGTGAATGGGTTTGTCGGCGGCATGTTCGATCAGCGGCCCCGTGGTGGAGAGCGTAGCCACCGACATGACGACTGCCGCATCGAAGGAGGCGCCGGTCAGGGTCAGCAGCAGGGTCACCCCGGCCAGTGACATGGCGAAGAGCATGAAGAAGATCCAAGCGATGAAAGCCCCGTTGCTTTGCAAACGCCGCCCGGCCGCCCCCGCCCCGCTGACGGAGTTGGGATAGACCAGCCGGTCCATCTCGCGCACGCCGTTTTGGTAAAGCGCAAAGACCCGCAGCAGTTTCACCCCGCCCGCCGTGGTGGCCACCCCGCCGCCGATCAGCGCAAGCCCCATGAGCACCAGCCCCGGCGTGCGCAGCCCCGACCAATTCTGCGCATCGGCCCAATGCTCAGAGACGAAACCGGTGGTCGACAGGAAGGACAGCACCGTGAACAGCCCGCCCCAAAGCGCGTGCAAGGCGCGGGTGCCGTCGACCTCGACCTCCACCTCAAAAGCGCCAATCCAATGGCGCGCGAACAGCAGCAGCGGCACACCGATCACCACCAAAAGCCCGATGCGAAACTCAGGATCGGTCATCAGCCCGCCTTGGGTTGCGGTGACGGTATCCTTGGAAAAGGTCAGCCGCGACAGGGCGAAAAGCATGAAGAGCATCATCACCGCCTCGCCCGTCACGCCGACCTGCGCCTCAGCCACACCGCCGATGGGCGAGATGCCCGAGGTCGCCATGACCGACATGGCATGGCAAAGCGCCACCAAGGCCGTCTCTCCCCCGATGACGAGCAAGAGCCACAGCAGAAGTGTCAGCCCGAAGTAGATCGGCAGCAGCGCCTGCGTGGTGCGCAGCAGCCGTTGGCGCGGGGTGATCCGGCCCATCCGCGTGTTGATCCGGTCATCAGGCCGCCCCGGCTCGGCCTGCGCCGTGACCTCAAAGCCCCCCAAATGCAGCGGGGCCAGAATGGCCGAGGCCGTGACCCACATTAGCAGCCCGCCCATCCAGCCAACCTGCGCGCGCCACAGATGCAGCGTGTCGCTCAACCGTTCGGGGTTGAACATGGTGGCCCCAGTGGTGGTCAGGGCGCTGACCATCTCGAAATAAACATTCACGAAACGCGTCGTCGGCAGCGCCTCAAGAAAAGGCACCGCAAAGAACACCGGCAGCAACACAAAGGCCGAGAGCAACGACAAAAGCGGCCCGAGCGCCCCGTCCAAAGGTTTGCGCCCGGCATGGGCGATGGCGATCAGCGTGAAGGCCACAAGCCCCAAAAGCCCCGCATAAAGAAAGGCGCGGCTGGCCAAATGATCGTTCATCACCAGCCCGTGGATCGACGGCAAGATCATCGACAGGGCGGAGACGCCGAACAGCTGCAAGAACAGTGGCAGCTGCACAATCTCCCGGCGGATGCCGGCCGGGCCTATGCGGGTCGGTTGCGTCACAAAGGCGCTCCTGCGCTTAGAAAAAGTCGATCGAGACCTGCAAAAGCTGTTCGACCCGCGGCACATCCTCGGCCAGAGCAAAGAGGGCGACCACATCGCCTTCGTCGATCCGCGTGCTGCCCAAGGGGCGAATGACCTTGCCTTCTTTGCGCAGCATGCCGATCAAAACCCCTTCGGGGAAGTCGATTTCCGAGACTTTCTTGCCCGCAAGGGGCGAGGTTGACAGCACTTCGGCCTCAATCACCTCGGCCTCGGCGTCACCGATGGAATAGACCGCCCGCACCCGGCCATGGCGGATGTGACGCAGGATCGAACTCACTGTCGTGGCGCGCGGGTTGATATAGGCGTCGATTCCAAGGTGGGTCATCAGCGGCACCAGCGTCGGGTCGTTGATCAGCGCGATGACATAGGGGCAGCCCTCGGCCTTGGCGCGGACGCAAGACAGCATGTTGGTCTTATCGTCGTCGGTCACCGCCAGCATCGCATCGGCGCGGCTGATGCCCGCCTCGGCCAGCAGCGCCGCATCCAGCCCGTCGCCATTGAGCACGATTGTTCGTTCCAACCCTTCGGCAGCGCGCTCGGCGCATTTGCGGTTCTTCTCAATCATCTTGGTGCGCACGCGCAGCGGCCCGGCCTCAAGGTGCTGCGCCACGGTCAGGCCGACATTGCCGCCGCCCACGAGCACGACACGCTCTTGCTTGGTGGTTTGCTTGCCGAAAATCTCCATCGTGCGGGCGATGTCGTCGTGATGCGAGAAGACATAGCAATCATCGCCGACGAAAAGCTGGTCCTTCGCCTCGGGCGCGAATAGCGTGCCATCGCGGCGCACGCCCACGACGACTGCACGGAGGGTTGAGAAGAGATCGGTGAGCTGCCGCAACGGCGTGTTCACCACCGGGCAATCGCTGTCGATCGAAATGCCCAAAAGCTGCGCCTGCCCCTCCATGAAAATCTCGGTATCGAAAGCGGCGGGCGCGCTGAGCCGTTGAAGCGCGGCGGTCGCGACCTCCTTCTCGGGGGAAATCACCACGTCGATCGGCATGTGATCGCGGCGGTAGAGATCAGAGTAAATCGCGTCGAGATAGGACTGGCTGCGCAGCCGCGCGATCTTGCGGTTGATGCCAAAGACCGAATGCGCGACCTGACAGGTCACCATATTGACCTCGTCCGAATGGGTCGCCGCGATGATCATCTCGGCGTCGCGCGCGCCTGCACGGTCCAGCACATCGGGGTAGCTGGCGAAGCCGGCGATGCCCTGCACATCCAACGTATCGGTGGCGCGGCGGATCAATTCTGCATTGCTGTCGACCACGGTCACATCGTTGCGCTCTCCGCTGAGGTGACGGGCGATCTGCCACCCCACCTGCCCTGCGCCGCAAATGATGATTTTCATGAAGGCTTCCTTACCCTGAGCAAAGATCGTGTGAGGGTTGTCTTAGGTCGGTTAGAGGGCATGACAGATGGGTTGGCAAGGGTCAAATCAATTGTCTTTGCCCCGCAACGGCGGCATGATGGGGCCATGAAACCGATATCTCCCCGCCCCTCCCGCTCCGCTTTCGCCCTGACCTTTGTCGGCTTGGCGGCGGCGGCCTGTGCGCCGCTCAACACCTATTACAAACCGGGCGCGAGTATCGCGCAGGTCAATCGCACCACCACCGCTTGCGAGGTTCAGGCCCTGCGCGACGTGCCGATCTCGACGCAAATCCGCCGCGAACCGCCACGCTATGTGCCCGCGCGGCGCCACTGCGATGCCGACAACAATTGCACCACACGGGGCGGTTTTTATGTACCGGGGGAATTGGTGACCTTTGACCCGAACGAAGACCTACGCAACCGGGTCGAGGCGCAATGTATGGCCGACAAAGGTTTCGCGCCCGTGTCGATCCCCGCCTGCCCACGCAATGTGGCCCGCGCCGCACCGACGCGCGCGACGACCACGCTGCCCGCGCTCAACCCCAAGTCCTGCGTGATCCGCAACAGCGATGGGTCGTTCCAGATCGTCACCCAAGGGTGACGCAAGCGCGCGCGGGGCAGCCCCCGCGCGCAACCGGCGGGGTTTAACCCGCCGCTTCGACTTCCTCGTCCACATGGGCCACGCGCACGCCCGCTTTGGCCGAGGTCACGACGCCGAGCGATTTCAGCTTGCGGTGTAGGGCGCTGCGCTCCATCCCCACGAAATTCGCGGTGCGGCTGATGTTGCCGCCGAAACGGTTTATCTGGGTCAGCAGATATTCCCGCTCAAACGCCTCGCGCGCTTCGCGCAGCGGCAGCGTCGCCAAGGCGCCTGAAAGCACCACGCGCCCCTCATCGCTGCCATTCTCTTCTTCGCCCGGCAGTTCCCGCGCTTCGATCGGGCCGGTGCCATCGCCAAGGATCAGCACCCGTTCGACAAGGTTCTTGAGCTGGCGCACGTTGCCCGGCCAAACCATCGTCTGCATCAGCGCCACGGCGTCTTCGGTCAGCGCGCGCTGCGGCAAACCTTGCGAGGCGTTGAATTCCGCGATGAAATGTTCGGCCAGCAGCGGGATATCCTCCCGGCGCTCTTCAAGCGAGGGCACGGCGATCGGCACGACGTTCAGACGGTGATAGAGTTCCTGCCGGAAGGTATCAGCCTTGATCGCCTGATCAAGGTCGCGGTTCGTCGAAGAGATCACCCGCAGATCGACCCGGACCTTATCCGTCCCGCCAACGCGGGTGAATTGTTGATCGACCAGCACCCGCAGGATCTTGGACTGGGTGCCAAGCGGCATGTCGGCGACCTCATCGAAATAGATCACCCCGCCGTGGGCCTGTTCCAGCAACCCCGGCTCGACTCCGCGGTCCGGCGTTTCGCGGCCAAAAAGCACCTCTTCCATCCGGTCGGGCGCCACCCCGGCGCAGTTGACGGTGACAAAGGGCGCCGAGGCGCGGGCGGAATGGGCGTGGATATAGCGCGCGGCCACTTCCTTGCCCGATCCGGCGGGGCCGGTCAGCATCACGCGGCCATTGGATTTGGTCACCTTATCAAGCTGGCCCAGCAGAGCACGATAGGGCGCGGAGGTGCCGATCATCTCGGAGGTTGCCACATCACGGCGCTTGAGGTTCTGGTTCTCCCGGCGCAGACGCGAGGTTTCCATCGCGCGGCGGATCACCACCAGCAACTGATCGATGTTGAACGGCTTTTCAATAAAATCGTAAGCGCCCTGTTTGATCGCTGCCACGGCAATCTCAATATTGCCATGGCCCGAGATGATCACCACCGGCACATCCGGGTTGTCGCGTTTAACGGTTTTGAGGATGTCGATCCCGTCCATGCGGCTGTCTTTCAACCAGATGTCGAGGATGATCAGGGCCGGTGCCTCGGTGTTGATCTCGGCCATCGTCTCATCCGAATTGCTGGCCAAGCGCGTGGCGAAACCTTCATCCTCAAGGATGTCCGAGATCAGCTCACGGATGTCGCGTTCGTCGTCTACAATCAGAATGTCACTCATCTGCCTTATCCCCTTGGTCTGTCGTTGCGTCGATGGCCAAGGGCAGCGAAATGACTGCCATGGCACCGTTATGGTCTTGCCCGTCGAATGCGGGCGCGGTTTCGAGCGTCAGGCTGCCGCCGTGTTCCTCGATAATCTTTTTGACGATGGGCAGGCCCAGACCGGTGCCCTCGCTGCGCGTGGTCACATAGGGCTCAAACAGCCGGGCGCGGTCTTCGGGCAAGCCAATGCCATTGTCGGCAATGGTCAGCCGCAAGAGCCGGTTCTCGGGCGTGAGCGTCACGCGGATCTGCGGTGCATGCCCTTCAGGCGCACCCTCTTTCTTCAGGCTTTCAATGGCTTCGCCTGCGTTCTTGATCAGATTGGTCAGCGCCTGCGAAATCATCGTGCCGTCGATATTGGCCATGATCGGCTCTGCGGGCAGGTCGAGTTTGATCGCCACGTCTTCCTGTCTGCTCTGCTGAAGCAGCACCGCGTCGCGCAGCAACTGCCGGATGTCCTGACGGCTGGTTTCCGGCTCCGGCATCCGCGCGAATTTCGAGAATTCATCCACGATGCGCCGCAGGTCGCCCGTCTGGCGGATGATCACGCCTGTCATCTGCTCCAGCGCGTCGTCATCCCCCTCGGCCATCTTGGGGCCGAACTTGCGGCGGATGCGCTCGGCACTCAACTGGATGGGCGTCAGCGGGTTCTTGATCTCATGCGCGATACGGCGGGCCACATCGCCCCATGCGGCCATGCGCTGCGCCGAGACCAGATCGGTCACATCGTCAAAGGCCACCACATAGCCCTCAAGATCGCCATCCTTGGACCGGCGGGTCGCCATGCGGACCAAGAGGTTCTCCATCGCCCCTTGGCGCGAGACCTTAACCTCGGCCTGCGCCACCTCATCCGAGGCGGCCTTTACCGTCTCGAACAGCGGGCCGAACTCCGGCACCGCAAGGGTCAGCGGCAGGCTTTGCTGATCTTCGGACCAATCCAGCAGCCGCATGGCCGAGCGGTTGACGAACGTCACGCGCCCCTCGGGGTCCAGCCCCACCACGCCCGAGGTCACCGAGCTTAGCACGGAATCGAACAGGCGGCGGCGGCGTTCGATCTGGTCAGTATTCTCTAACAGCGTCTCCCGCTGGCCCTTCAACTGCCGGGTCATCTGGTTGAAGTAGCGGCCCAGCATGGCGATCTCGTCATCGCCTTCTTCTTCGCGGACCTGCACGTTCAAATCGCCCGCGCCCACCTGCTGCGCGGCCCCCGTGAGCCGCCCAACCGGGCCGGAAAGCCGTTCGGCAAACCACAGGCCCAGCCAAACGGCGGCCAGAATGAGGATCACCGCAAAGCCTAGATAGACAAGGGCGAATTCGAACAGCAGCCGCCCGCGTTCGGATTCAAGCTGTTGGTAGAGGCGCACCGTCTCCTTGGTTTCATCCAGCAGGGCGAGAATTTCACCATCCACCGCACGGGAGACATAGAGAAAACGATCGACATAGGCGTCCATCGGCACCAGCGCGCGGAATTCATTGTTGGGCCAGTCCTCGATGACCAAAAGCCCCTCTTCGCTGGCGGTTTCCAGCTGCGCCTCGGTGGGGGCCTCGAAATCAAAGAGATAGGACCGATCCCCCCGTGCCCGGATCTGCGCGGTGCTGTCGATCAGAAAAGCTTCGCGCAGGCCCCGTTGGATTTGCCGCTGGCCCTCGCCCAAAAGCTCACTGTCGCTGAGGTTAATGCCCTGTGCCCGGGCGCTGTCGATGCTGCGGGCAAGGGTCTGCGCGTCCAAGATCAGCGCCTCGCGCTGCTCGGCCTCGTAAGCCTCTGCCGCTGCCAAAGACGAGCCGACCACGCCACTGACCCGGTCGGAAAACCAGCCTTCAAGCCCGACATTCACCGTAAGCCCCGCGAAAATCGCCACGGTAACCGTCGGGATCAGCGCCATCAGCGCAAAGACCCCCGTCAACCGCAGGTGCAACCGCGACCCCGCCGATTTGGCGCGCCGTGCCGAGATCAACCGCCCGACTTGGATCAGCACCAGCGCCGCCACCAGCAGCACATAGACGAGGTCGGACAAGAGAATGAGCCGCAGGTTGAGCGTATCCGCCCCCTGCCCCAGAGGCCCGAGTGCCAAATAGGTCGCCAGCGCCAAGACCGGCCCCAGCACCACCAGCCCGAAGGTGGACCAATTGCGCAGCCGCTTGACCCGCCTGAGACGCCCCAACCGCTCGAGCTTGAACCTGCGTGACCGGGTTGCCACCCGCATACCTCACCGATGTTGTGATGCATCGCTGCATCAACCGCCATATTATGTGATCCTGAACGGGGGAGTTCCCCGATGGCCACTGTTATGTGGCTCTTTTACATCATCTTGC
Source organism: Sulfitobacter sp. 1A13353 (assembly GCF_043557255.1). Lineage (NCBI taxonomy): Bacteria > Pseudomonadati > Pseudomonadota > Alphaproteobacteria > Rhodobacterales > Roseobacteraceae > Sulfitobacter > Sulfitobacter sp. 1A13353. The sequence goes on along the minus strand of NZ_JBIFFS010000007.1, from coordinate 148,934 downwards.
GGCCCCGTGTCACCTCAATATCGAGGTCGGTGATCTTCTTGCGCAAAGTATTTCGGTTAATACCCAGCAAAGCGGCACATTTCGCCTGGTTCCCTGCCGTCGCGGCAAGGGCGATTTCGATCATCGGCAGTTCAACCTCACGCAGAATCCGCGCGTAGAGACCCGGCGGCGGCAGCATGGAGCCGTGCAGATCAAAGTAGCGTTGCAAATGCCGCTCGACCGAGGCGCCCAGCCGTTCGGTATCCGCCTCGGTCTGCATCGGTGCCGGACCGCTTTGCGCGCCCAGCAACTGCTCAGCCTCGCTCGCCGTGATCTCGGCCGCTTGACTGGCCAGCGCGAGTTGCCGCATCGCATGTTCCAACTGGCGCACATTGCCGGGCCATGGGAATTTCAACAGAATCTGCGCGGCCTTGTCCGACAGCTTGCGCGGCGAGGCAGGGCCGGGATTGGCGCGGGCCAAGAAGTGGTCGGCCAAAAGCGGGATATCCTCGACCCGATCCCGTAGGGCGGGCACTTCGAGGGTCGCCCCCGACAGACGGTAATAGAGATCGCGGCGCAGCTTGCCCTCTTGCATCGCGGCATCCAGATCGCTTTGGCTGGTGGCCATGAAACGCGGCGCGTCATCGCCCGGCGCGTCCATCATCCGCACCAGACGGGCTTGAATATCCTGCGGGAAATCCGCGATCTCGTCGATCATCAGGGTGCCGCCGCCGACCCGCGCCAGCACCCGCGAGGGGCCTTCGATATCCGCAAGATCGGCATCCGTCACGGTCACGAACGGCAGGCTGCGGCGATCAGAGAAGTCGTGAATAGCCCGCGCGATCAGTGACTTGCCCGAACCGCTCTCGCCCCAGATCAGCACCGGCAAGTCGGTGTTCATCACCCGCGCCACGGTGCGGTAGAGCGCTTGCATCACCGGGGTGCGGCCAATCATCGGCAGATCATCACGCTCTGCGTCGATCTCAGCACTGTCATCGGCGGCGGCTTTACGGCTCAGCGTGGTGCGCTGCTCCAAGGCGCGCGCCGTGCGTTTCATCAGGTCCGGCAGGTCGAAGGGTTTGGGCAGATAGTCAAAGGCTTCGGCCTCTGCCGCCTTGATCGCCGTCATGATCGTGTTCTGCGCCGAGATCACGATCACCGGCAGGCCGGGCCGGTCCTGCGCGATTTTCGGCAGCATTTCCAATCCGTTGCCATCGGGCATGACCACGTCAGAGATCACCGCATCGCCCTTGCCCTCGCTGACCCATCGCATCAGGGTGGTCAGGCTTGAAGTGGCGTGCACCTTGCAGCCCGCGCGGGTCAGCGCTTGGGTCAGAACGGTGCGGATCGTGCGGTCGTCATCGGCGACGAGGATGGTGCCATCCATGTCAATTCTCCTTAAGGGCAGCGGCGCCTGCGCGCGGCAGCGAAATGCGGAATGCGGTTCGACCCGGGGCGGAACTGACAGAAATCCAGCCTCCGTGGTCTGAAATGATTTTGCTCACCAAGGCGAGGCCCAGCCCAGTGCCATTCTCCCGGCCCGAGACGAAGGGATCGAAAACATCGGCGCGGATATGATCCGGCAGGCCGGGGCCATCGTCGATCACTTCGATCTGGAGGGGCAGCGGCTGGCCATCCCCATCGGCGCGGCGCAGTTGGAAGCCATGCTCATAGAAACTGCGCAGCCGGATGGTTCCCCCCGCCTCGCCCGCCGCCTCAGCCGCGTTGCGAATAAGGTTGAGCAAGACCTGCAAAAGCTGGTCCTTGTCGCCAAGCGCGGGCGGCAGCGAGGGGTCATAATCCTCGGTGATTTTCATGTGCGAGCCGAAGCCGAGCAGAGCCGACCGGCGCGCGCGGTCCAACACGTCATGCAGATTCACGGGCTTGCGCTCAGGCGCCGTCAAATTTCCGAATTGCTCGACCTGCTCCAGCAGTTTCACGATACGGCGGCTTTCGGCGACGATCAGATCGGTCAGTTCCAGATCATTCTTGGACAGGTTCATCGACAAAAGCTGCGCCGCGCCGGTGATCCCGGCCAGCGGGTTCTTGATCTCATGGGCCAGCATCTCGGCCATGCCGATGGCGGATTTGGCGGCGGATTTCACGCTGTGATCTTGGGTGATGCGCCCGGCCAATTCGCGCGGCGTGATCATCAAGACCATCTCACCTGCGCCGCCCACCAGCGGGGCGATCTGCAAGCCGCACTGCAAGGGCGCGCGCTGCATCGCGCCCACATCCACGTCATTGACGAAAAGCGGCGTGCCTTGCAGCCGCGCACGGGCGAATGCGGCCTCAAGCGGGTGATCCACTGCGATCAACTGCCAGATCGACTGCCCGATCGTGGCCCGGGCGGAGGCATTAAGGAAGCCTTCGGCTGAGGGGTTCAGATCGACGACCTGGTCATCGGCACCGACGATGAAAGCAGGCACCGGCAGAGAGGTCCAAACCTGCCGCTCCGGGGTCTCGCTTCTCATGCTGCGGCCCGGGGTTGGGCGGTGGCGGCGTCATATTGCATGGCCTCCGCGATGAGATCGAAAGTGGTTTTCACCTCGCGCGCCGTGAGCAGCGCGCGGCGCAGATCGGCAGGGGTGGCGCAGTGATCCATATACCAGCCCAGATGTTTGCGCGCGACCTTGGCACCCAGTTCGGCCCCGTAGAAACGCAGCATCTCGTCGTAATGTTCGGCCACCATCTCGGCCATCGCCTGCCCTTGCGGGATCATCGGCTTGGGCCGTCCGTGCAGATCATGGGCGATCTGCGCCAGCAGCCACGGCCGACCTTGCGCACCGCGGCCCACCATCACACCGTCCGCCCCCGACAGCCGCAGCGCCGTGCGCGCCGTGTCACTGTCGATGATGTCGCCATTGGCGATGACGGGAACATTCACGGCCTCTTTCACCGCCCGGATCGCGGCCCAATCGGCGCGGCCCTTGTAGAACTGACAGCGCGTGCGCCCGTGAATTGTGATCATCTGCACGCCCACCTCTTCGGCCCGTTTGGCGATCGGGGCGGCGTTGAGCATGTTGTCGTCCCAGCCCAGCCGGGTTTTCAGCGTCACCGGCACCTTGACCGCGCCGACCACCGCCTCGATCAGCCGCAGCGCGTGATCGGGGGTCTTCATCAGTGCCGAGCCGGAGGCGCCCTGCGTCACCTTCTTGGCCGGGCAGCCCATGTTAATGTCGATGATCCGCGCGCCCATCGCCTCAACCATGCGGGCGGCTTCGGCCATCGGTTCGGCCTCGCGCCCGGCAAGCTGAACGGAGGTGCCGACAACATCCAGCCCCAGCTCCGCTTTCTCACGCGTGCCGGGGCGGCGGCTGAGCAACTCTTGGCTGGCGACCATCTCGGACACGACCAATCCGGCCCCGAATCGTGCGACAAGGCTGCGATAGGGCAGATCGGTGATCCCGGCCATCGGGGCGAGGAATACCGGCGGGTCGAATGTCAGGGGGTCGGCGGTCACGTGCTTAATCCTTGTGCGGTCCCTTGCTGTGTAGCTCTGCCACGGGGTGACCTCAATAAAACTACCCTGAAAAGCAGCTATGCGCCAAGGCACTGCCCATTTTTTAGGCAGTCACCCCAGATTGCACCCCGCCGCCGCATTGCCTAGACAGGGCCATGTTCGCCAGCTTTTCCGGATTGCCCAAATGAGTATCGCAGCTCTGATCGTTGCCGCAGGTCGCGGCAGTCGCGCCGGCGGTCCGCAGCCGAAGCAATGGCAGGCGCTGGCGGGGGCGCGGGTGATCGACCACACGATCGCCGCCTTTCGCGCCCTGCCCCAGATCACTGAAATCGTGCTGGTGCTGAACGCGGACGACATGGATCAGGCGGCGGCATTTACGGCGGATGGCATCACCGTCACCACCGGCGGGGCGGACCGCGCGGCCTCGGTCCAACGCGGGCTTGCGGCGATCCAGCAGGCGACGAAGGTGCTGATCCATGACGCCGCGCGGCCCTGTGTTTCGGCTCAGATCATCTTAGGTGTGATCGACGCGCTTAACCAACATCAAGCCGCCGCGCCGGGGCTGCCCGTGAGTGACGCGCTTTGGCAGGGGCACGAAGGCCGCGTCACCGGCACCCAAGACCGAAGCGCCCTTTTCGCCGCGCAAACACCGCAGGGCTTTGACCTCGCCGCGATCCGTGCGGCGCATACTGCTTATAATGGCCAAGCGGCGGATGACGTTGAGGTCGCCCGCGCTGCTGGCCTGACCGTTGCCATCACCCAAGGCAGCGCTGATAACCTGAAAATCACCCGGCCCGAGGATTTCGCCCGCGCCGCCCGCATATTGGAGACCCGCATGGACATTCGCACCGGCAACGGATTTGACGTGCACGCTTTCGGCCCCGGAGATCACGTGACCCTCTGCGGCATCGACATCCCACATACCAACGGGCTGGTCGGCCATTCCGACGCCGATGTGGCGCTGCACACGGTAACCGACGCCATTTACGGCGCGCTTGCACGCGGCGACATCGGCCAGCATTTCCCGCCGAGTGATCCGCAGTGGAAAGGCGCGCGCAGCGATATCTTCCTGCGTCACGCCGCAGAACTGGCGCGCGACATGGGCTTCACCCTAACCCACGTCGATTGCACGCTCATTTGCGAGACGCCCAAGATCGGCCCGCATGTGCAGCCGATGCGCGCCGCGATGGCCGAGATGCTGGGGATTGAGATCGACCGCGTTTCGGTCAAAGCCACCACGAGCGAGCGCCTCGGCTTTACCGGGCGGGGCGAAGGCATCGCCTGTATGGCAACGGCAACATTGGTGAAATCATGACCGCAGCACATCTGATCGCGACGCTTCTGGGCGTTGGCCACATCCGCCCCGCGCCGGGCACTTGGGGGTCGCTCATCGCCCTGCCCTATGCTTGGCTATTGCATGTGTTGGGGGGCTTTCCGCTGCTGGTGATCGGGCTTCTGGTGGCCATTCCCTTGGGCTGGTGGGCCACCGGGCGCTACACCGCGGGCGGGCCGGATCATGACCCCGGAGAGGTGGTGGTCGATGAATTGGTTGGCCAGTGGATCGCGCTTTTGCCGCTCTCCTATGCCGCATGGTCAATGCAAATCCCGATCCTTGCCATGTGGCCCGGTTGGATCGCCGCCTTCGCGCTGTTCCGGCTGTTCGACATCACCAAACCGCTGATCATCGGCTGGGCCGACCGTCTGGGCGGGCCTTGGGGCGTGATGCTGGACGATATTTTTGCCGGGGTTTTCGCGGCGCTCGGCGTCATGGCGCTGGCCGCGCTTTATCACGGGGTGCTGTAAATGAGCCTTGCCACGCAACTGTTGGAAAAGGCCCGCGAAACCGGTGCGATGGTCGCCTGTGCGGAAAGCTGCACCGGCGGCATGCTCGCCGCCGCGCTGACCGATCTGCCGGGCTCCTCAGCGCTGCTGGACCGGGGTTTCGTCACCTACACCAATGCGGCGAAGATGGCGATGCTGGGCGTGTCGGAGGAGACGCTGGCGGATTGGGGTGCGGTGTCGGAACAGGTCGCCGCAGAAATGGCAGCAGGCGCACTGGCGCGGTCCGAAGCGCGGATCGCCGTCTCCGTCACCGGCATCGCAGGCCCGGGCGGATCAGAGCACAAGCCCGAGGGCCGCGTCTGTTTCGGCCTTGCCACGGCAGCCGGGGTTCAGACAGAAACGGTGGAATTCGGCGCGCAGGGCCGTGATGCCGTGCGCTTGGCCGCCCGCGACCATGCGCTCGGCCTTTTGCTGCGAGGCTTCGCGGCGCTTTAACCCTTGGGGCCGTAAAGCTCTTTCGCGCGGTTCTCAAAGGCGCGCACGATGCGTTGCATCGCCTCGTTGAAAACCACCCCGATCACCTTTTGCAGGATCGCGTTGCGAAATTCGAAATCGACAAAAAAATGCACCTGACAGCCTTCGAGATTATCCTCGAAATGCCAGTTTGACTTCATATACTTGAAGGGTCCGTCGAGGTATTCCGTATCGATCTTCTTGGCCTCGGGCCACAGCACGACGCGGCTTGTAAACCGCTCCCGAAAGACCTTGAACGAGATCACCAGATCGGCGTCCATCACCCGATGATCGCCGCGGTCCTCGTCGCTGCGGATGCGCGCGGCGGCGGTCCAAGGCAGGAATTCAGGGTAGCGGCCCACATCGGCGACAAGATCATACATCTGTTGCGCGCTATAGGGCAGTTGGCGGGTCTCTGAGTGCGTAGGCATTGCGTTCCGTAGCGTTGCGGGTTAACCCCCTATTTCACGTCTCAACCCCGCAGATTCAAGGGCAAAACCATGGCACACGGGCCTTATGTCATCGACGAAATGATTTCGGCCAAGGCCATCGCGGCGCGGATCGAAGATCTTTGCCGTGAGATTCACGGTGAATTCAACGGCACCGATAAATTGGTCGTGGTCGGCCTGCTGCGCGGCTCTTTCGTCTTCATTGCCGATCTGGTGCGCGAGTTGGACCTGCCGATCGAAGTCGATTTCCTCGAAGCCTCCAGCTATGGCGACGGCATGGAGAGCAGCCGAGAGGTGCGCATTCTTAAAGACTTGCGCGGTGCCATCGAAGGGCGCGACGTGTTGGTTGTCGAAGATATCGTCGACACTGGCCACACGCTGCATCATGTCACCAACCTGCTGCGCTCGCGTGAGCCTGCGCGGTTGAAATCCATCGCCCTGCTCGACAAACCCACCCGGCGTGAGGTCGACCTCAAGGCGGATTGGACCGGCTTTGAAATCCCCGATGAATTCGTTGTGGGCTATGGCATCGACTTTGCCCAACGCGACCGCAACCTCCCCTTCATCGGGAAAGTCCGCTTTACGTGATGGACCCGCGGTGGCTGCTGCGCATGTCCCAATGGGCGCGCAATCCACCTTCGGGCAAACGCGTGATCTTGGTCCTTGCGATCATCGCCGCCGCCCTTGCCGTGGGGCTTGTCGAATGGCTGGGCTATTGGCCTGACTGGGCCGCAGCAGAGCGTATCCCCCGCCGGTTCTGACCCCGCCCGCAGTCTTATCCCGCTGATCACATTTTTGTTTTTTGCGACCTGCCCTTGCCATGTTACGCTGCGGCAAGAAAAGGGAGATGACCATGCATTTGACCAAAAGCATTACCGCCATTGGTATCAGCGCCGCCTTGATTGCCACCGCAGGCTTCGCCGCCAGCCATAGTGAGAAAGCCGCCAGTGCGGCGGTGAACGCGCGCCATGCGCAGATGCAACTGATTGCCTATCATACCGGCATTCTGGGCGGCATGGCCAAGGGCGAGACGGAGTATAACGCCGAGATGGCCACCGCTGCCGCGACCAATCTGAACGCCGCCGCCGGTTTCGCGCCGGGCACCCTCTGGCTCAAAGGGACCGAGCAAGGCGCTGTCGAAGGTTCCCGCGCCAAGGCCGAAATCTGGAGCGATCCCGAAGGGTTCAACGAAGCGCTGATGGCGCTGGAAACCGCCAGCGCGGATATGATCGAGGCCGCGGGCACCGATCTGGATGCGCTGAGGGCGGGCATGGGCGCAATCGGCAAGGCTTGCGGCGCTTGCCATGACGATTACCGCGGCCCCAAGAACTGATCCTTGCGACGGGTCATTCCTATACTGCTGGGCTGTGCCGCTCTCGGCGCGGCCCTTGGCTGGGCGCTCACCCGGCCCGATCCGCTTGAGCCTTCCTATGGTGCCGGGCTGACACCGGACCCGGAGGCGGGTGCGCTGGTCTTTGCCGCCGGCGGCTGCGTTTCCTGCCACGCCGCACCCGAAAGTGAAGAGGATGAGAGGCTGGTGCTGGCCGGGGGGCTGCCCTTCGCCAGTGATTTCGGCACCTTCCACGCGCCCAATATCTCCCCCGACCCGGATCATGGCATCGGCGACTGGACCCTGCCAGAATTCGCCCGTGCCGTGACGCGGGGCGTCTCGCCCGAGGGGCAGCATTATTACCCTGCCTTTCCATACACGGCCTACCAACACCTCGCCCCGCAGGATGTGGTGGACCTCTTCGCCTATATGCAGACCCTGCCCGCCTCGGATACGCCGAGCCTGCCGCATGAGGTGGGATTCCCCTTCAATATCCGCCGCGGGCTTGGCGCATGGAAGGCGCTGTTTTCACATGATGATTTCGTGATGGCCGACGCGCCCGATGCTGAGGTCGAACGCGGGCGCTATCTGGTCGAAGGGCTTGCCCATTGCGGCGAATGCCACACCCCGCGCAATGCCTTGGGCGCGCTTGACCGGGGCGCTTGGCTGACCGGCGCGCCGAACCCTTCGGGCAAGGGGCGTATTCCCGGCATCACACCGGATCAGCTTGATTGGTCAAAGGCCGATCTCGTGGCCTATTTCACCTCCGGCTTCACACCGGAATATGACAGCGCGGGCGGTGAGATGGCCGAAGTGGTCAGCAACCTCGCGCAGCTCCCCGAAAGCGACCGCGAAGCGATTGCGGCCTACCTCAAAGCCCTGCCCGGCGGTTAACGCCGGGCGCGTCTTTTCGATCAGGCGATACCGAGTTTGCGGTTCCGCGCCTCGCGCAGACGCGCGAAATCGTCGCCCGCGTGATAGCTCGACCGGGTCAGCGGCGTGGCCGAGACCATGAGAAAGCCCTTACCGTACGCCGCCTTTTCGTAAGAGGTGAACTCTTCCGGGGTGACGAACCGGTCCAGCGCATGGTGCTTGGGTGTCGGCTGTAGATATTGACCGATGGTGAGGAAATCGATGTCGGCAGCGCGCATGTCTTCCATGACCTGAATGACCGCTTGGCGGTCTTCGCCCAAGCCCACCATGATGCCCGATTTGGTAAACATCGAGGGGTCCAACTCCTTGACCCGCTGAAGCAGGCGGAGGGAGTGGAAGTAACGCGCGCCGGGGCGTACCTCGGGGTAAAGGCCCGGCACGGTTTCAAGGTTGTGGTTGAACACATCCGGGCGCGCTTCGACAACCTTTTCAAGGGCTTCGGGCCCGCAGCGGATGAAATCCGGTGTCAGGATTTCGATTGTCGTGTCGGGGCTGCGGTGGCGCACGGCGCGGATCGTCTGGGCGAAATGCTCTGCCCCGCCGTCTTCGATATCGTCGCGGTCAACGCTCGTGATGACCACATGGTTCAGCCCCAGTTTGGCGACCGCATCGGCCACGCGGCCCGGCTCGAACACATCCAGCGCCTCGGGCGGCTTGCCGGTGGCGATGTTGCAGAAAGTACAGGCGCGGGTACAGACCTCGCCCATGATCATCATCGTGGCGTGGCCCTGAGACCAGCATTCACCGACATTGGGGCAGCCCGCCTCTTCGCAGACCGTGGTCAGCTTGTTGTCGCGCATGATCCGCGCGGTTTCGGCATAGCCTTTGCCGCCGGGCGCTTTGACCCTGATCCAACTCGGTTTTTTCGGCTGGGCGTTGTCGGGCTTGCGCGCCTTTTCGGGGTGGCGCTGTTCGGGTATCTTCAGATCGCGCATCGGGGGCCTCTGATCATTGTGTCGCGCCCTGTTTATCACAGTCCTTAACCCGATGGCCACCTACTGCATACGCCCCCGCGACAAGGCTGCCATGCACAGGCGGCATCGCCCTAGATCGTTGATTTAGAACGTTGAAATGTAAACGTAAAATTACAATGCAGTTGCAGCATTGCGAGAGTTGCTCAGGCTTCCTATATGAGCTACCAAGCCACAAAGATTCCAATCCGAGAAAGAGAGACGCGATGAAACCCGGTATCAATGTCCCCAACGTCACCTTCAAAACGCGCGTGCGCGACGATAGCATCGAAGGGTCCAACCCCTTCCGCTGGGAAGACAAAACCAGCGATGATTTCTTCAAAGGCAAGCGCGTTGTGCTCTTCTCCCTCCCCGGTGCCTTCACCCCGACCTGCAGCACCTACCAGCTGCCCGGGTTCGAAAACAATTTCACCGCTTTCCAAGAACATGGCATCGACGCGATCTATTGCCTGTCGGTCAACGACAGCTTTGTCATGAACAAGTGGAAAGAGATGCAGGGCGTCCAGAACATCGACGTGATCCCTGACGGTTCGGGCGAATTCACCCGCCGCATGGGCATGTTGGTCGCCAAAGACAACCTTGGCTTCGGCCCGCGCAGCTGGCGCTATGCGGCCATCATCAACGATGGTCAGATCGAAGCATGGTTCGAAGAGCCCGGCATCCGTGACAACCACGACGAAGACCCCTACGGCGTTTCCAGCCCCGAGACCCTGCTGGAATACCTCGAAAACCAAAAGCAAACCGAAGCGGCCTAAGCGCCCTTTGCATGACCGGATCGGGCTATCTGGCCCGGTCCTTTTGACCCGACAGGCCTCACCGCACCTAGTATCTCGCGCGCAATTCTCCGGTCAGCCCCTCCCCCACTTCCTTCAGCGTCTCGGCCAGTTGCGCCGCCCAACCGCTGCCCGGCGTGCCAGCCCGGCGGACCAGCCCGATTTGCCGCGCAGGTTCCGGCGCGCCGAAACGGTGCAGGCGCAGCCCCGGTGCGGCATCAAGCTCGGTCTTGGCGGCGATTTCGGGCATCAGGGTCATGCCAAACCCCGCCTCCACCAGCCGCGACAGCGTGGCGAGGGAGGACGCCCCGGTGTGAATGCCCGCCTGCGTGCGGTCGCGCTGGCAAACCTCCAGCGCCTGATCGGTGAGGCAGTGGCCGTCCTCCAGCAACATCAGCGGTGTGCGGGCCAGATCGGTCGGGCGGGCGACATCCGCCCCCGCCATCCGGTCGGCGGATCCCGCCAGCAGAAAGCGATCCTCGAAAAGCGGCACCTCGGCGAGACCCGTTTCGCCCGAGGGCACCGCCATCACCGCCGCATCCAGCGCCCCGGCGCGCAGATCGGCCAGCAATTGATCCGTCTGCGCCTCGCGCACCTCCACGCGAAGCGAGATATCCTGCGCCCGCAACGCGGCCAACACGCCGGGCAAAAGATAGGGCGCTACGGTCGGGATTAGTCCGAGATTCAACGTGCCCGCCAGCCCCACCTGCTCCCGCGCCGTGGCCTCCAACAGCTTGGCGCGGCGCAGGATATCCTCGGCACGGGTCAGCACCTCGCGGCCCAAGGGCGTCAGCACCGAAGCGCGGCTCTGCCGCTCGATCAGCCGCCCGCCAAGCGTTTCCTCCAAAGTCCGAATCTGCACCGACAGCGCAGGCTGGGAGATATTGCTCGCCTCCGCCGCCCGTCCGAAGTTGCCCAAGGTCGCCAGCGCCCGAAAGTATTCGAGTTGTTTCAGGGTAAAGTTCATAACTTTTAACTATCGAAATTTTATAAAACTGCAATTGGAAATTATGGGCAGAATGGATCATGTTCCTGTCAGACACCAACCGAGGGGAACCCAAGATGAGCAAGCGTCTCACCACCACCGCCGGCGCACCGATGCCGACAAACGACACCAGCAAGACCGCGGGCGCCCGTGGCCCGGTGCTGCTGGACGACTACCAACTGATCGAGAAGCTCGCCCATCAGAACCGCGAGCGTATCCCCGAGCGTGCCGTTCACGCCAAGGGCTGGGGCGCCGAGGGCACCTTCACCGTGACCCATGACATCAGCCAATATAGCTGTGCGGCGATCTTCTCCGAAGTGGGCAAGACCTGCGAAATCATCTCGCGCTGGTCCACCGTGGCGGGCGAGCTTGGCGCCGCCGACAGTGAGCGTGATGTGCGCGGCTTCTCGGTAAAATTCTACACCGAAGAGGGCAACTGGGACGTTGTGGGCAACAACACCCCGATCTTCTTTGTCCGCGATGCCTATAAATTCCCGGACTTCATCCGCACCCAGAAACGCCACCCGCGCACCAACCTGCGCTCGCCCGAGGCGATGTTCGACTTCTGGGCGGCGCAGCCCGAATGTGTGCACCAGGTCACCATCCTGATGTCCGACCGCGGCATCCCGGTGAACCCGATGCATATGCACGGCTACGGCAGCCACACCTATTCGATGTGGAACGCCAAGGGCGAGCGTCACTGGGTGAAGTTCCACTTCCGCTGCCAGCAGGAAATCCGCAACCGCACCAATGAGGATGCGGAAAAGCTGATCGGGTCCACCCGTGAGAACTTCCAAGAGGATCTCTTTAACGCGATCGAAGGCGGCGACTACCCGAAATGGGAGCTGAACATCCAAGTCATGCCCGAGGAAGAGGCCGAGACCTGCGGCTTCAACCCCTTTGACCTGACCAAGGTTTGGCCGCATGCGGATTACCCGCTGATCCCCGTCGGCATGTTGGAGTTCAACCGCAACCCTGACAACTACTTCCAGAGCATCGAGAACGCCGCCTATTCGCCGTCGAACAAAATCCCCGGCATCGGCTTCTCGCCCGATAAGATGTTGCAGGCGCGGGTGTTCTCCTATGCGGATGCGCACCGCTACCGTCTTGGCACGCATTACGAGGCCCTGCCCGTGAACGCGCCCAAGGCCGCGCCGATGCATCACTACCACAAGGACGGCGCGATGCGGTTCTTCCCGCAGCAGACCGGCCACCCGGACGCCTATTACGAGCCGAACCAATACGAAGGCTCGGCCCGTCCCGATCCATCGGTGCAAGAACCACCGCTGCGCATCTCGGGCGATGCGGACCGCTATGTGCAGGAAGAGGCGGATGCCGATTACGTCCAGCCGCGCAAGCTCTATACCGAAGTGTTCGATCAGGCGCAGCGTGACCGTCTGCACGAGAACATGGCCGGTGCCATGGCGCCCTGTTCGCAATCGGTGAAAGAACGCTGGTATGCGGTGCTCGAGAAAGTGCACCCCGACTATGCCGCCGGTGTGCGTGCCGCTTGCGAGAAAGACGAAGTCGCGATCTCGGTCACAGATGAGACGCCGACAAAGGTCGCAGACTAAAACAACGGGGGCGGCAGGGTTATCATCCTGCCGCCCCTTCTTTACCCGACCCGCATTTACCCGATCATCGGGCCACCCGGCCCCACGGTTTCATCGTAATGCCGTTTCAGCCGCATGAGTGCGATCCGAAGCACGATCTTGCCCGAACGCGCGGACCAGCCGAGCCGCTTCTCGGTGGTCTCCAACCCCTCCAGATAGCAGCAACAGCGCAGCACCACGTCCGACAGGCCGGGGCCGAGGTCGGCCATGGCATCGGCCACCCTCTTGCGCGCCTCCGCCGCGGCCATGGCGCCTGCCCCATCTCGCCCGCCGCTGGGTTTGGCGCCGAGGGTCAGGAAATGGTCCCAGTTCTGCGTAATCTCACCGCCCATCTGCGCCAGTTCGAAATCTTCGCGCAGCCTTTCGCCCGCATGGACCAGCCCCTCGTTCAAGAAGGGCGCGCCGGATTTGTCGCGCCGCCGGGCGAGGGTCGAAAGCGGGCTTTCGGACAGGCAATAGCGGCCACGGCGCGGGGCCGTATCCGCATCTGCGCCCAAGTCTGCGGCGGGCGCGTCGGGCCCGCCCAGAAACGCGGTCTGATCTTCGGCAAAGCCGTCTGCGGCTGCACCCTGCTCTTCAAGCATGCGCCGCAGCGCCGCGCGCCCCGCGCTGGTGATATGATAGCGTGTCACCCGGCCTGTGCTGCCCGGCGCGATCCAATCTTTCAGCGCCATCGCCTGCGCCACGGCGCTGTCGACCACGGCGGTGCGTGCGCCCGGGCCGGTGTCCGTCTCGCGCAGGACGACGGCCTTTTCCATCCCTTCGGCCACGGCAAGGATCGCGCCTGCCTCATGCAGGCGCCGCAGGACGCGCAGCGCCTCGGCGGCGAAAGTGTCTTCGTCAAGAAGGGGGGCGGCGGGTTTCATCATTGTCGCTGTCTTTCCTGCTGGGGGGCCAGCAGTACAATCCAAGGCGCGCCGCACCGCCCCGAGCCTGCGCAGGGCGGCATCCACCAGCGGATCGTCGCGCCGTGTCTCGATACGGCGGATTTGGCGCATGATGGTCGAGGCATGACAGCCAGCTTGGCGTGCCAAGGCCCGGATCGGGGCGCCGGTCTCCGTATGTGCGAGGTAATGCAGGGCTCCGTGCGGCACCCATCCCGGCAGGACGGACTGTTGAATTTGGTGATGCGCCTTCAATTGACTGCCACTTCCATTTTGGCGGGTCCCCAAGCTGGGTGAGTTATCCCCAGAGTTATTCACAACCTATGGATGTTTTGGTTACCCGTTCGTTAAAATTGTCGCATTTGGCAATGATTGTTTCCAAAAGGTAAACGCCATCGAAAGGCGCCGTTCGCCGGGAACCCGCAACACGCAACACCCGGAAAGGTTGTGCAACACTTCACCGATCCGGGGTGATTCACCCCTCAGAAATCGGAGAGTGTGATGCAAGATCTACTGACCATGTTGCAAAAACTTCACCGCCCGCGGCTCTTGATGCGGGCCGCCCGCATCGGGGCCGAGGACTACCGCCGCGGCACCCATTTGCCACGGATACTGGGCTTTGGCATATTGCCACGCCACGGCACCGCGCTGATCAAACTGATCGAGATCGAGGCCGCGTTGGACACCCAGCGCAAGACGGCGGATGCAAGCTATAGTCTGATCCGCCATGTAGATGTTCTTATTGCCATGGTTGGCGAGGCACGGTTCCTGAAGGCCGCGATGATGCCCAGCGCCTGAATTGCGATGCGGGGGATCGCCCCCGCCGCAAAGCCTTAGCTAAAACTATCGGGTTCCGCCGCCTTACGGGTCGCGACAAAGGCATCGAGCGCTTCGCGAATGGCTGGATCCAGCGCGGGCTGCTGATAGTCGGCCAGCATCTTTTCGACCCGCGCGGTGGCAAGGCTCTGCGTGTCGCGCGCGCCCTCGTCCGACCAAGTCTCGAAGGGTTTGTAGTCCAACAGATCCGACTTCCAAAAGGCATCTCGGAAATTGCTCTGCGTATGGGCGCAGCCGAGGTAATGCCCCCCCGGCCCCACTTCGCGGATCGCGTCCATGGCCTGTGCGTTTGCGTCGATCTCCACCCCACGGGCAAGGTGATGCAACGTGCCCAGTTGATCCGCATCCATGACGAACTTCTCGAAAGAGGAAACAAGGCCCCCTTCCAGCCAGCCACAGGCGTGCAGCATGAAGTTCACCCCTGAGAGCAATCCCATGTTCAAGCTGTTCGATGTCTCATAGGCCGCCTGCGCATCGGGCAGTTTCGAGCCGGTGAAAGACCCGGCGCTGCGGTACGGAAGGTTGAGCCTGCGGGCCAGTTGCCCAGCGCCATAGGTGATATGCGCAGCCTCGGGCGTGCCGAACGTGGGCGCGCCGCTGTTCATGTCGATGGAGGTGACGAAAGCCCCCATGATCACCGGCGCCCCGGGGCGGACCAGTTGGCTATAGGCGATGCCCGCCAGCGTCTCGGCCAAGACCTGTGTCAGCGTGCCTGCTACACTCACCGGCGCCATGGCCCCCCCGACGATAAAGGGCGAAATGATACAGGCCTGATTGTTCTCGGCATAGACCTTGAGCGCGCCCATCATCACATCGTCGAACGTCATCGGCGAGTTGATGTTGATGAGCGAGGTCATCACCGTGTTTTCCTGCACGAAGTCCTTACCGAACAGGATACCGCACATGTCGACGGAATCCTGCGCCCGGCTGGGTTCGGTCACCGATCCCATGAAGGGTTTGTCGCTCAGCGTCATATGGGCATGCAGCATATCAAGGTGACGTTTGTTCACCGGGATATCTGTCGGCTCGCATACCGTCCCCCCCGAGTGGTGCAGCCATTTGGACATATAGCCCAGCTTCACGAACTTCTCGAAATCCGCCATCGTGGCATAGCGCCGCCCCCCTGCGGCATCGCGCACAAAGGGCGGGCCATAGACGGGGGCGAGCACAAGGTTCCTCCCCCCGATCACCACATCCCGATCTCGGTTGCGGGCCACTTGGGTGATCGTCGAAGGCGCGGTGGAACAGAGCTTGCGTGCCAGCCCCCGTGGGATACGCACCCGCTCCCCCTGAACATCGGCCCCGGCCTCACGCCAGAGCGCCAATGCCTCGGGGTTGTCGGGAAAGTTCACGCCGATCTCTTCCAGCACCGCATCGGCGTTCTGCTCGATGATCTCCAGCGCCTCTTCAGTCAGCACTTCGAAGTTCGGGATATTCCGTTCGATATAGCGCGCTGTCTCGAAAGAGACGGCTGTGCGTGACGCGCGTCTTGCTGCACCACCACCGCCGCGTACCCGTCGTGCTGATTCCGCCATTGCTCTATCCTTCCCGCAAGTCTTGGCCCGTCACTACCCCATTCCCGGCAGGCGCTTCGCGCGGATAACGCCCCCTAGCGGCAAAAAGCGACATCGCGTGCCGTCCCCGCGCCACTTGCGCGAATTAAACGCGGGCGGCACCGGTCTTCGGCCTGCTAGAGACTTGCCAGAGCGCGCGCACGGGCCTAATCACAGCCCCATGACAGATATCACCCATGACCGCCTTCTCATCATCGACTTCGGCAGCCAGGTCACGCAGCTTATCGCGCGTCGCCTGCGGGAGCTGAATGTCTTTTGCGAAATCCACCCGTTCAACACGGTGGACGAAGCCTTCCTCAAGGAATTCGCGCCTAAGGCGGTGATCCTGTCGGGTGGCCCGTCCTCGGTGTTTGCCGAAGGCGCGCCGCGTCCGCCGCAGGCCGTTTTCGAACTGGGCGTGCCGATCCTTGGCATCTGCTATGGCCAGCAAGTCATGATGCACTGCCTTGGCGGCCATGTGGAGCGCGGCCATGGCACCGCTGAATTCGGTCGGGCCTTTGTCACCCCCACGGGCCAACAGCTTGATCTGCTCGAAGGCTGGTTCGCCACCGACCGCGAACAGGTCTGGATGAGCCATGGTGACCACGTCAGCAAGATCGCCCCGGGGTTCGAGGTCTATGGCACCTCCCCCAACGCGCCTTTCGCCATTACCGCCGATGTTGAGCGTCACTTCTACGCGGTGCAGTTCCACCCCGAGGTGCATCACACCCCCAACGGTCCGCGCCTGTACGAGAACTTCGTGCGTCTGGCGGGCTTCAAGGGCGACTGGACCATGAGCGCCTACCGTGAAGAAGCCATTGCCGCGATCCGCGAGCAGGTCGGCGACCAAAAGGTGATCTGCGGCCTTTCAGGTGGCGTCGACAGTTCCGTTGCCGCGGTGCTGATCCATGAGGCCATCGGCGACCAGCTCACCTGCGTCTTCGTCGACCACGGTCTGCTGCGTAAAGGTGAGGCCGAAGAGGTCGTCACCATGTTCCGCGACCACTACAACATGCCGCTGATCCACGCCGACGAGCAGGAGCTGTTCTTGGGCGAGCTGGAAGGCGTCAGCGACCCCGAGACCAAGCGCAAGATTATCGGCAAGCTCTTCATCGACGTGTTCCAGAAACATGCCAAGGAAGTGGGCGATGCGACCTTCCTTGCCCAAGGCACGCTCTACCCCGACGTGATCGAAAGCGTCTCCTTCTCCGGCGGTCCCTCGGTCACCATCAAGAGCCACCACAATGTCGGCGGCCTGCCCGAGAAGATGGGCCTGAAACTGGTCGAACCGCTGCGTGAACTCTTCAAAGACGAGGTGCGCGAACTGGGCCGCGAGTTGGGCCTGCCGCCCTCCTTCATCGGTCGCCACCCCTTCCCCGGGCCGGGTCTTGCGATCCGCTGCCCCGGTGAGATCACCCGCGAGAAACTCGACATCCTGCGCGAAGCCGATGCGGTCTATATCGACCAGATCCGCCGCCATGGGCTTTATGACGATATCTGGCAGGCCTTCGTGGCGATCCTGCCGGTGCGCACCGTGGGCGTGATGGGCGATGGCCGGACCTATGACTTCGCCTGCGCCCTGCGTGCGGTGACCTCGGTCGATGGGATGACGGCGGATTACTACCCCTTCTCGCATGATTTCCTTGGTGAAACCGCCACACGGATCATCAATGAGGTGCCGGGCATCAACCGCGTGACCTATGACATCACCTCGAAACCTCCGGGCACCATCGAGTGGGAATAAAATGCGGGTGGCCCTGACCGGCCACCTACGCTGCGCCACCCGGGCCGAGGCGGATCGGGTGCGCGCAGGGCTCGACGCGCATCTGCGTCTCACCCGGGCCGAGCCGGGCTGCCTGCGCTTCGACGTGACCCCGACCGACGATCCCCTTGTCTGGCAGGTATCGGAGCTCTTTACCGACCGGGCGGCCTTTGAGGCGCATCAGGCCCGTGCCGCAGCATCGGACTGGGCGCGGCTCACCGCCGGGATCGCCCGCGACTATCAGATCACAGAAACCACATGAGCCCCACCTTTCGCGCTGCACTCTGGATGATCGGCTCCATCGGGTCATTCTCAACCATGGCCGTGGCGGGGCGCGAACTCTCGGCGCGGTTCGATACTTTCGAGGTGATGCTTTACCGCAGCGTGATCGGCGTAATCATCGTGCTGTCGCTTGCCGGTGCCACGGGCGCGTGGCGGCAGATCAACACCCGCAACTTCGGCCTGCAACTGCTGCGCAACCTTGCGCATTTCACCGGGCAGAACCTGTGGTTCCTGGCCGTGTCGCTGATCCCGCTGGCACAGGTCTTCGCGTTGGAGTTCACGTCGCCGCTATGGGTCATCGTCCTGTCAATCTTCCTGCTGGGCGAACGGCTGACCGCGACACGGGCGCTGGCCGCCATCATGGGGTTCATCGGCATCCTGATCGTGGCGCGGCCCGATATCGGCAACCTCAACACCGGCATTCTGGCGGCGGCGGGCTGTGCCGTCTTCTTTGCCCTGACCAATGTGCTGACCAAACGGCTAACGCGAACCCAAGGGATCACCACGATCCTCTTCTATCTCACCACGTTGCAACTGCTGTTCGGCTTGATCGCGGCGGGCTACGATGGCGATATCGCCAGCCCCACGGCTGAGACGATGCCCTTCCTGTTGCTGGTCGGCGCCTGCGGCCTGCTTGCGCATTACTGCCTGACCAACGCACTCAGCCTCGCCCCCGCGACCGTGGTGGTGCCGATTGATTTCGTGCGCCTTCCGGCCATCGCGGTTGTGGGCATGCTTCTCTATGCCGAAGCGCTGGATATCTGGGTCTTCGTCGGGGCCGCGATCATCTTTGCTGGTAACTACCTCAACATCTGGTTTGAGACCCGCAAAGCACACCCAAGGTAATGTTTGCGCAGATTTCAACCTGACCCAAGGTCAGTGATTGACGCAAACGGCAGCAATCCGCTTAGATCGTTTCTAACCTGTGCCGGGGAGGAACCGCACAGAAGTCTTGGGAGGAAAGCAAATGAAAACCTATTTCTTGGCAATTCCGGCACTGTTGGCATCTACGGCAATCGTTCAAGCTGGCGGCATCGATCGGTCGGGCCAATCCATCAATGCCCTGTTTGAAAGCGGGCGCTATGCGGAGTTCAGCTTTGGTGCAATTTCGCCCGATACAAGCGGCACATCTACAGCGGCAGTGCCACCGCCGTTCGGTGCTGGTGCCAATTCTGGTGACATGACGTCGAGCTACCTCCAGTTCGGCGCGGCCTATAAGGCCGACATCAACGAACGTTTGTCCTATGCCATCATCTATGACCAGCCCTTTGGCGCGGATGTCGATTACCCCGCTGGTACGGGCTATTATGCTCAGGGCTCGCAGGCCGATCTTGACAGCCACGCGCTGACCGGGCTGCTGCGCTACCGGATGAACGACAACTTTAGCGTTCATGGTGGCGTTCGCGTCCAGAGCATTGAGGCTACTGCGACCGTTCCATTCGTCACAGACACCAGAGGTCCGTTTGCTGGAGCGCCGTATCGTGTTGACGGTGACCGCGATATCGGGGTCGGCTATGCCGTGGGCTTCGCTTACGAAAAGCCCGAAATCGCGATGCGGGTCTCGCTGACCTACAATTCCAAGATCAAGCACGACGTGGATACGACCGAGAACTCTGTACTCGGCGGCCCTAATCAATCGACCACAGAGATCGAGACGCCGCAGTCGGTGAACCTTGAATTCCAGACCGGCATCGCGGAGGACACACTGCTCTTTGGCGGAGTTCGCTGGGTCGACTGGTCAGACTTCGACATTTCGCCCGCGAACTATGGCACGCTGACCCGCGGTGGCTCGCTCGTCAGCTACGATGACGACGTTTTCACCTACTCGCTCGGCGTCGGCCGCCGTCTGAACGACAACTGGTCGGTCTCGGCCTCCGTCGGCTATGAGAAGTCCAACGGCGGGTTCGCCTCCAACCTCGGGCCGACCGATGGCAACAAAAGCCTCGCTCTGGCTGCCGTCTATACTCGCGACAACATGAAGATCACCACCGGCGTGCGCTACGTCAACATCGGTGATGCAGAGACAACTTTGAACGGTGTGAATGCATCGGGCGAGTTCGAAGACAACGATGCTCTGGCCTTTGGTGTGAAAGTAGGCTTCACCTTCTGATCCACACCAGAACTGTTGAGATTACGCCGCCTGAGCCTCTCGGGCGGCGTTTTTTATGCATGCGCATCTTTCGGGTCGTGCCGATCAATGGAACAGCCTAAACCCAAGCCATGATCACACAGAAAACCATCCCCCCGCGCGCTTGGATCGAAATGGGCTGTCTCGCCCTGCTCTGGGGCGCGTCCTTTGTCGCCGTGCGGGTGGCCTTGGATGAGATCGGGCCGCTGACCTCGGTCGCTCATCGGGTGTTCTGGGCGATGTTGGTGCTTTGGGCCGCCGTCGCCACCATGCGCCTGCCACTGCCGCGCGACCCGCGCATCTGGGCGGCCTTCCTGCTGATGGGGCTTTTGAACAATGTGATCCCCTTTTCGCTGATGGCATGGGGGCAGCTGCACATCCCCTCGGGGCTGACCTCGATCCTCAATGCCGCCACCGCGATCTTTGGCGTGCTGGCCGCCGCCATCTTTCTGGCGGATGAGCGGATCACCCCGCGCAAGGCGATTGGCGTCTGCCTTGGCTTCGCCGGCGTCAGCACCGCTATCGGATTGGAAAATCTCACGAATTTCGACCTCGGCAGCCTTGCACAACTGGCCGTGCTGGGCGGGGCGATGTCCTATGCCATGGCCGGTGTCTGCGCACGCAAACTGCTGCCGGGCCAGCCGCCGCAACTGGCCGCCGCCGGGATGCTCACCGGAGCCACGCTGATCATGCTGCCGCTGGCATGGGTGGCGGAGGGACCGCTGACGCTCAACCTCGCCCCCGCCACGCTCATGGCCATTGCCTATTACGCGCTAGCTGCCACCGCGCTGGCCTATCTGCTCTACTACCGTGTGCTCGGCATGGCGGGCAGCAGCAACCTGATGCTGGTCACGCTGCTGGTCGCACCAGTCGCGATCCTCTTGGGCGCTTGGCTGCGTGATGAGACCCTGCGCCCCGCTGCCTATGGCGGTTTCGCCCTTCTCGCACTTGGGCTTCTGGTGCTCGATGGCCGCATCTGGCGTCTGGTGAAACACTGGGGTAGTCAGGGGAAACGAAGCACTTAACCTTGGTGATACATGCTCTACCCCACGGCTGACGATTGGCGCGCGGCGCCGCGGCGCAAAGTTCTGATCTTCGGCATGTCGGGCTTGGGCAAGACCCATCTCTCCAGCCTGCTGCGCGCCAGCGGGGATTGGTTTCACTACTCCATCGACTACCGCATCGGCACCCGCTACTTGGGCGAGCTCATCGCCGACAATGCCAAGGCCGAGGCGATGAAAGTGCCCTTCCTGCGCGACCTGCTGCTGAGCGATAGCATCTACATCGGATCGAACATCACCTTCGACAATCTGTCGCCCGTGGCGACATGGCTGGGCAAACCGGGCGACCCTTCGCGCGGCGGGCTGCCGATGGAAGAATACGCCAAACGGCAACAGGCCTTCCGCCGGGCCGAGATCAACGCCCTGCAAGACACCGCCTATTTCGCCAACCGCGCCGAGGCGCTCTATGGCTATCCGCATTTCATCTGCGACACCGGTGGCTCGATCTGCGAATGGGTCGACCCCGAAGACCCGAACGACCCGCTCCTGCGGCAATTGGCCGAGGAATGTCTGCTGGTCTGGATCAAGGGCGACGAGGCCCATACCGAGGAACTTATCCGCCGCTTTGACAAAGCGCCCAAGCCGATGGCCTATCAGCCCGAATTCCTCGCCCGGGCATGGGCTGATTATCTGGCCGAGAAAAACATCACCGAGGATGCGGTGAACCCCGACGATTTCATCCGCTGGACCTATGCCGCCGCCCTGTCGCACCGCCAACCGCGCTACGCCGCCATGTCGAAATGGGGCGTCACGATCACCCCTGCCGACATCGACGCGCTGAAAGCTCCCGAAGACTTTACCGACCTCATTGCCCGCCACCTGCCCGCGGGCGGTTGAACCCGCCCCGCCCAAGATTATCTGACTGCACTGGCTACCCCTGAAAGACCTGTCTCATGCCCATCAAGATCCCCTCCCGCCTGCCCGCCTTCGACGTTCTGCGCAACGAAGGGGTCATGGTGCTGGACGAGGAACTGGCCTCGCGGCAAGACATCCGCCCCCTGCGCATCGCTCTGCTGAACCTGATGCCCAAGAAAATCCAGACCGAGAACCAGTTTGCCCGGCTGATCGGTGCGACACCCTTGCAGATTGAACTGAGCCTCATCCGCATGTCCGACCACCGGACCCGCAACACCGCCGCCGAACATATGGAAAGCTTCTACCGCCCCTTTGAGGAGATGAAGGCCGAGAAGTTCGACGGGCTGATCATCACCGGCGCACCGATCGAACATCTCGACTTTGACGAGGTGACCTATTGGGACGAGCTGCGCGAGGTGATGGAATGGACCCAGACCAACATCCACTCCACCTTTGGCGTCTGCTGGGGCGGCATGGCGATGATCAACCACTTCCACGGCGTCAAGAAACACATGCTGAGCGAAAAGGCTTTCGGCTGTTTCCGGCACCGCAACCTCGCGCCCGCCTCACCCTATCTGCGCGGCTTTTCGGATGATTGCACCGTGCCCGTCTCGCGCTGGACCGAGATGCGGCAAGACGAGGTTGACGCCCATCCCGGCCTGACCACGCTTTTGGGCAGTGATGAGGTTGGCCCCTGTCTGATCGAAGACCCCGCGCACCGCGCGCTCTATGTCTTCAACCATTTTGAATACGACCGCGACACGCTCAAGCAAGAGTATGACCGCGATGTCGAGAATGGCGTGCCGATCAACGTGCCCTGCAACTACTACCCCGAGGATGACCCCGCGCGCACGCCGGTGAACCGCTGGCGCAGCCATGCGCATCTGCTTTATGGCAATTGGATCAACGAGATATACCAAACCACCCCCTTTGATATGAATGAGATCGGCCATTAAACTGCTGCTTGCCCTCCTCCTCGGGCTGGCGCTGCTTACCGCGCTCGTCCAATGGCGCGCCGCGCGGCATGAGGCGCGGGCCGAGGCAAGCCATCCGCCTGAGGGGGAAATCATCACGGTCGACGGCCTGCCAGTCCATGCCAAGATCATCGGCAGCGGGCCGGATCTGGTGTTGATCCACGGGGCCAGCGGCAACCTGCGCGATTTCACTCTAAGCTTCGCTGAGCGGCTGAGCGACCGCTACCGCGTCATCATGTTCGACCGTCCCGGCATGGGCTATACCGCCCGCCTCCCCGGCGCGCGCGGCGCGTGGAACCCGCTGGGCGAGTCGCCACAGGAACAGGCCGCCCTTTTGCTGAAAGCGGCGGATCAACTGGGCGTCGAAAACCCCATCGTGCTGGGCCATTCCTTTGGCGGGGCCGTGGCGCTGGCTTGGGGGCTGCAACGCCCTGATGAGACCGCAGCGCTGGTGCTGGTCTCTGCCGTGTCGGAGCCTTGGCCCGGCGGTCTGGGCTGGCTCTATAACGTCAGCGCCTCACGGCTTGGCGGTGCGCTCTTTATCCCAGCCGTCACCGCCTTTGTGCCAGACAGAGTGGTGCAAAGCAGCATCGCGGCGATCTTTGCCCCACAACAGCCGCCCGAAGGCTATGCCGATCACATCGGCACGGGCCTCACCCTGCGCCGCAGCGCCAGCCGCGCCAATGCGCAACAGGTCCACCAGCTTCGCCCCCATGTGGTTGAAATGGCAGCGCAATATGACCGCCTGACCATGCCGGTCGAGATCATCCACGGCGATGCCGATACCATTGTGCCGATGCATATCCACGCCGAGGAACTGATCAAAGACATCCCCGACGGCGCCCTGACCCGCCTGCCCGGCATGGGCCATATGCCCCATCACGCCGACCCGCAGGCGGTGGTCGATGCCATCGACCGCGCCGCCGCCCGTGCCGGTTTGCGTAAAGCGCCTTAACATCCCATATTGAAACAAGAACAACCCGCAAGGAGCGCCCATGGACCTGCCCTTTGACGGCGCAATCAGCGCCTTTTACGAAAACGACGCCCCCGAGGACATCCGCCAAGCGATCCAGCGAGCCGACAAGGACGATATCCTTTCGCCCAGCTATCCGCATGACGAACGTCTGTCACGCAAGACCTATGAGCGCGACTATGACCGTTTGCAGATCGAGATGGTCAAACTGCAATCATGGGTGCGCGAAACCGGGCAGCGGGTGGTCATGGTTTTTGAGGGCCGCGACGCCGCTGGCAAAGGCGGCACGATCCGCCGTATGCGCGAAAACCTGAGCCCGCGGTCTGCGCGGGTGGTGGCCTTGTCGAAACCCACTGAAACCGAACAGGGCGAGTGGTATTTTCAGCGCTATATCAAACACTTGCCCACGGCGGGCGAGATGGTTTTCTATGACCGCTCTTGGTACAATCGCGGGGTGGTGGAAAAGGTCTTTGACTTCTGCACCCCCGAACAGCGCGCGCATTTCTTTGAACAGGTCACCCCGTTCGAGCAGATGCTCGTCGAAGACGGCATTCACCTGATCAAGTTCTGGCTCAACGTGGGCCGGGCCGAGCAGTTGCGCCGCATGTTGTCGCGCGAGTCCGATCCGTTGAAACAGTGGAAACTCAGCCCCATCGACGTCCAAGGTCTCGCGAAATGGGAGGAGTATTCCGCCGCCATCGCCGAGACACTGCTGCGCAGCCACACGGATGAAACCCCGTGGACGGTGATCCGCTCTGACGACAAACGTCGCGCCCGTCTGGCGGCCATGCGCCATCTGCTGCACCGTTTCGACTATCCTCAGAAAGACGCCAAGGCGATCGGCAAGATCGACGATGAAATCTGTGGCAGCCCGGACATCTGGGATGCCTAAGCGCGGCTACCATCATGGCAACCTGCGCCAAGCGCTGATCGACGCGGCGCTTGAGTTGATCGAGCAGCGCGGCCCCACGGGTTTCACCCTTTCCGAGGCCGCCAAACGCGCGGGCGTCACCCCGGCGGCGGTCTATCGCCATTTTGAGGGCCGCGAAGACCTCATCGCCGAGGCCGCGCATCAAGGCTATGATATCTTTGCCGATTTGATGGAATTCGCCTATCAATCCGGCCAGCCCTCGGCGCTCAAAGCCTTTGAGGCGACGGGCCGCGCCTATCTCGCTTTCGCCCGCAAACATCCCGGCCATTACATCGCGATGTTCGAATCCGGCATCTCGGTCAACCGTACGCCGGAACTGGCCCATGCCGCCAACCGCGCAAATGCGGTGCTGGAACGCGCGGCCACAGACCTCAGCCAACATATCCCGGCGGACAAACGCCCGCCTGCCTCAATGTTCTCAGCCCATATCTGGGCGATGAGCCATGGCGTAGTTGAGCTTTTCGCCCGCAACTCGCCCGGGCGCGCCTCACCCTTCCCGCCCGATGACCTACTGGAAACCGGGATCGGGATTTATCTGCGGGGCTTGGGGCTGGTCAGCCCCGACGAATGAGGGCGGCGGCCCTTAGGCCGCCACTGTCATCTCCTGCAAGACATTCGCCGCAATCTCGAACGAGCGCAGGCGCGCGGCGTGGTCGTGAATCTGCCCGGTCAGGATCAACTCATCGGGGCGATGCTGCGCGATCAGCGTTTCCAACTGGCGTTTCACCGTCTCAGGACTGCCCACGGCAGAGATGCGCAATGCGTGGTCGACCCCTTGGCGCAGGCCCGCGCCGATCTCGGCATCGATGTCGCGCACCGGGGCCGGAAGCTTGCCGGGGCGGCCAGTACGCAGACGGGCGAAAGCCTGCTGCATGGTGGTCCGCAGATAGGCGCCCTCCTCATCCGTTTCGGCGGCAAAGACGTTCACCGCCAGCATGAAACGCGGTTCGGGGCAGGCTTCGGATGGTTTGAAATCCCGGCGATAGATCGCCGTGGCCTCTTCCAAGGCGTCCGGCGCGAAATGCGAGGCAAAGGCATAGGGCAACCCGAAATGGGCCGCCAATTGCGCACCATAGAGCGAGGAGCCGAGGATCCAGATCGGCACATACGTCCCCTCCCCCGGATGGGCGCGGACCGGTGCGCTGGGATCGGGCGCACCCAGATAGGCCATCAACTCGGCCACGTCATCGGGGAATTGATCGCCCGCGCTCATGCCCCGGCGCATGGCGCGCATCACCGCCTGATCCCCGCCCGGCGCGCGGCCCAGCCCCAGATCGATCCGGTCGCCATGAATCGCCGCAAGCGTGCCGAACTGTTCGGCAATGGCCAAGGGCGCATGGTTGGGCAGCATCACCCCACCCGCGCCGACGCGGATCTCTTTCGTGTGATCCGCCACATGCCCCAGCAGAACCGAGGTCGCCGCCGAGGCGATGCCGGGCATATTATGATGCTCCGCCATCCAAAACCGGTGATAGCCCTTGGCCTCGGCCAGTTGTGCCAGAGCGACGGAATTGGCGATGGCGGTGGTGGTGTCCGACCCTTCGGGCACTGGCGCAAGATCAAGAACTGAATACTGCATGACTGTCTCCTGTGTTGGGGCTGATATAGGCAGGCACAGCCCCGCCCGGAACCACGTCGCCCCAGAAAAACCAACGACTTGGGCGAAATTTCCGTCGATCACAATGTTATGTTCTAACGCATGCCAGATATGCGCAATCGGGCCTTGCCGCCCCCCGGTGAGCGCCCTATCCGATGGGCCTTCACAACCTGACCTCGCCAGTCGCAGACAAGCTATGGTCCAAAACTAGGCAAATGCCATGAATATCAAACATCTTATCGGGTTCGGCCTCACCGCCGGGCTGCTCTCCTCTGCTGCCTATGCGCAGGAAAACGTCACTACCGGTTTCGACCCGGTCATCGAAGACCGCAGCATGACTTCCATGGTTGGCTGGACCGCCGGCGTCTCTGCCGCGACACGGTTCAACACGTCGGATGATTTCGATCACCTCGAAAACGAAGTCGAAGGTTTTGTCGAACTGACCTACGGCGGCTTCCACACCGGGCTGAGCGCGACTTCGCTTTACCAAGACCCCAGCGATGACGTCGAATTCGAAGCAAACCTCGGCTACGGCGCGGACTTCGGTCAGGATCTCAGCTGGGATCTGACCTATGGCTACATCTGGCTGAACGATTCCAAAGACCACAGCGAAGAGATTACCGCGACGCTGGGCTTCCCCATCGGGCGTGACGCCTCGGGCGCATTCGCCGTGATCATCGACCCCGACAATGGCGAAAGCGATCAGGAAGTCGCGTTTGAAGCGCCCCTGTCCGAGCGTTGGACCGCCGTTGGCCTCATCGGCAACAGCGACCGCGACGACAACATCTATGCCGAAGCCGGTGCCGTTTATGACTTCGGTGACGGCGTCACCTTCGAAGCGCTTTACGAAGACACCAACGATGGCGACGGCGTGCTGGGCTTCACCGTGAGCTACGAAATCGGCGGCTAAGCCGTCTCGGGATCAGAAGCGATCCGACCCTAAGGCCGCTGCGGGAGACCGCGGCGGCCTTTTTCGTATCCCGCGGCCAACCCTGCTTACCGCAACGAAAAAGGGCCACCCCGGAGGGCAGCCCTTTCGCAAACTTGATCGGTAAGCTTAACGCTTGGAGAACTGGAAGCTCCGGCGCGCTTTGGCCTTACCGTATTTCTTACGCTCGACGACACGGCTGTCGCGGGTCAGGAAGCCTGCCGCTTTCAGCGCACCGCGCAGGGAGGGATCGTAGAGCTGCAGCGCTTTGGAGATGCCGTGCTTGACCGCGCCCGCTTGACCGGACAGACCGCCACCTTTGACAGTCGCGATCACGTCGAACTGGCCTTCGGTGTTGGTGATGCCGAACGGCTGCGCGAGGATCAGCTGCTGCACGGGGCGCGCGAAGTATTCGTTCTGCGGCTTGCCGTTCACGATGACCTTGCCGGAACCGGGCTTAATCCAAACGCGGGCGACCGCGTCTTTACGCTTGCCGGTGGCATAGGCGCGGCCCAGTTCGTCACGAACCGGCTCACGGGGGGTCACTTCGGTCTCGGTGCCCTGCGCGCCGCCGATGTTGTCGGTCACGGCTGCTTCCAGACCGTCGAGGGATTTGATTTCGTCAGCCATGCTCATGCACTCCGCGTGTTTTTCTTGTTCAGGGATTTGACATCCAGAACTTCGGGGCTCTGCGCCTCATGGGGGTGTTCGCTACCTGCATAGACGCGCAGGTTGGTCATGATCTGGCGGCTCAGGCGGTTGCCGGGCAGCATGCGCTTGACCGCTTGGGTCACAACACGCTCAGGATGCGCGCCTTCGAGGATCTGTGCCTTGGTGCGCGATTTGATGCCACCGGGGTGGCCGGTGTGCCAGTAGAAGTGCTCTTCGCGCTTCTTGCCGGTCATCTGCACCTTGTCGGCGTTGATGACGATCACGTTGTCGCCGCAATCCATATGCGGCGTGAAGGACGGCTTGTGCTTGCCGCGCAGGCGCATGGCAACGATCGAGGCGAGACGGCCCAGCACGACGCCTTCGGCGTCGATGATGATCCATTTCTTGTCGATATCTGCCGGTGTCGCAGAAAAGGTTTTCATGGATGAATTCCCGTTTGAGGTTGGTCGGAACGAGGAATCCCCGCCCGGTGTCTGATGGTGGCGTTATAAACACCTGCATCGCCGGGTCAAGCGCATCAATACCTGATTTTATTTTCGAAAACAATGTGTTATGATTTAGGTATAATAATACCCCATATTTCTACACGCTGATCTGCTCCGGTGGATTGTCCAGAAGGCAGCGCAGCCGCTGCATCGCTGCCTCGAAAGAGCGCAGGGAGACATGGGCGTTCACCGCAATGCGCACCGCATGGGGTGCGCGGCCATCGCGCAGGGCGAATTCATCGGCCGAGCGGATCTGCACGCCCTGCGCCTCTGCCGCGCGGCAGAACCCGGCGGCCCGCCACCCCGGCGGCAGTTGCAACCAGAGGAAGGGCACATCGCGCGACCATTCCAAATCGTGGCCGCCCAGATGATTCACCGCCACTTCGACATATTCCGCCAGTCTTTCGCGAATATCCGCGCAGATCGTCTTGAGCCGTGGGTCCGTCAGGAGAATCCGCGTGGCTTCGGCCAAGGGACGCGCGAGGCCGAAATAGCCATATTCCGCAACCCGCCGCAGGTCCGCCGCGCGGCCTGCGGGCGCCAGTGCAAACCCCACCCGCAAGGCAGGCGTCAATTCCTTTGAAATCGAAGAGACATGCCAGACATGCTCGGGCCAGAGCGAGCGATAGCTCGGCGCGCGGGCGAGGCCCATGCGGTAGCAATCATCCTCCAAAATCTCCAACCCATGCCGTTTGGCGACTTCCAACAGCGCACGCCGCCGTTCAAGGCTGGTGTGGCTGCCCGTGGGGTTATGCACCTCCGGCGTCGTGCAAAAGACCTGCGCCCCGCTGTCGCGCGCGGCCTTGTCCAGCGCCTCTGGCAGCACGCCCTCTGCGTCCATCGCCACCCCAACCACCTCGGCGCGCAACACCTCTGCCGCGCGGCGAAACCCGGCGTAGGAGAGGTCTTCGACCAGCATCACCGGCTTCGGCCCCGAGAGGATCGCTTGCAGTACCAATACAATCCCGCTCTGCCCGCCATGCGACAGCACGACGTCACGCTCGCTCAGCGGCCCGAGGGCGAGATGCGACAGCCAGTCGACCACCGCTTGCCGCACCGGGGCATAGGCGTCGCGGGTGGGATAGTTCATCAGGTCCTCGCCTGGCACATCCGCCACCTGCCGCAGGGCGCTGCGGATCAGCGCCACCTGCCCCATGTCCGGCAGGCGCGGGCTGAAGAGGCTGACCGCATCCGTATCGGCAACCTCCAACTCCTTGATCCAACTATCTTGTTCGCGATTCCAGACATCTTCGCGGATGGCCGCCTGCGGCGGGGCGACAAAGGTGCCACGGCCCACCTCGGCCTCTAGCAGACCCTCATCGGTGAGGATGGTATAGGCCCGCGCCACGGTGCCGGGGGTAATCCCCAATTGCCACGCCAGTTCCCGCACCGGCGGCAGCTTATCCCCCACCGCCAGAGCGCCGGAGTTGATCCCCTGCCGGATGGTCAGCGCGACGAGCTTGTACTTCGGCCCCTGCCCCTCGGCCAGTGTCGGCTGCCAAATTGTACCCATTACAATATTCCTGTGGTCAAATTGTATCGCGCTTTGTACCGTTGTATCTGTAGACATTCTACACTTTGTGTCAATACAATTTTGCCGATACAATTTCAAGGAGTTCCCCCATGACACAGGCACGCCCCCTTACCGCTGATGCAATGACATTGACGACATACCGCGCCCTGCCGGTCCCTGCGGTGATTGCGCTGCGCTTTGCGGCGGTCGTGACCACATGGGCGGCCCGCCGACGCACCCGGATCGCGCTTGCCGCGCTTGAACCGTGGGAGCTTGAAGATGCGGGACTTACACCGGAACAAGCCTCGGCCGAGGCTTCCCGCGTGTTCTGGCAGGCGTAGCTTCCCTGTGGCGACTGCCAGACCTCTTCCTCGGGCCGGGTTTTCCCGGCCCTTTTTTGTGGCCTTTGAGAATTCCTCGGCCCGGTCTCAAGCCGCAGGCGCCGGGCCATCGCCTGCCCGCCCCGGCGGGCTGGCGATTTGGTGAGGCTGGGCGCATTTGCGAGAAGGCGCATCACGGCTGCGCCATAAAGTGGCATGGACCGGCGTCGCAATCGCCACCCCACGGTCAGGCGCTGGCCCTAAACTCTGCCCCTCACCCCATCGACGCTGGCGGAATCGCATAGGTCAGCCCGGCCCGCGCGACCGGCCTGTCCGACCCTTCGGAATAGATCAACACATCCGTCACCGACAGCTGCCGCCCCAGCTTCAGCAGCTTGGCATGGGCCACCAGCGGCACATCCGCCAGCGGTTTGCGCATGAAATCAATCGAGCAATTCGTCGTCACCGCCAGCGCCTTGGGCCCGATCATCGCCAGCGTCACCAGATAGGCCGAGACATCCGCCAGCGCGAACATCGACGGGCCGGAAACAGTCCCTCCGGGCCGCAGATGGCGACGGCTGGTCAACAGGCGCATGGTGATCTCGTTCTCGGCCACATGATCCACGGCGAAATCATCCGCCACCTGATCGAACACCTCCCGCATGAAGGCCTCCAACGCCTCCGCATCCATCACCACGGCCATACTTGTCCTCCCTGCTGTCCTCGGCGTAACGTTGGCGTGATCAACCGGGGAGGGCAAGGTGGCAATTCTTGACGTTACGGCACGCGGGCCGGTGACCCACCTGCGCATGAACGCCCCCGAACGGCTGAACGCCCTGTCGGACGAAATGCTGGCCGCCCTGCACGCGCGCTTCGACCAATTGGCCCAAGACCGCGCCACGCGGGTCATCGTCCTTTCCGGCGCCGGCAAAGCCTTCTGCGCGGGCCACGACCTGCGCCAAATGACCGCCATGCGCCAAGCCGAAGACGGGGGAGCGGCGGGCTTCAAAGACCTTTTCGACCGCTGCGCCGCCCTGATGGCCCGCATCCAAAGCCTGCCGCAGCCCGTCATCGCCCAAGTGCATGGCATCGCCACCGCAGCGGGCTGCCAATTGGTCGCCACCTGCGATCTGGCCATCGCCGCGGATGACTGCCGCTTTGGCGTCAACGGCGTGAACATCGGCCTTTTCTGTTCGACCCCCATGGTCGCCCTGACCCGCAACATCCCGCGCAAACAGGCGTTTGAGATGCTCACCACCGGTGAGTTCATCTCTGCCCCTCGCGCTGCTGAACTGGGCCTGATCAACCGCGCCGTGCCGGGGGACCAACTGACCCAAGAAACCGAGGCACTGGCCGAGAAGATCGCCGCCAAACTCGGCACCGCCGTCGCCCATGGCAAAGGCGCCTTCTACCAACAAATGCAGATGGCCAGCGAACAAGCCTACGCCTTCACGGGCGAGGTCATGGTCCGCAACATGCTCGAGGCAGAAACACGCGAGGGCATCGACGCCTTCTTGGAAAAACGCCGACCCGATTGGCCCCAATGATTGTTTCCAAAACCGCCAGCCTTTGTTGCCACGCTGGGGCTGGCAAATCTGGCGAAATCACGGCATAGTTATGTTAGGGCATAGAAACCCTGATGATTTTGGGTCGCCACAGGCGGAAGGTCCCTCCGGGTCAGCCTCTCACTGACCGACCATTCCCGCCGCGGCGACCCCAAAACCATTCCTCTCCCGCAGCCTCATCGCCCCTTCTTGCCTGTTGCGTGCGGCGCTGCCCTGCCCTACATCGCCCCCATGACAGATACATTGCACATCATCGGCGGCGGCATGGCCGGATCAGAGGCGGCTTGGCAAGCGGCGAACGCGGGCGTGAAGGTCGTGATCCACGAGATGCGGCCCAAGGTCGAAACCTTCGCCCACCAAACCGGGCTTCTGGGCGAGATGGTGTGCTCCAACTCCTTCCGCTCGGATGATGACGAACAGAACGCCGTCGGCCTGCTGCATTGGGAAATGCGTGCCGCCAACGGGCTGATCATGGCCTGCGCCGACAAAAACCGCCTGCCCGCAGGCGGCGCATTGGCGGTGGACCGCGACCCCTTCGCGCAGAGCGTGACAGACACGCTGCTCGCCCACCCCAACATCACCGTCGAATATGGCGAGATCACCGAACTGCCGCGCGACGGCAAATGGATCATCGCGACCGGTCCGCTGACCTCGGGCAAGCTCGCCGAAGCCATCGCGGCTGAAACCGGCGCCGAGGCGCTGGCCTTTTTCGACGCCATCGCGCCGATCGTCTATTTCGACAGCATCGACATGTCCAAAGCTTGGATGCAGTCGCGCTATGACAAGGGCGAGACCGAGGAAGAGCGCACCGCCTACCTCAACTGCCCGATGGACAAGGAGCAATACGAGGATTTCATCGACGCGCTTTTGGCCGCCGAAAAGACCGAGTTCCGCGAGGGCGAAACCGCAGGCTATTTTGACGGCTGCCTGCCCATCGAAGTGATGGCCGAACGGGGCCGCGAAACCCTGCGCCACGGCCCGATGAAACCCGTGGGGCTGACCAATCCGCACCAGCCCAAGGTCAAGGCCCATGCCGTGGTGCAATTGCGCCGCGACAATAAACTGGGCACGCTGTACAATATCGTCGGCTTCCAGACCAAGATGAAGTACGGCGCGCAAACAGATGTTTTCAAACGCATTCCGGGGCTGGAAAACGCGCGCTTCGCCCGTTTGGGCGGCATCCACCGGAACTCCTTCATCAACTCGCCGACACTGCTCGACGACCAGATGCGCCTGCGCAGCCGCGACAATATTCGCTTTGCGGGTCAGATCACCGGTGTCGAAGGCTATGTGGAAAGCGCCGCCATGGGCCTGCTGGCGGGCCGCATGGCCGCCGCTGAAATCAAGGGCGGCAGCCTGCCCACCCCGCCCGACAGCACCGCCATGGGCGCGCTGATCACCCATATCACCGGCGGGGCCGAGGCAAAAACCTTCCAACCGATGAACGTGAACTTCGGCCTCTTCCCCCCGGTCGAAGGGCTGAAATCGGGCCGCCGTGGCCGCAAGGACCGCTACAAAGCCTATACCGACCGCGCGAAGGCCGATTGGCAAACATGGCTTAATCAAGGTTAACGCCACAGGGGTTAACACTGGATCCTCCCGCCCATCCCCCATATCCTAGGGGCATGACA
This sequence comes from Sulfitobacter sp. 1A13353, assembly GCF_043557255.1. Lineage (NCBI taxonomy): Bacteria > Pseudomonadati > Pseudomonadota > Alphaproteobacteria > Rhodobacterales > Roseobacteraceae > Sulfitobacter > Sulfitobacter sp. 1A13353. The sequence goes on along the minus strand of NZ_JBIFFS010000007.1, from coordinate 115,192 downwards.
CAGCATTTTTTCGACAAGGCCTATGCGGCGCGGGACACCAATGTGATCCGCAGCCTCTATGACGAATGGGCAAGCAGCTATGACGAGGACATCAAGGCGCAAGGCTATGCCACGCCCGACCGCGCCGCTGCCACGCTCGCAGAATTCCTCGACGACAAAGAGCAGCCGATCTTCGACATCGGCTGCGGCACCGGGCTGTCCGGCGCGGCGCTGAAACAGGCGGGTTTCAGCACCATCGACGGCGGTGATGTATCCGCTGCCATGCTGGAGCAAGCGCGCAAAAAAGGCATTTACCGCAACCTATTAGAACTCGAAGTTGACGCGCCGCTTCCCTTTGCGCCCGGAACTTATGCAGCGATCAGCGCCATCGGTGTGATCGGCCCCGGTGCGGCTCCGATCACCCTCTTCGATACGCTCATGCATGGGTTAGAAAAGGGCGGTAAGCTCCTATTTTCACTAAATGAAAAGGCGCTGGAAGATCGCGGTGCTTTGGGCATGATCCACGAATGGACCGATTGCGGCGCGGCGATCCTTCTCTTTGCCGAGGAAGGGCCGCACCTGCCCGGGATCGACATGAAGTCTACCGTATATCTGATTGAAAAGAATTGACTCTCACCATCAGATTCGCGCCATCCCCGACCGGTCCACTGCACCTCGGCCACGCCTATTCCGCACTCTTGGCCCATGATCTGGCAACGGCGGCAGGGGGCGATTTTCTGCTGCGGATCGAAGACATAGACCAATCCCGCGCGCGTGCGCATTGGGAGGCGCAGATCTACGAAGACCTCGCATGGCTGGGCATCGACTGGCCGCAACCCGTCATGCGGCAATCGGATCGAATGGCGGCCTATCAAGCCGCCCTAGATGCCCTCTGGTCGCGCGGTCTGCTCTATGCCTGCACCTGCAACCGCCGCGACATTGCCGCTGCCACCAGCGCGCCGCAAGAGGGAGCAGAACCCGTCTACGGCCCCGATGGCCTCATCTACCCCGGCACCTGCCGCACGGCAGGCCACCCCAAGAGCTCCGGCGCGCTGCGCCTTGATATGCGTAAGGCACTGGAAACCCTTGGCAATACCAAGCTAAGCTTCACCGAAAACGGCCAGGGCCCGAATGCCGAAACCGGAAAGATCACCCTTTCCCCCGATCAGTTGATCGACACGGTCGGGGATGTGGTCTTGGCCCGCCGCGACATGGGCACGTCCTATCACCTTTCGGTCGTGCTCGACGACGCCGCGCAGGGGGTGACGCTGGTCCCGCGCGGGGCCGATCTGTTTGAGGCGACCTACATTCATGTGGTGCTACAGGCATTGCTCGATCTGCCGACGCCGCTCTATCACCACCACCGCCTGATCCGCGATGACAGCGGCAAACGACTGGCCAAACGTGATGACGCCCGCGCCATCGCGCTCTATCGCGAGAACGGCGCCACGCCCGACGAAATTCGTGAAACCGTCGGGCTTTAGCGCACGGTCTTAATCCATCGGCTTCATCAGTTCGACCTCTTCACCGTCCTGAATGCCCGTGTAAAAGCAGCTCCGCCGCCCGGTATGACAGGCCGGCCCGGTCTGATCCACCATCACCAACAGGCAGTCCCGGTCACAATCGACGCGCATCTCGACCAGCTTTTGCACATTGCCGCTGGTTTCGCCCTTCACCCAGAACGCCTGCCGCGAACGGCTCCAATAGGTGACCTTGCCGGTCTCGAGGCTGCGCGCGATGCTCTCAGCATTCATCCACGCCAGCATGAGCACCTCATGGGTCTCGGCGTCCTGCGCGATGGCCGGGATCAACCCCGCTTCGTTAAACTGAAGGTTTGCAGGATCAAATGTCATCGGGCACCTCGTGGAAATATTTGCATCTGTCTCTGCGGCGCTTATGTAGGGTTTCAGCACGAAAAGGAACAGCCCATGTCGGATGAGACGGACCTCATCAAGCTCTACTCCGCGCGCATTCTCGCGCTCGCGGCCGAGATCCCCCACTTGGGCCGCATGGAGGCCCCGCAGGCAAGTGTGAAACGCCGCTCACCGCTCTGCGGCTCCACCGTGACGGTCGATGTGCGGGTTGAGGATGGGCATCTGGCCGAGATGAAGCAGGACGTGAAAGCCTGCGCTCTGGGGCAAGCCGCCGCCGCCGTGGTGGGCGATGCCGCCCCCGGCAGATCGCTCGCGCAGATCACAACTGCACGCGATCAACTGCGTGCCATGCTTAAAGGCGAAGGCCCGGTGCCGGATGCCCCTTTCGACGGTTTCGAAGTGCTGACCCCCGCCACGGCCTATAAAAACCGCCATGCCTCCATCATGCTCAGCATCGAAGCATTGACGGAAGCGATGCAAGAGGCCGAAGCACCTGCCGAAGCGGGCGAACGCTGAACGCGGCCAACCTCAGCCCGCTTTCCCCACTGAAAAACTAAAAAAACGCCGCACATCCTGCGAAGGATGGCGGCGTCAGTCGGCGTGCCTCATGTGGGACCCACTTTGCCGAAACCCGACGCGGACAGGCAAGTCGGAGCATCAAATTGGGACGGATGCAGCGGCAAAACGGCATGAGAGCCTTGGCAGAACTCAGATAAAGGCGGGCAGATGCAGACCCACCACCAGCATCACGATCAAAGCGGCGGCCCCTGCTGCATCTTGCAGCAATGTGGCCTGTGATCTGACGGCGATAGATTTTAGGGCAGTGTAAGTCATCATCAGTACCTCCTTATCTGTGTTGCTCCTTTGTTCTCATCTCTCCACCCGCAAGTAAAGAACTTTTTGAGAACATTCGCGAACATAATGATGTTCTGATCTCTAACCCACTGTTATTAAACGGATCGCCTCATCCTGCCGCATGAGCCACAAAAGCAGTCTCACAGCCTTGCCGCGTGGCCCTTCGAGGCTGGGGTCATCGGCCAAAAGCTTGCGGGCATCCGATTGCGCCACCGCCATCAGGCCCGCCTGCCGCTCCAAATCCGCCACGCGGAAACGCGGCACGCCGGACTGCGCCGTGCCAATCAGATCCCCCGTGCCGCGCATCTTCAGGTCGGTTTCGGCGATGACAAACCCGTCCTCGGATTCGCGCAGCACCTCAAGCCGCTGGCGGCCCGTCTCACTCAGCGGCGCTTGATACATCAAAAGGCAGGTCGAGGCGCCTGAGCCCCGCCCGACGCGACCCCGCAACTGGTGCAGCTGCGCGAGGCCGAAAATTTCTGCCCGTTCCACCACCATGATTGTTGCATTGGGCACGTCGACACCCACTTCGATCACTGTCGTGGCCACCAGCACCTTGGTCTCCCCCGATTGGAAGGCGCGCATGGCGGCGTCCTTCTCGGCGGGCGGCATCTGGCCGTGGACCAGCCCGACGACGCCCTCGCCCAGAGCGGCGCGCAGACGTTTAAACCGGTCCTCCGCCGCCGTGAGATCACTGACTTCGCTTTCCTCGACCAGCGGACACACCCAGTAGCATTGCCGCCCCTCGCTGATTGCATGGCGCATCCGGTCGATGACCTCATCCATCCGTGCGGTCGAGACGAGCGCGGTGCGAATGGGCTGTCGCCCTGGGGGCTTTTCATCCAAAATCGAAACATCCATATCGCCGTATTGCGCCAGCGCCAGACTGCGCGGGATCGGCGTGGCGGTCATCACGAGCACATCGGCAAGCTTCCCCTTACGGCCCAGTTCCAGTCGCTGCCGCACGCCGAAACGGTGCTGTTCGTCAACCACGGCGAGGCGCAGATCGGCAAAGCTGACATCCGCCTGAAAGACCGCGTGGGTGCCGACGAGGATCTGGATATCGCCGCGTTCCAGCGCCGCGAGCTTGGCCCGACGCTCGCCCCCCTTGTCGCGCCCGGTGAGCAGTTCCAGCACAACGCCCGCCTGCTCCGCCAGCGGTTGAAGCCCCATAAGGTGCTGACGGGCAAGGATTTCCGTCGGCGCCATCAGCACCGCTTGTCCCCCCGCCTCAACCGCGCGCAAGAGCGCCATGAAAGCCACCAGCGTCTTGCCCGCCCCCACATCGCCCTGCAACAGCCGGTTCATCCGGGTCTCGCGGCCCATGTCGGCGGTGATCTCTTCGATCGCGCGCTGCTGCGCGCCTGTGGGGCGATAGGGCAAGGAGGACAGGACCCTTTGTTGCAGCCGCCCGTCGCCCCGATTTGCCCGCCCCATCTTGCGCCGTTCATTCTGTCGCGCCAGCGCCAAGGTCACCTGATGGGCGAAAAGCTCGTCATAGGCCAACCGCTCGCGCGCGGGCGCGGTGGCGGTCAGATCCTCGGCCTTCCGCGGATCATGGGCGGCCTCTGCGGCGGCAGCGAAATCGGGCCAGCCGGCCTGCGCCACCTGCCCCGGATCGGCCCATTCGGCGACCACGGGCAGCCGTTTCAACGCGCCGCGGGTGGCCTTGTACATCAGCTTTTGCGTCAACCCGGAGGTCAGCGGATAAACTGGCTCAAAATCGGGAATGCTGCTGGCCTGATCCTCCGGCACCGCGAAATCGGGGTGGACCATCTGCGCCATCCCGTCGAAAAATTCCACCCGGCCCGAGACGTTGCGGCGGCTGCCTTCGGGCAATTGGCGCTGCCAGTAATCGCCCCGCGCGTGGAAATAGACCAGTTGAAAACTGGTCTGCGCGTCCTCGACCATGATGCGATAGGCGCCGCCCTTGTTGCGGGCCGGGCGATGCGCACCGATGGTGACCGCGACGGTCAATGTCGCGGGCAGATGCGCGTCCTTCACACTGTCGCGCAGACGGCGGTCGATGCCGGAATGCGGCAGGGTAAAAATCAGATCGCGCGGCGCTTGGATGCCCAATTGCCCCAGCACCTGCGCGGTCTTAGGCCCCACCCCTTCGAGCGTTTCCAGCCCGGCGAAAAGCGGGAAAAGCTGTTCCGGTCTGCCGCTCATTGGCCGTCGATCAGGGCCAGCCAGCCGTCTTCATCCAAGGTCTCGATCCCCAGTTCGGCGGCCTTTTTGGCCTTGGACCCCGCCCCCGGCCCCGCGACCAGAATGTCGGTCTTGCCGCTGACCGAGCCCGAAACCTTGGCCCCCAAACGCTCCGCCCGGGCCTTGGCCTCGGCACGGCTCATCTTCTCCAAGGTGCCGGTGAAGACGACCGTTTTGCCCGCCACGGGGCTGCCTTCGGTGTCGGGCCGCTCGGCAGGAATCACGGTCAGATGGGCCACCAACCGGACGATGGAGGCGCGCTCCGCCTCCTGCGCGAAGGCCGACACGAGCGAGCCTGCCATGACGCTGCCCACCCCATCGACGCCGATCAGATCGTCCCACGCCGGGCCGTCCAGCCCGCGGGCCTCGGCCATGGCGGCCTCGAAACTCTGCCAATCGCCGTAGTGGAGCGCGATCAGGTTCGACGCCGCCTCGCCCACATGGCGAATGCCGAGGGCAAAGATCAGCCGCGCCATGGGAATTTCACGCCGATCTTCAATGGCTTGGAACAGATTTTCGGCCGATTTCGGCCCCCAGCCTTCGCGGTTCTTCAACTGCTGCACGCCGCTGCCGTAACGCTCTTTCAGGGTGAAGATATCCGCAGGCTCTGCAATCCAGCCGTCGTGGTAGAACTGTTCGACCTGTTTGGCCCCCAAGCCATCAATGTCAAAGGCTTTGCGGCTCACAAAATGGATCAGCTTTTCAACGGCTTGGGCCGGGCAGATCAGCCCGCCCGTGCAGCGCCGCACCGCATCGCCCGGCTCGCGGATCGCATCCGATCCGCATTCCGGGCAGGCGGTCGGAAAGACGAAAGGCGCCGCATCCTCGGGGCGTTTCGACAGGTCAACATCGGCCACTTTGGGGATCACATCGCCCGCGCGGTAAATCTGCACCCAGTCACCGACGCGCACATCCTTGCCACCGCGGATTTCGGCGCCCTTGCTGTCGAGCCCTTTGATGTAATCCTCATTGTGCAGCGTGGCGTTGGAGACGACGACACCGCCCACCGTCACCGGCTGCAACCGCGCCACGGGGGACAATGCGCCGGTGCGCCCGACCTGAATGTCGATGCTTTCAAGCCGGGTCCATGCCAGTTCGGCGGCAAATTTATGGGCCACGGCCCAACGCGGGGTGGTCGAGCGAAAGCCGAGCCGGTCCTGCAGGGCAAGGTCATCGACCTTGTAGACCACGCCGTCGATATCATAGCCAAGCGTGGCGCGCTGCGCCTCGATCGTCTCATAATGGGCGACCATATCGCCCGGCCCCTCGCAAAGCGCGGTCAAAGGGTTGGTCGAGAACCCCAGTTCCGCCAAACGGTCAATGGCGCCTTTTTGGGTGTCGGCCAAGGGCGCCGAAAGCGCGCCCCAAGCATAGGCGAAGAACCGCAGGGGCCGCGCGCGGGTGATTTCGGGGTCTAATTGGCGCAGCGATCCGGCGGCGGCATTGCGCGGGTTGGCGAAAGTCTTGCCGCCCCTTTCCGCCTGCCGCGCGTTCAGGGCCGCGAAATCGGCGTGGCTCATATAGACCTCGCCGCGCACCTCCAGCAGATCGGGCGCGTTCTTGAGCTCTTGCGGGATGTCTTGGATCGTGCGGGCGTTCGCGGTGACATTCTCGCCCACAGCGCCATCGCCGCGGGTGGCGGCCTGGACCAGCACGCCGTTTTCGTAGCGCAGAGAAAGCGACAGCCCGTCGATCTTGGGCTCGGCCGTATAGGCCAGCGGCGCATCGGCGCCGAGGCCGAGGTATTTGCGAATCCGCGTGTCGAATTCGGTGACTTCCTCGGCATCGAAAGCATTGGCGAGCGAGAGCATCGGCACCGCATGGCGTATCTTCCCAAAACCTTCGGCGACCGGCGCGCCGACCTGTTCGGAGGGGCTATCGGCGCGCTTTAGGTCAGGGAAACGCGCTTCGATCTCGGCATTGCGGCGTTTGAGCGCGTCATATTCCGCATCGGAAATTTCCGGCGCATCTTCCGTATGATAGGCGCTGTTCGCCGCGCTCAACACCTCGGCCAGCCGGGCCAATTCCGTCTCTGCCTGCGCTTTGGTCAGCGCTTCAACCTCGATCTGGGATGTCACGATCTGCCCCCGATATTGTCATCTGTCGCTTAGATAGGTGGCGATCAGGGGCAGGTCTAGCGATTTCAGGGCGAATGATTTCGAGCCCGAGCCGAGGGGGATCAGGCGCTGGCGGCCAAATCCATCTCGACCGGGTCAGGATCGCGCAGCACATAGCCGCGGCCCCAGACCGTCTCGATATAGCTCTCCCCGCCAGTGGCTTGGCTCAGCTTTTTGCGAAGTTTGCAAATGAATACATCGATGATCTTCAACTCAGGCTCATCCATGCCGCCATAGAGGTGGTTGAGAATTATATCACTATTCCTTGCCCGTCAGTTGCTTAGGTTTGAAAATTCAAAGGACATAGCGAAAACGAACGGTGAAACTTATACCGCATGTGGAACGCCCTAGAGGTCTGCGCGAAGTTTGCCGCGACCAATAGCTTACGGGGAAACCGGATGCATCGCGGGGCTATGGTTGCCGATGGTTAGCGGGGAGATTGGAAACGCTTTCGCGCCCACTTTGTTGCAAACAAGCTGCCAAAGAACAGCGCCCCCATGGGGAGCAGAACGGGCCAAGCTAAACAGCCGGGCATAGCAAAGCCAACCCACCAACCCGCCTCCTTCCAATCAATCGCGTACCAGATGCCCAGCCCCACCCATACGGCTGCAATGCCCGCTAGGTAGATCGGGAAGAATTCAACAGGTGTCATGTCTCTCTCCTATTGGGGCTTAGAACGGCGCAACGTGACAACGCGCGGGCCTATCTCGACCTTGACGCCATACAATGCCAGCGCCGCGTCAACCTTGGCCTTTGTCTCATCCGATCCGCGCTGCCCTGCCAAGAATGCCCGCAAGGTAGGCGCAGGCAATCCCGCCGCCTCTGCAAGCTGCTCATCGGTAATGCCAGCTAGGACGCGGGCCGCTCTATATTCTCTACGTTGCATGTGTTATTTTTTATACGAAACCCGCTTGACTGTCAATGCCGGATGGTGTATCAATAATTATACACAGAAACGGGAGAGAATGACATGACCGCCAACGAACTCAAGCAAGCCGCAGCCCTCGCAATCCTCGCAATGTCTGACAGCGACAAAGAGGCGTTTATCGCAATGATGGAAGGCGGCAACGACGATGCAGCCACAACCGCAGCGCAGTCTTTCGCGATTGAGGGCGCACAGCGTCAGGTGAGAATGGCGCACATGGCGCTGGAAAGCAGCAGCATCATGGGCGACCTGACAGAAGCGGTTTATGACACAATGGCGGCGGCGTAAGCCCCGCCCCTACAGGCAGGATATTAGGAGACGCGCATGGCTTGGGACCACAAATACAGACGACTTGAAGAAGGTGAAACGATAATGGAAGGGGATGAGGTTCAGGAGGACGATCCGTTTGGCTGGCGTCCTACTATTTGCGCAGGCAAGAAAGCGCCCTCGCCGCTGTACACATCGCACCGCGTTTATCGCAGGAAGGTTTCCCCCGACCACGCGGAAGCGGCTAGAACACAAGACCCAAGGGGTTGCGATAGTGGCGGCAAGATTGAGCCAGTGTTCGACTCCGAGGACGACTAGCCCCCCGCATACATGGAGAAGACGATGAACGGCGACCCAACAAAACCTTGGAACGGCCCAGACCGCAACGACCCGACGAAACCTTGGAACGGGCCTGACGCTGGCAACCCTTCTAAGCCGTGGAACCAGCCCTAACCCCCTCGGGGCCGACACAAAGGAGAGAGACGATGAACATTGAGCTAGCAATACTGATCCCTTGGGTAGCAATTACCGTCGGGGCCGTCGGGCTTGCCTACACCCTCGCAGGCGGGGCTGTGGCGTTCGGGGTCTTGCTTGTTATCGGGTTATTTCTTCTATGGCAAAACCTCTAACCCCACCCCCTTAGCGCAGAAAGGATAGAGACATGGCGGCACACATGCGAGACGATGATGAAGTTTGGATCGTTTATTGCAGCGGAGACTTCGTAGCAATCTTAGACAACGAACAGGACGCCGAGAATATGTGTTCGATGCTAGGCCAGTGGTACACATGGAAGCGGTTTCAGGCCAGCACAGGAGTCACCCATGACTGAGACAGCACCGGAGCGGATATGGGCGACACATAGCGAGACGTGGGGCGCTGTTGAGTTGGGGCAATGGGCTGACACTGTTCGCCACAAAGGCGGGGAGGAATACGTCCACCATTCTCTGCTGGATGAGGCAGTGAAGGCGCTGGAAATGGTGACCGCTCAGATTAGCCCCGGCGACGATAGGCTAGACGATACATTTGCGGACTTCACAGGCGAGCAAACGGAACAGCTTTTCGCCACTCTCGCCAAGCTAAGGAGCAAGCCATGACCAATGCAAACGCATTACCGATACAAGAGCGGCTGCGGGCCGTGCAAGCCACCTGTGAGGAATTTGGGGACGGTGCCAGACCCACGCTTACGCTGGTGCGTGACGCCGCCGACAGGATAGACGCGCTAGAGAAGGCGCTGCGGGGTTGCCTCAACTACATGGAGAACACAGAGGCGGAGTTTGGCATCACGCTTGATAGTGCTGACGCCGCCCGCGCCGCGCTTGGGGAGGGGGAGTGATGGACCGCTTTATTTCATGGCTTTACACCCGCCGGATATGGGGGCCGCGCTGCCCTGACTTTGACCCGGATTGCCACACTTGTCGCCGATGGGCAGAGCATGACGATATGTTTGACGATAACAGCCCTATCCCCCTGTAACCGCCGATAACAGCCTAATTCCAAAAGCCGTGATTGAGCGTCAACAGCCGCCCGCCGCCCTTGCGATAGGCAACGCCGATCATTTCGGAGGGGCTGTTGTACAGGTTTTCCCGCGCATGGCGTCCTAGGGGTGCAATCGCCCGAACCTGATTGAACGTCATGCCGGTTTCATCCATCGCCCGCTCTTTCAGGCGGTGAAGGTGGCCGACCCACAATTCGCGGAACACGGCGCTGGCCCATAGCTGGGGGTAGGCCGTGGCAAAGGCTAGGACAAATTCGGTTGGGTTCTTTTTCAGGTCGCCGTGATGGCTGGCGATGAAATTGCCTGCCCAAGCATGGGCAAACACGTCGATGCCATCGGTATCAATCGTTACCCGCGCTTCATTGCGGTATCGCTGCTTTAGCGCCGCTCTGAGGATACGCGCGGTCTGCGGGTCATGGTTCCCCCGCAGCGATTTGTAGATCACATGGTCGGAGCGCTCTAGCGCCTGCTCAATACGCCACGCCTCAACCTCTGTCGCAACGTCTGTGGTGTCGTCATACTCAGCGTCTACCGCCAGCGGGTGCTTGCTCTGCGGGGTGAGGTTTGACGGGTCATTCTGTTCGGTGAAGTCACCGTTGTTTACGATGATTGTGCACTCAGCCGGGGGAAGCCGTTCCAGCAGGTCAAAGGTGCCGGATTTCAGCCTATCCACGCATTCTGCGGTGCCGTAGTCACCCACGCGCATTGATAGGTGCACGTCACTTGTCGGGATGAAGTTGCGCACGTCTGAGCGCGTCTGTGAGGGCCGCTTGATAGCGGGCGCGGGGCGTATGTTGTCTAGCCTATCCGCGATGCGCTCTAGCACGTCTTCCGGCTCGTCGTCGGCCTTGGGCTTTAGCTGGACGCTGTAGCTGATCCCGTCTTCGGATTTGGTCTTAATCCAAGCGAGGTTTGGCACCATCTTTGTGCCTGCCGCTTCCATGCTGTCGCGTATGGCGGGATCAACGTCCAGCCCCCTCGCCTTTCCGATCATCACGCGATGCCGGAATGTGTTGATATTCACGCCAAGCGCCGCTGCTGCCGCTGTGTTGCTGTTGTGATGCTCTGCCTTGGCTTGGATCGCTTCAAGGCATTGCGCGTCTGTGAGGGGCGGCGTAGGCACTCAGGAAGCCTCACCCGTCTTGCGGCGCAGGTTGGCAACGCCTTCAAGATACCCGTCAACCGATACGCGGACGCAAAACACGTTGTATTTCATGCGGGGGTTAGTCACCCGCTCATCTAGGAATTTGGTCATGCCTGCGCGGGTCTTTTCGCAGTCGGCAAGGGTGGCGAAGGTTCGCGGCTCATAGCCGTCGATAACGTGCGGAGACAGGTCCGCTGGCGTTGTGAATAACGCCACCAGTACAAACCAGTGCATGGCAGTTTCCTTTTGAGGGGAGGCCGCTTATTCCAGCGGCAGGGGTTGGATCAGGGAGGCGGCTAGCTGCCTCTGTCCAATAGAATGCGGGTGTCTAGGTGGATCGCCTCGGTCCTGCGGTCCACGTCAGCCATGTGCACCTCAATCTCGGCCAGCCGTGCGGCTATCTGCCGAACCTCGGTCAAGACGTATTCCGTCCGGTCTGGCGGCGGCGCGGCATGGCCCACCTCAACCGGGGATTTCTTTGCGCCCTTGCGAACCGCTAGAACCGCGCTAACGAGCCCCGCGAATAGACCCGCGATGCCTGCCCATGCTTCCGGCTCAATGCTGTTTATAAAATGAAGCATCAGCAGCAGACCTATACGCAGCGAGAACATCGAAGGCCGCAAGCGCGAGATACACGCCAGCACCAGTTGTGAGGGCGGCAGATTGCCCACTGAGCGCAGGTACTGCAAAGAGGACGGCTAGGCCCGCGAACAGGCCCGCGCCGAGAACGGCACCGATGCAGCGCAGGATAGGAGAGCGCCGCCAGTTGCCGTTGATAAATAGCCCCGCCATCCGCATGATTGCTATGACGGTCAGAGGCACCGCTAAGGCCACCTCATCAATGCCAAGCTGCCGGAATGCGGCGAATGCAACGCTGGTGGAAAGGGTGTCGCCGGGGATCGCTAACGTAAGGGCAAAGATCAGGATGATGATGCTGTTTTGCCATTCCATCCCCCTGCCATGCTGTAGGAACGTGTCGGACATGCGAGAGGTCATTTGCGCACCCCCAGCAGGGCAAGCCCGCCAATGCTGGCGAGGATGATATAGCCCTGCCACTCAGCCATAGCGCCCGGTAGAGCCGCGATAGTCCACGTCTGAGGAAAGGCGCACCCGGCGCACCATAGGAGGCTGTAGAGGACCACAGCGATGTAATGCAGGGCCGTAGGCACCGCGAACAGCAAGAGCGTCCAGAAGCCCCCTGCCCGCAGCCAATCGGCCCGCGTCTGCATGTGGGTCTTGATTATCTCGGCTTTTATCGCGTCCCTATCGGTCTGGGCGGCGACGTACTTGTCAACCGACGACATGGCGCGGTCGAGAACCCCGCCCGTCAGCCATTTGAGGAACCACATCATGCCAGCACCCATTCAAGCGCACCAATAGCGCCGCCAAGCACTGACAACCCGACAACAAGGGTCGCCCATAGGCTCGGCCATATCCCGTCCCGCGATAGCAAAGCGACAGCAAGGCCGATTCCGACACCCCACGCGAACCCCGCCGCCATGCCAACAATAATGGCGCTAATCATGCGCTTTGATCCCGCAGCCGCGCCACAAGGAACGCAAGGAACATGAAGCCCGCGATATACGGCATGGCCCACTCCGGCACCTGCGCTTTCAACTCAGGCGGCATCTGCGCCCATGCGACCGGAGCAACGGCGATGATTGCGGCAACGTGGGTGCTGTTCCACCGCCACCAATTGCGGGCATCTGAGACAAGTTTCATTTGCGGAATACTCCGAGGATTGCGGCCACCAGAGCGGCGAACCAGTGTTGTTGGGAGGGTTTGGCGGCAACCTTGCGGGACGATCCCGCCTCTTGCATGAGGCGCTGCAATTCCGCGCCGCTGATTGTCTTGAGGATACCGCGCAGCCTGCCGTGTTCATCGACGCGCCAAATGGGAATGCTGTCTCCGTTGGCGTCATAGTCACCAGTGCGGAACAGCGCCTGTTCGGCCTTGCGGCGCTTGATGATTTCCTTGGGCTTGAGCCAACCCATGAAGCCGTTGCCGCTCATGTCGCCACGGTTCAGCGCCTGAGTCAGCTTTGCGGCGAAGATACCGCCCGTGTTGAAGTCGAAGGACACGAGCGCGTCAAACTGGTGCTGTTTCAACGGCACTTTCACCGCCCGATTGACCCGCGCCTCGTATTTATCTAAGTCCACGTCAAAGAGCGCCAGAGCGTCCAGCACAGCCGCATCAACGTCCACTGGCATACCACGGGGCATCTGCGCAGGGTTAGGCCCGCCTGCTGCCGCTGTATGGCCTACACCCCACGTCCAAACACCCACGCTGTCTCGATATGGACCGGGAACGATGCCTTCATGCTCAGCGACCTCTAGGACGCCGCGATCACTGATCTTCATATATCACCTGTTTGGATTGTCCGCTTGCCGCCAGCATCCCCGGCGAAAACTCCCACGGCTCACGGTAGCCAAGGGCATGTGCGACCAGTTCGGAACAAAACCACTTGCCGGGGCGTTGACGGGCAAAAGCGGTCGCGGAAAGCACCGCGCCGAATTGGTCATAAGGCTTGCCGAGCAAAGGCATGGCCCGACCCCACGCGGCCTCTGGATCGCAGGGGAACGTGATAACGTCCCAATGTCCTGACCGCGTGTCGATGTATGCGCGCCTGACCTTACTGCCATCGCGCTTGCTGGCCCCTATCGTGCTATAGAGCGGCCCTTCGGACCACGGCGCTATCAGTTCACAGTGAGAGTAGTCCGCCCCCGTCAGCGCCCTGACTGCTACGTCCTGCCACTGGCCTCGCGCCTTGTAGAACAGGACGCGCGTCTGCATTAGAGCCGACCTTCGGTAACGCGGAATTTGCCAAATGCCCCGTCCATCAGCTTTTTGTTGAGCAGTTCGTTCATGGCGTCGGAATCGTCCATGCGAACCCCCGCCTCTTGCGCCCACTGACGCACCATGACAGCAGGGACAACGCCCACAGGCACCCAATCCTTTGGGATGTTGCCGTGGTGGCCCGCCTCGCGCGCGTGGCGCATCTTTTCGGCCAGCTTGAGCGTTGAGGTCACATCATGCGTTTGCAGGACGTGGGCAGAGTTGTCGTCTATGCTGATCCGCTCATTTAGCTTCATCTTTAGCCCCCGTCTTTTTCGCGGGCTTGGCTGTCTCAACGACTGTGATCCGCGCCGGGCCATCGGATTTCAGCACGGTGTCGCACCAATCACGGGGTGCCTCGAACTGCTCACCGCGCAGGCGCTTTTGCTTGTTGTGGTCATAGATATTGGAACTCAAAACAACGGCTGTCGGCATGGTTGCCCCCTTCTGGAATCAAAAAGGCCACCCCCGAAGGGATGGCCCGTTGTCGTTATGTCGCTGACTTACGAAGTGGTGTTGTCAGCAATGATGGCGCTGGTCTTTTCGTTCAGCGCGCGGAGGGTCAGTTCAGTGACAACGAAACGCTTCGTGTTGTCGCCAGTCTTGCCCATCTCTTTGGTCTGCATGGGGCGCGCCTGCGCGATATCCCACATGGACGTGTCGAGGATGAACACGTCACGGCCACGGCATTCCAGCGACATCTGGAACTTGACCTCACCAAAGGGCGTCTTGTACGCCACAAGGTCGTTAGTGACGCTGGCAACGCCCGATTGGTTGCGCTGGTTGTTGTTACCTTGGAACCCCAGAGCCGCGTCCATTTGGAACGGCGAAAGGAAGACGGTCTTGGCCTTCATGTTGCCGGAGTTTTCCACGATAGAACGCATGGTGTCGTCAAAGCGTGTCTGGGTGAACGCCTCCTGAGTACCATCGGTGCGGGCATCGGTGCCGTCGCCAGTCGGGTCCGCGCCTGTCGCGCCAACTTCGGTGTTGGTGTAAATCCACGAAGGCAGGCCAGCCAGCTTGCGCGCGGTCGTGGCGTTACCCGCGACCTTGGCTTGGTTGGCAAACAGGGCCTTTTCGATATCAAGGCGCTGCTCTTTGCCGACCTTGAGCAGTTCATAGGCCATCTGCTTGTCGCGGCCTGCTTTGGTCATGGCATCGTCAGTGTCCGAGATGCTGACGGCATCAAGGAAAATCTGAGTGTAGTTGCCAAGGCGGGTCTGAGCGGTACGCGCGGAGGGCGTAACGTCATCACCTTCAACGTGGGCGTTGACAGCCGAAGAACGCAGCGTGTCGGTCAGCCATTCGACGTAGGTGTTATTCGCCTTCGTCTTTTTCAGAGCAGTGAACAGCGGCGTTTCTTCCGGGTCTTTGCGGTAGATCACGTCTGCCAGTTGCTCGCGGATGCCTACCTGCTGGTAGGTCTGAACGGTATTTGTGGGTACAGCCATTTGGTCTGACTCCTAAGAAAGATTGAGTTATGGGTTGAGCAGGACGTTCACCCAATCGTCGTCCGACTGAGTTTTGATGGCCCGCTGCATTGCTTTTTGAGCGTTTGCCCGGTTGCCGCCGTCGCGCCCTTTGGCCTTCCGTTTGGTTACGGCCTTGGGTTGTGCGCGCTCTTGGCGAGCAGCTTGCTTGCCCTTCTGCAATTCGCGGTAGGCAAGGGCGTCGCGAAGGACGAGTACCTGCCGGGCATCCGAGATTTGCTCTAGGTCTTGCGCGGAGAACCCAAATTCGGATTCCGCCGACTTCATCAGCTTTGCCTTGAGTTCCGGTGCCTTCTTGGCGTCCCCGAACTCCGGCACAAGCTCGACCAGCTTGGCGTATTGCTCTTGCATGGCCTTCTGGCGCATCGCGGCGTTTTGCTGCTCTGCGCGCTGCTGATGATATTGGATTTGCTGTTGCTGCTCTTGGTAAGCCGCCATGTCTTCGTCGTACTGAGCACGCGCTTCCATGTAGCCAATCGGGTCGTCCCGCATGAGGTCTTTGGAAGGTGCTTTAGGTGCCGGGAGGAACCCGGTCTGCTGCACCTGCTGGACCGCTTGCAGGAACTGTTGGCGCTCTTGTTGCATGGCCTCCGCAGCCTCAAGCAACTTGGCTTGCGTCTGCTTGTTGGTTTCCATGCCCTTCTGAATGTAACTCTGACCGGAATAGCCGCGTTTGAGTTCGTCCAGCGTCACCTGCTTTTCTTCGCCGTCCACCTTTACAGTGTAGCTTTCCGCAGGCTGCTCTTCGTCCTCGTCGGCCTCTTCCTCGTCTTCGTCCTCGTCGGAGTCGGCTTCGTCGCCGTCTTCGTCGTCTTCTTCGGTTTCGTCGTCGTCCGCCTCGACGTCAGGCGCATCGTCTTCCGCCTCAACTTCCTCGGCTTCGGTCCCTTCGTCTTGGGGTGCCTCGTCCGTTTCCGCTTCGGGTTCTTCCGATTCCGGTGTTAGCAGCGCATTCACCGCTTGGTCTTCTGTCATTGGGCCATCGCCCGGCTGCATTGTGTCAGTCGCGTTATCCACGGTGCCGACCTTTCTTTTGCTCGATTGCATGGGTGTCGATGTGAGACTGAATCTCAGCTACGACTTCTCTGGCGGCCTCGACCTTTAGGCGGGCCAATTGCAGACCCGGCACATCGGCGGGGTCGCAATTCGTAAGGCGGTCAATTGCCGCCTGCTCTGCGTCTGCGAATGCCGCTGACAACAGGTCATCACTCAGAAGCGCGCGGGCGCGTTCTGCTCGTTGTTCAATGTCCATGGGTTTCCCTTAGAAGCGGGGCTGCGCCTGCAACTGGCGGATTTCTTGGTCGCTGACTTTCAGCCCGTATTCGCCAAGCAGCTTTGCCGCCTGCAAGATGGCGTCCTGTTCCATCTCGTCGCGCTTGCGGTCGTCTTCCATCCGCAGCTTTTGCGCGTCGAGTTGCAGCTTCGCCATGTCGGTTTGCGCGCGCTGCTGCGTCTTCATGCCCTCGGCCTGTAGGAATGCCGCCGACTGCGGGTCGCCCTGCCCCTGCTGTTGTTGCATCGCCTGCATCATCTGCGCGCGGATTTGCTGCTCCGTCTGCGGATTCATCGGCATGTAGTAGCGGTCAGCGTTGTTGACGCCGGACAGCTTGAGCATGTCCTCAAGGGTCGCTCGAATGCCCGTGAGGGTCACAAGGTTGGCCGTCATGCCGCCGCCCTGCATCAGCGCCAATTGCGTTTGCAGCGTCATTTGCATCGCAGCCAAGCGTTCTTCGTGCTTGCCGGTGCCGAGGCCCACGTTGGTCGTCAGGTCCATGCTCGCCGACCAGCTACGCGGGTCTACCGGGATAAACTGGCCGTTGAGGCGCATCATTTCGCCGGGGTCAACGTGCTGGCGGGTAAGCATGAGCATCAGCTTAAACAGCCGCCGCATCCCGCCTTCCGCGAGGTTGCGGGCAATGAGTTCAGCCGCTGCCGATCCGGCCTGTACGGCTGCGTTTACGCCTGCCGCTGTAGTGCTTTGGAGCGCATCCGCATCCATGCCGAGCGTTGATTTAGAAACACCCGTTTTGCTCTCAATCTGCATGTCGTAATATTGCAGCGCGGGAAGTGTGGCTTGCGCCGTGAACGGGATTGAAAGCGGTAGATATGCAGAGCCAGCGTCCCCCCTTGCTCTTAGAACAGCGCCAATCTCGCTATTCATCGCGTCTTCAAAATAACCGTTTGTGCCGTTCACAACCAAGCGCGGGTTGTTTGACATATGCACGTTGTCGATCAGACTGCGCAGAAGCGAGGTTGCCGCCGTCTGGTCGTCAATGATGATTTCAGCGAGGGAGCGGCCAAAGAACGTGTGAGGCTCAGGATCGCACTCAAACGCCGCATAGGGCTTATCGTCAGCCAGTTCGCAGGACAGCACTCTGTAGCCCTTGCCAGCGCAAACGACTTGGTAAAGCCGGGGAATGCCCGTGCCTTCCTTGTCTATTTTCATGTAGGCTTCGTAAAGCATCAGCGTCCGCATGGACGGGTCGTTGCTCTCGGTGTCCTCGTCGTCGTATCCGCGCCGCTCAAAGTCCTCAATGTCGTCGTCTTCGTCGGTCCCGGCGAGAGCAAACACCTCGTCAAAGTCTAGCCCGAAGTCCATTTCAAAGACCTCGCCAACGGTTGTTTCGCAGCGATCCGCGACAAGGCGGGCGTCTTCAACGGATGTTGCATCGCGGCTGATAAAGAAGTCTTCCGGCGGTACGCTCTTGACCTTCAACTGGCCCTTGGTCCGCGTGAATGCCACCTTGGCGTCGATCAGGGTGGACGCTTCGCCCGTCATGGGGTCAACCGGCCCCGCGACTTCCTCCTGCTCCAGCACCTCAACAGTCTCGTCCTGCGCGATAAGCTGGAACTGCTCAGGTGTCAGGTTGCTGTATTCGTCAAACTCGACTTCCTCAGTTTCGTCCCACCAGACTTTCGCAATGCCCACCTTTTTGACTAGCGCGTCGTGGAATACGTCTGTGAGGATGGAATAGCCGCCGCTCTCGTTGAACTTCCACGCGATGTAATCGGTGGCCTGCTCTGCTGCCGCAACGTCGTCAGGCTGGCGCGGAACGAACTCAACTGGCTTATCCGTCTGCAAAAACGTCCGCATCAGCACGGGCTTGACCATCTGGATCGTGTCGCGAACCTTGGTCGCCACGACCTTGCTACGGCCTTCCTCGGCCTCAAGGTCAACTTTGCCGTCAAAGTACCGCTGCGCCCGAATGCGCTCATCGGCTACCTCGCTTTCGCAGAAGTCAATCGCAGCCTCCAGCGCCTGCCGAACGGTGGCCTGAATGTCGTCGTCGGTCATGGGTTTGGGGTTCATGGTGGCTCCAATAGAAAAGCGGCCCCCAAAGGAACCGCTTGATTTGCGTGGCGCGTGACGCCATGTTTGGATTATGCGTTATTTCATTATTCCAGCACTTGGCCTGCTGGGGGCGTGTGCTACGCCTCAAGATATGGCTTCATCGTGCCAGACTTACGGCTTTAAGCCCGGCACAGATTCCTATGCTCAGTGTATGCAGAAGGAGGCACACGCCAATAATCAGCGCCGCGAGCATATGCGCGCGAAACTGCGTGAGATGGGCAGGCCACCCGAAGTGACCCACTGCCAAGCTGATATGCTCGGCACGGGCTTTCAGTGCTCGACGTTCTGATGGGCAGCATTTTCTATGCCATCGCCATCACGGCACTAGGCTTGATTGCCTATGCTCTAATCGGTCTGGTCCTCTTTGGGGTCTATACCGCTTTTTAGTTGTTGCCGACTTGCGACAGAAGGCCCGGAACTGTTGGGGCTGACTGAGCCACTGTGCCAGTCGGGTTTCGCATCATTGACTGAACCGCATTACTGCGCATGAGCGCCTGCCCCATGAACGGGAGAGACGCCGCGCCGATACCTGCCGCAGCAGCACCGCCAACGCCCATGCCCGCACCATAGCCAAACGCCGCACCGCCTGTTGCCAGCGCAGCGGGCAATGCCTCACTAATCGTCCGAGCACCGCCGGGGTTCACCGTAGGCGCAGGACGCAGGACCGCAGCGCCTGAGCGCGTAAAGTCTGCCATGGGGGTAGTCCGACCCGTAGCGTAAGCCTCGCGGCCCTGTGCACGGATCAGAGACTGATTAAGCTGTGTTGGTGAAAGGGTGCCGCCTTCGGCCCCCGCCCGTGATGCTGCATCCCGAACCCCGATAAAGTTGCGGTATGTTTCCCGCGCTTCACGCAGGTTGGCGATATCGTCAGCGCGACCCGCCGCCTTTAGCCCTTGGTCAGTCATATCATCGACAAGGCTGCGAAGACCGTGCGCAGCGTCTCGCGTTGCCGCATCCGGGGAAACTGTCATTTTGCCAATATCAGAGCGCCATTTCTTGAGCGTGGAAAGCGGCACGTCCTTCTTGGATTTAGAGAACGCGACAATCTCGTTAGCAATGCCACGAATGCGGGGCGTAAGACTGCCTTGCGGCACTCGCTCCGCGTAGTCAGAGGCAACCTTGACCGCCGCCTTGTATGCCGACTTATCGGGAACCACAGACACGCCTTTAACCGCATCATCCATGCGCTTAACGATAGCATCGCTTGCAGACTTGAGCGCCGAGGGCGTTGCCACCTTTTCGGCGCTGCCGATCTGGCGCATTGCGGAGGCCGTGAAGTCGTCAACTTGAGCGTTTGTGGGTGCAAGACGCCCTTCCATACGCATCAGAGGCTGCGAGTTCTTGGCCTGCCCAACCGTTAGGTCACGCACCCCCTCGCTCTGCAACTTGTTCGCCATCCGTGTGGCTTCGTCGTTGCCCTTAAACGCGCCGGGCTTGGGTGCTGCCGCGATAGACGCAAGCAAGCCAGCACCTACGCGGGCATAAGGTTCCGCTGCCGTGCCTTCTGTTGCCTGCCCTGCTGCCTCACTTGCCGCGCCGGGGATAGCCCCGTAACGGACCATGGCGCTAGGGCCAGCGGCCATACCAGCACCACCAGCAAACTCACCCATAGTCGAGATGAAGTCGCCTGTCTTGCCGGGGGCGCGGAATTTGCTTTCTTCGCCAATGACAGGAACGGCGGCGAGCATGTCGCGTGTATCTGGTAGGCTGTCCAAAGCGCGGGAAACTGCGGAAGGCTCTTCCATGCCAGCAACCTTCTCAACGCCTGCCGTCGCAAGCTGAGCGAGGTTCGCCGGGATTGCAGGCACATCAGCCATGCCACGCGCAACAGCAGCGCCCGCGCCGCGAATGCCTGTGCCGATCCGCTCGCCGATCGACTCCACCCCATCATCGACGCCGATAAAGTTATCCTTAGCGCGGCCAAGGAATGACATATCCGCATCAGCGTCCGGCTCCTTGGCGTACTTTTCCCAAGGCCCAGATGCTGGCGGCGTGTTTTGGTACTTTTCCCAAGGTCCGGCCATTACTGCACCTTTGTCCAGCTTTTAGGGTCTGCGGGGTCGCCGCCGTTGAAGCGATGGCCTTCGACAATGTCGCCAACGCTCGGCAAGCCGTTCTGTTCGCCCTGAGTAGTGGTCTCAAGCAACTGGCGAAGGCTGGGCGGCATAATCGACGTGCGGTTTAGCTTATCAAGGCTCTTCAACATATCGTTATAAGGCACCTCGCCCCGCTGGTACGCGGAAACAAGTTCCGACCGCTGCAAGTCTAGGTTTGACTTGGCAAGCATCATGTCGGCAATCGCTACGTTGGCTTCGGGGCTATTGGTCAGGCGACCCATGCCTTCGATCATGCCCGCATATTCAATGTCAGACGTGGAGCCACTGCCCTCAACTCGCAAGGTAGGCGCAACGCGCTTAATAATAGCCTGCCGGGCTGCTGCCGCGTCATTAAACTCCGGGAACATTTCAGCGAAACGCCCTTCCAACGGGCCACTTGGGGCCACTTGCGCCAACTCGCGCAGAGCCTCAATGTCGCCACGCACAGACGCCGCTTTAGTCCCTGCATCGGCAATGGCCGTGAGGCTTGTTGCTTGGTCCTTCTGTAGTTCCTCACGCAGAACGGAATCCGGTGCGGGCGGCTGATCCCCGTTCACGTTAACGGTTGTCCCGCCGCTGCGCGCCATCTGCAACGCCTCGTCAAAAGACATGCCGCGATTACGTTGCATGATGTATTCGACGTTCTGCATCAGCGCCGTGCGGTCGTCTTTGGGCTGGCGTGTCATTACGTCAACCGCCGCCTTATACGCGCTTGCGGGGTCAGCTTGCGCCATTTGCAGCAACTCAGGGGGCAGCTTGCCCGCCTTCACCTGTGCTTCGATAAACGCAATCGTTTTGTTGGCCTGCGCCTGCGCCTTCTGCTGCGTCTTGAACTCACGCTCATCCTCGCGCCGCCCTTCCATGCGGCCTTCCAGCCCACGCACAAGCGCCTCATTGGGATTCAGCGACATGCCCGCCAGCGCCATCTTGATTTCGTCGCGCCGGTTGGCTGTCATGTTCGGGAACATTTTGCCCAGCAGACCGCCTGCGCGTTCTGGTTCATACTCTGCCATATCTGCTCCCATCGTGTCACCTAGCAGCCCGCCGACTAGCACCCGGTCGCCCCCGCCGCCCGAAGGCTCAGAACGCCCCAACGGCTCTTTACCGAGCGCCATCATTGAAGCGTCTGCAATGTTCTGAGAGGAAGGCGTAAAGTCGCCATCCACCATGCCCGCAATCTTGCTCAGCTTTGACGCGTAGTTCGGGTCTGTCGCGTA
Organism: Sulfitobacter sp. 1A13353; assembly: GCF_043557255.1. NCBI lineage: Bacteria > Pseudomonadati > Pseudomonadota > Alphaproteobacteria > Rhodobacterales > Roseobacteraceae > Sulfitobacter > Sulfitobacter sp. 1A13353. The sequence continues at coordinate 93,335 of NZ_JBIFFS010000007.1, read as the reverse complement.
GCCTGAGCGGCCCATAGCCGCGATTTGGTCGTCAAGGCTTCCAGCCGCCAAGACAGGCTTGTAGCGCGGGTTCCGTTCAAGAAACGCCGCGTAGTCGTCAAAACTCTGGCCGGGGTCCGAATAGCCGCGAAAACTCTGCGCCTTCGTGACCATCCGCCCGTTTTCAAACTCTTTCGTTTGCAGGCTGTTGCCGCCCTTCCGCCCGTGCGACTTGATCCCAAAATAGTTGTTATCGGGCGCGTGTTTGCCGTACCCGGTTTCAAGCGCCGCCTGAGCCAGCACAAGGCGCGGGTCGAGGCCCGTCCTCGCGCTCACGCGCTGCGCGTGTGGCATCATGCGTTGGAAGAAGTCGTTTGCGCTCATAGCAGCAACGCCAGCCAATCAGACATGCCGGGGCTTTTCGACGTGGTGGACGTGCCGCCCTGCGAAGGAATGCCGCCCAATGCCGAGAGGATCGGCCCCAGCGATGCCTGCGGAGCGCCAAGCGCGCCTGCGGTCTGGCCCTTCATTGCGTTAATGATGCCCTGCATGGCCTGCTGCTGCATGGCCCCGTCTTGGGCAAGGTTCTGGTTTGCGGTGTTCTGCATCCCGAATAGCTGGTTGGACGCGCCAAGAAGCGAGTTGCCCACGTTGAGCGCCTGCCCTGCGTTAAACTGCGCCATGCTGTTAACCATGCCCGCATCCGCGCCAGCGAGGTTAAGCGCGCTGTTGTGGTTGTCTTGGTTTAGCAATGCCGTTGTCTTGGATACGGTATCCGCAAACTGCCCGTTGGTCTCAGAGCCAAGAATACCGTGACGCGATCCGCCAAACGCACCAGCCGCAGCCGCAGCCGCGTCGTTGCTGTTCTGCGTCTTGAGCCGCTGTTCTTCCAGCGTGCCAAGCGTCGTGTCGATCACGTTTTGCGTGTAGGGGTTCAGGTACGGGTCAAGGTCCGTGCCTGCGATTGTCTTCGCCTTCTGAGGCTTGGCCGCTTGGTTCAGCGCGTCAATAGCGTCTTGCCACGTTTGGCCGGGCGACATGCCACCGCCCGTATTCCCGCCGTTATTACCGCCGGAAAGATGCTCAAAGCCCGGAGGCAAGCCCCCGCTGAACTTGCTAAGCGCACCACCCTGCACGGCATCTAGCGCAGCCTGATGCTCTGGCCGAGAGTTGACGTTTGACCAGAAGCTATCGTCCCAAATGCCCATGTTATCGGCCCCCTTTGCCGCCACCACCGCCGCCGTCATTCCCGCCTAGCGGGCTGCGTCCGGTGATTGCTTGTGAAATGTCGTTGCGCGCGTTGCCGATTGCGGAGATTGCGCCCCCGCCCTGATAGCTGCTGCCGGAGCGCCCCGGACCGCCGCCGTCCATCATGTCGCCGATGCCGGAATAGCCGCCAAACAGTCCTGCAGAGGCTGAACCGTTGCCTACTGGACCTTGGTTAGCGTCTGGACCGTAGCCCCCGCCTGCTGAGACAGGCTGACCGCTTTCCATCATCTGGCGCGCCTCCATGATCCGGCGCGTTGTCAGGTCGCCTGCTTCACCCGTCACCGGGTCAATAAAAAAGCTGTCGATCATAGCCGCTTGGCCGGGGCGTTCCTCGCGGAAACGCTCCATTGTGGCCTTCCATGGCTCATAGGAGCCATAGCCCCACACGCCATTGCCGAAGTGTTCAGCGCCGGGCATAGACGGCCCAGCAGGGGCTTGCAGTCCCAAGTCAGACGCCATTGCCGCGTTGTTATTGAACGCCGCCTCCTGCGCTTTGTTAAACGCTGCAATCTCCGGACCCATATACGGCGTATAGCCAATGTCACCGACCGCATTGCCGCGCGAAACAACGTCCTTAGACGCATCCTCAAGCCACGCTGGGATTTGTGTTTGGGTCGATTCCGAACCGCCCTTACCGCCGCCACCTGCCATTTTATATCTCCTTTTCGACGGTCAGGCACGTTGGCTTAAAGCCCGCTGATCGCCATACGCGCGCCCAACCGGGCCGACCGCTGATTGTCGCTGCCGTGCAGCCGTTTGCCTTGCCGAAGTTGACGATTGAATCGTGCATGTCCTTGAGTTGATCCATCTCACCGCCGCCAAGAAACACGTTGATGACGCGCTTGCGTGGGTAATCGATGAATTCGGTGACTAAGCAGCCGCGTTCAGCGGGCCACAGATGCAGCCGCCCGCGCTCGATGCCTTCAAAAATGTCGTCTACTGTGTGTGTCCCGCCGCTGTATTCCAACGCATCCGCGATCCACTTGCGGCAAGCTACCAAGTCGAGATTGCTGCCCGTCGCCATACGTTTTCCGCCGTGCAAAAATAGACGTAAGAGCCGTCATAGGCCCACTGCCCCGGCTCACCTGCTGCTGTCGCGCTTACTGGTGCTGCGACCTGCATAGAGAGGCGCTGAAACGCCCCGTTACGCGATACAACCGGGTATCCGGCGGTATCCCATAGCAAAACCCCGTCACGGGCCGCTGTGGCGTTGCTGCGCCGCCGTGTGAGTACGTCAGCCGCTGCCGTAAGGTGCTGGACAAGCTGTTCTGCCCAGACATGCAGGTTAGGACCGGGCCGAGGCGCGCTCATCGTCTGCCACCTGCCACGGCCTCAAGCCGCATATTTCCAACCCGCCAATCAGCGCCTGCGCCTTCGACGCGCATCCTGATCTGACGCCCTGCGAACCGTACACCTGTTGGCGTTGACATATCGTAAGGCCCATATGACCGCTCAGGGCCATTCGGGAAGAACCGCGTCTTGAACGTGGCCTCAACCTGCCCCTGCGTCTTTTCGTCGGGGTACAGCAGCCGCGCCTGTATGATCTGGTCGCCCGTCTGGATGGAGATTGGCCCCGTCTCAGCGAAGGGCGCTGCGCCATCGTATCGGTTGCCAACCTCATGCTCGTATACAGCCCCGTCAGCATCTGCGTAGAGAGGCAGCAGGAACGTGCCAGCATCCACACCAGCGGTGCGTTCAAGATTGCCTGTCGTCCAGATTTGCTCGCGCAGGTCATAGGCGACGTAACGGTCATTTTCGTTTGAGTTAGAGGACGGATAGAACCACCAGACCTCGCCAAACTCACGGTTAGGAATGGCGACGATCTTAGAGACCTGTCCCCGGTTAATGTCTGTAAAGACGTAATCGCTGACCTCGCAGGGGATTTCCTCAACCCCGCTGCCGAAGTAGCCAAAGAACCCGCGCTCACCCATCCACAGCGCGCCCTGCTTCATGCTTGCCGCCGCACCGCGTGAGATTACCCCGCAGGCCGTACCAGCACGCTCAAAGCCAAAGACAAACGCCGCGTTCTCGGTCGCCAGATGCGCGTCCTTGTCCGTCAGAATGAGCGTAGAGCCGCGAACCCGCAGCCCGCGCCGGATCACGCCGCTGGATTGCAGTATCTGGTCGCCTGCCTCGTTAGTCGCCTCTGGCGTCCATGTCGTGTTATCCTCACGGTCGCACCACGTCACCTGACGCGGGTTATCGTCAGAGCCAAGCGCCATCAGAAAGCGGTTTTCCGTCACCACCAGCCCACGGCAACCCGTCGGCGCGTTGCTGATAGCCGCTGCTGGCACTCCGGTGTCCAACTGCCATTCGTACAGATTACCATCGTCGGGGCTGCATCCAACGAGGTATTCGCCCCAGGTATCGAGGTGCCAGACCGTCGCGGGGTTGATAATACCCGTATCGGGCCGGATTTCACCCCACCAGAGCGTCCCCCAGCCACCAGCGCCCCAGCCAAAGTTAGCGTCAGACGACACGCGCCCCGCTGTGAAGCCTGCGGGCGTAATGTCAAACACGTTGTCTTCGTCGTCCATGACGTGCAGGCCATCGTGACAGCCAAACGCAACCCAGCGATTGCCGCTGTTGTCCGTCCAAGCCAGCATTGCGCGCGGCGTGCCGTCGATATCAACCGCCGCGGCCTGTGTCGCACGAGGACGCCAGCCGCCAACAGGCTGCATGGCCCCATCTTGCCAGCGCACAAGGTTAGCATCCCGCCAGCGCCCCGCTGATTGGTATTCCGTCCCGTTCCGGTACAAGCCCGGCGGAACCGCGATGGGGAACATCATTAGAGGATGGCCGCAGCTTGCTTGAAAAGGTCGTCTTGCGCCGCATCGTCAAGGCTAAGCGTTTGACCGAGAGCCGCGACAAGCGGATGGTCCCGGCGCAGTTCGGTTGCGTATTCCCATTCAATGCGGGCTTCATCGCCTGCGCTGCCGGTCATGCCTGCGATTGCGCTTTCAGCGTTAGCAAGCAGGCCATTGCGGGAAAGCGCAAGGCGGGCTTGCCGCATGGATACAGCGGCAGGGACAGGTTCAGGACCGGGAGGCGGCGGCGTGAAGGCTTCACCGTCATAAAGATACCCGCAGACCACATCATCAGGCCCGTCAACCCAGCCCGCGCCCATATCCTCGGCGGCGCGGCCCGGTGCTGCCTTTTGGACGGCAGTGCCGTTTTCAATCAGAAATGCTCTCATGTTCACCCCCAAAATGTAACCTGTGCATAACATTCGGTAGCCCCCGTGATATTCGCGGGATAAGCATAAAACTCCGGTGAGTTTTGGATCATTTCCAAGCGATAACTTACGCCTGCCTCTAAATTCGCGGCACCGTGCGATAGAGTGTTGTCAATGTTGGAGTGATGCTGCGTTGAGCCGATGCCCACGACTGCGCCGTCAGAAACACGGACGACCCTACTCTGGGCCTCCGCGCGGGAGGATGCTGCCCAAAATGTCATTGAGCAGTCTACACTAACAGAAAAGACGTTAGAACTTAGCGTAATCACCGAGCCGGGGTCAGTAACGACAGTATTCAATACCCGCGTCTCCCATGTGCTAGCCCCACTTTTTGCTGGGAACACCCCCGCCGATTGCTGGTCCTGAATAATGCCCAATATTGGGACACCGGCAGGAAGCACACTAGCAGGCAGCTTACCATCAGCCCCGATTAGCGGAACCGTGCCGCTGGTCGTGCCTGTGTTTTTTATCGCTGCTGTACCAAGGCCAAGGTTGCCCCGCGCATCGGGTACGCTCGCCACGTCCGACAGATTCGCCGTGGATAGCATATCACCGCCGCTGTCAGGCGTACCAAACGACAGATTGCCGGAGCCGTCCGTCTTCATGTACTGACCAGCAGCGCCATCGCTTGCGGGATAGGTCAGGCCAGCCGCTCGCAGCGTGGTAAGCACCGCCTCGCCTGCCACCTTGCCAGACTCATCCACCAACGGCGTGACCTGCACAACGCTGCCCGCGCCATCAGACTGCACAAGAGCCAGCCGATTGACGGGCAGAGAAACCGTTGCTGTCGCTGTTGCCGTCTTGATCGTCGCCGCGCCGTCTGTCGCGTTCCAGACAACCCACACCTTTTCCACTTCGGGCAAGGTCAGGGCAAAGCCTGCGCCGGGCGCTCCGGTCAGCTTGAGAACAGCGTTGCGGGCATCGCTCGACGCACCATCATCCATTGTCAGCGTCTTGTCGCCCGTGATTGCGACCTCGGCATACCCGCCAACAGCCTCGTCAACGAGTTCAAAGACGGTATTGACCTTATCGCCCCATGTGTTGAGGTTTTCGCCATCGGCTTGCAGTTCAAGGCCGAGGCGGTCGGTGTATGTGCTAGGCATTATGCCGCATCCTTTCGATAATCTGCGCGGGTCCACGCGTCAGCGGTCGCAGGCACGTCTGACCAATCGCCAGAGGCTGTTTGACCCGTCCAATCTTCTGAGACATCGGGCGAGTCCGACCATTTCAGACCTGCATCGCCGTAAGTGGCAGACGCGCAGGTAATTCCGTTGAGCGTCACCGTAACAAGGCGCTGCCAGTTTAGATTTGCGTTGGCGCTTACTATCGCTTGTGCTGAAACAAGGCGCAGAGGGAACCCGATAGCGTTACCCGTCGCCGTGACCGCGCAGAAAGCGGAGCCTGAGAACTCGCGTTCATCGCCTTCGCCGTAATAGCCTCTATTCCATGCGCCAGAACCCCAGCCGCTCACGAGAACGTCACATCCAGTTCGCCAGCGTCAAAGCGCAGCACGTCACCGCTTGAGATAGCCACGCTGGATGTCAGAGCGCCGTGCACGATCAGATTGCCGCCCGTGCTTGCGTCGTAAACGCCGAAGTGCGTGACCGTTCCCCAGCTTGCGGTCGCTGCGTCGAACTCAACGCCCGCCGAGTTCCTTGCCATGTCGCTGGTCACAGTGAAGGATGCCGACTTGCGCGCATAGCTGCCGCCTGACACCTCAGTGCCGCTGCCTGCGTCTGTCGGGTCTGACGTGAACAAGGCAACGTGCCAAGCTGTCGGACGTGTCGCGCTGTCGCCAGTAAACAGCCACTTCGCGACAAGGTTTTCAGCGTAATTGGAAAGGCTCATTGGCGTCCTCGCTTGAATTGCATACGCATTGGGCCGGGGAATTGCTGGCGCATGGAAACTTCGTTGATGCTGGAGACTGCGCCCATGTAGAGCGCCGTTGACCGCTTGGTCAGGTCAGCATCGGCAAAGTGCGCACCAGCAGCCAGCAAAGCGCCGTAGAGGTATGCGTCAGGGTGATCTGTCAGGAGCCAGTTTGTCGGGTTGGCGTCAGACAGCGCCGGGATCGTCCGGTAATACTGCAATTCGCCCGTGTATGTCGCGTTCGGCGTCGGGAAGACCTCAAACGTGTTGCCCGTGAAGGCCATATATCGCGGCTCGCCTGTCGCGTTTTGATACGCTGCCCGGTGATCTGCCATTGCATCAGGGCTGACGAACTCAAGCGGGCTGCTCTTGCCGTCGAGGTGAAAGCGGATCGTCTGCAAGTGATCTACGGGCAGTTCGGTATAACGGCTGTCGATGCTGGCCGTGGCGCGCTTGACCATCTGGTAATGGCGCAGTTCGCGCTGCATCTGCACTTCCGCCAAGCGGATAAAGCGCGGGATTACATCGTCAGCGTCGGCGCGATCGAACAGTTCGGACGCGATTGCGGCCTGTAGTTCTGCATACGTTGACAACGCCATTACGCAATTCCTCGTAGATTCCGCCGCAGAGGCTGAGACATGACGTTATCGTCAGCGGTCATTTGATACTCGACAGCGCCCAATCCGAACGCATCGCTTCCGTGCGACGACCAATCGTGATCCGGCCCAAGGTCAATCCCGCGCGCATGGTCAATCTTCGGGTGATACCAGCCGATTGCCTTGATCCCCGCCTCGCAGCGATCCTCATTGAACCACATCTGCGGGAACAGCTTGCGCGCCGCCTCAACGCGCTGCATGGCCGCGCCCTTGCCTTGGTTCGGGATAACGCGAACCTCAAACCCTGCGGCCTGTAACGCGCTCTGATAGCTAACGTCGTGAACCTTGTCGTTTGACGCCCCATCGTGAGGCAGAATGCAGTAGGCTTTCCCGTAGCCGTTATCTCGCAGCCAGTTGATATGCGCAGCGAGTGGCTGGCCCTTCTTTTCGTAGTAATCCAGCCAGCGGATTTCCTTGCCGACGTACTGTGCAATCCATATCGCACAAGCGTCAGCCTTTGCCCCGGTTCCGCCAATGTCCCAAATAGCCCGCAGCGTCATATGAGGGTCAGCCTCAAGCCGCCCGATGCGGTGTTCCTCGCGCGCCTTCGTGATGCTGGCAGCGTAGTAAGCACCCTCTGCGATGCTCTTGAAGTCGCCTTCCCATACATGCGCGTATTGGTCAGGCCGCTCGATTGCGTCGTTGATCCGTGTCCGGTCTAGCAGCGCTGGAAACCACGGATTGTCGCGATAATTAAGCTGGACCACCTTGAATCGCGGATTGTCCGACAGCCTGAACCGCTTATGCGTTGCGCTGTCTTCCCGCTCCGGGTTCCATGTGACCCACAGTTCGCTATCTTCCTCGCGCAGCGTCGGGATAAGCACCTGCCATGCGTTTTCCGTTACGGGCTCGGCTTCGTCCACCCAGCACAGAAGAATGCGCGACTTAGACTTTACGCTGCTGATGTTCCGATCAAGGCCCGCGAATTTGTACGAAACCCGCCCGTCTTTCGTCCTGACGTATTTCTCGCCAATCTCGAAGTGCGGCAGAAGCATCGGCTCTGACTGGATAGCCGCCTTGACCTCTTCCAGCGATGAATCGTCCAGGCTGTTCATGAACTGGCGACCGCAGAGGATAATCCCCTCGCGTCCAGCACTCGCCCACATCAGCGCGCGAACCGCCGTCATTTTGGCAAAGGTCCGCGTCTTGCCCGATCCTCGCCCGCCGTGCGCGCCTCTTACGTCTGCCTCGCCTGTGAATACCTCAACCAGCTTGTCGGGTATCTCAATGTTAGCTGTCGCCATCCGGCCTTACGCCTACAAGCGTGATCTGGTGGATATGCTCGCCGTTCTCGCCCGTGCCTTCGATGGTCGTTGACGATAGCTTAGGCATCACACGGTCAAGCAAGCCAAGAGCCGCAGTAATTTGCGTGGGCTGCATGTCGCGCTTGCCCTCCGCGTGCTCGATTAAGTGATTGAGAATCTTAGAGTTCGCAATTTTAGTGCGGTGCTCGGCCCCCATCTGAAAGCCTGCTGTTCTGCCTCTGCCTGCCATTGCTTACACCTAACCAGTCCGCCTTTGCGGGTGCCGGTCCTTTGGTTGTGGTTGATTGCGTATCGCCGCCGCGTTGCGCCTATGTGCGCTGAGAAAATGCGCCGCCAATCCTATCTGAGAGCCTACCCAGAAAGCGCGCCTTACGGCGACCGTTCGGATAAAGCGGCGACTTGCTACGATGACCCGCGCATGTCCGAGGCCGTAGCCAAGTGCAGAGGCGCGTGTCGTATGGCGGGGTATCCGGCTCATGGCTTGGGATAGCGGCCTTGCGTTCGCCCCGTTGCTGCCTTTGCCCAAGCGGTTCATGGCAGCGAATGAATGACGCGCTGCCTGTACGGGGTCAGCGCCTGTGCCTGATCGAGTGATACGCCGTGCCGCGATCAGGGGCAGCAGTGGCGGACAGGTTGAGACGCGCCCCGGCCAGCTTATGCTACTGACGTGAGCCGGGTTATCATGCCGCCACATGGGGTAATGCCAGACGCGCTCTGCTCAGTTCATCGACCCGCAATGACCTGAGCGGAAAGCGCCGGAATCAAAAGAGGCAGCATCCCTGCCACCTCTTGCGATAAATCACACTCCCACGTTTAAGAGGTGCAGTCAACCCCGCGCGCGCGACTATGCGATTCTTTGTCGTCGGTCAATTGCTGAAAGCCTCCCTATATAGACTCGTAGTAAAATTCGCCACGGATAAACCGGCAACGCGCCAGCCCTTGACGACACAGCGAGCGATACGCCGCATTCATGCCAACAACGCTAGACTTCATCGGTCTACCGATTGTTCGCAGCCATTCAAGGGCGTCTTGCTCTGTTTTGGTCACGTCGCCCCCTCCTATCTAGCCTTCCGCTCCAGCTTATCCGCCAGCCGATCAAGCGCCGCTGCCAGATGCTCTTTCCCCTTCGGCACTGCCCTGTAGCGATACTCGCGCAGATGGGCCACAGCGCGGCCCTCACAGGCCACCGCTTGCAAGATTGCCTTGTCCTCTGCCGCGACTAGCTTAGAGACGCTGAGATAGGCGCTCATGCGGTCTATGCGTATATCAATCGCTTGGTCCGGCTTGGGGCTGCTGTCCACTACGGGGTCGCTGTAGTCCTTGCCCTGCCCCATCTCGGTTTTCGCCCATGCATCTCGCAGTGTCGCCCCGGCGGTTAGCTGGCGGTTATCAATCACCCCGTCCTTGTGGTACTTCTGGAGCATATCCACCCTGCGCATCCGCTTTACGTTGTTGGGGTTCACCGTCTCGCCCTTGTCGTTTGTCCACGTCACAGGCTCTTGGACGAGGTGCAGGCGGTTTGCCGGACCCCGCGCCCCCATGTCCCAATGCTCAGGCATCGCGGCCACTGTTACGGGCGCTTTCTTCTGTGCTGCCTTCTTACGTCTCGCCATCTTTGAAAAACCTTTCTGCCTGCCCCTTGGGGTCTTCCAGTTCCGCGTTCCGCGCCCGCAACCAATTGATTAACTCCTGCATCGGCACCGACCTGCCCCGTTCTTTCGCCAGCCGCCGCTTGATGCCCATGAATTGCCGCCGATACTTCTCCACCGTGCGGGTCTGCGTCTCGACCTGCTGCCGTAGCTTGGCGTTGTCTCGCTCTAGCTGGTGGATGCGTTGAGCAGGGGTCATTGACGCTCTGCCCATTCCAAAAGCACCACACCGCTTGGGATCAGCGCCGATACGCCCCAGAGCATCAGCAGCAGGAAACGTTCATCCGCAGCCCATCCGCCAAGGACGGGAAGCCAGAACGGCTCCCATAGAATGAACGCGGTTAAGAGATAGAAAGCGATCTGCGGGATTGCCAAAGCGATGAACAGCTTCATTGCGCCGCCTCCCGCTTCGCCGCCGCTATCCGGTCCTTGCAGGAGACGTGTGGTTCGCGGGATAGGGACCACAGCGTTATGTCGCGACCCCCTTTGTAAGAGCGGCGCTTCGTGACCTTGCCAGCCAATCCAACCCGCATACGTCCTGAGATAAGCTGGCTTGAGACACGCGACCCAATCGACTTGGAAACCGCCGCCGCGATATCGTCGGTGCACATTTCACCAGACAATGCCTTGAGGATTGCCGCATCCAACGCCGCCTTCTCGCTGGCTTCGCGTTCTATCTTCTTTGATGGCTGTACGCTGGATATCACTTTAACCGGAGCGCGGCCCATGTGGCCCTCTTTCGCGGTGAGGGCTTTCATAGCCTTCGCGTATGCCGCCTCGTAATGCTCTGGGTACGGCTCATTGCGCATGGTGAATACCGGGGCGCAGGTTGATGCCTTGATGTGCGCTTGTGTGGTGTGATGGCGGATGTGGTAAGTCATTGCACTGCCCCTTGCGTTGCTGTTTCAGAAATTGACCAAAGCCAAGTCTTTCCTTCCTTGCGTCTCTCGACCTTTCCCGTTCTGAATGCAGAGTGCGTGAGGATATCACCCACCCGTGTTGCCGCTAATTCAGGGTATCGCCCGACCACAGCGTCAATGATTTCTCGCTTGGTCATTTCGCCTTTGATGGCGTCCACTACGGCCTGAGTGATCGCACCGCGCGGCAGCTTTGCCCGCGTGCGGCACTCCTCACTGCCTTTCAGCAAGTGTCGATCTACCTTGCCCGCGCGATATGCCTCGCTGAGAAAGTCGGCATCCATACCGGCCATCTCGCAAACCGTGCGGAAGTCTTTGCCGCACTGGCGTATCCAGCGATCAGCCGTGATCTGCTCCATCCTGTCCGCCCGTGCGTCACCGTCATATGTGGCGTCGAGGAAAGCGCGGTGGAGAACGGACTGCCACATTTCACGCGATGCCGCTGCGCCGCTGTGGGCGTGTACTTGCTCGTCAGATGCGATTAGTCCGATGTGGCTCACTTGCTGTCCTTTCCTGCTGCGTTAATCGCCGCGTCGATAGCGGCCTGCGCGAACCCCAAATCCCGCATATCGCTGGGGTTGGCCCCGTCCGTCAGCATCCGGCTGCACTGGTCGATCTGCGCTTGCTGGGCGGGGGTGAGTGTTTCGGGGAAGTAGCGGTCGCTGGCTTGGGTCATGCTGGCACCCCGCAGAGAACAGCCTTCACATCGCGGATGGTGCGGCCCGTCATGCGGGCGATGCGGGCCATGTCAAAGCCGTGAACGTCAAAGGCGTGGGCTATGTCGGTGCGGGTCCAGTGGGCGAATTGTCCGGTCATGCGTCGATCCTCTCTTGCTGGGGAATGTCTTCGGACAGGCGGATCAGGTCACGCAGGGCACGAGGCTTGCGGACGCGGTAGCGGACAACATCATCGTTCTCGTCAGTCCAGTGCCACGCAATATCTTGGGACCATCCTCCGCCTTCAAACGGGTTCTCCTCAAACGGACCCGGCTCCGCCCTAAATTCAACATTCACCCACATGCCTCTCGGCAAAGGCTTCGCGCTGCCGTCATGGTCAATCCACGGCCCCCATTCTTCGCGGTCGTCGGTCATGCCAAAGACTCCTCGTACATGCTGAGAACAGCGTCACCTTCGGCGCGAGCGTCCCGGTCCATCTTCCGGCGGGCGATTACCTTGCGCACGGTGGCGGCGTCGCACCCACGGCCCTTGAGTTCCGCGAATACGTCCTTCGTCGCCTCGGCAATGTCGGCCTTCTCGGCGTTGAGGCGTTCCACCCGCTCCACAAAGGCGCGGAGTTCGTCGGCTGCTACTCGGTCGGTCATAGGAACATCACCCATAGGCCGAACATGCTGAAAGCAGTTGCCCCAAGCCAAATGATAACGGCTGCGATGATGAGCCAGCGCACAAGGCGGGCCAGTTTCTCTACTTCGGTCATGCGTTGCGCTCCTTGATTGCTTTGAGAGTTTTGGCGACGTGGGCCAGTTCCTTTTCGTAGTCTTCGCACGGCGGGCGCTCTGCTATCGCCTGATAGAGTTCCAGCCCGTCGCGTATCGCCGGGTACATCGCCTCATCAAAGAATGCGTCACCGGAAGGGTAATGCGGCTCCTCACCGTCCTGCGCGAACCGGATGCACCAGCTAAGTAAGAGAACCCCACCACAGCCTGCCGACAGGATAGCCTCTGCGGCATTCGCGGGGTTTGCACTCAGGCCATTGGCCACCAGCGTCCTCGCAGCATCTGACAAGCTGGGTATGTTTCCAGTTTCTGTGAACTGCCTTGCGCGCCACGCCTCAACGCGCTCTCTCAGGCCGTTCTTTAAGTCTATATTCACTCGATGGGGCCGCCCGTTAGTCATTCTGCGTCTCCTTCAATAAGTTCCAAAATGGCCTCCTCAATCTCCGACGCGTGCTCAGCGGCGGGGGCGGTCAGAGCGCGGTCAAAGAAATCTTTTCCAGCTACTGAAGCCGCTTCCCGAAGGGCCGAATTTCGAGCGCCTACTAGGTCGCGCTCTTTCGTTTCGATCAGGGCTGCTTGGGCACGAAGCATCTTGGCAGCGTGCTTGCGGACATTCAGACTGTCGTGCCGTTCGATCAGGCTTGCCTGTAGTTCCGCCGCATTTCTTGAGATATCCACCTCGGTCATGCTGTCTCTCCTGTGGGGTTGGCGGGGTCTGTCATGCAGTCGCCCTTGGTGGCTTCCTCTGCGGCGCGGTCACGCCATGCTTGCGGCACGTTGGGGAATTGCTCTGCGATAAGGGCGCTGATCCGTTCCTTCTCCTCCTGCGTCGGCGGGCGGCGGGTTTGCTCTGGGTCCGGTGCTGGCTGAGAAAGGGCGGCAATCATGTGTTTGCGTGGGCCTGCCTTGGCCTTGCACACGGTTTCCAGTTCCGCCCATGTCGGGAACCACTTCCAAGAATGCTTGAGAAGGGCATGGCGAACCACGTCAGCGGGGTATTCTGACAGCCGCGCCGAGTATGCGTTGAGCATCAATTCAGCGTCGAAGCCTTCCTTGCCCCGACCTGCGGTGATTACCGACAGTTCAGCCAGCCAGCCTTCGATATTCCGAACCGGGGCGGGCGTCATAAACTTGGTCAGGTCAGCAAGGGCCGCTTGGCGCTGCTCATCCGTCCCGGCAATCGCGCAGGCTGTGGCGACTTGGTAGGATGGCAAGCGCTCACCATTCGGGCCGCTTGGGTATCGGCCTTCAAACTTCACCTCCAGCGCGACGCCGTGCGACGACGCTCGCGAGACTGCCGCCTTGTCCAAATCGGTTGGAGTTTTGGTTGCCAGCCATGCGGCGATTTCGGATGAAGCGTGGGGCTTGGTCTCTAACTCGGTTCCGCCATGTGGCGTGCCATCCACGGGCTGACTTCCTTCCGCCAGCATCTGTCCGGTCTGTCCAATACGCGTGAAAGTCATTTGCAATCTCCTCAATCTCGGCGTGGGTCAAATTCAGTGAAAGGGCGTATTCCAAGTCCGCATCGCTCAATGCCCAGTCTTCGGGCAGTCGCGCTTTTTTCGGGGGCTTGGGGTCGGGCTGAGAAACAGGTTCAGATTCCGCCTGTGCGTTATCTTCTACTTCCTGTTCTTCCTGTTCTTCCTGTTTAGCGGCCATTTCGTGCACGTTTTCCGCATGAGATGGCCGGTTCGTGCGCATGAGATGGCCGGTAAGGTTAGCGGCCAATCTGGCCGGTTCGTGTCCCAAGATGTAATGATCTGACAGCCTACCGCCCCCTTCTATGCCCCGCTTCTTGCGTGCAATCCGCCCCTTGGTTTCGAGGCTGGAGAGGTGGCGGCGAACCGTCCTGCTGCCCATATTCGTCATGTCAGCGAGGTACTCTTGCGACGGGTCGCAGCGTCCTGTTTCGTGGTTGTGGCAATGCGCGAGATGGAACAAAACCACCCACTCACCGGGCGGCAAATCCTTCTGCTCAATGCACCAGTTGATTGCCGGGATACTCACTTCTGCCCCCTAATCATCTGCGCGAATTGGCTGGCTTCCTCGGTCGTGCGGAGGATCGTGTAGTCGCCCTTCCACGTCTCCAGAAACGCCTCCTGCGGCCCTGTCAGCTTGCCCTTGGGCATCTTCACCTCGACCAGATATGACGCCCCACGAAAGCCGATCAGCGCGTCTGCGGGGCGGTCCATCGGGTAGACGGAAAGCCCATAGGCGCGCAGTTCATCGAAGATCGGCCCTTCGTTCGCGTCGCGTTTGTTTTTGTACTGCCCGCGAATGCCCATTAGCTGCGCCCCGCGATTTCACCGCCGCAAGCCGCATAGCCCGCAACGTCCGTCCACGAGTCCATGTGCTGCGGGTTGCTTTGAATGCGGGCCAGCTTGAGCAGGATCATCATTGCCGCCACATCGGTTGAGCCGATTTCATCGCCGAGATACGCGCTCCACAGGTTAGCGATCTGCGCAAAGGTGTCCTCTGCGTCACCGTGCGTTGCCGCGCGGTCCTTCGTGACGTATTCGGCTGCTGTGCTGAGAATGTCGGAACGGTTCATGCCTGCGCCTCCAGAATGGCTCTGCCGATCAGTTCAGGGATTTGTGGGACTACTGCGTTGCCGAGGGCGGCAAGTCGGTCCATCCGTCCGGAAAACCCATAATCGCCTCGACGAATTGTGGGTTTAATTCCCCGTCCCATTGCATCGAAAGTGAGATTTGCTTGCCCAATTTCTTGCGCCTGGCGACACACCCCGATGATGGGTTTCCCCGATTGCGGTTGTCGCTGGCTGTCGGCGTCGGCAGCATTGCCATTGCCATGTTTAGGCAAGACGGGTGCTTCATCATGCTTGGAGCAAGCTGGTTGGCTTTCGTGGTTGGAGTAGCCCACAGTCCAGACCCTATCTCGTCTGTGCGGGGCACCAACGGCGCAAGCTGGAATAACAAACGGCCGGCAGGCGTAACCTTGTCCCTCCAAGTCAGAAAGCACATCATCGAGGCCCATGCTGATGTGGCCAGCAACGTTCTCTCCAATGACCCAAGAGGGCCGGAGTTCAGCCACGAGCCGACTAAATTCCGGCCAGAGGTGGCGGTCATCATCCTTGCCTCTTCGCTCCCCAGCAGTGGAGAATGGCTGGCATGGGTATCCGCCGCAAATAACGTCAATTGTTCCATCAATGTCTGAGCCCTTCAGGTCGCGCACATCAGGGAAGCAAGGCACATCAGGCCAGTGCTTCGCCAAGATTGCGCGGGGGAATTCGGCGTACTCACAGAAAGCCACGGTTTCAAAGCCGCCCGTGCGCTCTAAGCCGAGGCTAAAACCGCCGACTAGAATGCCAGAGAACAAATCCAACACTTTCAATTTGGGCTTGTCCTCCAGCATTATTTTTCCTCCCGCTGTACTTCGATCTTCCACGATGGGAATCTCTCCGAATTGGCCCGGTTGTAGAAACTCTGGCGGTTAAGCCCGAAGCGGGACGCTGCTTCTTTCGGTGAATTGAATTGCAAGCCTTCGGCGTGATAGATGCGCCTCTCACCACTCCAACGGGAGCCGCACAGAGCGGCCTTGTGGCTTGGGGATAGCTTGGTTGGCTTCTTGTAGCCGCGCTGCAAACCTGCGCGGTATGCGTGTTTTTGGTTTTCGCTCTGAGTTGCCCATTCGAGGTTTTCCAAGGCGTTGTTTGCCTTGTCGCCGTCGATATGGTTGACTTGTGGCTTGCCTTCGGGGTTTGGGATGAAGGCTCCCGCCAACAAGCGGTGAACAAGGTATTTTCGGCCCTTGCCGTTTTCCCAAAGTTCAACGCGGATATATCCGTTCTTGCTGACCTGAGCCTTGACGACACGCCCAAAGCGCGAAGTGACAACCCCATCCTCTCGGATCGTGTACCCCGCAAACAGGTCGAGGACGCGCAGCTTGCTCATACGTCACCCCCAAAAGGCCCGGCGACGGGGAGAAACGCCGCCGGGCTAGTTGGCCGACCGTCATGGCAACGGCAGGCACAGGGAGGAACTGACGCAGTAACGTACCGCTGCGCCTCGGATGCTGTGGGGGTCATTGGCGGGCCTCTAGGGCTTCACGCAGGCGGCGCATGGCTGCTTCGGCCTCCATCGCCTCGCGGATAGCTTCGGTCAGGTCGCCATCGGCAGACTGAGCCGCAGAGAGGGCCGCTGCGATAGCCTCCCCCGCCTCTTTCGACGCAACGCCAGATGCCGCATAAAGGCAGGCCGATGCTGTCGGACCTTCCGCGCTCATACGTCGGGCCATCATGCGGCTGACGGGGTAGCGGGCCGCTGCATCCTCAAGGGCTGCTACGTCCTCAACAGGCCAGCCGAGGTGGCCAGCGAGGCGCTTGGACAACGTGCCTTTGCTGACCGAGCCGCCAGTGCGGGCGTTGATTGTTTCCGCCGCAGCGTCGAGACAGCCAAACGTGCCGTCGATCAGCGCGGCCATCTGAGCGTTTACGAGTTTCCGAAGGTCAGTCATAAGCAACCTCGTTTCCTTGGTATTGACGGGGTTGAGGTCCATCTGTTCGGTATGGGAAAGAGCGAAACACATGGACGGGGGGAGGCATTAGGCGACGCTTGGTGGCGCAGGGCGCGAAATGAACTTTTGAAGCCGCTCTGCGACCTCAAGCGTGCAACTCTTCCCCGATTTGAGACGGTGATAGAGGCGGCTGTTACCAACCGCCCGGCTAGTGACAGTTGCGGGGGCGATATTGTTGGCCGCAGCGAACTGCTCAATGTCTGAGATCAACTGTTCTTTGGTCATGCCTCAGTATAGGGATAATTATCCCCCTATTGCAAGGGACAATCGTCTCCTAGTGCTGGAATCTGGGGTGGATTATTGTCCCATCATGACAATGACCTTCTCAGACGCCCTTACGCAGGCGCTAAAATCGACCAAGAAATCGCTGCGCCAGATCGCTGACAGCGCGAACGTGTCGTACGAGCAGCTTAAGAAGGTTAAGCAAGGAAAGAGCCAATCCACCAACGTCGATGATGCTCAGAGGGTAGCTGCCGCTCTGGGGCTTACTTTGGACCAATTCCTCAGCGGCGAGTTTGGGCAAAAATCCACCGTAGCCATCGCTGGCGCGGTAGGTGCCGGGGCAATGGTCCCCGTGTTCGACGCCTACGAAAAGGGCGACGGGCCGCAAGTCGAATGCCCGCCGCAAATGTCTCCGCATGGCGTTGTTGCCGTTGAAGTGCAGGGCGATAGTATGGAGCCTGTCTATTCCGCTGGTGATCTTCTGTTCTACACGCGCGAAGCCGCTGAGGGCGTCCCGTCAGATGCCATCGGTCACCGCTGCGTATGCGAAGATATGGACGGTATGGGCTGGGTTAAGCAAGTTCGAGCGGGGTCAGAGCCGGGACTGTTTCACCTTATTTCTCTCAATCCCGGCGCAGACAACAAGCATGATGTGAAGCTAAAATGGGCCGCGAGGGTGCGAATGCACCTACCTGCGGACATGGCGAGACGGGTGTGACCTCACCGTGACCAAGACCCCAATCCGGCGGTTTTTCTTTTCCTTCATCACACCTTCATCTGTTATAATTTTTTCAGGCTGGCAATGGAATCGCCCTCAAACGGCGACACCCCGGACCCAGCTTAGGGCTTTGCGGCCCTGTGTCACTCGTTAGCTGCGAGAGGCTAAGGCCAGTGTGATTGGCGGGAAGCTGATTACTCAAGGTCGATCGGGAATGGGGGGTGCACCTTCCTGAACCAAGCCGCCTCGCAAGGGCGGGATATAAATACTGAGTGTGGAGACACGCTTGACCGGTCAAGCAGCACACCGAGGGGACACCCATGCGGTTTTGCTTGGCGGTGGCAATGCTGGCTGATCTGATCACCATCATTGTCGGGCTAATCGTCATTGCTGAAAAGCTCTTATGACGCCCGGGGGAGGTTACCGCCTCCCCCACCATTTCAGCATGCCTCCACACTTTAAGCCGTCCAGGATCAGGTCGACTAAGTCGTCTATAGCATATCGGTTAATTGCTTTATAGGGATTATTATCCCCTTTTTGGTTGACAGGGATATTTGTCCCCACTACTCTCCTAAGCACAGGGCCACAACGGCCAGCCACAAGGCAAGGAGAGAACGCAATGACCACACTTACCCAAGCACTAACCGACCTGAACCGCGCGGCGTATGCGGCGAACTTCGCAGGCCGCGACACTCGCCAGCATCCCCACTTGGACCGCCAGACGATCCGCGAGATTTGCGAAGCGACTGACAAGCTGGTGGACGAGAACGCTATGCAGCGGGAGGGCGCGGCATGATCTTCGCCCACATCACCCCCGCAGGCGAGGCCGCTGGCCTTACCGCAGAGAAGCTGCACGACCTCATTGAGCAGCACGAGCGCAACCGGGTGCAGACCGTCACGCTTTCTACAGCAGACTGGCACCGCGTAGACGACGATCAGACGCCCCCTAGTGCGGCGCAGGCTGTTTCGCTGTGACCCCCCGCTGGCACTATCGCGGCGATGGGAAGTGGCACGGCACAGGCGGCTATCGGGCCAGCCTTCACCAGCCCCTCACAGACGCATGGACGCTGCGCACCCCAGACGGAAAGCGACACACCGGGACCGCGCAGGAATGCCGCCAGATCGCGGCGCAACACGCAAAGGAGAACGCATCATGACACTCCACCAGCCCATCCCACAGGTGCCGCTATCACAGCCCGCGCCGATGTATCTCAAGCAAGCCCCGCTGTCTGACAGTGAATGCGACGTAACAGACGCGTGGAACGAGCGGAACGACCCTGAGAACGAGGAAGGCGCGATTGTCACAGCCTTCTTTGAGCACAGCCACGACCACGGGCAGACGCAGGCCACCATGATTGGCCTCGCCATCGAGGAGGACGGGCTGACGCTGTTTTACACCGCCTATGGCGCGCTCGCAATGCTTGGCGCTCAGGCTGCTTACCGCATTGAGCAGGTGCACGGGGAGACGCTGCAATGACTGATATGCCAGTGAAAATTTGGGCATGGCACTTTTTGCCTGAGAAGCAAGACGATGTGATCAAAGGCGGCTGGGATGATGTGCAGGACCGCAAAGAGGTTGAGTACATTCGCGCCGATACAGTGAACCCCGCGCTGCTTGCTGCGGAGGAACTGGCAGACGCCGTAGACGAATGGGGCGCAAGGGGCCGCACAGAAGCGACAGCCGCCGCGCTTAACACCGCTCTAGGCAAGTACCGCGCAGCAACGGAGGGCAAGGCATGAACCCCTATGACCGCATCGCCGCAAACCCGCCCCCCGGCGTCTATGACCACCAGATCGGCACTGAGGATGGCGAGACTTGCGGGCGGTATCCGCTGCCCGACGAGGACGCCCCGCGCTGGTGGAAGCCCAAGCCCTGCAAAGGCGAAATGACAACCGAAGGCGGCTTTGTAGTCTGTGATACCTGCGGAGAAGTAGCATGACTGATTACACTTCCGGCCCATGGGCGCACCCGCCCCGCAAGCGCCAAGAGCGCCAGCCAACATTCGGCTTCGCTATGGCCGTTATCATCGGCTTGGGCATTGCGGTCCTGCTGCACCACATCGACGCCCGCAGTGAACACGCGCGGTGGGAGGCGACTTTCGCCCCCTGCACAACGGCGAGGTGCTGACATGAAACACGCAGCCCCCGCGCAATTCCTGCCGCCGCGTGTTGCCGACTGCGCCGACTACTTTCGCCGCTGCCGTGCTGAATACGCGCAGAAATACAAAGCCGCCCGCTACCTCTACCAGCGCCACGAAATGCGCCAGCGGGTTCTGCACTACGGGCGGTTAATCCGCAAACTGGAAGGACGGACGCAATGACACATCACCCGCTTAGAGATGCCGTGATCCACACGTTTGAGCGCCGCGACAGCAACGAAGGCGGGCCGCGCTGGCTGGCACGGTTCCACCCTGACCGCCTCTGCATTGTTTTCTTTACTGGCGACACAGAAGCCGAGGCCATTGAGAAGGCCGAAGCCCTGCGCACCGAAGCGATTGAGAAGCATGAGGCAGCGTATATCGCCCGCATGGAAGCCGCAGCCGTGGCCCGTGCGAAAGCTAAGGCGAAGAAAGAGGCGGCAGCATGAAAGACCTGCCCCCCAACCGCACGTTTGGACGCCGTGACGCCTTCCACAGCATAGCCCTACAGCCGCTCGAATGGATCACCAAGAGCCTGCGCATGGGGGATGGCTGGGACTTGGCCGAACTGACGCCCTTTGTGAACCGCTGCCGCGCTCTGGTGGCCGCATATGACGCCCGCATAGAGGCGATGGAGAATGAAAATGGCCGCTGAGAATATTCACAACGTATTGCACACGATCCAGAACCAACTGCACGTTGGCAAGGACAAGCGCAACGAGTTCGGCGGGTATAACTACCGCACCGCAGAGGGCATCATTGCCGCCGCGAAACCGCTGCTGCCGGAGGGCGCAAGCCTCACCCTGACAGACGATATCCGCGAGGTTGCGGGGCAAGTGTTCTTGTTTGCCACGGCAACCCTCACGCTGGCCGATGGGGCCACCCACAGCGCCCAATCTGCGGCCCTGCATCCCCTTACCAAGAAGGGCATGGACCCCTCGCAGATCACAGGCTCAGCGTCCAGCTATGCCCGCAAATATGCCCTGTCTGGCTTGTTCGCCATTGACGATGGGAAAGAGGATATCGACGGGCGGCAGCAGCACTATGAGCCGGACCAATCCGAAGAGGTCGCGCGGCTGACATTCCTGATTGAGAACGCCGAAGGGTCAGAAGCCCTCAAGAAGATCAAGATGGACGAAAAGCGCGCGCTCGACGCCCTCACAGACGACAGCTTCAACAAGGTGAAAGCGGCTTTTGTCGCGGCATCGAAGCGCATCACTGAAAACCAACCCAAGGATCAAGCAGCATGAAAATGATTACGATTGCAGGCAATGTCGGGAAGACAGCCGAAGTCCGCAACACCCAAAACGGGCAGCAGGTAACGGGCTGGACCGTGGCCGTAGATGATGGCTGGGGGCAGAACAAGTCGACGCTATGGTTTGACTGCTCCTGGTGGGGGCAGCGTGGTGAAAAGGTCGCGCCGTATATCCAGAAGGGCGGCAAGATCACTGTGTCGGGTGAACTGTCCAAGCGAGAGCATGACGGGAAAACGTATCTGACGATCAACGTCAATGACGTGACCTTGCAAAGCAAGTCAGACCAGCCGAACGCGGGCAGCACGGGCAACTATGACGCGCCGAGCGGCTACGGGGCGGGCGGCAATCCGAACAGCGGGCGTGACCTCGGGGATGAAATACCGTTCAAATACAGCGACTTGTAAGACATGATGCGCGCAGCCCTCACAGCACAGGACGCGGGCCGCTTGGCGGAATGGGTGGAAGGCTTACCCATTCCGTTTACCCTGACCATGCGCGAAGGCAAGGTGCGGTCACTGAGCCAAAACGCCCTGCTGCACAAGTGGTTTGGCGAGATTGCCAAGCAGACCCACAGCACCGCCGATCAGGTGAAGCGTGAGTGCAAATTCTATCAGGGCTGCCCGATCCTAATGGCCGACGATCCGCAATTCGTCTCGTTTCTAAGCCACCTAAAGAGCCTGACCGTAGAGCAGAAGATAGCCGCGATGGATTATATCTCAGTCACTTCGGTGATGAACACGAAACAGCTTAGCGCGATGTGCGATGCGGTAGAGGCCAAGTATCTGCCGCAGGGCATCCGCCTTAGCCAGCCGGAGGATAAGCAGTGAACCTGACGATACTGAACGTACCGCAAGGGGAATGGGCGCGCGCGGCCCGTGCAGCGTACCAAGTTCACCGCGAAAACCCCGACGCTACAGAGGTGGAGTTTAAGCGCCGCATGACTGACGATGTTGCCTTGCTCGTGAAGCGGACAAGCGCCGGGTATATCGTCAAAGGCAAGCCTGAGGGCTGGTCATGAACAAGCCCCTCCGCCGCACCCCCATGCGCCGCAAGTCGAAGAAGCGGGCCGCGCGTGAGGCATCGCCAGAGGGCCGCGAAGATGCGGAGTATCTGCGCAAGGTCCGCGCTTTACCCTGTTGTATTTGCACGAATTTTGGTATGATCCAGACAAGCCCAACGGACGCCCACCATACGAAAAGCGGGCGGCATGGGAAAGAGAGAACGCCGGATCGGCAGGCCATTCCTCTTTGCAAATGCCATCATCAGGGACTGCGCTTTGATCGCGACAAAAGCAAGCACGCATTCCACCAAGGGCAGGCCACATGGGAAGCCCTATACGGCCCCGACACAGATTATATCGCAGCAACTCAGGACGCGATTGAAAGGATGGATTTATGACCACCCACGCCGAAACCCTGCAACGCAATCTATCCGCGCTCCAACGCACGACCGTCAAACAAAAGGCCGAGATAAACCGCCTATGGCGCAAGGTGGAGAGCCTGACCGCAGACAAGGCCGCGCTGTTGGCGGATTTGAAGAAAGCACGAGGTGAAGCATGACTGAGAAAGTAGAGCACGTTGCTGATGCTTTGGCAGAACATTGTCACGAGCCGCGAGGCATCCTGCTGATGATGGCCCGCGCCGCTATCACAGCCATGCAAAAGGACGCCGCTATGGATCGCCTCGTAGCCGAGGGGCAGCGATGTGACGCCATGACACCGCAGGAGGCGGCGAAGGTGCTGTTGGATGCGTACCCACTGCAAGTAGGCAACTACAAGAAGGACACAGTATTCAACACACGGATGATCCATGAAGCCCTAAAGCGTCTCGCACAGGAGGACAGCCATGAGTAACGCACTAGACGACCTGATTGCAGCCGTGGAGGCGAATGACTGGCAGGACATGGCCCTCGCCTATGCCCTGAAAGGGGTGAACCCTACTCACGTCAGACACGCTTACAAAGGCTCCCTTGACGCCGCCAAGGCATTACACGAAGCCGCGCTGCCGGGGTGGGAATGGGAATTACACCAAAGCGCCTCAATCCTTTGGCGTGACAGCGATACGGAAAACGCAATCCTGCAATTCAATGATACGCCCGCCCGCGCATGGCTCTTAGCAATCCTACGGGCAATGAAGGAGCAGGCCAGTGACTGACGCACTAGACGACCTGCGCCAAAAGTTGGCGGACGTGATATGCAGCGACCGCGCTGTTGATAATTGGCAGGCTATGCCATCGGACTATGATCTTGCAGACGCCATTATCACCGCTCTGCCGGGGCTGGTGAAGCCGTTGGAGTGGGAGGTGGATCGAAACCGGATTAGGTCCGGTAATTACGCCATCTTTGAGTTCGTCAGTGGCTTTTACCTTGAGGCGGATGGCGAAGGCGTTGCTAACCCGTTCCCCAGCCTAAAGGTGGCTAAAGACGTAGCCCAAGCCCACCACACGGCGCAGATCATGGCAGCGCTTGGGATCGACGCCGGGGAAATGCAGGAGGGGAAGGACGCATGAGCCAGCCGACCGACAAGAAGGCGATGGACCTTGTTGCCAAGTGGGAGGCCACGGGGCGCATCGTCCGCAAGGTTATCATCGAAGGCAAGCGCATTGAGGTTGAGTTTGACCGCTCCCCCGTCAAAGGCGTGACTTTGGATAACGTCAAATGGTGAAGCGCTCTTTGCCTCGCTATGTCTACCGGATGGGGCGCAACGGCTATCTGTATTATCGGCATGACGGGGTTTCGCACCGTATGCCCGACGATCCGGCAAGTGCCGAGTTTGCGCAGGAATATGCCCGCCTGCGGAGTGGCCGCGCCCTTCCAACATCCAAGCGCACCGTTAAAAAGCTGATCGCGTCCTACCTATCCTCGCCCAAGTGGGAGGGGTTGTCTCGCAATACGCAGAAAAGCTACCGCCAATCGTTTCGCTATCTCGAAGAGAAGATCGGACCATACGACCCAGCCCGAATTAAGCCGCACCACGTCTATGACATGCGCGACAGCATGACAGACAAGCCGACCACCGCCAAGCGGCGCGTAGGGGCGCTGTCAGTGCTTATGCAGCACGCAATCAAGCTGGGGTGGATAGAGCGCAACCCCGTTCACCCGCGCTTTGAACATCTCAAGACCAAGAAGCCGCCGCGCCAGCCTTGGCCGCTCGAACTGATCCAAGCCGCCCGCGATACCGCCGACCCCGACACGCTGCTGATCTTTGAAATGCTGCTAGGCACCGGGCAACGCATTAGCGATGTGCTGGCAATGCAATGGGGGCATATCGAAGATGGGGGCATATGGGTCACGCAGAGCAAGACTAAGGCGCGGCTGTTCGTGCCGTTCACAGACCGTTTGCGGGCGATGCTGGACGCCACACCGCGCCGGGGGCTGTACATCATCACCCTGCCAGATGGTCGCCCCATGAAATACAACAGCGCGTACAATCGCATGATGGAACTTCGCAAGGCTATCGGGGCCGAGGCTTATGACAATCACGCCCTGCGCCATTCTGCGGCATCTGAGATTGCCTCGCTTCCCGGCATGACCGACGAACACGTCAAGGCGCTGACAGGCCACACAAGCGCCGGGATGGTGCGGCTGTACTCAGGGCCAGCGGGCCAGAAGGCGCGTGCGAAAGAGGCTCAGAAGGCCCGGAAATGACGCTGGAACGGCCCATGAACGGAAGGGGAAAGTTTTACCGAGACTTTACCGGGCTGAACCCGAAACCGACAAGTCATTGCAAATAAACAGAGAATAGGCTCGGTATAGATGCTTGAGAAACATTTCCTTGGTCAGGGTCGTGCCCTTCCGCAGACTCAGGAGTTCGAGCATCTGATATTCCTTGCCGGTCAGATGCACGGGGGCATCGTTCACGCTGACGGTCTTGGCATCAAGGTTCACCGCCACTTGGCCCGTCTTGATGATGGATTGCGAATGCCCCTTGGACCGCCGAATGATGGCATGAATCCGGGCGACCAATTCCTCCCGATGAAAGGGTTTCGTCAAATAATCGTCGGCGCCGAAACCGAATCCCCGCAGCTTATTCTCCGTATCGTCGGATCCCGACAGGATCAGGATCGGCGTCTCAATCCGGGCGAGCCGCAACTGGCGCAGCACGTCATGACCGTTCATATCCGGCAGATCGAGGTCGAGCAGGATCAAATCATAATCGTAAAGCTTGGCCAGATCGATTCCCTCTTCGCCCAGGTCGGTGGCGTAGACGTTGAGATTCGCATGGGTCAGCATCAGTTCGATACTGCGAGAGGTCGTTGGGTCGTCTTCAACTAACAATACACGCATTTCGGTTACTCCGGCTCATCTTGGACGATGGGCTCACCCTGAGCAAAAAAGGTTAACTACCCGTTACCGATACTCGACAGGATAGATTAACAACTTAAAGTTGTCTATATTTTTTCAAGGCCGTGGCTTTCAGCGCCGCCTCCCCATGTTCGGTAACCGCATGTAACCACTCCATAAATTCCTCATCACTGATACCATAACGCTCCAGCGCTTCGGATTGGGTGATCAGCCCATAGACCACCCCCCGCACCACCGCCGCCTTGCGCGAGGCAACCCATCGGCGGGTATCGGCGCTTGGCAAATCGGCGCGGGACATCACGCTCCCGTCAGCGAGGGTAACAGACCGTGGCCCATCGACTTTTTTTCAGGTACATCGCATCATCCGCCATTGTTTTGGCGTCCAATAACCCCCACCTGCCTTAACGCGGCGTGAAGCCCGCCCTTGTGACTAGGTAGGATTTTCCTATATTCGCGCACAAACTCCGGAGAGACCCATGGCCCTTGATCAGACCCCGCCGCTCAATTCGCTTGGCTTTGCCAAAGCGCCTGCCGATACGCGCGTCGTCGTGGCGATGTCGGGCGGCGTGGACAGTTCTGTCGTCGCGGCCATGCTCAAGGACGAGGGCTATGATGTTGTGGGCGTGACCCTGCAGCTTTACGATCACGGCGCGGCGCTGGCCAAGAAAGGCGCTTGCTGCGCAGGGGTCGACATTCAGGATGCCCGCCGCGTGGCCGAGGAGATGGGCTTCCCGCATTACGTGCTGGACTATGAGAACGTCTTCAAGGACGCCGTGATCGACGAGTTTGCCGACAGCTACCTCGGCGGTGCGACGCCGGTGCCCTGCATCCGCTGCAACGAGCGGGTGAAGTTCAAGGACCTGCTGGAAACCGCCAAGGACCTCGAGGCGGACTGCATGGCCACCGGTCACTATATCCAGCGCAAGATGGGCGAGAACGGGCCGGAGCTGCATGCCGCCGCCGATGGCAACCGCGACCAGAGCTATTTCCTCTTCTCCACCACCGAAGAGCAGCTGTCCTACCTGCGCTTCCCGCTGGGCCATCTGCCGAGCAAGGACGACACCCGCAAGCTCGCCGCGAAATACGGGTTGGAGGTCGCCGATAAGCCTGACAGCCAAGACATCTGCTTTGTCCCGAACGGCGACTACGCCGCGGTGATCCGCAAGCTGCGCCCCGAGGCCGCTGATCCGGGCAATATCGTCGACACCGAGGGCAATGTGCTCGGCAGCCACGAGGGCGTGATCCATTACACCATCGGCCAGCGCCGGGGCCTCGGCATCGGCGGTCTGGCCGATCCGCTTTATGTCGTGAAGCTCGACCCTGAGCGCAAAGAGGTGGTCGTCGGCCCGAAATCCATGCTCGCCACTCGCAAGATCCCGGTGCGCGAGATCAACTGGCTGGGCGATGCGCCCCTGACCTCGCAGGCGGAATGGAACATCGCCGTGCGGGTGCGCTCTACCCGTCCACCGCGCGATGCAATCCTGCGCCCGATCAGCGAGACGGAGGCCGAGGTCGAGCTACTCACCGCCGAGGAAGGCGTCTCTCCCGGGCAGGCCTGTGTTTTCTATGATCCTGAAAGCACGCGCATTTTCGGCGGCGGCTGGATTCACCGCGGCTGACAGCCCTTAAAGTCGCGCCAGCACCGCCCGCGCGGCTCGCAGGCCGGGTGCCTCACCCCCCTGCCCCAGACGCTGCATCGTCAGCGCCATGGCGTCCTTCTGGGCGCCGGGCGCGCGCAGCACTTGCAAGACGCCTTCGGCGATCGGACCGGGGCGGCAGTTCGCGCCGATGAATTCGGGCACCACGCGGGTTTCCGAGACAAGGTTAACCAGCGTCACCGTATCCACCCGCAGCATCCGCCCGATGATCTGGCGGCTGATCCAATTCATGTCATAAGCGATGACCATCGGCGTGTTCACCGCGGCAAGCTCCAGCGACACGGTGCCCGAGGCCGCAAGCGCCACATCCGCCGCGCGGAAGGCGGCGCGTTTGCTGGCGGTGAAAGCCTCGGCACTTTGGTCGCGCGGGTCCAGCACCAGCGGGCTGCCCGCCCAGTTGCGCGTGACCTGTTTGACCAAGGCCGCCACGGGGGCCGCCGCAGGGACGACGACGCGCAAGGACGGCTCGGCCTCGACCAAGCGCGCGACGACCTGCTGGAACACCGGGGCCAGCCGCGAGACCTCCCCCCGGCGCGAACCGGGCAAGGCAAGCAACAAGGGCGCATCGGCGAGACGGTGTTCGGCGCGGAACGACGCGGCGGCGGCGTCATCGGCCACGGGCTCGGCCACCACCGGGTGGCCGACGAAATCACAAGCCATGCCCGCCGCTTCCATATAGGGAGGCTCGAAGGGGAACAGGGCGAGGACGTGATCGACGGAACGGGCCATTTTCTCGGCCCTGCCGGGGCGCCATGCCCAGACGGTCGGGGCCACGTAATGCACTGTTCTGATGTCGGATTTCTCTTTCACCTTGCGCGCCACGCGAAGCGAAAAATCGGGACTGTCGATGGTTATGAGCACATCCGGCCTCAACTCGACCACCGCCTGCGCCGTCTCGTTGATCCGGGCCATCAGGGCGCGGTATTTGGGCAGGATCTCGGCCAGCCCCATAACGCTGAGCTCGTCCATATTGAACCGGCTTTCCAGCCCCTCAGCCATCATCTGCGGCCCGCCGATGCCGTCGAATGTCACCTCGGGGCAGAGTTCTTTCAACCCGGCCATGAGCGCGCCGCCCAACCGGTCGCCCGAAGGCTCGCCTGCCAGAATGAACACCTTCATCCCGCGTCCCCCTCTCGGACCCAAAGCACCAATCCTAGTTCATCGGCCAGCGCCACGCAGGCGTCACGCTCCAGCAACATCACGCCGCCCGCCTTGACCACCACGCCCGCCAGCCCCGCCGCATGGGCGGCGCGCAGCGTGTCGGGGCCGATGGTGGGCAGGTCGATCTCACGGATTTGGCCAGTTTTCGGGCCTTTGCAGAGCACTGCGCGCGCGCCCTGTACCGCTTCTGGCAGGGTCGCGAGCAGGTGATCCGTGCCCCCAATGGTCTCGACCCCATAGACCTGTTCGCGCCCGATCACACAGGCCTGCCCGATGTCCAAGCTGGCCAACCCGTCCAGCACCGCCGTGCCGCGCGCCGCATCCCGGCGTATCTGATCGTCGGGCCGCTCGCGGGACAGCACACCGCTGTCGGCCAGCAGGTCCGGGACCAGTTCATCGGCCCCAACCACCCGCAGGCCGTGATCTTCGAAAATCGTCTTGATCACCTCAAGCGCGCCATTGTCGCCCGCCGCAAGGGCGGCTTTGAACTGCGGCACCAAGGGCGCCGTGCGCATGTCGAGCTTGGCAGGATCGAGCGTAGGCCGGTCAATCGCACCGCAGAGGCAAACCTCGCGGATGCCAAGACCCAGAAGATGCGCAAGCAGGCTGCCCAAAGTCTCCAACCGGAAGGTCAAATCGGCCTTCAGCCCATCGGGCGCGCAGCCCTCATAGGCGCAGACCAAAGGCGGCACGTCCTGCGCCGCCGCCACCCGCGCGGGCAGGCCGCCGCGCCCGGCGATCAGCGCAAGGCTCATTTCGGCGTCAGGAAATGGCGGCCCGTGTCGGCCATGACGAAATCGACGATCTGGCGGACGTAATCGCTTTGCGTCTCGTCCCCCAAACGCCGCGCCCGGTCCGAGAATGTCCCCTCGCCCTGCGCCAGCATCTGGAACGCGGCCCTGAGCGCCGTGATGTCGCTGCGCGCCACGCCCGCGCGTTTCAGGCCAACGAGGTTCAGCCCGTCGAGATCACCGCGCGGCGCTTGTACAAGGCCGTAGGGGATCACGTCATTCGTCACCATGGTCACCGCGCCGACGATCGCGCCTTGCCCGATCCGTACCCATTGGTGAATGCCCGACAGCCCGCCGATGATGACGTCATCTTCAAGCACGCAATGCCCGGCGACGGCGGCGTTGTTCACCACGATCACGCGATTGCCAACAACAGCGTCATGGGCGATGTGACAGCCGGCCATGAAGAGCCCGTCATCCCCCACGCGGGTCACCCCGCCGCCACCTTCGGTGCCGCAGTTCATGGTGACATGTTCGCGGATACGGTTCCGCTCCCCGATGACCAGACGGCTGGCTTCGCCCTTGAACTTCAGATCCTGCGGAATCTCACCGATCACCGCGAAAGAGAAGATCACCGTGCCCGCGCCGACCTCGGTCCGGCCGGTGACGACGACATGGGATTTCAATTCCACATCCGCCTTCAGCACGACTTCGGGCCCGACCACGCAGAAAGGCCCGACGCGCGCCGAAGGGTCAATCTGCGCGCCCTCTTCGATCACGGCACTCGGGTGGATATTGCTCATGCCGCGTCCTGCGGGAGATCCAACATCGCCATGAACTCGGCCTCGGCGGCCATTTCGCCCTCAACAGTGGCCACGCCGCCGAACTTCCAGATCTTCGCACCCGGCTTGCCGCGCAGGGTCTTGAGGTCCATCCGCAGCACATCACCGGGGCCAACCTTCCGGCGGAACTTACATTTGTCGATGGACATGAAATAGATCAGCATGTCGCGGTCCTGCATGCCAAGGGCCGTGCCCACCATCACGCCCGCGGTCTGGGCCATCGCCTCGACGATGGTGACGCCCGGCATGATTGGCGTGCCGGGGAAATGGCCCTGAAAATGCGGCTCGTTCATGGTGACGTTCTTGTAGCCGACAGCACTCTGGGTGCCCGCGATCTCTTCGACCTTGTCGACCAGCAAGAAGGGATAGCGGTGCGGCAGGATGCGCTGGATCATTTGGATATCGGCGCGCAGCAGCTCTTCGGTCATGGACTGTCCTTTGTCTCAGAAGGTTGCTGAAGGGCTACCAATTCGGGCGGCTGGGGGCAAGCATCCCGGCAGCTGCGGCGCTTACTCGGCGTCCGTCAGCCCGCTGCCGATCGTCTCGTCCAAAAGCGCAATCGCCTCATCCGTGACCTCAATCGCGGAGGACGAGACAAAGACCCGACGCCGCTCCAGAATGACCGCCGCGTCGGAATTGCGCATCAACTGCTCAAGCACCGGGGCCGCAGCGGCCAGAAACCGCTCGCGCTCAAGGTCCAGCGCCTCGCTCAACGCCCGGTTCTTTGCCGCCTGCTCTGCCCTTGTACGCTGCACCTTTTCGTCAAAGGCATCGGCCAAAAGCCGGAACTGCGCCGGTTTCAGCTGAGAGCGTTTTTCGGTGAGTTCGCGTTCCTCCGCCTCAAGCGCCGCTTCGATCTCGCGGTTCTCGGCGGCAAGCTCCTCGCTCTGGGCTTCGATCTCGCGGCTGACGCGCTGGCCAAAGGCACTGTCGCGGAACAGGCGTTCGGAATCGATGGTCAGCACCGGGCTGATCACGCCGCCCCGCGCCGGGGCGGGCGTGTTTGTCTGAGGCTCTGCCAAGGGCCCCTGCTGCGCAAGGCCGGGGGCGGCCCCGGCCAGCATCATCACCAAGGGGATGATGGCGCGGCGCATGGGCTTAGAACGTGGTCCGCAGGGTGACCTCAAAGCTTTGCTCTTTGTCAAAGCTCTCTTTCTTCAGCGCGTCGGAGACGTTGAACTGAAGCGGGCCAAGCGGCGTGTCCCAGAAGACCGAGAAGCCGATCACATGACGGAACGAACCGCTCTCGCCGACGATGGTGCCACCGGAGGTGTCCACATCGCTCAGGTCCCACAGATTGCCCACGTCATAGAAGACGCCGCCGGTGATGCCATATTCCTCAGGCAGACCCAGCGGGAACTCCGCCTCGAAACGGGCCACGGCAAAAAGGTTACCGCCAAGCGCGTCGTCTACCCCGTTGCTCTGGTCGCGCGGCCCGATGCCGCCCGGCTCAAAGCCGCGCATGATGGATGGGCCAAGGATGAAGCGGTCCACCGCGCGGTTGGTGCCGCTGTTCCAAGACAGCGCACCGCCTTCGAGCGTGGCACGCAGGGTGACTTCCTCGTTAAAGATGCGCTTTTCGCCCGCGATTTTGGCCGTGGTCTTGATATATTCGTTGTCCCCGCCCAGCCCGGCAAAGTCCTGTCCGAACTCGAACAGAACGCCCTGTGTCGGATCCAGCCCGCTGCGGCGGGTGTCGTAGGTATAGGTATAGCCAACGGAGGAGGAGAAGAGCGCGCCTTCGGCGATTTCATTCGCAATGGTGGCGCTGTTGTCCTCGTCGTCCCGCTCCAGCATCTCGATCCCTTCAAGGGTATAGCGCGTCGACAGACGGCCATTCTCGCTGACAGGGAAGGTCAGACTGGGCTGGAAGACCAGCCGTTCGGTGTCATAACTGGTGTAGGAGGAATTGGTCTCCGCGTAATCCAGCTTGAGACCAAGCGCCACGTCACGCCCAAGGAAGCGCGGCTCGACGAAGGTCACGCCATAGCGCGTCGCATCCTCGGCAGTGGAGATCGACAGGTTCAACCGCTGACCACGCCCGAGGAAGTTTTCCTCTTGGAAGCTGACCGCCACACCGAAACCGTCATTGTTAGAGAAGGAGCCGCCGAAGTTCAGCGAGCCTGTGGGTTGTTCCTCCACATCCACGTCGATCACGACCTGCTCTGGGCTGGAGCCTTGGCGGGCGTTGACCTCTGCCGTCTCGAAATACTGCAACGCGCGGATGCGTTCCGCCGCTTGGCGGATTTCGCGTGGGTTGAAGGGGTCACCCTCCACGCTGTCGAACTCGCGCCGGATCACACGGTCGAGCGTGGTGGTGTTGCCTTCGATGTCGATCCGCTCAACAAAGATACGCTCCCCACGGGAGAGTTTGTAGGTCACGTTAAGCGACAGATCGCGGTCGTTGCGGTCGATCACCGGCTCGACGCGCAGGAAATCGACACCATCACGGATCGCTTGGCGCTCGATCCGGGCGATGTCATTCTCGATCAGGGTCGGGGAATAGATCACGCCGGGGCGGATCTTGAGCAGGTCGCGATAGGCCGCCGCATTCAGGCCGGGCACTTCGGATTCCAGCTTCACCTCGCCGAAACGGAACTGCTGCCCCTCGGTGATGTTATAGGCCACAAAGACGCCATCACGCTCTTCGGTCAACTCGGCATTCACCGCCTCGGTGCGCATGTCGACATAGCCGCGCGACAGGTAGAAATCCCGCAGCAACTGTTTGTCGGCCTCGACGCGGCCTTCGACATAGGTGTCGCGCTTGACCAAACGGCGGAACAGACCGGCCTGTTTGGTGCCCAGAACGCGGCGCAGGCGACGGTCGGAATAGACGCGGTTGCCGACAAAGCTCAGACGCTCGATCTCGACATTGTCGCCTTCGAAAATCTCGAACACCAGATCGACGCGGTTCTGGTCGCGGCGGATGATGCGCGGCTGCACGCGGGCCGACAGGCGCCCCTCGTTGCTATAAGCCTCCGCAATGGCGGCGGCGTCTTGCTCGGCTTGGCTGGGGTTGAACACCCGCCGCTCGGTCGAGCCGATGAGTTCGGCCAGCATCTCATCCTTGATGCGGCGGTTGCCCTCAAAGCTGACGCGGTTCAGCGTCGGCAGTTCGACCACCGTGATCACCAGCGTGCCGCCCTGCGGCTCAAGCGAGACGGATTCGAACAGACCCGAGTTTTGCAGGTTCTGGTAGGCGTCGTTCAACTGACCGCCCGTCACCGCCTGCCCGCGCCCGATGCCCGCGCGGCGCAGGATGGCGCTATCGCCAATCCGCTCATTGCCGTCGATGACGACCGTGTTGAACTGATATTGCTGCGCCTGCGCTTGGCTGCCGGGCACGAGCCACGCGACGGACAACATGACACAAAGCGATGCCCCCCGAAGGGTCTTGCCGACATTGCTGCGCTGCGCCCATTCGACGGGCATTCTGCCCTCGTTCCTCAGTCCCATTACACCGACCCGTTTTTTTACGACATTGTTGTCAACCTGACTACGCAGGTTAACGGGGTTTGTCAAAAGCAACGGCGGGAAAAATATACCATATCATGCGGCAAGTTGGGCCGGAATGACATGATGGGACAAGATCGTGTGAAACTGCCCGATCCGGGAGCTCGCAGCGGTCAGAGAGAGGCGACAAAGGCCCCTGCGAAGAGCGCCGCCGCGATGGCCGCGCCAAAGAACGCACGGTCCCAGTTCAGGTCCAAAAGCAGGCTCAGGCCGCGGTATGTTCCTTGCAAGACGTGCATTTTCGGTTCCTTCTCGATGAAGGGGAACCATAGCCAGAGATTGCGGCACGATTTTGTTCAATTGTGGCCATTTGAAGGCATTGCGCCCTGCCCGAAGGGCAAGGCAGGGCTGTCTTTCGCTATCGTTGCGCCGCTTACGGGCAGAACAGATCGTTGCCGAGCGCAAAGAGCATCAGGGTCAGCACCAAGACGATGCCGATGCTCATCAAAAAGCGCAGCGCGCCATCGCTGGGCGGTTTGCCGGTCACCGCCTCATAGGCGTAGAACACCAGATGCCCGCCGTCCAAAGCCGGGATCGGGAAGAGGTTCAGCAGACCGACCGCCGTGCTCAGCACCGCGATGAAATAGATGAAGGACTGCGCCCCTTGGCTCGCCATCGCGCCCGAGGTCTGGGCGATGCCCACCGGGCCGCTGAGGTTGCAGGTGCTGATATTGCCGACGATCATCTCACGCAGGCCCGAGATCGACCCGGTGATGATGCGCCAAGTGTTGTCCAAACCGGTGCCGAGCGCCTCACCCACGCCGGGGGTGTCGGTCGCAGGCACGAAGGCCATGCCGCCGACGATGCCGATGCGCAGGTTTTGTTTGAAACTGCCATCGGGCTGCGGCTCATCCGTGGCTTTGGGGACAAGAGTGAAAGGCAAGCTCTCGCCATCGCGCCAGACGGTCAACTCCTGCGGTGCCCCTTCGGAGGCTTCGACCACCTCTTTCAATTCCCCAAAGGCCACGATCTCTTGCCCATTCACCGCGGTGATCACATCGCCGCTGCGCAGACCGGCTTCTTGCGCCGCCGATTGCGGGGCGACGTTGCTGACCAGCGGCGGCATAAGATAGGGGCCAGGCACGGTTAGCTCTTCGCCATCGCGGGTGACGTCATAGCTCAGCACCGCTTCCTGCGGCAGATTGGTCAGGAAATCGCCATAGCGTTCCCCGGCAGAGAGCGAGGGCACCGGGGTGCCTTCGACCGCGCGCAGAATATCGCCCGGAGCCAACTCATAGGCGTCATTGGGCAACGCCCGCAATTCCCCGACGGTGAGCGGATCACGAGCGGTTCCGGCGGTCATCGCAACGGCAAAGAAGATGAGGATCGACAGGGCAAAGTTGAACACCGGCCCCGCCGCCACGGTCAACGCGCGGGCATAGAGCGGCGCGCCGTGCATCGTGTGGCGCAGCGCCTCGGGGTCGTCGGCAAGCGCTTCCATCGCGGTCTCATCCTTGCCGGAGGCCGCGTTGGAGTCGCCTGCGAATTTCACATAGCCGCCAAAGGGCAGCAGCGCGAACTGCCACCGCGTGCCGCGTTTGTCGACGCGCGAGAACAGCACCGGGCCGAAACCGAGGCTGAAGACATCCGCCTTGATCCCGGTCCAACGGCCCACGATGTAGTGCCCGTATTCGTGGATCGCCACGATCACCGACAGCGCCACGACAAAGGCCAGTATCGTCCAGATCAGCCCGCCGAACTCCGGCAAAAACCCCATGATGTCCAACGTACTACCCTGCCCTTTTCTGAATTGCGGCCTCTGCCGCCTTGCGTGCGAGTTGGTCCGCCTGCGCCACCAGTTCAAGTGTCATGTCGTCGCGGCCCTGCGCGGCCTCTTCGGCGCGGCGCTCCAGCACCTCTTCGACGATCTCGGCCATCTGCGTGAAGCGCAGCCGTCCGTCGATGAAACCGTCAAGCGCCACTTCCTTGGCCGCGTTAAAGACCGCGCCCATCAGACCGCCCGCTGCCATGACGTCCCGCGCCAGCCGCAGCGCGGGCCAGCGGGCGTCATCGGGGGCGGTGAAATCGAAACGTCCAATCTTGGTCAGGTCCAACCGCTCGACCGGGAGATGCCCGCGCGCGGGGTGGTGCAGCGCGTAGCCGATGGCATGGCGCATATCCGCGGGGCCGACATGGGCCATCAGCCCCCCGTCGCAAAAGCCCACCAGCGCATGGATCATCGACTGCGGATGCACCAGCACCTCAATCGCCTCGGGGGAGACGCCGAAAAACTCACGCGTCTCAATGACTTCCATCGCCTTGTTAAACATCGACGCCGAGTCGATGGTGATGCGCTGCCCCATGTCCCAATTGGGATGGCTTGAGGCTTGGTCGAGCGTCGCATGGGCAAGGTCTTCGAGCGGCCAATCGCGAAACGCGCCGCCGCTGGCGGTGATGATGACACGCTCAACGGCGGCCATGTCTTCGCCGACCAGCGCCTGAAATACGGCGGAATGTTCACTGTCGACGGGCAGGATCGTCGCGCCGTGGCGCGCGGCCTCTCCCATGATCAGCGCCCCGGCGCAGACCAACGATTCCTTGTTGGCCAGTGCCAGCGTGCCACCTTGGCGCAGCGCCGCCAGCCCCGGTGCCAGCCCCGCCGCCCCGATGATCGCCGACATGGTCCAATCCGCCGGGCGCGATGCGGCCTCGGTGATCGCCTCGGCCCCCGCTGCGGCTTCGACACCGCTGCCACTGAGCGCGTCGCGCAGATCGTCCAGCAGGTCTTCGCGGGCGGTGACGGCCACATCGGCCTTCAGCGCAATGGCATCCTTGGCCAATTGCGCGATATTGCCCGCGCCGGTAAGGGCCACGACCTCATAGGCGTCGGGCGCGCGGCGGATCAGGTCAATCGTGTTCTGACCTATAGAGCCGGTCGCCCCCAGTATCGAAATCTTGCGCGGCATAGCGGGTCAGTTCACACCCGGCGGGAAACCGATCAGCGGCCCGACGATCAGCAAGAAGACGGCAGCGCCCAGCATCCCGTCAAAACGGTCCAACAGACCGCCATGGCCGGGGATCAGCGCGGAGCTGTCTTTGACCCCCATCTTTCGCTTCATGCCCGACTCCGCCATATCGCCCATCTGAGAGGCCATCGACAGGGCCACCGAGATGCCGACAAGTTGCAGGCCAAAGCCGGTGTTGAACGAGAAAATCAGCCCGACAACAGCCGCCCCAACCCAGCCCGAGGCGGTGCCGGACCATGTTTTTTTGGGGCTGACCTTGGGCCAGAATTTGGGCCCTCCGATGGCGCGGCCTGCGAAATAGCCCACCACATCGGTCACCACGACCACCAGCACCAGCCACATCAACCAGCCAAAACCCATGTCATCGCGCAGCTGGATCAGACCAAAGCCCGCCAGCAGGATTAGCGCGGTAAAACTCATGTAAAGCGTGCGATT
Source organism: Sulfitobacter sp. 1A13353 (assembly GCF_043557255.1). Classification (NCBI taxonomy): domain Bacteria; kingdom Pseudomonadati; phylum Pseudomonadota; class Alphaproteobacteria; order Rhodobacterales; family Roseobacteraceae; genus Sulfitobacter; species Sulfitobacter sp. 1A13353. The sequence goes on along the minus strand of NZ_JBIFFS010000007.1, from coordinate 56,567 downwards.
GGCGCTCAATAGTGCAAAGCCCGCCAGCGCCGGGGCCAGCAAAAGCGGCAGGCCAAAGCCCACCGGCAGATAGACCGAGGCCAGCACCGCCGCCGCGGTCACCAGCCCCAATTGCCAAGCCGCCGCCTGCCCCTGCCCGCGCAGCATGCCGACCAATTCCCAGACCATCATGCCGCAGATCAGCGCCACCAGCAGATGAAAGACGGTGCCGCCCAACCAGATGCCCAAAAGACCGATCAGGATCATCGCGCTGGCCGATAGCATACGGGCGCGTAGGTCGGACCATTGTTCAGGTGATTTCATCGCAGCTCTCCTCAGGTCTTGACCGCACCGAACCGCCTGTCACGCCCGCCATAGGCGGCGCAGAGCCGGGCGAATTCCTCGCGGGTGAAATCCGGCCACAGCGTGTCGATGAACTCATATTCCGCATAGGCCGACTGCCACAGCAGAAAGTTCGAAATCCGCGCCTCGCCGCTGGTGCGGATCACCAGATCGGGGTCGGGCAGCACATGGGTATCGAGGTAGCGCGGCAGGGTCTCTTCGTCCACGCTATCGGGGTCAAGTTTGCCGCTGGCGACATCTTGGGCCAAGCGGTGCGTGGCGCGGGCCACCTCATCGCGGCCGCCATAATTGAGCGCGATGGTTAGATTGATGCGGGTGTTATGGGCGGTATGGGCCTCAAGCTCTCCCATGAGTTTGATCAGCTTGTCATCCAGCCGGTCGCGATCCCCAATGAACCGCACCCGCGCGCCATAGTCGCTAAGGCTGCGCATTTCCTTGGAAATATAGCGCCGAAACAGGGACATAAGCCCCGCCACTTCGACCTGCGTGCGCTTCCAATTCTCGGTCGAGAAGGCAAAGATCGTCAGATACTCCACCCCCACATCGGGGCAGCATTCGACGATCTCGCGCACGCGTTTGGCGCCGGCGTGATGCCCAAAAAGCCGGGGCCGCCCGCGTTGGGTGGCCCAACGGCCATTGCCGTCCATGATGATCGCCACATGGCGTGGCCCGCCGGGTATCGTTTGGGGCTGAATTTCGGCGGTGCTCATGTCTCGACCTTTTTCTTTCAAGTTCTGTTTCCCTGCGTCTTGGCGGGGTCAGACTTGCATGATTTCGGCCTGTTTCGTCTCAAGCTGTTCATCAATGAGCGTAATGAAACGGTTGGTCAGATCCTGCACTTCGCCTTCCCAGATTTTCTGGTCGTCCTCTGACATGGCGCCGTCGTTCTTGGCCTTCTTGATCTGGTCCATCCCGTCGCGGCGGATGTTGCGGATCGAGACGCGCGCGTGTTCGGCGTATTGGCCCGCGACCTTGGTCAACTGGGTGCGGCGCTCTTCGTTCAGCTCGGGGATCGGCAGCATGATGATGGTGCCGTTCAGCTGCGGGTTGATGCCCAGTCCGCTTTCGCGGATGGCCTTCTCAACCTTGCCAACGAGACCCTTGTCCCAGACGTTGATCGTGACCATGCGCGGCTCTGGCACGTTGACGGTGCCGACTTGGTTCACCGGGGTCATCTGGCCGTAAGCCTCGACCATCACCGGCTCCAGCATGGAGGCCGAGCCACGCCCCGTGCGCAGCGATGCGAACTCGGTCCGAAGCGACGCAATCGCGCCGTTCATCCGCCGTTCAAGATCATCGGTATCGAGCATAAATTCGTCTGACATGGCGAGCCTGCTTGTTGTTTCCTTGCGTTACGGCTTTCTAACGGTGGCGCGGCGCTTTCACAACTGCCCATTGTTGCGCCACCATACGCGCCCCGCGCCCCTGTTGTGAGAGACGCGGGCGGCATCAGGTCAATCGCCCCGCCGTGGGGCGATGCCTTGGAATGCGGGCGGAGTTACCCGACGCGGGTATAGGTGCCCTGCCCCGCCAAGATGCCTTGGAAGCCGCCCGGCTCATCCAGCGAGAAGACGATGATCGGCAGGTTGTTGTCCCGCGCCAGCGCGATGGCAGAGGCGTCCATCACGCCGAGCCGCTTTTGCAGCACGTCGTCATAGCTCACCAGATCATAGCGTTTCGCATCGTCGAACTTGGCCGGGTCCTTGTCATAAACACCGTCGACTTTGGTGCCCTTGAAGATCGCCTCGCAGGACATCTCATTGGCGCGCAGGGTCGCGGCGGTGTCGGTGGTGAAATAGGGGTTGCCGGTGCCCGCGGCAAAAATGCAGACCCGCTTCTTCTCAAGGTGGCGCACGGCGCGGCGGCGGATATAGGGCTCGGCCACTTCGTTCATGGTGATGGCGCTGATCACGCGGGTGTGGATGCCCAAGCCTTCGAGCGCCGATTGCATCGCCAGCGCGTTCATCACGGTGGCGAGCATCCCCATGTAATCCGCCGTGGTCCGCTCCATCCCCTGCGCCGAGCCTTGCAGGCCGCGGAAGATGTTGCCGCCGCCGATCACCATGCAGATCTCGACGCCCAGACTGTGCACCGATTGCACCTCACGGGCGATGCGTTCGACGGTTGGCGGATGCAGACCATAGCCGAGGTCACCCATCAGCGCCTCCCCGGAAATCTTTAGCATCACGCGGTTAAAGGAGACTTGGGGGGTGTCTTGGGACATCGGGCACACCTTACTATTTCACCAACCGGGGGAGATTTAAGCCTTGCGGCGGTGAAGGGTTTTCATTTCGCGCCAAAATGTCGCAAATACGCCCAAGGTTCAATGCGGGACGTAAGGAAGACGCAAAGAAATGCCGGATATTCCCAAGGCCCAGATGGACGCCCTGTTGCAGGGTTTGCCGCCCGAACGGCCGGTGTTGATCGCCGGGCCGACCGCCAGTGGCAAATCCGCCCTTGCCCTCGCCATTGCCGAGGCGCAGGGCGGTGTCATCGTCAATGCCGATGCCAGTCAGGTCTACGCCCCCTTGCGCATCATCAGCGCCCGCCCCTCGCCCGAGGAAGAGGCCCGCGCGCCGCATCTGCTTTATGGTCATCTGGCCGAAGACGCGCCCTATTCCACCGGCCATTGGCTGCGCGAGGTGGCCCCGCTGTTGGGCGGCGACCAGCGGGTGATCATCACCGGGGGCACCGGGCTCTACTTCTCTGCCCTGACGCAGGGGCTGGCCGAGATTCCGGCCACCCCGGTAGAGGTACGCGCCCAAGGCGACGAGATGGCACTCGAAGACCTGTTGGCCGGGCTGGATGCCGAGACCGCCGCAGGCATCGACCAACGCAACCGCGCGCGGGTGCAGCGCGCTTGGGAAGTGTGGCAGGCCACTGGGCGCGGCCTGTCGGACTGGCAGCGCGACACCGGCGCACCGCTTTTGCCGCTGGCGGATTGTCTGCCGATCGTCTTCGATGTCGAGCGGGATTGGCTGAACGCCCGCATCGCGCAGCGCTTTGACCTGATGCTCGAGCAAGGCGCCTTGGAAGAGGTCGCCGCCCTTCGCCCGCGCTATGACCCATCCCTGCCCGCCCATCGCGCCATCGGCGTGCCGGAACTGATCCGCCACCTCGACGGCGACTGGCCGCTGCACCGCGCCCGCGAGGCCGCCGTCGTCGCCACCCGACGTTTCGCCAAGCGGCAGCGCACTTGGATGCGCAGTAAGATGGCAGATTGGCAGCGGGTGACGCCGGAATAGCCGCCGAGCGGGCGGAATTTCTTGCGTTATCCCAACCCTCCGCTAGCCTGACGTTGAAGATTACCCTTGTAAGGTTTCCATTTCTCAACGAAAGCGCCCCGTGCCCGTGACAGAGATTCAGACCCAGACCTTGGCCCAGCTTTCGGCGGGGCAAGACTGGCGGCTGACCCTCGCGCACGACTGCGACCACCATCTTTTGATCTGGATCACCCGGGGCCAAGGGCGGCTGCTGCTCGATGGCCAACGCCGCGGCATCAGCCCGCATAACGCGCTTTGGATACCGGCGCGGTCGCTCTTCGCGCTGGAGCTGGGCTATCAATGTCTGGGCCATGCGGTGCTGATCCCCAAAGACAGTGACGAAAGCCTGCCCGAGACCCCGCGCCAATTGCGGATCCGCGACGGGGCCGCGCAATCGGAGATCGCAACCCTCATCGAACAGATCCAACGGGAGGTCCAACAGGCCCGCCCCCTGCACCAAGATGCGCTCAAAGCGCAGGTGGCGCTGATGTCGGTCTGGCTGCGCCGCCAGATCATGGCAGAGGCGCATACCGCCCCCCGGCCCAAGGCAGGCGACAGGCTCAGCGCGCGCTTCTGCGCCTTGGTCACGCAAGGCGCCCCCAAGGGCACCAGCATGGCCGAACACGCCGCAGCTCTTGGCGTGACCCCAACCCATCTGACCCGCGCCGTGAAGGCAGCTACCGGCAAATCCGCCGCTGACCTTCTGACCGAGCGCAGTTGCCATGCCGCCCGTCGCCTGTTGGCCGAGACCAATCACACAGCTGCCGAGATCGCCGCCACTTTGGGCTTCGGCTCTGCCGCCTATTTCACCCGTTTCATGCAACAGCACAGCGGCCTGCCCCCCAGCAAACTGCGCTGAGAGCCGGGCCGAAATGTCGTTTTCAGACCCTCAGGATGTCGCAAAAACTCATCCAAACTCCTCAGCCGAATGTTGACGCGCGGGTGATTTCCGTGCCTCATGGCTGAACCGCTCCGCACAGGGGCGGGGCAATGAACAAGCGCAGGCCGCCAGAAAGACCGCCAAAAGGTCTTCGGCACCCCAGCGCCACAAGGCAGAAAAACCTGCCACGCACAGAACCGGCGCCCCCAAGGCGCCGCACGAATTAAAAAGGCCAAAAGGCCGCATCGTCGGGCCAAGTCACCGCCCGACCCTGCTACAGGGGACCACATGGGACTATTCATTTTGCGCCGGCTGGGTGTGATGTTGCTGACGGCGCTCTGCCTGACGTTCATCGTTTTCTGGCTGACCAATCTCTATCCGAACCTCGAAAAACTCGCCAAGACACAAGGCAACTTCCGCATGTCGGACGAGGCCGTGGCCAGCTACCTCGAAGACCGCGGCTATTTGCAGCCCACGGTCGACAAGTTCGGCGAATGGCTGGGCGTGCTACCCGGCTGGGTCACCGAAGGCGACACGCCCGAGGAAACCTTTGGCCGCTGTTTCGCCCCCGGCACCCCGGTGGAAGAGCGCCCCACCCGCTGCGGCATCCTGCAAGGCGATTGGGGTTTCTCGACCGTCTTCAAAGAACCCGTGGGCGAGACGGTGCTCACCCGTCTGGCACTCACCGCCAAGCTGATGTTCTGGGTGCTGGTGCTGATGGTCCCCTCGGCGCTGATCGTCGGCGTGCTGGCGGGGATGCGCGAAGGCTCCAAGCTCGACCGCTCGCTCTCCACCTTCTCCATCGCCACCACGGCAACGCCTGAATATGTCTCGGGCGTGATCTTCATCGCGGTGCTGGCCTCCTCGCGCTTTGGCCTGTCGCCGCTGTTGGCCGACTGGGGCTGGATCGACAGCAAGACACTGTTTCTGGGCTCGGCCACTTCCGCCATGAAAGACGCGAACTTCTGGAACTTCTTCCTGCCGGTGCTGACCATCTCGCTCTACGGCATGGGCTATATCGCGCGGATGACGCGGGCCTCGATGACCGAGGTGATGACCGCGCAATATATCCGCACCGCGCGGCTTAAGGGCGTGAAATTCTCAGAGATCGTGCTGAAACACGCGCTGCGCAACGCGCTCATTGCGCCCTTCACCGTCATCATGCTGCAAATCCCGTGGCTCTTGAACGGCGTGGTGATCGTCGAGACCCTGTTTAACTACAAGGGCTTCGGCTGGCTGCTGGTGCAGGCGGCGGCCAATAACGACATCGAACTGCTGCTCGCGGTCTCGGTCGTGTCGGTGATCGTCGTCCTCGTGACGCAGCTGATCTCGGACATCGGCTATGTTTTCCTCAACCCGCGCATTCGCATTTCTTAACGGAGCTTGGACATGGAACCTTTGACATGGACCGGGTCGCTTGCGGGGCTCAATATCATCTTCCTCGGTCTCGCGGTGCTTCTGGCCTTGGCCGTGGCGGTGCAGATCGTCGTTTCCTTCTTTCCCGCCAGTGAGGCACGTCAGATCAACCCGGACGGCACCGTCGCCCGGCAAGGCGGGCTGGCGGGCGGGGTGAACCGGGCGGTGATCCTGCTCTTTGCGCTGCTGATCCTCGTCCTGCTGATCTATATCATCGCAGGCGCCTTCATGGGGCCACAGGCGGGCATCATCGGCGGCATGTCGCAGCAGATGCTGCCCGTGTGGATCGCGCTGATCCTGACCTTCGCGCTCTCCATCCACTTCAAGCGGCGGCTCGGCCTTTACGGCAAGCTGTTTGACAGCACCGTCGGCATGATCGGTTTCGCCATCGTCATGTTCTGGGTCTACACCGGTATCTTCGGCGGGCTGTTCGATCTGTTGGTGACGCATGACAGCCTCAGCCAGACCTCGGGGATGAAAAACAAACTGCCCGGCACGCCCCTGCGCAGCCCGGATGAAGGCGAATACCCTTGGTTCCTTTTGGGCGGTGACAACCTTGCCCGCGATGTCTTCTCTCGGCTGATCAAAGGGTCTTGGGTCGTGGTGCAGATCGCGCCGATGGCGACGCTCTTTGCCTTTATGGTGGGGATCACGCTGGGCCTGCCTGCGGGATACTATGGCGGGCGGTTGGATACGGTGCTGAGCTTTCTGGCGAACCTGATCCTCGCCTTCCCGGTGATCCTGCTGTTCTACCTGCTGGTCACGCCCGAGATCGTGCTGACCGGCATCCCGAACTACATGGCGGTGTTCCTATTCATCTTCCCGCTGATCTTCCTCGCCGTGCTGTTGAACGCGCGCTACTACACGCAACCTTCGTTCCGCACGCCGCTTCTGATCGTGGTGCTTGGGGTGGTCGGCTGGCTCTACCTGTCGCTGGTCTCCACCGACGGGGCGATCGTGGCGACGGACAGCTACCGCATTCCGGGCCTGCCGAGCATGATCGACCTCTTCGACATCGACCCCGGCGTGCTGGTGGTCTTCGTCTCGGTGGTCTTCGTGAACTCGCCCACGGTGTTCCGCATCGTGCGCGGCTTGGCACTCGACATCAAAACCCGCGACTACGTCGCCGCCGCCCAGACCCGTGGCGAAGGCCCGTGGTATATCATGCTGTGGGAAATCCTGCCCAATGCGCGCGGGCCGCTGATCGTCGATTTCTGCTTGCGCATCGGTTATACTACGATCCTTCTGGGCACGCTGGGCTTCTTCGGCCTCGGGCTGGAGAGCGAGAGCCCCGATTGGGGCAGCACGATCAACGCGGGCCGCCGCCTGCTGTCGCTCTACCCGCATGCTGCTATTGCGCCTGCGCTGGCGCTGCTGAGCCTCGTGCTGGGTCTGAACCTCTTGGCCGATGGCCTGCGCGAAGAATCCCTGCGCGACTAAGAAACATCCTCCGGGGGGCCAGCCCTCCCGGCCCCTTTTGATCGCCCGACCGGGAGAGCCAAATGCCAAAGACTGATTACGACGGTCCCATTCTTGAGATCAACAACCTGTCGATCTCCTTCTTCACCCGCCTGCGGGAGATTCCCGCCGTGATGGATTTCTCGGTCAACGTCCAACCCGGAGAGGCCGTGGGGCTGGTGGGCGAAAGCGGCTGCGGCAAATCCACCGTGGCGTTGGGCGTGATGCAGGATCTGGGTCGCAATGGCCGGATCGTCGGCGGCTCCATCAAATTCAAAGGCCGCGACCTGAGCGAGATGAGCACAGAAGAGCTACGCGACATACGCGGCAGCGAGATCGCGATGATCTACCAAGAACCGATGGCGAGCCTCAATCCCGCCATGCGGATCGGCAAACAATTGATGGAAGTGCCGATGATCCATGCCGGCATGTCCGAAAAGGAAGCCTACGCGCGCGCCTTGCAAGTGGTCACGGACGTAAAGCTGCCGGACCCCGAGCGCATCCTGAAGGCCTATCCGCACCAGCTTTCGGGCGGCCAGCAGCAACGTATCGTCATCGCCATGGCGCTGATGTCCGAACCCTCGCTCTTGATCCTCGATGAGCCGACCACCGCGCTCGACGTGACCGTCGAGGCGGCGGTGGTGGAACTGGTGAAGGATCTGGGCAAGAAATACGGCACCTCGATGCTCTTCATCTCGCACAACCTCGGACTGGTGCTGGAAACCTGCGACCGGATCTGCGTGATGTACTCGGGCGAAGCGGTCGAGAAAGGCTCGATCGAGGATGTCTTTGACGAGATGCAGCATCCCTATACGCAGGCGCTGTTCCGTTCGATCCCGCTGCCGGGGGCGGATAAAAACGCGCGGCCCCTGAAGGCCATCCCGGGCAATTTCCCCCTGCCCCATGAACGCCCGCCGGGCTGTAACTTCGGCCCGCGCTGCGACTATTTCGTCCCCGGCCGCTGCGACGCCGCGCCGATCCCGATGGAGAGCGTGCCCGGCAACGACCGGCATGAGACCCGCTGCATTCGGTTTCAAGAGATCGACTGGCAAGCGCCCTTGGAGCTGGCCGAGGTCAAGGAAAAGAGCGATGTCGGTGAGGTCGTCCTCAAAATGGACAAGCTCAAGAAATACTACCAAGTCGCGGCCAATGCCATGTTCGGCGGCGGCAATACCAAAGTAGTCAAAGCCAATGAAACCCTCAGCTTCGAGGCCCATGAAAGTGAAACCCTCGCCATCGTGGGCGAGTCGGGCTGTGGCAAGTCCACATTCGCCAAGGTGCTGATGGGGCTAGAGACGGCGACCGAGGGGCATATCTACCTCGACGGGCAGGACATCGGCGGCGTGCCGATTGATGACCGCACGACCAAGAATGTCGCCGATGTGCAGATGGTGTTTCAAAACCCCTTCGACACGCTCAACCCCTCAATGACCGTGGGGCGGCAGATCATCCGCGCCTTGGAGATTTTTCGCATCGGCAAGAATGAGAAAGAGCGCCGCCAGCGCATGCTGGAACTGCTCGACCTGGTGAAACTGCCGCGCGAATTCGCAGGCCGGATGCCGCGCCAACTGTCGGGCGGGCAAAAGCAACGCGTCGGCATCGCCCGCGCCTTTGCCGGGGATGCGCGGATCGTGGTGGCGGATGAGCCGGTCTCGGCCCTTGATGTGAGCGTGCAGGCCGCCGTCACCGACCTGCTGATGGAAATCCAGCGCGAGCAGAAGACGACGCTTTTGTTCATCTCCCACGATCTTTCTATCGTGCGCTATCTCTCGGACCGGGTGATGGTGATGTATCTGGGCCATGTGGTCGAACTGGGCGACACCGATCAGGTTTTCGCCCCGCCCTATCACCCCTATACCGAAGCGCTGCTGAGCGCGGTGCCGATTGCCGATACCAAGGTGAAAAAGAAACACATCGTGCTGGAAGGCGACGTGCCGTCGGCGATGAACCCGCCCCCGGGCTGCCCCTTCCAGACGCGCTGCCGGTGGAAGTCGCAGGTGCCCGGCGATCTGTGCGAACGCGAGGTGCCGCCGATGGTGACCATGGCCGAAGGGCATCAGATCAAATGCCACCTCTCGGCCCAGCAATTCGCCGAGATGGAGCCGGTGATTGAGACAGGCACGGCGGCGGAATGAAAAAGGCGCGGTTCCGAAGAACCACGCCTCATGCCTCAGGCTATCTAAGGGGGAACGGCCTGAGGTTATGACGATCCGGCCAGCATGGCCAAATCAAACCCGGATTTAGGGATCAACGGGCGAACCGGCAGTGTTCACATTGGCCAAACCTTCGGCCACGACATCCGCGAAGGTCGAGACGAGCGCCACGTAGAATTCAGTTTCGGACGGCTGCACGTTGACATAGCCTTCGGGCGCGATCTCATCGCCGCTATAGGCCGAAATCATGACCGGGAAGCTCAGGCCAGCGTTGTCGCCGGTGGGGCTTGTAATATCAACAACGCCTTCCAACTCGTTGAATTCCTTGCTGTCGGGCAGCATGGTCGCGCCGTTCAGAGAGATTTTGCGGATGTCGATCTTGATCTGCGGATCGGAGCCATCGCTGCTCATCGGCACGCGCTCTGCCACTTCGGCGCGCAGGTCTTCTTCCAGATCAGGATAGAAATCCATGGCATTGCTGTCAGCCGCGGCGGCGACAGAGGATTCGACGTCGATTTTCGAGACCATGATCTTGTCATCGGCGAAGGCAGAGCCGCTCAGCGCGATAACGCTTACACCAGCGGCAAGGGCGATGTTTTTCATATTCGTCAGCATGTCGTTCTCCTTTGATCTTTCCTCTCTGCGGCGAGAATGCCCCGCTGCAAAGTTTCTGATCAGAGAACACCACGATTGCCCCGGCGGTTCCCAAGAGGGCCGATGCCAGAGGGGCTTACGGGGGTGCAAATAGGCGGACAAACGCCCAAGCGCAGCGCTCACCCCATAAATATCAATGACTTAACTGCCCGTGATCACTTTAACGTAATTGCGGGTTTCCTTGTAGGGCGGGATGCCCCCGTATTTCTTCACCGCCCCCGGCCCCGCGTTATAGGCGGCCAGCGCCAGCTCCCAACTGCCGAAAGCGCGGTACTGCATCTTGAGGTAACGCGCCCCGCCTTCGAGGTTTTGCACCGGATCGGCGGGATCGACACGCAGCGCCCGCGCGGTCTGCGGCATCAACTGCGCCAGCCCCATCGCCCCCTTGTGCGACAGCGCCTTAGGGTTCCACCCGCTTTCCTGCTGCACCAGCCGCAAAAACAGATCGACCGGGATGCCGTGGCGCGTGGCCGCGGCGCGGGCATGGGTTAGAAAGGCCCCTTTGTAAGACCCGTTGTATTTCGGCACGTCCCATTTCGTCGGGGTGACAACCTTGGGCGGTTGCAGCCGCACGGAGGCGGAATATTGTTTGGATGCCCGATTATCGAGGATGCTTTTCTGCGAAGCGAACAGCCCCGCACGGTTCTTGCTGGCGAACATATCGGCAGCCGCTGGCGCTGCCCCCATCGCGATCATCCCGGCTGCCGTCAAACCCACCGCGGCCAGACCGGCCAAAAGTCCCGTCTTTCGCATATCTGCCCCCTACCGTTGCATTGCGCGCAGTATACTTAAATACGCCCCTTCTACCAGCCCCCGAAATCCCGGCCATTTCGCGGGCCGTGGCGATGGGCGGCGGGATGGAAAGCCGGTGTCATCCGGCGAACAAGCACGATATAAACAGCCGAATTGGGCGCGCTCGGATTCGCGCCCGACGCAATGACACAGCAATGACAAACGAGGGGGCAAGATGGCCGGCTCAGTGAACAAAGTGATCCTTATCGGCAACCTCGGGCGCGACCCCGAGGTGCGGTCGTTCCAGAACGGCGGCAAAGTGTGCAACCTGCGCATCGCCACCTCGGAGACATGGAAAGACCGCAACACCGGTGAGCGCCGCGAGAAGACCGAATGGCATTCGGTGGCGATCTTTCAAGAAGGGCTCGTCCGCGTGGCCGAGCAATACCTCAAGAAGGGCTCCAAAGTGTATATCGAGGGCCAGTTGCAGACCCGCAAATGGCAGGACCAATCGGGCGCAGACCGCTATAGCACCGAAGTCGTGCTGCAAGGCTTCGGCGGCACGCTGACCATGCTCGACGGTCCCGGCGGCGGCTCCGGCGGCGGCGGTGGTGGCGGCGGCTACGGTGGTGGCGGCGGTGGCGGCAACGACTACGGCTATGACAGCGGCCCGTCCTCTTCGGGCGGCGGTGGCGGCGGCGGTAGCCGTGACCTCGATGATGAGATCCCGTTCTGATTTAGACTATTGGGTGGGGCGCTGGAGCGCCCTGCCCGCCTTGAGCGACGGCTCAAGATTACCACCCAGCCCGGAATCAAGCCGAAGGCGCCGGGCCATCGCCTGCCCGCCCCACCGGGTAGGCGATGGCCCTCGGCTAGACAGCAGCCTCGCGCAGAGACACCTCTCAGGCCAACTGATCCGAAAATTACCTAGCCCGAATTTTAACTGCAGGCGATGGCCCTTTACGCGAAGCCGTAGCCTTGGGGCTTCAGCCGAGCGCATCCCGCAGCAGCCCAAGCACCTCGGCGTTCTCCACCTCGGCCCCCGCAAAGGCCTGCCCGATGCCGCGTGCCAGAACAAAGCGCAAACGGCCATCGACCACCTTCTTGTCTTGCCCCATCAGCCGCAGCAGTTCCTCGGCCTCGGGCAGATCGCCGGGAATGTCGCGCAGGTCGGTCTTCATGCCCATCTGCACCAAATGGGCGCGCAGACGGCTCGGGTCTTCCTGCGGGCAAAGCCCCAGCCGCGCGGAAAGCTCAAAGGCCAGCGCACAGCCAATCGCCACCCCTTCGCCATGCAGCAGCCGGTCGGAATAGCCCGTCGCGGCCTCAAGCGCATGGCCGAATGTATGGCCAAGGTTCAAAAGCGCACGGTCGCCCTGCTCTGTCTCGTCGCGCTCCACAATATCGGCTTTCATCTGAACCGACCGGCGCACCGCTTCGATCCGGGCGGCCATATCGCCCGCCGCAAGGGCCGGGCCCTTCGCCTCCAGCCAATCAAAGAACGCCGCATCGCCGAGCAGCCCGTATTTCACCACCTCGCCATAACCGGCAAGGAAATCCCGCTTGGGCATGGTGCCCAACACCTCGGTATCCGCCAACACGAGGCTGGGCTGGTGGAAGGCCCCGATCAGGTTCTTGCCTTGGCGCGCGTTGATCCCGGTCTTGCCGCCCACCGAACTGTCGACCTGCGCCAAAAGAGAGGTGGGGATCTGCACGAAACGCACCCCGCGCCGCAGCACGGCGGCGGCGAAACCCACCAGATCACCGATCACCCCGCCACCAAAGGCCACAACGATATCGCCGCGCTCCACCTGCTCATCAAGCAGCCAGTCCACGCAGCGTTGAAGATTGGCCCAATCCTTGGTCCCCTCTCCGGGGGCGAGTTCCAGCGCAGACATCGCGATGCCCTCGGCGGCCAATCCCTCCCGCAGAGATTGCAGATGCAGTGCGGCGACGCGGCTTTCGGTGATGACGGCCACCCGCTTGCGGCGCAGCAGCGGCGCGATCAGCGCGCCGGCATCCCCCAGCAAGCCCGCCCCGATAACCACGTCATACTCCCGCCCCGGCAGGGCGACGGAAACTGTCTCACGCATCCAATCTCTCCAAAACATCGGGCCTTGTCAGCAGCTTGTCGATCACCCGGTTGGCCATGGCGTCAATCGACAGGCGCGGGTCGCAGCGCACCGAAAGATCCGCCAACCGGTAAAGCGGCACCCGGTCGCGATAAAGCGCGGCCAGCGTGGCCTTGGGATCAGCCGTGCGGAGCAGCGGACGGCTGTCTTTGTAGCGCACCCGGTTCCACAGCAGGTCCAAATCCGCATCGAGCCAAAGCGCCACACCGTAAGCTGCGATATTGTCGCGGTTCACCTCGGCCAGAAAGGCGCCACCGCCGGTCGACAGGATGCAGCGTTCCTCGGCCAAAAGCCGCGCGATCACCTCGGTCTCGCGTTTGCGAAAGAACGGCTCGCCGTCGCGGGTAAAAATCTCGGGCACGCTGAGATTGGCCGCTGCTTCGATCTCCGCATCGCTGTCCAGAAAAGGCGCGCCCAGTTTGGCCGAGACCGCACGTCCCACCGCCGTCTTGCCCGCGCCCATCATGCCAACCAGCGCCACCGTCTTGTTCAGACGGTAGCGGGGCGGCGTTTCTTCGCCATTGGTCATGCTGTGCTTAATTCCGCTCATTTTTCTCTGAATGACGTGATCTTGCCGAAAAGGCCATATATAGTTTGGCAAAATAGCAGAATTCCGGGCAGGCATAAATCATGGGTAAACTTTTTAAGCTTTTGATATTTCTATTGATTGTCGGCTTCATCGGTCTCGTAGGCTATGCCTATGTCGGGCCTTTCTTTGGCGTGGATTTTTCGCCCGAACAGATTGAGACGCGCCAGCCTGTCACGCTGACAGCGGATTGAGCGGCGTGGCAAACGCCCTGTCCAAAGGCAAACGGGCCCTTTGTGCTGCGTTGATTTGCTCGGTCAGCGCCACGGCCCTGCTGGCCGAATCCGAAGAAGACCGCAATCTGGGCCGCGAATCGCGACAGGCGGCTCAGCAGCAAGAACAGCCCCCCGCGGCCAATGATCAGCCGCTTTCGGTGATCGACTGGCTGGGCGCGCAATCGCCGCCCGAAAACCGGCCAAAACGCCCGCCCAACCCGGGCCGGGTGCCGGAACCGCCCGTGGCCGACAGCGCCCTGCCGCCGCCCGTGCAGGTCACGCCCTTGGGCGATGGCGCGCCGCGCCGCATCGGGCTGGTGCCCGGCTCGGTCACCGGACTGCGCGGAGACATCTGGCTGGGCAGCGACGCCAGCGCGCTGATCGACCGTATCCGCGACCTGCCCGACCTGCATCTGCCCGCCGCGCAGGCGCTGCTCTACACCGTGCTTCTGGCCGAGGCGCAGGCCCCGCAGGGCGAGGCGCGCAACGGCGATCTTTTGGCGCTGGCGCGGGGCGAAAAGCTGATGGAGCTTGGCGCCCTCGACCCGGCGCTGTCGCTGATCGAACAGGCTGGGGTAACCACCTCGACCGCGCATTTCGACCTGTGGATGCAGCTTTCCCTGCTCACCGGGACCGAACATCGCGTCTGCGAGCGGTTGGTGAAATCGCCGCATCTGACCCGCGACTATGGCACCCGGATTTTCTGCAACGCCCGCGCCGGCAATTGGGAGAACGCGGCCCTGACCTTTGGCTCGGCCCAAGCGCTTGGGCTGCTGCCCGAGGCGCAGCTCGAACTCTTTGACCGTTTCCTGAACCCGGATTTCTACGAAGGGGCCGAACCGCTGCGCGTCCCGCGCCAGATGGACCCGATGACCTTCCGCCTGTTTGAAACCATTGGCGAGCCCTTGCCCTCTAACATCTTGCCGCGTGCTTATGCGGTGGCCGATCTGCGCGACATCGCCGGATGGAAGGCCCAGCTTGAGGCCGCCGAGCGGCTGACCCGCGCGGGCGCCCTGCCCGACAACCTGCTGCTGGGGCTTTATACCGACCGTCAGCCCGCCGCCTCTGGCGGGGTCTGGGACCGGGTTGCGGCGCTGCAACGGTTTGAAACGGCTCTGCGCACCGGCAGCGCCGAGGCGGTGGCCAAGACCCTGCCGCCCGCTTGGGAGGCGATGCGCGAAGCCTCTCTCGAAGTGGCCTTTGCCACACTCTTTGCCGAACCGCTCTCGACCATCCCGCTGGCGGGCCGTCCCGCGCGTCTGGCGCGGGATGTGGCGCTGCTGTCGCCCAATTACGAGGCCGCTGCGGCGCGGGTGATCGGCAAGTCCCCCGAGGACGAATTGCTGCGCGCCGTCGCCGTTGGCGATGCGCCCAAAGGCCCCGCTCCGGATGCGCCTTTGGCCGCTGCGGTTCACGATGCTTTCGCCGATCCCACCCCCCGCACCGACCTAATGGCGCTGGCGCGGGCCAAGGAGCTGGGCATGGCAATTTTGCGCCTACTGTCGCTCTTGCATGACGGGGCGAGTGGTGACACATCGGCGCTCCGCGACGCCCTAGCCACCCTACGCGCCCTCGGATTGGAAGACACCGCCCGACGTGCCGCCTTGCAGATTGTATTGCTCCAGCAATGATGATGTCCCAGACCCCGACCTTCCATTGGATCTCCAGCTTTCTGGAGGCCGCCGCCGCCGAACAGGGTGCCGCCACCAACACGCAGCTGGCCTATGGCCGCGACCTGAAGGATTTCGATTCCTTTCTCGCGCAGCGCAACCATGACTTCCTGACCGCCAGCCGCGGCGAGGTCGAAGATTACCTTGTCTATTGCGACGCGCAGGGGCTGGCCAAATCCACCCGTGCGCGGCGTTTGTCGGCGATCAAACAGCTTTACCGTTTCGCCTTTGAGGAAGGCCTGCGCGAAGACAACCCAGCGGTGCAAATCGCCGGGCCGGGGCAGGACAAACGCCTGCCCAAGATCCTGTCCGAGGAAGAGGTCGACCGGCTGCTTGATGCCGCGCGCAACTCTGGCCGGTCGCTGGCCGATCAACTGCGCAACACCTGCCTGATGGAGTTGCTTTATGCCACCGGCATGCGGGTCAGTGAATTGGTCAGCCTGCCGGTCAGCGCCGCGCGGGGCGATCCGCGCCTGCTGCTGATCGCAGGCAAGGGTGGGCGCGAGCGGCTGGTCCCCCTGTCAGAGCCCGCGCGCGACGCGCTGGCGGCATGGCTCGTGGTGCGCGACAAGGCGGATGAGGCGGCCCAAGCCAAGGGCAAACCGCCCGCGCTGCACCTCTTCCCGTCCCGCGGGGCGACGGGGCATTTGACGCGGCATAGGTTCTATCTGCTGATCAAGGAATTCGCCGTGACCGGCGGCGTGCCGCCCGAGAAAGTCACGCCCCACACCCTGCGCCATGCCTTTGCCACGCATCTGCTGGCCAATGGCGCGGACCTACGGGCGATCCAGACCATGCTGGGCCACGCCGATGTCGCCACGACCGAGATCTATACACATGTCTTGGAAGAGCGCCTCTCGGACCTCGTGCTGGAGCGTCACCCCCTCGCCAAGGACGGCACCCGCAATTCCGGCGGCAACACGTCTTCCGAAGGCCAGTAACCGCTTTGTAGCGCGTCTGCATAGGCGCGCGGCAAGCCTGCCTTGGCCATATCGGCCACGGCCCCGGCCACATCGTAGCTCAGCCGGTGAAAGCCCACCTCGCCCCCGTCGAGCAGCGCCACCCGAGTCTGCTGGCCGCCGTCATGGGGCGGCATGCCGATCACGCCTGCGTTGATCCAACGCCCGCGCGCTGTCTCGCGGATGAAGGGCAGACCGGAGTGGCCCGCGATGATGTGATCGACGGGGCCTGCGATGTCTTCCAGCGCCTGCCATTCTTCGTCAAACACCGCCGCCGCACTCTCAGACCAGATGAACCGCGCCACATCGCGCACCCCGCCGTGGATCACGCCATAGCGCTGGCCCTGATGGCGGAACACCGCCACATCCGGCAGCCGACCCATCCAGTCTTTCGCGCCCGCGTCCAACTGGCCTGCCGCGTGGGCATACCACGCGCCCGAAAGCATGTCGCAACTGCTGCCCGGCGCGAAGCCGCAGCCGCAATCCTCGGCCCCGCTGGCCAGTTGCACTTCGCAATTGCCTGCCACCACCGCGCAGCCAAGCGCCCGGATTGCCGCCACGCATTCGCGCGGCGCGCCGCAATAGGCAACAATGTCGCCGGTGCAGATCATCTGCCCCCCGTCGATGCCCCGCGCCGCGGCGAAAGCCGCCAGCGCCTCGACCGCCTGAAGGTTGGAATAGGGCCCGCCAAAAAGCAGCAACGGCCCGTCCAAAACCCCAAGCTCCGCGCAGTTGATTTTCGCCTGCATCGCACCACCCTGCCCCGTTGCAACCCTTGAATGACGCAGCCCCTGCGCCCATAACATTCGCAACACATAATGGATGGATTTAGACCTCATGGAAACGGGCCCCGCCCTTTTTGACACCGCTTTCTGGATCAGCACCGGAATTATCCTGTTTCTCCTTGTCCTGTCGGGCTTCTTCTCAGGCTCCGAAACCGCCCTGACCGCCGCCTCGCGCGGCAAGCTGCGCGCGCAGGCCGACAAGGGCGCAAGCGGCGCGATCCGCGCGCTCAAGATCACCGAGGATAATGAGCGGCTGATCGGCTCGGTCCTTTTGGGCAATAACTTGGTCAACATCCTTGCCGCCTCCATGGCGACAGCGCTCTTCACCCGGCTCTTCGGTGAAAGCGGCGTGGCGCTGGCGACGCTGGTGATGACGCTTCTGGTGCTCGTCTTTGCCGAGGTGCTGCCCAAGACCTATGCCATCACCAATGCCGAAACGGCGGCGGCGCTGGTCTCGCGCCCGATTAGCATCGTGGTGCTTATCTTCTCGCCGGTGGTGACGGCGGTGCGCTATTTCGTGCGCGGCGTGCTGCGGCTTTTCGGCGTGCAGATCGACCCCGACAGCAACATTCTGGCGGTGCGCGAGGAAATCGCCGGGGCGCTGCAACTGGGCCATTCCGAAGGCGTCGTCGAAAAGGAAGACCGCGACCGTATTCTGGGCGCGCTCGACCTGCGCGAACGCGCGGTCGAAGAGGTCATGCTGCACCGTTCGGGGATCGAGATGATCGACGCGGATTCAGACCCGACCGACATCATGGAGAAATGCCTGCAATCGAACCACACCCGCCTGCCGGTCTTTCGCGATGACCCTGAAAACATCATCGGCGTGATCCATGCCAAGGACCTGTTGCGCGCCATGTACAAGCTGATCGGCGGGCCCAACGGCGATGCCGCAGCGCTCAACGGGTTCAACGTGGCCGATGTGGTGATGAAACCCTATTTTGTGCCCGAAACCTCGACCCTGGACGAACAGATGCGCCAGTTCCTGCGCCGTCGCACGCATTTTGCGCTGGTGGTAGATGAATATGGCTCGCTCCAAGGGCTGATCACGCTCGAAGACATTCTCGAAGAAATTGTGGGCGAGATCACGGATGAGTTTGACCCCGATGCGGATCACCCGCTCAAGCAATCAGACGACGGGCATCTGATGGTCGAAGGCGCGATGACGATCCGCGACCTCAACCGCGCCACCGATTGGTCCCTGCCCGATGACGAGGCCAATACCGTGGCCGGGCTGGTGATCCATGAGGCGCAGATGATCCCCACCGTGGGGCAGGTCTTCTCCTTCCACAACTTCCGCTTTGAGGTGATCGAACGGGACGGCAACCGGATCACCCAGCTCAAGATCCGCCCCCTCTGATCCGGCTCAGGCCGGGGTTTCCACCGCTGCCTGCACGTCCTTGCAGGCGGCGGACCAGATGCGCGCCCGGTCGGGGCCGAAAGGCACCTCTTCAAATGCCCGGCGCAGGTGATCCTCTGCCGCGTCACGGGCGGCGGCAGACAGGCCGAGATCGGGGTGCTGCATCAGCCCTGTCAGCACCTCTTGCAAGACCATCTGCACATCGACGACCGAGGCGCCATCGCGCGCCAGCGCACCAAACCCGTCTTCGATCAGCGCGTCCGCTGGGATCGGCGGGATATGCAGGTTTGGCAGTGCGACCTTGCCGCCCGGTTTGGCCTCATCCGAGTAATAGGACAGCACGCGCCCGATGCGGGTGATCACGTCAATCGCCGTGCCGCCATCGTTGATCCCCGGCGACAGCGCCTTGGAGGCAACCTCGCCCAGCACCCGCAGGCCGAAACGCGGGTCTTGGTCGAAGGTGCGCAGATCGCCCAGTTGCACGGTCTCCAAAACCTTTTGCTCTAGACTGTCCCAATCATGTTCCGCGTCCTGCGGGCTGCCCCGCCGGGTGACCATGACCAGAGGCTCACCGACAAAGACGAAATCACCGATCCGCCGGGGCATATAGATCGCGACCCCATGGTCGCGCGCCTGCTGGTCCAGCGCCTCGGGGTAGATATGTTGGATATAGCCGCTCTCAGGGGCAAAGATCGGGCGGGCCTCATCGGGCACCGGACCGGTCAGGGGATGGCCGCCCATGCAGGGCGTCTTTAGACGCTCCTTGAACAATGAAGTGGTCACCGCCTCGATCTGGCGGGTGGTGTCGATCAGGCTGCCGAAGCTTTGCAGATGCAGCACCCAGCGGATCAGGAAGATCACGATGATCGCCAGCACCAGTACCGTGGTCAGGAACAGCACGAAAGAGCGTTCATCGACATAGATGCCCAACTCGCGCATGATGATCGCCACCAGCGCATAGACATAGGCGCCGATAAAGACCGCCAGCGTGTTCTGCGTGGTGCGGTCCTGAATGATCAGACGATGCGCCCGTGGCGTGAATTGCGCCGAGGAGGCCCGGTAGACCGTCACCATGATCGTGATCGAAAAAATGGTGACCGCCAGCATCGCATCGGCGATGATCTGCAACAGACGATCCGCCGCTTCGCCGGTCAACCTCGTGGCGACTTCCTTGGGCACCAAGGGCTCAAAAAGCTGAGTCAGCCCGAGAGCGACAAAGGCCAGCAGCCCCATAAAGACCACCCGCACCCAAAGTTTGCGTGAATATTCGCGGGCTTTGCGAAACAGCGTATGCGGGATCAGGTCTTTGATGTTCATGGGCCAAGGGTAGCACGAAAAAGCGCCCTGCCAACGGCGGCTTAGCGGGAATTTGCAGTCCGGCGCGGTGTAAAAAAGCTCTTATCCTCGCCCCCCGTGCCCGGTAGGTTGGGCGGCATGACGATAGCCTCTCTGCCCGTGATCCTCCTCGCCGCCGGTGCTTCCACTCGGATGCGGGGGCGTGACAAATTGATGGAAGACATCGGCGGTGAGCCCTTGCTGCGCCGTCAGGCACGACTGGCGCGGGGCATTGGCCCGGTCACCGTCGCCCTGCCGCCCCCGCCGCACCCGCGCTACACAGCGCTCAGCGGGTTGGACATCACGCCGCTGCCCGTTCCCGAGGCCGCAGAGGGCATGGCCGCCAGCCTGCGCCGCGCCTTTGCCGCCCTGCCGTTGGACACGCCCGCCGCCATGGTGCTGCTGGCGGACATGCCCGCGCTTGAGGCCCGCGATCTTGCCCGCCTCGCGGCTGCGGTGAACCTGACGGGCGAGACTCTGATCTGGCGCGCGAGCACGGCGGACGGCAAGCCCGGGCACCCCATCATCTTTGCCGCCGCGCTTTTCGATCAGTTGAAACAGCTGCGCGGCGATGACGGGGGCCGCGCGGTTGTGCGCGCTGCCGCAGACCGGATGCAGCTTGTGCCCCTGCCCGACCAGCGCGCACGGCGCGACCTCGACACGCCCGAGGACTGGGCAGCGTGGCGCGCAGAGCAGGAATGACCCGCAGATGAAAAAAAGGGGCGGTCGCCCGCCCCGTTTTCAAACTGTGTCACGCTCGGCTCTTGCCGGATTACTTCACCAGCAGGCTGGCCTCGTGCTTTTTCAGCGAACGACGCGCGGCGGTGTAGCCTTCGATCCCGTCCTTTGTCGCCAGTTCGGGGAACAGTTCAAAGATTTCCTGACGCTGCTCTTCACCGATACCGGCCAGCGACATGTCACCGGGCTGGAAGCTCTCGGTCCATGTCCCGTCGGAGAGGATCACCTCGTGACGGTCGAACATCACATGGATGTAGCTGGTGCCCGAAACCTCGACCACATCGATGCCTTCCATCCCGGTCAGATGTTTCGCCGCGACGAGCACCTCACGCTCTTCGAAGTAGAGCGCGGTCTTCTCGTTGGCGACCAAGACGCGGTGGTTGGGGCTGACCATCATGTCACGCTCGGGCAGATCATTGCCAAGCGCTCCCTTGCGGATCAGCACCGGCTTGAGATGCGCGGCCATTTCGAACTCGGCCCCGGTCATCTCACGCGCGCCGACCCAGCGGATCGTCTGGATGCCATTGTCGCGGGTGATGACCCGGTCACCGACCTGAAGCGCCTCGACCGGCACCTCACCGCGCGGTGTGGCGATCTTGGTCCCCGGTGTGAAACAGGGGATCACATTCTCGATCTCGACGAAGTTCAAACGCCCGGCATCGCTGCCATCTTGGTTGAAGTAGTCAACGAAACCGTCTTCGCGATCGTCGGAGGTATAGGTAATCTCCAGACGGCCACCTTCGGGGGCAGAGCCGCGCAGGTCGAGCGTGTCGTAATCCACGCCCGCGCTGCCACCGTCGACGTCATCGCCCGCGTTGACGTTGACGAAGCTGTCTTGATCGGCACCGCCGGTCATCACGTCGACGCCTGCGCCACCGTCGAGCAGATCGTCACCCCGACCGCCTTGCAGTTCGTCGTCGCCTTCGCCGCCCATCAGCGTGTCATTCTCACCGCCACCGTCGAGCAGGTCATCGCCTTCGCCGCCGACCAGCAGGTCGTCGTCCCGGTTGCCGCGCAGGGTGTCGTCGCCGGTGCCGCCGTCAAGCTCGTCATTGCCCTGACCGCCCGAGAGGCTGTCATCGCCCTGACCGCCCAGCAGCGTGTCGTCGCCGGTGTTGCCCGAGATGACGTCATCGTCGATCTGGCCGTCGATATAGTCATCGCCCGAGCCGCCGCGCAGCATATCCGCATCGTCGGCGCCATAGATCACGTCATTGCCCGCGCCACCGTCGACCGTGTCCATCCCGTTGTTCGGGTTGCGGTCGGGGGTGAAGGGGTTGGACGCGTCCTCTTCGTCGGGGATGTCGAGCACGTCGAGACCCAGATCGGGGTCGTTGCCCGCATAGATCGTATCGTTGCCAGCGCCGCCGAGCAGGCTGTCGTTGCCCTCGCCGCCGACGATCCGGTCGTCGCCGTCACCGCCGTCGACGATATCGTCGTCGATGCCAGCGTTGATCACGTCATCGCCGGTGCCGCCGGTGATGGTGTCGCGGTCATCGCCGGTGCTGATCGTGTCATTGCCCGCCCCGCCATCGACAGAGTCGCGGTCATTCTCTGGGTCGGCGTCGGGGTCAAAGCCCAGATCGTCGCTGTCGCTTTCCGGGTAGCCCAGATCGGGGGCGAGGTCATCGCTGCCGGTGGTGATCATGTCATCACCCTCACCGCCCTCGACCACGTCAGAGCCTGCGCCCGCCTCGACGATATCATCGCCGTCGCCCGCCAGAATTGTGTCGTCGCCGTCACCCGCGCGAACATAGTCGTCGTCGCCTTCGGCATCGGGCAGGATCGCGTCGTCATTGTCGATCATGTCGCCATCGGGGTCGCCGGTATAGGCGGTGTCGATCAAGTCTGCGCCCGCTGTGCCGTCGACATAGCCGTCACGGGTCGAACCGCCGTCGCCCACCGTCACGGTCACCGAGCCTTCGTCGGTCAGGCCGTCGGGGTCTGCCACGGTATAGGTGATCGTCGCGTCACCGGTGAAATCGTCATTGGCGACAAAGGTGATGGTGCCATCGTCATTGATGGTCACGGTGCCATCATCACTCGACGCATCTGTCACGCTCAGGGTGTCGCCGTCGACATCGGTGTCATTGTCCAGAACCGGGATCACGACCGGATCGGTGCCGGTGGTGTCGGCGGTATCGTCATTGGCGACGGGGGCGTCGTTCACCGGGTTCACGGTGACATTCACGGTGCCGGTGTCGGTGCCGCCATTGCCGTCATCCACGGTATAGGTGATCGTGGTCTCGCCGTTGAAATCCGGGTCCGGCGTGAAGGTCAACGTGCCATCGTCATTGATGACGACCGGGCCCGCCGGGCAGGTTGCCATGGTGACGGTCAGCGTGTCGCCATCGCTGTCGCTGTCATTGCCCAGCACGTCGACGGTGCCAGAGGTGTCTTCGTCGATCTCAAGCACATCGTCTTCGGCCACGGGCGCGTCATTGCTGCCGCCTTGGGGCTGGCCATCGTCGAAAACCAGATTGTCGATCGCGCCCGAGCCTTCGAAACGCACTTCGAAACGCGACACGCCATCGATGTTGAACTGAACGAAACGCTCACCGCCATCGCCGGTGGGCTGCACATAATGGTTTTGGATCACATCGCCATTGTCATCGTAAAAGATGACACGGGTGCCTTCCCCGCCGGTCTCTTCGATGTCTTTGAAGGTCACGCCCTTCATGCGCACCATGTCATCGAAGTCAAAAAACAGGCTGCCGCCGCCGGCGTTGTCGTCCGGGTCGCTCTGGTCGCCGTCTTCGGAGACGATCAACAGCCCCTCAAGCGTGTCGGAGGCCAGATCGCTATCGCCGCCCGTGGGGTTGCTGCTGTCAAAGATCATCGCATCGCCGGAGCCGCCGCTGGCCGAAACCGTAACGCCCAGGTCCGCATATTCGTCGTCAATGATGGTGCCTGCGCTGAACGCATTGAAATCAAGTGTTCTAATCATTGTGAAATCTCCTGAGCGGTGTTGCACGCGGCGCGCAACGCGGCCGTCTTGGAAGTGGATGCTTTTTCAATTTGAGGAATGGAGCGCCGAACGGCAGAGCGGTCGAACCGGGCATTTCTTGCCCCGCAGAAGGCCAGTGGCAGGGCCTGTCGCTTGTGTATCATCTCGTCTCTCCCTCCGTTCACACGCGCCCCGCTGGCAGAAATCCAGATCGAGCGGCACGCATCCTGCGCAACGAAGGGGAAGAGCCGGAACATGGCCCACAGCCGAGGCGCGGTGCGCTTCGGTATGTTGTGTTTACGGTCGCAAACTTGCGGCGTACCCACATTTCCCGCATCCCTGATGCGCTTAATGCGGCCGCCCCCGTGACCTACAGACTTCTATGCCCCCCAGTTGGGCACCTATAGGAATAGCCCTCCTATACGAATGGACAAAGCAAAAAATGTTTGAAAATTGCCGGAACCAAATGAAGTTTTGCCGCAATTCAGGTGGTTTAGCGCGACTTTTGGGCGCGATTGTTTCCAGCGCACCCCGCGCCGGAATCCCGATTCGCCATAGGATTAAGGTGAATTAACGCTTGCGCAGGACGGCTGCGCCGATCCCTCGGTCAAGACTGTTTCGCATTGTGCGACAATGCCGCCGCAAATCAGCCGCATCTGCGCCGCCTTGTTTTCGACATTCTTTTTGATTGCTTGTTCACCGGCTGGAACCAATCGCCCGCAAACCTGCGGAACTGGTGACGAAACCACGGGCGACCCGCCTTATTCCCGCCGAATCGATTCCTCGCGGCATTGAGCGCCCGCCGGGGCGAAAGCCGCGCGCGTTACGGGCGAGTCATGGTGAGCGCTCCGCCCCTCACCTCGCGCCAAGATTGACCGCGGAGAAAATGCAATTGCCACCCGCGAAGGCCACCCAAACAACCGCCCCATTCTGTTCGATCCGCCGCGCCAAAATGCGCCAAATCCGACCCTCAAAACGACATTTCAGATGCTGCAAACGACACCGCGCCGGGCGGGCGGAAACCTCAGCCATAGTAGGCTCTGCGCCCTGCACATGCGGCAGGGTGTCGCACCCCTATTTCACCCTATTGCAAAGCCCGCTCGGGTGGACCAAATGCGCGGCATGTTGATGTATGCTGTTCATAAGAGGCGCCCGCGCAAACCGGGCACGCTGCTGAACCGCCGGTAACCCCGGTCGAACAGGCCGATCCGCCTGTTTAGACCATCGGGGTTCCAACTGACTTTCCGGATCACACTCGGGATGAAACCCACACAACCGACCCGGCCCGGCCTTCTGGCACTGACCGTCGTCTCTTGCGGATCCTTCCCACTTCGACCTTTTTGATATGGAGCATGCCATGCATTTCCGCCTGCTGAAAAACACCAACCAGATCGCCGGGATGCCCGGAACCGCCTTTAACGGCAGCATCGGTCAAGTCGCCAATGCCGAAGGGCTGGCCCTTGTCGCCATGCTGCGCCGTGCGCTGCGCGACACCGCACGTCGCTGGGAGCGTAACCGCACGCTGTCGACCTTGAACGCGATGGACGACCGTCTGCTTCAGGATATCGGGCTGAACCGCAAAGACATCCCCCAGCACATCCGCGACATGGAAAGTTTTTCCCGCCGCTGAATGCTCTGGCCCGTGCCCCGCGTGAGGGGCCGTGCCGACCCTTAAAAATATGGCGTTCTGCATGGGAACGCCGCATATAGCGGCATCGCGTCAGGCCCGGCGCGGTGCCCGTTCTTGCGTCTTGCGCCCGGCAATCGTGTTGCACAGGGGCGCATGATTTGTTTTCATATCTCCAGCAAACCCGCCCATCGAAAGCTGCCGCGCCTATCGCGCGACCGGCTCCTTCTTGATGGAAAGGGGCAAAGATCAGCGGTGCGCGGCTGCGCGACACTGCGGATACAATAGAGGAGATATCACTATGAAACGCTATTTGCTTGGCACGGCCTTTGCCGTTGCAACCCCGATGGCCGCCGCCGCACAGGACTGTGGCGAAGTCTCGATCGCGGAAATGAACTGGGCTTCGGCGCAGATCGTCACCGCCGTCACCGAATTCCTGCTGACACAGGGCTATTCCTGCGACGTCACCGTGGTGCCTTCGGACACCACTCCCGCCGTGACCTCCCTGTCCGAGAACAACGAGCCGGACATCGTGCCCGAACTTTGGCCGAACTCCGCCGGTGACGCTTACAAAAAGCTGAAAGCGGACGGCAAGATTGTTGAACTCACCTCCGTGCTCGATCCCGGTGGCGTCGAAGGCTGGTGGATCCCCACCTATCTGGCCGAAGAGCACCCCGAGCTGAAGACCATCGAAGGCATCTTGGAAAACCCCGAACTGGTCGGCGGTATGTTCAACAACTGCCCCGATGGCTGGGGCTGCCGCGTGGTGAGCGACAACCTCGCGCGGGCCTATGACCTCGAAGGCAACGGCATCGAAGTCTTTAACCACGGCTCGGGTGAGACGATGGTGACCTCGATGGCGTCGGCTTATGAGAGCCAAGAGCCTTGGTTCGGCTACTATTGGGCGCCCACCACCCCGCTTGGCAAATACGACATGACCAGCGTCGATCTGGGCGAATATGACGAAGCCGCGCATAACGCCAACCAGAACGCCGACACGCCGGACCCCAAACCTTCGGCCTTCCCGACCGCGCCGGTGCTGACCGTCATGACCAAGGATTTCCACGACGAGAACCCCGAGATCGCGGAGTTCATCGGCAATGTGACCTTCAAGACCGACGAGATGAGCAAGCTGCTGGCTTGGCAGGGTGAAAACAACGCCTCCAACGAGGAAGCGGCGGTGTATTTCCTGCAAAACAACAAGGACGTCTGGGCCGAATGGCTGAGCGATGACGCCCGTGGCAACCTGTCCAAGCTGCTTGAGCAGTAAGACAGACTGACCGAAACGACGGGCGGGGAACTCATCAGGGTTTCCCGCCCTGCTGTTTCCGGCGGCGGAACCTGCGTCTTTTCACACCGACTGCGCCATGGCCCCGGCCCCGCGCAGTTCCTTTGCAAGGACATGGGTTCACCCTGCCGCCCCCTGCATCGGGCAGCCGACGACACGCAAGCGGCGCGTTCCACCGGCCCCCTCCCGAGAGACAAGACGGCCTTTGACGGCCGGGAAAGCGACAGATGGCAACTTACGATAACCTATTTGACAGCCTCGGCCTGCGCGACTGGTGCGGCGATGATCAGGGCGGCGGGCTCAGCTCCATGGCCGACCTCATGGGACAGGCCGGCGGCGACGCCGACACGACGCTCTGGGACACGCCCTTCCCCTCGCTCGACGCGCTGCACGACAGCTGCGAGGCGATCCCGCAATCGCGCGACCTGACCCAAGGCCTCGAACAGGGGTTCCTGTCGATCAAGGACAGTCTGAAGGTGGTGGTCGACCCGCTCACCCAACCCTTGAGCTGGGCGCTGGAGAACGCGCTTTGGCTCATGCAGTCGGTGCCGTGGTTCGTGATGATCCCGCTTCTGATGGCGATCACCTATGCCGTGGGCCGCTCGCTGAAGCTGGTGGGGCTGGTGGCGCTGGTCTTCGGTTTCCTCGCCTTCATCGACTTCTACGACCACACCATGCAGACGCTGGCGATCATCTTTGTCTGCGCCTTCATCTGCGTGCTTCTGGGTGTCCCCATCGGCATCGCCATGTCGCGCAGCGACAGGGTGCAACGCTCGATGATCCCGGTGCTGGACATGCTCCAGACCCTGCCGCCCTTCGTCTATCTCATCCCGCTCATTTTCCTGTTCTCGGTGACCGAGCCCAAGCTCTACGGTATCGCCATCATCCTTTATGCCATCGTGCCGGTGGTGCGCCTGACGGACCTCGGGATCCGTCTGGTCGACAAAGACGTGATCGAGGCCGCCGACGCCTTCGGCATGACCAACCGCCAGAAGCTCTTCAAGGTGCAGATCCCGCTGGCGCTGCCCAACATCATGGCTGGTGTGAACCAGACCATCATGATGAGCCTTGCCATGGTCGTGATCGCCTCGCTGGTCTCTGCCCCGGGTCTCGGCGTGCTGGTGCTGCGCGGCATTCGCAGCCTTGAATTGGGCGTGGGCCTCCTGTCGGGTCTCGGCATCGTGCTTCTTGCGATCATCCTCGACCGGGTCACCAAAGCCGCGCTTGCGCGGATCAACGCGGCGCAGAAGTGAGGCCAGACATGACAGACGACATCAAGATTTCCGTCCGCAACCTCTATAAGATCTTCGGCGACGACCCCAAAATGGCGCTGGAGAAAGTCCGCGGCGGCATGTCCAAGGCCGAACTTCAGGCCGAAACCGGCCATGTGTTGGGCCTCAATGACATCAACGTGGACATGCCTGCGGGCAAGACGACGGTGATCATGGGGCTCTCGGGCTCGGGCAAATCAACGCTGATCCGACACCTCAACCGGCTGATCGACCCCACGGCGGGCGAGGTCATCGTGAACGGCGAGAACATCCTTGACTATAACGAGCGTCGCCTGCGCCAGTTGCGCAAGCACGACATGTCGATGGTGTTCCAAAAGTTCGCCCTGCTGCCGCACCGCACGGTGCTGGAAAACACCGGGCTGAGCTGGGAGATCGAAGGCAAGAACCGCAGCAAATACGCGGCTGAAGCCACCAAATGGCTCAACCGCGTCGGGCTGGAGGGTCAGGGAGAGCAATATCCAGCGCAGCTTTCGGGCGGGATGCAGCAACGTGTGGGCATCGCCCGCGCGCTCACCTCAAACTCAGACGTGATGTTGATGGACGAGGCTTTCTCGGCACTCGACCCGCTGATCCGCACCGACATGCAGGATCTGCTGATCGAATTGCAGGAAGAACTGCATAAGACCGTGATCTTCATCACCCACGATCTGGATGAGGCGCTGAAACTGGCGGACCATCTGGTGATCCTCAAGGACGGCTTCATCGTCCAACAGGGCGAGCCGCAGCATATCCTGCTGAACCCCAACGATCCCTATATCGAAGCCTTTGTCAGCGACATCAACCGCGCGAGGGTGCTGCGCGTCCGCTCTGTCATGGAAAAGACCGATGTACCGCCCACGGAGGTCGCTGGTGAGGTTGATTTCGACGACACGCTGGAAAGCATCATTGCCGTTTCCGGCGGGGATACCACCAACAACTACCGCGTCATGCGCGAAGGCAAACAGGTTGGCGTGCTGCATATGCGCGATCTGGTGCGCGCGCTGGTGCCGCGTCACCCCGGCGAGGCGGCGTAATAACCTCGCGGCAACCTGACAGCCGCAAGACAAGACCAAGAAAGGGGCAGCACCCGGCCAAAGCGCCGTTGCTGCCCTTTTTGCAGGCGACCCTTACGTTTCGTCGCGAGAGCCTGCTTAAAAACAGCTACTTACGCGCCATTTCATTCTGTAAAACGGCGCTTTACCGCCGATCAAACTCCCTGCGTCCTATTGACACTCACCCCCACGATTGGCCTATGGGGGGTGAAATAAATACTGGGGTTCAAGATGCCGCAATCTGCTACGGCCAATATTCTGACTGTTCTCGACACCGATTTCAAAGGTATCATCGAGGAGTGGCTGGGAACGCAGGTCAAAGAAGGCGTAAAGCGTTCTGACCTGTTCTCCGATGCGGAGAGCCGTAACCAGAACCGCGAATTGCTCAAAGCCTTCTCCAAAGGTGTGCGCGATGGGGTCACCGGCGAGGATTTCGACTTTGACGATACCCAATGGGACGATCTGCGCGCCGTTCTGACCGATGTCAGCCGCGAGCGGGTCAACCGGGGCGTGACCCCGACCGAGATGGCGACCTTTGTGCTAGCGTTGAAAACGCCGCTGTTCAAACGGCTTGAGACGATGCTGGACAGCGACCATGCGATGCTGATCCGCGACGTGATGCTGGTCACCCGTTTGGTCGATGCCTTTGCCATCTACACGAATGAGATATTCATTCTCGAGCGCGAACAGATCATAGACCGCCAGCGCCAAGAGATGTTGGAGCTTTCAACGCCGGTCGTCGAACTTTGGGACCGCGTTTTGACCCTGCCACTGATCGGCACGCTGGATTCCGCCCGCGCCCAAGAGGTGATGGAGAACCTGCTGCAAACCATTCTGGAGCGGCAGGCCGAAGTGGTCATCATGGACATCACCGGCGTCGGCACCGTCGACACGCAAGTGGCGCAACACCTGCTGCGCGCCGCCGCCGCCGTGCGTCTGATGGGGGCGGAATGTATCATCAGCGGCATCAGCCCGATGATCGCCCAGACCATGGTGCAGCTTGGCATCGACGTGGGCACCGTCTCGACCCGGTCGAGCATCCGTACCGCCCTGTCGGATGCGCTGATGACCGTCGGCTATGTGATCAAGAAGACCGAGGGCCAATAAGGTGGCCGGTGTCACGTCGATTAATCTGGTCGAACATGCGCTCCTCGTTTCGATACAGGATGACATCACGGACACGGAGATTTTGGAGCTTCAGGATCGGCTGTCGAACAAGATATCCCAGAATCGCATCGATGGGGTGATCCTCGATATCTCGGCGCTTGAGATTGTGGACACTTTCGTTGGGCGGGTGATTGCGCAGTTGGCGGGGATCTCTCGCCTGCTGGCGGCGGATACCTATGTGGTCGGCATGCGCCCCACGGTGGCGGTCACGCTGGTTGAGCTTGGCATGTACTTGCCAGAAATCCGCACCGCCTTGAGCCTGACCCATGCCCTCACCCAGCTACGACGCGTTTGACGAAAAGGACCTTGGGGCGCAGGTTCTTCTCTCTCAGTTCAAACTAAAGACCAGCGGCGACGCGGTTACAGTGCGCCAAGCCGTGGCGCGCTATATGAAAGAACACGGCGCCTCGGCGCTGAATGTCACACGCTTCGCCACCGCCGTGAGTGAAATCGCGCGCAATGCGATCGTTCACGCTGGCGGCGGCGAATTTTCCATCTATGTCGATCCAAGGGCCAAGCGGCTGAGCGTGGTCTGTTGGGACAAGGGACCGGGGATCGAGGACGTGGCACTGGCCCTCACGGACGGCTATACCTCGGGCGGCGGGCTTGGCCGGGGCTTGGGCGGCGCGCAGCGGCTGGCTCAGAAGTTTGAAATTCGCACCGCCGTGGGCGGGGGCACCAGCGTGTTGATGAGTGTGAACCTATGATACAATGGGTCGAAGTGCAGGACCAAAGCGCCATCGCCGTGGTGCGCCGCGCCGCGCGCCGTCTGGCGGCGGAACACGGCTGGCCCAAACACCGGACCGATGAATTGGCCATTGTCGCCACCGAAGCCACCACCAACATCCTGCGCTACGCCGAAAAAGGCCGCGCCCTGATCACCGCCCCGCCGGAGGGCAAGGGCGACAGGATCGTGATGATCTTCACCGACCGCGGCCCCGGCATCAGCGATATGGATCACATGTTTCAGGACGGCATGAGCAGCGGTGGCTCCGCTGGGCTGGGCCTCGGGGCGATCCGCCGTCTGTCGAATGATTTCGATATTTTTAGCGGGCCCGAGGTGGGCACCACCATCGTTTGCACTTTTGTCAAAAACAGCACCCCCTGCCCGACCCATGGGGTCGAGGCCGTGGGCCTGCGGGTCTGTCACCCGAACGAAACGGAATGTGGCGACGATTACCTGCTGCGCAAGACGCCCAAAGCCACTGATATCCTGCTGTGCGACGGTTTGGGCCATGGCCCCGAGGCCGCAGCCGCAACGCTGGAGGTGACTGACGCCGTCAAAGCCACCCGCAGTTTCAACAGCGAGCCGGGCGCGGTGATGCATGAGGTGACCGAGCAACTGATCGGCAAACGCGGGGCGGTGGCAGCGCTTGTGCATATCGCGCAGCCGCAGATGGTGCTGCGCTATGCCGCTTTGGGCAATATCGCCACGCTGCGGGTCCGCGACGGTGAGGTCAAACGCGTGCCGGTGCGCGACGGGCGGATCGGCGCCCGCGCCACGCGGGGCTATGAAGAAAGCTTTGACCTTCAGCCGGGGGATCTGATGATCCTGCACAGCGACGGCTTGAAAACCCTGCGCGACAGCTATCTTCCACAGGGTCTATTGTGGAAATCTCCGCTTTTGATCGCTGGCTACCTGCTCGACCGGGCATTTCGCGGGCGTGACGACGCCTCCATCGTGGTCATACGCATTGCACGGGACGCGGACTGATGAAAGCAACCAATCTCACCTCGGTGAACCTTGAAAAGGGCGGCGATATCGCAGCCCTGCGCCAGATCGCCCTGACCCTGACCGAAGCCATGCGCTTTACCTCATTCGAGCGGACGCGCACCGTGACCGCCGCCGTGGAACTGGGCCGCAATGCGATAGAGCACGGCCAGAAAGGCCGCGCGCGCTTTTCGCTGACGGATATCAACGGCAAGCCCGCCCTTGGCCTGACGGTGATCGATCAGGGCCGTGGGATCGAAGAGGACAAGCTCGACCCCAACCGCGCCATCGTGTCGGAGACGGGCATGGGGCTGGGCCTGCGGGGCGTGCAGCGGATCGCGGCGCGTTTTGATGTGGACACCGGGCAAGAAGGCACGCGGATTCATGCGGAATTCCTGTTGCCCGAACCGCAATCCGCCGTCGAACAGATCAAGGCCGATGCCATGGCGGCTTTGGAGGCCTATAACGCCAAAGACCCGACCGCGGCATTGACCGAACAGAACCGCGAACTTAGCGAGGGCATCGCCGACCGCGACCTCTTGATGCAGGAGCTTCATCACCGCACGGGCAACAACCTTGCCCTGATCGTGGCGCTGATCCGGATGAGCAAGACCCAAGCCAAAGAGGATGAGACCCGCCAAGTGTTGCGCGAGTTGGAGACCCGCGTCGGCTCGCTCTCCAAGGCGCATGAGCTGATGCAACGCTCAACCGACAGCACCGACCTTGATCTGGCGGATATGCTGGATGAAGTCGCGAAAAACGCCGAACGCGCCTTTACCGGAGATCGTCAGAGCATCGCGATCAAGCTAATTTGCCCCAGCCTCAAGATGGACAACAAATTGGCCGTCGACATCGGGCTGATCGTGGGGGAGTTGATCACCAACGCCTATAAACACGCCTTCAAGGGGCGCGACAAAGGGGTGATCACCATCGAAGTCACGCAAGAGGATGACGAAGGTCTGACGCTCAAGGTCTATGACGATGGCGTCGGCCTGCCCGATGACGCCAAACGGCCCGAGAGGTCGGATTCGCTGGGCTGGCGCATGATCCGCACGCTGACCTTCCAGCACGAAGCGACGCTGAAGGTCGAAGGCCAAGACGGGCTTTGCGTCGAAATCAGCTTCCCGGCGCAGGGCTGAGCACACACCCTGCCCGCCCACCGGTTTCGGGCCGCCGCGCCCGTCTTTTTGATCAAAAATCACCTCTGAACTTTTCCGCCCCGTAAAATTGTCCTAGGCATATCGGGAGCCGGCGATTCCCGGACACTTCTAGGCGGCAAGAAAGACGCGCGCCTGGCCAATAACGGAGACAGAGCATGATCGAAAAACGTGATTTCTATATCGACGGCAAATGGGTCGCCCCGCTTGAGGGCAGTGAACATAAGGTCATCAACCCCTCGACCGAAGAACCCTGCACCGTGATCTCGCTCGGCGGGCCAAAGGACGTGGACGCTGCCGTGGCCGCGGCCAAGGCCGCCCTGCCCGCGTGGATGGCCACCGCCCCCGAAGAGCGCGTCGCGCTGATGGAGAAACTGGCCGAGGTCTATAAATCCCGGACCGAGGATATGGCCCAAGCGATCAGCACCGAGATGGGCGCACCCATCGAGATGGCGCGCAGTTCCCAATGGGGGGCGGGTTACACCCACCTGAAGAACTTCATCAAAGCGGCGAAAGATTTCAAATTCGTAAAGCCATTGGGTGATCACGCGCCGAACGACCGGATCATTCACGAAGCGGTTGGCGTCGTGGCGATGATCACGCCGTGGAACTGGCCGATGAACCAAGTGATGCTGAAAGTCGGCGCCGCTGTTGCCGCGGGCTGCACCATGGTGCTGAAACCGTCTGAGGAAAGCCCGCTGAGCGCGGTGATCTTTGCCGAGATGATGGATGAGGCAGGCTTCCCCGCCGGTGTCTTCAACCTTGTGAACGGCGACGGCGCGACCGTGGGCACCGCCCTGACCGGCCATGAGGATGTGGATATGGTGAGCTTCACCGGCTCCACCCGCGCCGGCATCGCGATTTCCAAGAACGCGGCGGATACGCTGAAGAAGGTCCATCTGGAGCTTGGCGGCAAAGGCGCGAACCTTGTCTTCGCCGATGCCGATGACAAGGCCGTCAAACGCGGCGTGCTGCATATGATGAACAACACCGGCCAAAGCTGTAATGCCCCCAGCCGGATGATGGTCGAGGCCAGCGTCTATGACCAAGCGGTCGAGACGGCAGCCGAAGTGGCCAATAAGGTCGAAGTCGGCCCCGCCAGCGAAGAGGGCCGCCACATCGGTCCCGTCGTGAACGAAGCGCAATGGGGCAAAATTCAAGACCTGATCCAGAAGGGCATCGACGAAGGCGCGCGTCTGGTCGCCGGTGGCACCGGTCGGCCCGAACATCTGAACCGTGGTTTCTATGTCAAACCCACGGTCTTCGCCGATGTGACGCCCGATATGACCATCGCCCGCGAAGAGATCTTTGGCCCCGTGCTTTCGATCATGAAGTTCGAGAGCGAAGATCAAGCCGTTGAGATGGCCAATGACACGGTCTATGGCCTGACCAACTATGTTCAATCCAGCGATGGCACCCGCCGGAACCGTCTGGCGACCAAGCTGCGTTCGGGCATGGTTGAGATGAACGGCGAGAGCCGTGGCGCAGGTGCGCCCTTCGGCGGCATGAAACGTTCGGGCAACGGGCGCGAAGGCGGCGTTTGGGGGATCGAGGACTTCTGCGAAATCAAAGCGGTTTCCGGCTGGTCCAACGACTGATCGCTTTTTAGCGTGAGTATGTTGCGGCAGGGCCAAGATTGGCCCTGCCGTTTGCATTTGGCGGTCAGATCGCCTTTTGGTTTACCCGTTTGGAAAGCTCCTCGGCGCTTTCCTTACGCTCGCTATAACGGTCGAGCAGATAATCCTTATTGTCGCGGGTCAGCAGGGTGAATTTCACCAACTCCTCCATCACATCGACCACGCGGTCATAGAAGGGTGAGGGTTTCATACGGTCATCCTCGTCAAACTCCAAGAAAGCTTTGGGGGTCGAGGATTGGTTGGGAATGGTCAGCAGCCGCATCCAGCGGCCCAAAATGCGCAACTGGTTCACCGCGTTGAAACTTTGCGAGCCGCCGCTGACCTGCATCACCGCCAAAGTCTTGCCTTGGGTCGGGCGCACCCCGCCGAGCGACAGGGGGATCCAGTCGATCTGGGTTTTCATGATCCCCGTCATCGCGCCGTGGCGTTCGGGCGAACACCAGACCATGCCTTCGGACCATGACACCAGATCGCGCAGTTCCTGCACCTTGGGATGCTGAGGCGCGGCATCGTCGGGCAGCGGCAGGCCCGTGGGGTTGAAGGTGCGCGTCTCGGCCCCGAGACGGGTGAGGATGCGGGCGGCCTCTTCGGTCATCAGGCGGCTGAAGGACCGCGGGCGGAGCGAGCCGTAGAGCAGCAGAATGCGCGGGCCGTGGGTGGCGCGCTCGGGCGACAGGAGGCGTGTGTCGTCGATGGGGTTGAAGTGGTCTTCTTCGATATTTGGCGTATCGGTCACGGGAATTTCCTTAGGCGGCAGAGGGTTATCGGGCGTGGTTCATTTGGCGGCGGGGAACCAATGCTGTGTGCGGTTGGCAAAGCCTACGAGGGAGAGCATGACCGGCACTTCGACCAGGACGCCCACGACGGTGGCCAAAGCCGCGCCCGACCCCAGCCCAAAGAGGCTGATCGCCACGGCGACGGCCAGTTCAAAGAAGTTCGACGTGCCGATCAAGGCGCAGGGGGCGGCCACGTTGAAGGGAATGCCCCAAGCCCGCGCGGCGCCATAGGCGATGAAGAAGATGCCGTAGGATTGCAGCAACAGCGGTACGGCAATCAGCGCGATCACAAGCGGGCGGTCGAGGATCACCTCGCCCTGAAAGCCAAAGAGCAACACGACCGTCAGCAGAAGCCCCATAATGGCAAAGGGCTGCACCCGAGCCTTGAAAGCGTCGACCGCCGCCTCACCGCCCTTAGCTACCAACCGCCCGCGGGTAAGGTAGCCGGCCAGCAGCGGCAGCATGACGTAAAGGCCGACCGAGATCAGCAGCGTGTCCCAAGGCACGGTGATGTCGGTCACGCCCAAGAGGAAAGCCACGATCGGCGCGAAGGCGAAGACCATGATCACATCGTTCACGCTGACCTGCACCAGCGTATAGGTCGCGTCGCCGCGGGTGAGGTTGGACCAGACAAAGACCATGGCGGTACAGGGCGCGGCCCCCAAGAGGATCACCCCCGCCAGATAGGCCTGCGCGTCATCGGGCGGGATCAGCCCGGCAAAGACATGATTGAAGAACAGCACCCCAAGCGCAGCCATGGTGAAGGGTTTGATCAGCCAGTTGACCACCAGCGTCACCACCAGCCCTTTGGGCTTGTCCCCCACCTGCCGCAGTGCGCCGAAATCGACGCCGACCATCATCGGAAAGACCATGGCCCAGATCAGCACCGCCACCGGCAGGTTGACCGAAGCGACTTCGAGCGCCGCCAGCGCGCCAAAGATGCCGGGAAAGAGATTGCCCAGCAAAAGCCCCGCCCCGATGGCCAGCGCCACCCAGAGCGAAAGCCAGCGTTCAAAGGCCCCAAGGCCAGCGGTTGCGGGATCAGCGGTATCGGTCATGGCGGTCTTTCGTGTTGGGGGTTCGGGGGTTAGCAGCAGGTCAACTCATCCAGCAGCGGTTGGCACAGTTCAGGCTGGCCGCCGCAGCAGTCTTCCAAGAGAAAGCCCAGCAGCGCGCGCAGCCCGTTCATATCGGCGAAATATCGAATGCTGCGCCCTTCGCGCTTGCTGCGGATCAGCCCCGCGCGGGCCAGCACCGAGAGGTTGGCCGACATCGTATTCTGCCGCACGTCGAGCACGACGCCGATCTCGCCTGCGGACATGCCTTTGCCGCCCGCTTTGATCAGCAGGCGAAAGACGTCCAGTCGGGTCTGTTGACCTAAGGCGGCGAAGGCTTGAAGGGCGTTCTCATTATCCATATATCATGAATTATTGATATAATATCGCACGGTCAACCCCGCCCCGCCAATCTTTGTGCAACGAAGCGCCGCCCCGTGCGTTAATCTCGCGCCCCCCGCAGGCTTGATAGGGAAGAGATAGGATGCTTGATTGGATTGCAGAGAATTCCGGCACGTTGCAAGTGGCAGTGAGCCTTTTTACGGCAGTGGTCTGGCTCGCCTATCTGCATATCCTATGGCTCAACTTCCGGCGGCAGCGGCAGCCGGTGATCCTGATCAACCGCTCTATCGCGCGGGATGAGAATGCCCATTGTTTCGTGACGAATATGGGGGCCGAGCCGATTTACCTGCTGGAGGTCATGGCGCGGGTCGTGACGGAGGAGAAAACCTATCACGTCAAGGTCACCGAACGCGAAGAGGTGGCACTGAACGATGTGGAGAACCCCCTGACCCGCACCAATCAGGGGCCGATCAAAAGCGGTGATTTCATCGACATCGGCAGCTTTCTGGACCTATTGCGTCGCGCCGAGACGCGCATCGGGACCGAGGGGCTTTTTGACAAGGTCCGGCAGATGGACCTCACGGTCGCTGCCGCGGATGGGCATACCACAAGGCTGATCGCCGCGCGGCATGAGTTCCGGGCGGAATGGAAAGACGGCAAACCCTATTTCGTGCCGGAGCGGATCATGGCGCGTCAGATCCGCAATGTCTTTCAACGGCGCAAGATCACCACGATGCTGGAAGAGCAGATCGAATAGCGCCTCGTGGGGGCTACAGCCGCTCCAGCCCTTCGGCGATTTCGCGGGCAATGGCATGAGCGTCGATCCCCTCCCGCTCGGCCGAGACGCGCAGGCCCAAAAGATCGCTCTGATAGCGCCGGGCCAGCGCCTTTGGATCATGCGCCGCGCCGATCTCCCCGTCTCGCTGCATCTGCGCGAAAAGCGCCGCGAATTGCTCTTCCATCCCCATAAGATGCGCGCTGGCCCGTTTCGCCAACGGGTGGCCATGGGCCTGAAGCTCCAGCAGCGTTTTGGACAGCATGCAGGCTTTCGCCGGAGCCTCCTCCCGACAGATCGCCAGTTCGGGATAGCGTTTCAGCGCCGCCATCGGACCGTGCGCTGCGACCAATTCGGCCAGACGCCCGGCCCCATCTTCGGCATATTTGTCCAAAGCGATTTCAAACAGCGCCTCTTTCGATCCGAAGGCCGCGTAGAAACTGCCGGGCTTCATCTTCAGCACCGCTTCGAGGTCTTTCAGCGACGTGCCCGCCCAGCCCTGACGCCAGAACAGATCGCGGGCGCGGTCGATCAACTCGGCTCGGTCGTGGTTCGGTTTGCGAGGCATGTGATCACCATATGTTGAACGGTCACTCAAATATATACTTGAGTGATCGCTCAAGAAAGCCTAAATGACGGATATCGACGATTTACAAAGGTAGAAACCATGACATTCCCGTCCCACGACCAAAACACCGCGCCCGAAGCCTCCAAGCCGCTGCTGGAAGAATCGCAAAAGGCCTTTGGCCGCCTGCCGGGTCTGCACAAGGTGCTGGCCGAAAGCCCGCAGGCCTATGAAGGCTATCAGGTGCTGCACAAGCTCTTCACCGAGACCGAGTTCGACGCCGAAGAGCTGACCGTTGTTTGGCAGTCGATCAACGTCGAGAACGAGTGCCATTACTGCGTGCCCGCCCACACCGGCATCGCCAAGATGATGAAGGTCTCGGACGAGATCAGCGACGCGCTGCGTAATGAAACGGCCCTGCCGACGCCCAAACTCGAAGCGCTGCGGACCTTTACCGTGCAAATGGTGCGCAACCGCGGCTTCGTTTCCGACGCACAGATGCAGGCGTTTTTCGACGCAGGCTATGGCCACCGCGCGGTGCTGGACGTGATCCTCGGCATGGCGCAGAAAACCATCTCCAACTACGTCAACCACGTTGCCGAAACCCCGGTGGATGAGGTTTTCCAGCCGCTGGCATGGAAGCGCGGCGCCAAGAAGCTCGACGTATAATTTAAAGGCGCGCCCATAGAGGCGCGCCTTTTTCCACCAGCGTTTAGGCCCGCCGTCCTTTACCGGGCAGTCTTCCAACGGTCGAGCGTGAGGGTCACCATCGCCTCATCAAGGTTCACCGTCACCTCGCCGTCTTGGATCATCACCTGAAGCTTCATCGCCCGGCTGGCCAGTTCCGCCAGCGCCTTGGTGTCACCCTCGGCCAGGTTCACCACGTCCAGATTGTCAAAACGGGTGGTGCCGTTCTTGACCTTATCCCACCAGACCTCCGCCGTTTTGCCGCCATAGGGGTAGACCACGACCTTCGCCGCCTTGTTGCAGGACTGGCGCAGGACCTTCTCACTCGGCAAGCCGAGCGTGATCCAAACGTCCAACTCGCCGCTCAGACTCTTCTGCCAGATGTCCGGCTCATCATCCGTAGAGAGGCCCTTGGTCATCTCCAGATGCTCATGGGCGTTAAGGGCAAAGGCCACCAGCCGCACCATCAGGCGCTCATCGGTTTCCGAAGGGTGTTTGGCGATGGTCAGCTTATGGGTCTCATAATAATGACGATCCATGTCCGAAACCGAAAGCTCGACTTTGTAGATGGTGGCATTCTGCGCCATGATATGTCTCGTTTTCCAAGGTAGGCGCTGCCTACGCGTTTGGGCCGACCGGGGAAAGGGAATTTTCACTGGGCTCTGCGCGGGTCCGGCGGGTAAAAACCCGCCAATTTTGCGCAAAATTGACGCTATTTGGCCCGGTGCAGCGCCCAAAAGGCCAAGCATCTTCGCCAGCGCGCCGTTGTGCGGCGGGGGAAGTCATCCTACCCTACCTGCATGATCGACCGTCGCACGCTTCTCTGGGCCCTCGGCTCTACCGCTTTGACTGCGACAGCGGCGTTTTCGCGAGAGGCGGGTGGCGCCCTACGCGGGTTCAACCTGATCGAGACGCCGAACGCCCCCTTCGGCAGCCCCGCCGCCGCCCAAAGCATCACGCGGCTACGTGACACAGGCGCGACGGCGGCGACGGTGATCCCCTTCCTGTGGCAGCCTTCACCCAGCTCCAGCGCCATCGTTATGGGGGATGCACTGCCCCATGACAGGATCGCCGCCGGGATCGCGCAGCTGCACGCCGCGGGGCTCGCCGCCATCGTCAAGCCCCATGTTTGGGTGCCCGAAAGCTGGGCCGGCGCGATAGCCCCCGAGCCGGACAGCGCAGACGCATGGCATGCCGCCTATGCAGAGGTTCTACGCGCCATTGCCGTCACGGCAGAGCGCAACGGCGCCGACGTGCTCGCCCTAGGCACCGAATTGCGCGGCGTATCGGGGGCGGCGCAATGGGGCGACACCATCGCCGAGATACGCGCGCTTTTCAGCGGAAAGCTCACCTATGTCGCCCATGGCGCCGACGAGGCCGAGAAGATCGCCTTCTGGCCCGAACTGGATGCCGTGGCGGTATCCCTCTACCCCGTTCTAGGCGCCCCGGACGCGCCTGCCGATTGGGACCGCGCCATCGCCTTAGAATTGGACCGGGTCGCCGCCGTGGCGCGAAAATATGCAAAACCCATCTGGATCGCGGAAATCGGCCTCCGCTCCGCCGAAGGCGCGACCGCGCGCCCATGGGAAAGCGCCGAAGAACGCGCCGCCCCCGCCGATATGGCGCTTCAGGCCGAGGTGCTGGAACGCTGGCTGCGGGCCCTTGAGGCCCGTGGGATTCAAGACGTCTGGATCTGGCGTTGGTTCACCGACCCCGACGGCGGCGGCGCGGGAGACACTGATTTTACGGTGCAGAATAAGGTGGCGCAGGAGGTGATCGCAGGGTTTTGGCGCGAAAAATGAACGGGCTTAGGCGGCGCAAAGCACCGGGATCATTCATACGAATATGCGGAAAACCTTCTGGAAAAGGTGGTACCCAAGGCCGGACTCGAACCGGCACGCCTCGCGGCGGGGGATTTTGAATTGCGTAGAACTGAATACCTTACAGCAGGTTAGCCGAAGTCTGCCCCCCCTACCAAAACAAGAACGAAACAGGATTGGGGGGCACTCAACTTCGACCAATAGCTCCGCTTCGCTGCGTATTGTGCCGTGCCGGGTATGAGCGTAGGAATGGAAACAATGTTGAGGATTTTCATGCAACGATCCGCCCAAGAACAAGCTTG
This sequence comes from Sulfitobacter sp. 1A13353, assembly GCF_043557255.1. Classification (NCBI taxonomy): domain Bacteria; kingdom Pseudomonadati; phylum Pseudomonadota; class Alphaproteobacteria; order Rhodobacterales; family Roseobacteraceae; genus Sulfitobacter; species Sulfitobacter sp. 1A13353. The sequence goes on along the minus strand of NZ_JBIFFS010000007.1, from coordinate 15,710 downwards.
TACAGCGGAAGAGCTGGTGGCAGCTTACAGCAATCACATTTGCTGCCAGCAAACCTAGATTTATCAACTGGATTTTTATGAAGATCGTTATTTTAGGCACATCAAATTCAGTCTTGGGCCAGAAAGGTTTTGTTAGAGCGCTTCGGCAACGACATGAAGTCATCAACCTATCTACTGGCCGCGTAGGTGTAGCGTTTCACTTAAACCGGATTATTGAACATTACGAAATGATCGAATCCGCTGACCTACTGATAATTGACCATTATATTAATGACGTGAGCCGCTTCGGAGCCCACCTCGGTGACCAGTATATTTCTGATTTGAATGTGCTTTTCGACTGTCTGCGCTGCATGAATACGCATGTTATAAACCTTTTATTCCCTTTCATAGCCAAAGAGCATATGGACTTACGATTCCATGAAGTCGCCGTAGAGGGTATGCGCAATCGCAATCTGAGCTTCGTTGATCTGCACGAAATTGGCTTAAAGAGACAGCATTTTCGGGATGAGGTACATTTAACGATCGGCGCATCCTATCTCATGGGAATGATCTTAGCTCGGGAAATTGCTCGGCTGGAGAACGTGCCTAAACCCAGTGGCGGAGCAATTCACGAAAACCCATTTAAACGATATTCCATCTCCGAATTGATCCCCAACACACCTTGCTTAAATCACCGAAACCGACTTATGTCATTCGATTACCTGCCGCTTACCAGCGACCTACACCTCCCCTTTCACCCCGAAGAAAGCCTTTACGGAGTAGGCTACTTCACTCCCAAAGACCATGAGGCCAATCAGGGGATTTCTATCGGGGCAGACAATATTGGCCTAGATAGCTTGCCATCGAACTATTTTCACGAAAATATCGAAACAACGACAAAAGGCTCGGTCAAACTTCGGCCCGTCCTCGGAGAGGACATAAAACTAGAATCTGCAATGGGACGCGGTATCCTGAAGGGAAAATTCGAACCGCCTTACCTGGTCGATTTAACAACTCGACGGCACGACATTGTATTTGCCGGGACCCCGTCACGAGGCATAAACTTAGAAATAGACATGTCAGGCTTTCTTGATGCCTTAGATTATGGCGTTCCGACTTTCCTTCAACCTTCTCTAGCTGATTTGGTCCGTGATCAAGCATTGCGGGAAGAAACAAAAGATGCTGCCAAGGCATATGCATTGATGCAACTAGCAGCTACACTTCGTCCAGACGGCCCGTTGATAAAACAAAAGTTAAAGGAATACGCAGATCAAATCTCTCAAAACCCTAACCATAGGACTAGTCACGGTCTTCCTTCTGAAGTGAGACCCAACTTGGCGATGAAGGCCTACGGCAGGGTAATAAACCTATTCCGTACAACTAACTAAGGGCACCCATGTCTAATCCTTTGATGATAGGGCAACCCACACAGCGGGGATTTTTGAGTTCGCCCGATTAAGTTATTTAACAAACCCTTATACAGCTTCAGCCCCCGACACAAAAGCAGAACAAGTAGCGAATGGGGGGCAAGGGTAAACGTGCGTGAGCTAGACACTCTTAGGCCAGCTTAAACCTGTAGGAGCAGCACAAATACACCGATAAAGCGTTTGCACGCCAGAATGTCGCTTAGAGAACCGCGATAGATCGCAACTCGAATTTTCCCGTAATGGTTGACGGCGCCTTCCCTAGTTCGTAGCACTACACGCAGATATAATAGGAAAGTGCTTCATCATGTCTGAAAAGACAGCTAGTCAAAGAACAGAAGCTGCATCAGACCCAGTAGCGGCCGAAACTCAAATCACCCTTCACGCATGGAACTTCCGTGGGTTCAAGCGTGTCGAAATTCCCCTAGACGGAACAATATTTCTTGTAGGCGACAACAGTTCGGGGAAAAGTTCGATCCTGCACTTAATATCCTGCATTCTCCGCCATGACCTCAAGGGTATACCTTTTCTCGACGATGATCTCGCAGTAAGATATCCGCGCGCTCTTTTGCGGTGCGCGTCTTCCAACTATCGAAAGCGGTGTATGCCGCCTCAATGGCTTGAGTTGTTTCAGCCCCCCCAAAGACGGGACACTTGCGATAACCTCTCCTGTAGACGGCGAAGTAACATCAAATGCGCCCGAGCCGGCCCCGATCCATGCGCCATCCACAAAGCACTCGGTGGACAATAGGCTAGGATCGGCAAGGCGTGAAATGAGGGATGCTGAAGTATTCATTAGTATTCTTCCATCAGTTTGGAGATTATTGCGCTCCGATATGGCTCGGTGTGGCCGAGACCTTGTCCCAGACATCCGTCACGCCAGCCTCAAATGCGGCATATTTTGCGACTTGGTCCTCATCAAAATTGAACCCAAGGCCCGGCGTTTTGGGCAGCAAAACATCACCATCTTCAAACTGTAGCTGCGTGTCGATCAATTCGCGGAAATTCAGCACCATTTCGTCGGTGAAGAACTCCACATATTTGGCAGAGGTGCTTGAGGCAACGAGGTGAACGTGGATGTCATGGAACCAATGTGGGTTGACCGTCATACCATATAACGCGGCCGTGTCCGTCATGCGCCGCCACTCGGTAATTCCGCCACACACAAGCATCATGTTGCAAGACCGTGATATTGTCTTGATCCATGAGCTCCTTCAAACGCCAGCGCCCTGTCTCGATTTCGCCGGTGGCAATCGGGATTGACGTCAGGTTGCCAAGACGGCGATGGTTGTCGATATCATCAGGGATGAACGGCTCTTCAATCCATTCAGGATTATAGGATTCATATGCCTTACAGTGCAGCTCAGCCGTACGAAGGTCGGACCACGCGTTGTTCGCGTCCAACATCAGCGGGATATGCTCCCCAATTGCTTCTCGCGCTGCTTTCACACGGACTGCCTCTTAGGCAACTCCATATTTGCCAACTTTGATTTTCACAGCCTTGAAGCCCGCCTCGACATAGCCCCGCACCTCATCGGCGAGTTCTTTCGGGCCTTTCCCATCGATTTAATATCCACCTGAGGCATAAGCAGGTACCCGATCAACAGCATCGACACCTGACGACCCTATGTTGGGTCTGTTTGTTGATATCGAGCGTGCAGATTTGATTGCGTTCTTGAAGTTGATGGAGCTGGATGGCCCCGTTTCCCGCAGGGCGACGTCGCTGGGCGTAGCGCCTGCTGAGCTGCATGGCGACATGCGCGATGCGGTCCATCGTTTGATGCGCGCGCTGTGTTCAGATGCGGCCAGCCAAGCGCTTGGGCCTGGCATCCTGCGTGAGATCCTTTTCATGCAATCGAGGGCCCACATGGGCCCTCCCTTCGTGCGCTGGCACAAGAGGACACACATCATAGTCGCGTTTCTCAAAGTATTGTTACGATCCGCGAGAATTATGCTGACCCGCTCAGAGTCGAGGTCTTGGCCCGCAATGCGGGGATGAGCGTGCCGGTATTTCACCGCGCATTCAAGGCCATCACTGGAACGTCCCCGCTCCAATATTTGAAAGCCACTCGATTAGGTCGTGCCAAAGGTCTCATTCTCGCCGAGGGTCTGCCCGCAAACGAAGCCGCCCGCCGTGTAGGCTATGACAACCCCTCTCATTTCAGCCGTGAGTTCAAGAAGCACTTCAGCGTAAGCCCAAGAGATGCCCGCAGCGCAGGCTACATGCCCATCGATATTTAAGCATATGTTTAGCGCCATGCCGTGGAGCAGCCATTCGGTTGAGAAATATCCAACGGCCGGTCTGGGCCGTCTGTGGCGACGGCCCAGCGGTTTAGATTTCGATAGCTTCGGCGATCACCAGCGCATCTTCAAGCTCGACGCCGAGGTACCTGACAGTGCTGTCCATCTTGGTGTGACCCAACAGCTGTTGGACCGCCCTCAGGTTGCCTGTTTTCTTGCAAATCTGCGTGACTTTCGTTCGCCGCATCGAGTGCGTGCCATAGGCGCTTGCCTCCAGACCAATGGATGTCACCCAGTCACGCACAATGCGCGCGTACTGGCGGGTCGAGATGTGAAGCCGTTCGTGAAAACGCCCAGGCCATAGGTATTCGGCTCCGACCATCAGCGGTTCCCGCATCCATCTTGCCAGCGATGCACGGGTGCCTTCGGAGATTTCGAAGCGCACAGGTTTCTGGGTCTTGCTCTGAAGAACCGACGCGCGTTCCTTGATTTGGCCGGATGCCATAACATCAACCACCTTCATTTTGACCAGATCGCAGCCGCGCAGCTTGCTGTCGATGGCAAGATTGAAGAGGGCCAGATCACGGTGGTTCTCGGCCAATTCCAGCCGCCCCCTGATCGCCCAGACGTGTTTGGGCTTGAGCGGCCTTTTCTGGCCGACGATCCGGCCTTTGTTCCAGGCTGGGCGTAAGGCGCGGATGGCCGGTAAGTTTGATGTTTCCATGACGGATCCTCCGATCCACCACGCCCTCCCACATCGACAACCCGACGTTGACAAGACATCATACCATATGATGCTTCGCCGCATCCGAGGTCGGCTTTGAGCCCAAATTGACGATGGTTTGCTGGCAGGGCATTGTCACCGAGCAAAGCCAAGTAGGTGGTGGATTGGAATGAAACTGGTGGCTCGATAACTTCTTGTCTTTGCAATCCCGGTGCTGGCTTCATTGCTCTTATTTTATGGCGGCCTCCCTCTCAGAGCAGAGGCCCATCAGATCTCCCACAAAATTTTGAGCTTAGCGCTGTCCTCAAACGAGCAGGACAAAGACGCTGCCTTCATAGCTCTCGGGAATAGTGAACACGCCAAAGTCTTCAGGATATTTGAGTATTTGGCTGTTTTCACCGTCCTGTTCGCCGGCTTCGTTTGCGCCTTGATTGTGCCGCCAAATCTCTCTTCAGAACAAAAGCTAAATTTGCTTACAGCGACGGTCGTGGGGCTTTGCGCCGCAAAATTTGTAATCGGTTTCGGGTTTCTGAACTGGCTGGATTTTGGGAAGGCGGCGGCGGCCGGATCGGTGCTCGCAGGCTCACTCGTTTGGCTGCGAATTGCTGTCATGCATCAGGAGAACCGCTGACCCGGACGGCAGCTTTGTCCGCTTAGCGGACCAACACGATATGCGGCCCCCCCAAATTAAACGGTCTATTGAACAGCTTTTTGTTCAATCGAAGCGGAGCCGAAAAATTGCAAATACTGCCAGCAGAGCGCAGATGAATGCTGCGAAGAGATAGGGCGTGTGAAGCGCCTCAAGTCGCCCGATTGCAGGCGTAAGCGCTGCGACCAGCGCCCCAGATCCCATGGCACCGAATGGCATCGCGCCCCATCCGAAAAATCTGTAAACCGAATTAACCCTGCCCAGCAATTCATCTGGGATCAGACGTTGGCGGTAGCTGACCGTGACCACATTCCAAAGCATACCTGCTGCGGCTTCGAGAAATAGCGCGATCCCTGCCAAAGCAGGGGATGCAAAAAAACCGAGGATGAGGTTGATGATAGTAAATGTGCAAAGCGCTGCAAGGAGGCTGCGCTTCATACCCAATCGCCCGGCCAGAACAGGCGCGAGAAAACCGCCCGCGACACCGCCCATAGCACCGACTGTCAGCAACAACCCGTATCCCGTCGCGGAAAGATGCAGCACTTCCTGCGCATAAAGCACGAGAACCGTCATTCCTCCGATGAAGACTGCATTTATTGCTCCCAGCATGATGGCAAGCCGCAGAATTATAGGGTTGCGCCGCATCCATCCAAACCCTTCCAACAAGGCAGGCAAGAAACGGGAACTGACAGCAGCGCTTCTTGGAGGTAGAGCGATCAGCCAAATTAGAATAGCGGACAGTGCATAGATCGACGCATTGACACCGAAGGGAAAGGCGACGGCTGAAGCAATCATCAGACCCGCCACGGGCGGCCCGATAAACTGGCCGCAAACTTGCTCGGCGCTCCACATCTGACCATTCGCCCGCTCCAGATCGGCATGAGTAACGATGGAGGGCAGAACGGTCTGCGCGGCATTATCACGGACAACCTCCGCAGAGCCAAACAGGAAGGCGATAACCGTGAGCGACAGGATTGCGGCAAATCCCGACCCCGTTGGTGGCATGGATGTTTGCGAAACGATCATCAGAACGGTGAAAACCATTAGGGCAACACGCACCAGATCGGCGCGAAACATCAACAAGCGTCGGTCAGCACGGTCAGTCCAGACCCCGACAGGCAGCGAGAACAAAAGCCACGGCAGCCGTTGCGCTGTGGCGACCCCTGCAATGAAAAGCGGATCACTCGTCAACATTGTCGCCAGCCATGGCAGTGCAACCATCGCGATTCCGTCGCCCAAATTGGACACCGAACTGGCAGAAAGCAGCAGGCGATAGTTGCGGTTGGATATGATCAGCGCTTTTGACAAAAGAGAGGCTCCGCGTGCAGTTTTTCGTAAACCATAGTGGAGGAAAGGAAGGTTTGTAACTGTCGCTCTCTGTGTCGATACAGATCATTCAAAAACCACCATCTGGTGCAGCTGCAGTGCGGCATCGGCATGGCGGATGGCAGACGGCTTTGAGTCCATTCGAACCGATGCTCCGTAGAACATGAACGGCAACTCCCGGTGTTTCGAATGTTGCCAAACGCTCCTCCGCGATCTGCTGCTGACCTCTAAATGTCAGTAGGGCTATCGCCGAGGAGGTAACGTGGCCCGGTGCCTCGATTGGCGGCCACATCTTCCGTGTTGTGCAACATACATGCCTTAAGAGACAGGCAGCCGCAGCCGATGCAACTATCGAGCTTGTCGCGAAGGTCGGTTAGCCCTGCAATGCGTTCGTCGAGCGCGGCCCGAAAGCTTTGGCCGAGGCGTGTCCAATCCGCCTTGGTCGGTGTCCGACCCTCTGGCAGGGAAGAAAGCGCCTCCCGGATATCCGAGATGGAAAAGCCGAGCCGCTGAGCCACCATCACAAAGGAAAGGCGCCTGATGTCCGCTCGCGTGAAGACACGATGTCCAGCTGCCGTGCGCTGCGGCTGGACGAGCCTCTGGTCCTCATAGAAACGGATAGCTGAGACCGAGAGGCCCGTGCGAGCTGCAATCTCACCAATAGGAAGGGATGTAGACGTCTTAGTCATTGATCTCAATATTACTTGAGGTCTTATAAGTTGTCCATTCCTTGATTCGAATGGACGTCCAATGGCCACATCTAATTCCCTAACCGCCTCTACCGGCCTTCGACGTCTGATTGCTGCTGCGGGCATGACCAACCTCGCGGATGGCATCGCGCTGCTCGTCTGGGCATGGATGGCAAGCTTACTCACTCGGGATCCAGTCCTCGTGGCGGTGCTTCCCGTCGCGATCCGACTGCCGTGGTTCCTGTTTTCGCTCCCCGCCGGGTTGGTCACTGATCGCATGGACCGACTGCGCTTGATGCGGTTGATGGACATGGTGCGTATGGCAGCCTTCGCCGGTGCCGGCTTATCCACGTGGCTCGTTCTGCCGCTTGCGCCCGCCACTGAAACGGGGACGGCCGAGCCTGTTCTTTTTACCACGTTGGTCATCTGTGCTTTGTTAGTCGGGACGGCTGAAGTTTTTCGAGACACCGCCGCGCAAACCATCCTGCCCACCCTGGTGTCATCCCGAGGGCTGGAACGCGCCAACGCGCGGCTCTACGCCGCAGAGTTGACCGGCAACGCTCTGCTTGGTCCCGCCTTTGGGGCGATACTAATTGGCGCATTTGTCTGGTTGCCGTTCGGAGCAAACGCCGTGCTCTTCCTCGCTGCGCTCATCGTCTTATCGGGCCTGCGCGGGGATTTCGCACCCCCCGTCCGGACCCGACGAAACTGGCGCGCCGAGCTGTGCGAAGGACTGACTTTCCTGCGTGATGCCCCGTTCCTCCAAGTGCTTGCGGTCGTCACCGCGACATGGAACCTATGCCATCAGATGGTGGTGATCGGCCTCATCCTGCACGTCCAAGAGAACCTTGGTCTTGATGCCACCATTTACGGCCTGATCCTTGGCGCAGGGGCTGTCGGCGGTGTAGCGGGCGGCTTCGTCGCCGAGCGCGCCATTGCTCGGATCGGAGCCGGCACCGCGGCGCAGTGGTCCACTCTAGCCTCCGCCATCTGCTTCGCATCCATCGGTCTTGCGCCGAACGGTTGGGCGCTCGCCATTGTTCTTGTTCTCTTCGAGTTCCAAAGCGTGTTCTGGAACGTTGTCTCCATCTCTTACCGTCAACGCGTCATACCCAATGCGCTCCTCGGCCGGGTTAACGGCATCTACCGGCTTCTGTCATGGGGCATGATGCCGATCGGACTGCTCCTGTCGGGCGTGACCGTGCGCCTCGCAGAGATCGTCGCCGATCGCGATCTCGCCCTGCTGGCACCCTTTGCCCTCGCAGGGCTGCTGACCGCCGTCCTTACGGCGGGGATTTGGAAAGCGCTGATCGAGGGGTTTGGCAACGAGCGATCCCCATGATGAGCCAGCGCTCCTCCTAAACGTCCTACCGAATATGATCGACTGAAGCGGACGTTATTGCACAGCGCAGCAGACCGTCGAACTGACCGCGTGAGTGTCAGAGTTCTCCGCAGTTGGGCATAAGCTGGGCCGGCAAGATCGGCCCAAACCGGACATACATGTAGTACGCAGCTAAGGTCAGCTTTTGGGAGCCCTTGCGAAGCCCGTTCAGTCGCAAACGTCCAGATAAATTGGTGAAAATGTCGACCGCCACTCAGAAGGTGCATCGCAAGCAACCGAAGAGAGATTTTAATTTCTTAAGGCGGTCTCATACCACCAAGATGAAAGAGCACTCGCACCCCCGGGAAAGCTGACACAATATTTGGGTTCCTTCACCGATTAGAAAGTATTCGATGATTGACGATATAGGCTTGGAGACGTGCCATAGGACTTGCGAAACTCACGGTGAAAATGCGCAGAATCTGCAAACCCTGCGTCAGCTGCAACTTCGGCGATCCTGTCCGTGGTATGCGTCAATCGCCAAAGCGCGTAGCTGAGCCGCATTGAACGGAAATACTGAGACGCTGTTTGCCCCATTGCCTGATTAAATCGCCGATCAAGTTGACGGACACTGATTCCAACCTCGGCGGCCAGGACATCCATTGATGGCGGCATATTGATTTTTTGCTCCATTAGTGCTGCGCAGCGCCGTACCACCTCATCTTTCACATCATGGGTGCTCTTTGAGAAGTGCGCTTGGGGAAAAGTCCCCGCGCGCTGGCCTTGCATCATCATATGTCGGATGGCCTGCTGTGCATACTCACTGCCGCAGTGGCGATGGATCAGGTGAAGTGCGAGATCCGAGGCCCCGGTCGACCCTGCGCAAGTGATCCGCGCCCCGGCGTCCAAAAATATCCGGTCAGTAAAGGCTTCGATCCGCGGAAATTGATCATGGAATTCGTCAGCTACGTTCCAATGCACGCAGGCCGGATAGCCCTGCATCAGCCCTGCCCGCGCGATGTTAAATGTCCCTGTACAGAGCCCGATTAAAGGGACACCAGCCTCTGTAGCTTCGGAAAGATATTGATCCAGCCATTGGGGCTGGGACCTAATACGGTAACCATTGCCACCGCAAACCGCGATGTAGTCGACCTCTTCCGGATTTATCAAAGGCGCTGTTGCTGTAATGGTCAGCCCGCAACTGGCCGCAACCTTGCCCTTCCCCATAACTTCCCAACCACAGGCAACCTGTCGGCTGCGGCCACCATGATCAGCGGCAAGGCGGATCGCTTCGACGAATCCGGAGAAGGCGTTGAGGGTGAAGCTATCCAACAGCAAAAAACCAACACGAAGTTTCTGTTCAGTACGGCGCATCACATCTCCATAAACGGTAGCGTTATGACCAGAGGGCAGTGAATTCGAACAAAAATGTCTGAATTATCCACCTATCTGTCTAATCTATTCTATCGAGGGGGTCCATCGCTGTCTAACGTCATATACAGCCCCACCGTATACAACGGGGTACAGAGAGGGAGACTCAAGATGAACCGCAGAACTTTTGCCGCCTTTGCTTTAGCCGCTTCGGTCAGCGCATTGGCAACCCTGCCTGCACTGGCCCAAGATATCAATTTTCGTGTCAATGTTCCCGGCAACGAAGACGGGATCGCATTCCGCTCGGTTGAGCATTTCAACGAGGTTCTGAAGGACAAAAGCGGCGGAAACCTCGGCACCAAATTGTTCCATTCCAGCGCGCTCGGCGATCAGGAAAGCTCGATCGAAGCGATGCAGTCCTCGATCCTTGACATGGCCACAATCGAAACACCGATCACCGCCGTCGCTCCTGAACTTGGCGCAACCGCCTTGCCCTATATCTTTTCCAGCCGCGAACACGTGAAAGCGGCAATGGATGGCGAAGCAGGCCAAATGATCGAAGCGATGCTTGCCGAAAAAGGCTTGCGGGTGGTTGGCTTTTTGGAAGGCGGCTTTCGCCAGGTCACTAATAATGTCCGCCCGATCACGACCCCCGAAGACCTGAAAGGCGTCAAAATTCGCACCCCGGGCAGCGCCTTGCGCATTGCGATCTTCAATCACTATGGCGCCAATGCCTCCCCTCTGCCGTTCAGCGAACTCTACTCGGCGCTCCAGACCGGCGTTTATGATGGGCAAGAGAATCCAGTGATCTGGGCACAAAGCACCAAATTTTACGAAGTGCAAAAGTACCTATCTCTTACCAATCACCTCTATACGGTCACCTACCTCCTAATGGCCGAAGACAAATTCCAATCCTTGACCGAAGACCAGCAGGCCGCTGTGCTCGCAGCAGGTGAGGCCGCCGAGGCACGTTCAGTTGAACTGGGCATCAAAGCCGACGCTGAGATTGTCAGCTTCCTTGAGGAAGCAGGCATGGAAGTGAACGATGCTGATGTTGAGGCCTTCACCGCGCAATCCGGCCAAATCTGGGAAGATTGGGCAGCCGAGCAGGGCCCCGATGCACAAAAGCTGATCGATCTGATCCGCGCCGCAGATCAGTAAGGCCAGCCCAGAGGAGATAGCCATGATTAACCGCATACTCGAAGCGATCATCTCAGCCCTGCTGCTCGCGGCCGTCGGTGTGGCTTTTCTGGCGGTAATCTACCGCTATCTCCTCGACAACGCGCTCAGCTGGAGCTTTGAGGTTTCGCTGGCGCTGCTGACCTATATTACCTTCTTAGGAAGCTATCTGGCGCTGCGGCGGGGTGCGCATCTGAAGGTCGATGTCTTTGTGCGCAACCTGCCCTTCTGGGCGCAAGGCGTTCTCTACGTCATCAACCAGCTACTTATCGGTGGCGTGGGCTGGATCATGGCGTGGTATGGCGGGCGGCAGGTTATCCGCTTTGCCGGGCAGACTACCAATGTTTTGGAAATCTCTAGCAGCTGGCTTTATGCGGCGATCCCCATTGCAGGCGCGCTAATCTGCCTTGATGCGCTGATACAGATTGCCCGCAGCCTGCCGCGCATTCGTCAGGGGCTTGACCCCGACAGCCGCCACGGCGCCGACAACAGCCCTTTCGATCTTTGACCCGAGGATAACCGACCATGGAACTGCTTTTAATCCTCTGCATCCTTTTGGGGTTGATCGGCATCGGCCTGCCCATCGCATTTGCGTTGGTTTGCATCGCCATCGGCATCTTCTGGATGGGAGACATCGACCAGTTGATCGTCGCTCAGCGCCTTTACCGCGGGGTGCAAAGTTTCCCATTGCTTGCGGTGCCGCTTTTCATCCTTGCCGGTCAAATCATGAGCCGTTCTGGCATCTCTGGTCAACTCATCGAATTTGCGAAGACCCTCGTTGGTCAGATGCGCGGCGGTCTGGCGGCGGTTAATGTCGTCACCTCCATGTTCTTTGCAGGGATGAGCGGCACATCGATGTCCGACACCGCCGCCGTGGGCGGGATGATTATCGACCCTATGATCAAGCGCGGCTACAGCCGCCCCTTCACCGCAGCCGTCACTGCCGCGTCTTCCACCATCGGCATCATCATTCCGCCCAGCGTGCCCATGGTCATTCTGGGGGCCTATCTTGGCATCTCCACTGGTGCGCTCTTTGCTGCGGGGCTGATGGCGGGCGTGCTGCTGGGCGTGGCTCTGATCATTGTGGCATGGATCATCTCGGTGCGCGAAGGCTACCCAGTTGAGGCACCTTTCAGCGGCAAACGCATGGTGGTTGCCTTTGGCAAAGCGCTTCCCGCGCTGCTAATGCCGACCATCATCCTTGGGGGCATTTTGGGTGGTATCTTTACCCCGACAGAAGCCTCTGCCGTGGCTGTTGTTTATGGCATCTTTGTTGGCATGTTCTACTACCGTACCCTCAAGCTGCGTGTACTCTATCAAACCTTCTGCGAAGCCGCAGTTCTATCAGGCGCAGTGATGTTGGTGACTGCAACTGCGCATGTTATGGGCTTTGCCTTCACGTTTGAACAATTGGCCGACAGCATTCTCGCGCCGCTCGCACAGATGGACATGTCACCCATTCTGTTCCTCATCATGCTGAGCGCGATCATGATCATCGCGGGCACCTTTTTGGACGGGATTGCGATGATCTTCATCATCGTGCCATTGTTCCTTCCCGCTGTAAAACTACTGGGGATTGACCCAATCCACTTTGGCATGGTCGTTGTCCTTTGCTGGGGCATCGGCCAACAGACGCCGCCAGTTGGGGCCGCGCTGTTTATCACCAGCGTCATCGCGAAGGTCGATATCTTGACCCTAACCCGGGCGAACCTGCCCTTTATCGCGGTGATGTTCCTTGTTTTGGGTGCCGTGATCGCCTTCCCCGATCAACTTGTGCTGCTGATCCCACGCGCCCTCGGACTCTAACACTTTTTCACTTTTCAAGAAAAACCACAGGAGGACTCTGTCCAATGATGACCAATAACCGTTTCGTCGATGTGATCTATACACATACCGATGGCGAACCCACCTGCATCATCCACGGGGGCATCCCCTATCCCCACGGGCTGAGCGTTACCGAAAAACGTCAGTTTATCCGAGACAACTATAACTTTGTGCGAACCGCCCTTCTGCGTGAGCCACGTGGCCACCACGATATGGTCGGCGTCTTCGTTACCCCGCCCTCCAGCCCCGACTATGATGCCGGTATGCTTTGGTGCGACGGCGATGACTTCATGGAGATGTGTGGTCACGGCACAATCGCACTGTCTATGGCACTGGTCTCACACGGGCTGGTGCATGACGCGGGCGGCGATGTGACGAAAATCCGCTTTGAGACACCGGCGGGTGATGTGACCTCTGAAGTTGGCCGCGAAAACGGTCAAATCGCTTGGACCAAATTCCAAAACGTCCCTGCCTTTGTTTTGGAACAAGATGTGCCGATCACCCTGCCGGGCTATGGCGAATTGAAGGCTGACATCACCTTTGGTGGCAACTTCTTTGCTGTCGTTAAATGGCCAGACGGGGTACGCCCGATCGGCCCCCAGAACGGCAAGCTGCTGTCTGAGATGGGTGTGCTGGTGAAGGATCAGATCAACGCCAAGATGAAGATTCAGCACCCGACTGAGAAGCATATTCAGGGACTGAACTTCACTACCTTCTGGCAAGAGCCTGACCACGCGGACAGCCTTTACCGCAACGTGCATGTCTTCAGCGACGGTAAGCTTGATCGCTCGCCCGGCGGCACAGGCACTTCGATGATGATGGCGATGTTCGAAGCGCGTGGGCAGATGAAGATCGGTCAAACCATCAAATCCGAAGGGCTGTTGGGCCAGGGGCGTTTCGAAGGCCAGCTTTTGGGCGAAACCATGCTGGGGAACCAACGCGCTGTCATCCCTACGGTTAAAGGCACCGCGAAAGTTATCGGCTATGCCAAATGGTTGATCGATGAAACCGACCCTGTCGGCCGCGGTTTTACCATCACCTAAAGGCATAGTCGTGACGGTTGGCCGCCGCAGCTTACGTGGCGGCCTACTGTTTCATAGCGTGTGGAAAGTCTCCATACTCGCCATGAGATTTACGTCACTTCACAGATAGTTGCGCAACACATTTGGACCCGCTGCAACAAACCTCAGCAGGTCGTTCTGCATGCTAACGTCGGCGTACATGCGCTTCAGCCGCCGGTTCTCCTCGGCCATCGCCTTCATCTCGCTGATGAGGCTGGCATCCATGCCGCCATACTTCGCCCGCCACTTGTACCGCGTGGCGCTGCTCATCCCGTGCTCGCGGCACAGCTCGGCGGCAGGCACGCCACCGTCCATCTGCCGAAGCACGCCCATGATCTGGGCCTCGGTGAATCGTGTCTTCTTCATCGGAATCTCCTCGTTCATCCTGCCGAGAAAATTCTACTTCCGCATCCCCTTAAGATCGGGGGGGGGGATTACCGGACGAATGACGGCTTCTGACATTCGACACCTATCTCCTGCCAAAGGTTGAAGGGGTGATGGTTGCAGAAAGTGCCTAGTTTTGTCGGCCCGCGTCCGATCCCATGCCAAAACCTCCGCAGCTTGTCCAGTATTGATGCATTCTGTCGGATACAGTACGGATATATCGGAGCTAAGCCAGATGGGGGCCGATTATGGATGCAGTTGACCGGATAATCTGCGCAGTCGTGCAGCGCGACGGACGCGCGTCGAGCACGGTGATTGCCAAGGCTGCGGGCGTGCCGACTTCGACCGCCAATGATCGCCTGCGTAGGCTTGCCGCGAATGGCACGATCCAGGGCTGGCACGCGGCACTCGATCCGCTCCGGGTCGGCGCAGGTCTCGCGGGCTTCGTTTTGATGGACATGGGCTATGAGGGAGAGGCCGAAGCCGTTGAGGCCCTTTGTGCCCGGCCTGAAGTGATGGAGCTGCATCACATTTCGGGCGCACATTCCTACCTGCTGAAACTTCGGGTGCAGGACATGCACGCCGTACAGGATTTCTTAGCGGAGGTAGTGAAGCCGCTCGCAGCAGTCCGCCACACCGAAACGATTTTTGCCCTGAAAACCCACAAAGAAACGGCGGCGATGGGTGTCGAGCCCGCAGCCGATGGAGAATGAGATGATTGAAGTATTGTTAAAAGGCGTTGGCGTCGGCGTAGCCGTTGCAGCGCCCGTGGGCCCAATCGGCCTATTGTGCATTAAGCGTACACTCGCAAATGGAAAAGCCTCTGGCATGGCCTCGGGGCTGGGAGCTGCGAGCGCCGATGCTGTTTACGGGTTCATGGTTGCAGCGGGCCTTACAGCAACGGGCATTTTGATCAGCTATGCCGAACCTATGGAGATATTTGGCGGGTTGTTGATTGCAATCCTCGGTGCGCTGTCCATTCGAGCATTCCTAAAGGGGACTGGGGCCGAAGCAAAACCAGCTGACGCCAAAGGCGCGAGGGGACTGGTTCCGGCGTTTGCGACCACCTTCGCTCTTACGATTTCGAACCCGATGACCATCTTGGCCTTTGTGGCGCTCGTTGCAGGTATTGGGGCCTCTGCCGCGGCTTCGCCTGGTGCCGCATATGTGCTGGTTCTTGGGGTTTTCGCGGGTTCTGCGCTTTGGTGGCTCTTTCTTGTGACCGCAGCCTCCACTGCGCGGTCAAAGATCACGCCGAGTGCCACTCGGTGGCTCGACCTAATATCTGGCCTTGTCCTCCTGATCTGGGGCTGCTGGATCGCTTTGGGGGCGCTGGCATGACACAGCGCAACGACGCCCGAATGTTACGCGCGTTAGTCTTCAGTGGCCCCGGGTAATTCATCAATGCGGACATTGTACGCCATGTCGCCAACGGTAGGTTTGTCCGCTCATTGCGGGTCATGTCCCAGGGAGAGGTGTAACTTCTGGTAGCGCTTTTGGTGGCGTCCGCGCCCTTCATGAGGCGCCGTAGGACGTCA